>CBFHTU010000035.1:0-26487 GCA_965658825.1 Yoonia sp.
TCTTTGAGCGTGTTGGGGAACAACTGAGCATAACGCTCTGTCATTGAAATATGGTAGTGTCCAAGCAGCTGCTGCACTTCATAGATGCTTGCGCCATTGTTGATGAGCAAGCTGGCGTATGTATGTCGCAAGTCATGTACACGCACAGTGTTCAATCCAGCATGCTTACGTGCAGCGAAGAACGCAAGATGAAAGCTAGTGTAGGGTTTGCGGGTACGTGGATTTGGAAATAGCCAATCATCACGTGTTGTAGGCAAGCCCAATGCATCAGTTCGCAGACGTACTTTATCCAGCACCTTTACAGCTTGGTTGCTGAGCATAATCTTACGACTACGTCCACTTTTGCTGATTGCTACGAACAGCTGCATTTTGTCGTCATCAATGTCTTTCCATTTTGCAAGACGCAGCTCGCTCTTACGTGCGCCAGTAAGCAGCAGCAGCTTGACGAACAGATACAGATAAGGATGTGTGCTTTGCTTGCAGGCGCTGAGCAGCTGACTGATCTCATTGCGTGTTAAAAAGCGTTGCACATAGTCGCCAACGGGAAGCTTGCGTATAGCTGCACCTTTGAAAGCATTCTTCTCCAAGTATCCCCAATGAACTGCGATATTGAGAGTACGATTGAGCATGGAGGCGTGTTTGTTGACAGTTCCAGATTTGTATCCAACTTCCATCTGGTGCAGCATCCAATGATCAATATCTTCACTGCTGATATCATTAAGCAGCTTTGCTCCCAGCACAGGACGAATATGCTTATTGAACAGATAAAAATCATGCTTGCTTCTGCGTTTGGTGGCTTGAATAAAGGCGTAATACTTGAGGTCAAAGAATGCCTCGAGTGTAAGTTTTGCAGGCTGGTTGGTAGCTGCAGCAGCGGGCGCCTGTGACTGACCAAACAGCTTAGAAAATGATCTCATATCAATCTCTCCCTCACTGCAATGCTAAAGTCAGCGACTTACTAGGACGAGCGGAATATATGGTACAGCAGTGGAAAAGACACCGACATTGCGCTGTGGATACTTCTTACAACAACAGCTCTGGTCGCTTTCGCTGGCGCAGCTGCTGCTGACGGTCACACATCTGTATCACACGCTCTGTCCGCTGAGCTGGGCTACAACTCCGAAATCGACGGTATCGGTGAAGACGGCTTCTTCTGGGAAGGCAACCTGAAAACAACAGCAACTGCTGCTCTGGACAACGGTCTGACAGCTGGCGCTTACTTCGAAATCACTGTTGCAGGCGACAACGGCGCCCTTGGTGACGATGGCGGCGATGCGCTTGTAGCATCCGACTTCCTGCTGTCCCTGACATCCGACAACGCAAGCCTGTACCTCGGCGACACAGCTCCAGCTGGCAAGAAGTACTTCTCTGCTGCTGGCGACATGGAAGCCGATTCTTTCTCCACTGACTCCGACGCTGCAGTTCTTCGTGGCGATGCTTCCTTCGCTGGCATGAACGGCTCGATCTCTTACATCGTTGACGATGCAGCTGGCACTGCTGAGCAGTTGGCTGTTGGCCTTGGTGGTTCTTTCGGTGCGTTCACACTCGGCATGGGCTACCAGGAATCGACAACTTTCGCAGACGGTAACGGCGACTTCAACTCCGACGAAGTTCTTGGTGTTTCTGCAGCAGGTACATTCGCTGGTGCGACTGTAACTGTAGCTTATGCTAAAGAAACCGCTTCTGACGAGCAGTCTACAGCTGTTAAAGTTTCTTACCCATTCGGTCCAGTAACAGCTTCCGCTTACTACTCCATGGAAAAAGTAGCTGGTGCTTCGGTTGACGACAACTACGGCGTGTCCGTTGCTTACGCACAGGGCCCAATCACTGTGAAAGCTGACTACCGCAACGAGCAGACTCGTGACGAGTGGAACATCGAAGGTTCTTACGACATGGGTAACGGCGCGACAGTTCTCGCCGGTGCTTTGAACGAAAACGAAGGCGCTGACGCTGACTTCTACATCGGTGGTACATACGACCTCGGTGGCGGTGCGTCCCTCCTCGCAGTTTACGCTGACGACAAAGACGGCGACCAGGCTGACGAAATCGGCTCCGGTGAGTACGACCCAGGCATGACTGTGTCTGTATCCTTCACATTCTAATTTGAACGTAATGGTCTAAGTTAGAGCGGTCCTTCGGGGCCGCTCTTTCTTTTTGGGGGGTATCTGATGTCGATCTGCCCCGGTTTTGCTCAAATGCCTTGTGACCCTGCGCCCTGTTCGCTACATATTTCGTGAATAGAAATCCCTTGGGGGCAAAGCTTTGACAGCATTTTCGCGTGCAGCAATTGGCCTGACGGCAACGATCCTTCTCACGACGCTTAGCGCTTGCGGCAGCAGCAGCCCGTTTGGCAGCCTCGGATTTGGCGCAAAGGCCGCCTCTGACGCCACCGTGCAGGCCAGCCGGACAAGCGGCGCCGAAAGCGTTGCGGTGAACCGCTATCTTTGGGCCGCCGCACTGGACGTGCTCAACTTCTTACCTGTCGAGAGCGTCGATCCCTTCACCGGTGTGATCGTGATGGGTTACGGCACCCCTCCGGGTGGCACCCGCGCTTACCGCGCGACTGTCTATATCACCGATCCCGCGCTAGATGCCCGTTCGCTCAATGTTGCTCTCCAGTCCCGTAGTGGCCCTGTCCCAGCCGAGACCCAGCGCGCGATTGAGGATGCGATCCTGAGCCGTGCCCGCCAAATCCGTATCGCTGACCGCGCGCTATAGCCCGTCAGTATTTGCCCGAATTCGAATAGCGCCGGGCCAGAGATGCTCGGCGTTTCCATGTGAAAGACCCGTTCAAAATGTCCACCTACACCCCGTCTGATATCGAAGCCAAATGGCAATCCGCTTGGGATCAAGCCGAAACCTTTAAGGCTGTCCGCTCCGAGGATAAGCCAAAATATTACGTGCTTGAGATGTTCCCCTATCCCTCAGGCCGCATCCACATGGGCCATGTGCGCAACTATACGATGGGCGACGTAATCGCCCGCTATAAGATGGCCACGGGTCATAACGTGCTGCACCCGATGGGCTGGGACGCGTTCGGGATGCCTGCCGAGAATGCCGCGATGGCCTCGGGTGGTCACCCGAAGGATTGGACCTATCAGAACATCGCCGACATGAAGGCGCAGATGAAGCCGCTTGGCCTGTCGATTGACTGGTCCCGCGAGTTTGCGACCTGTGATCCGGAGTATTACGGCCAACAGCAGGCGCTGTTCATCGACTTCCTCGAAAAGGGTCTGATTTACCGCAAGAAGGCAGTCGTGAACTGGGACCCGATCGACATGACCGTACTTGCCAACGAGCAGGTCATCGACGGTAAGGGCTGGCGCTCGGGCGCCGAGGTCGAGCGTCGTGAATTGGTACAGTGGTTCTTCAAGATTTCCGACTATTCCGAGGAATTGCTGACCGCCATTGACAGCCTAGATAACTGGCCTGCGAAGGTGAAGTTGATGCAGGCAAACTGGATCGGCAAGAGCCGCGGTTTGCAGTTTTCCTTCGGTCTTATTGATGGGCCAGCGGGCCATGACCGTGTTGAGGTCTATACCACACGCCCTGATACGCTCATGGGCGCGTCCTTTGTTGGCATTTCGCCAGACCATCCGCTTGCGCGTGAATTGGAGCGGACAGACCCGGCAGTTGCCGCATTCTGTGCCGATTGCCGCAAGGGTGGCACGACAGCCGCCGAGCTGGAGACAACTGAGAAGAAAGGCTATGACACCGGCCTGACCGTGCGCCATCCCTTTGATACGGCGTGGGAATTGCCCGTTTATATCGCGAACTTCATTTTGATGGATTACGGCACGGGCGCGATCTTTGGTTGCCCTGCCCATGACGTGCGCGACTTTGAATTTGCGACGAAATACGGCTTACCGATCGCCGCGACCTTCCTGTCTTCTGCCGATGCGGACCCGCATCTGACCGAGGCCTATGTGCCGCTGAAGACCGAGAAAGTCACCTATGTGAAGGGTTTCGCCGGCGAGACCGAGCAGACGGGCGAAGAGGCCGTGGATGCCGCGATCGCCTTCTGCGAGGCCAATGGTGTAGGTCATGGCGTGACCAAGTTCCGCCTGCGCGATTGGGGCCTGTCCCGTCAACGTTTCTGGGGCACGCCGATCCCTGTGGTCCATTGCGAGACCTGCGGTGCGGTCCCTGAAAAGAAAGAAAACCTACCGATTGAGCTGCCCTATGACGTGACCTTTGACGTGCCGGGCAATCCTCTTGACCGTCACCCGACGTGGCGCAATTGCCAGTGTCCGAAGTGCGGGGCCGCTGCGCAGCGCGAGACCGACACGATGGACACGTTTGTGGACAGCTCTTGGTATTACGCCCGCTTCACCTCGCCGCACGCGGCAACGCCGACCGACATGGCCGATGCGAATTATTGGATGAACGTCGACCAATATATCGGCGGGATCGAACACGCGATTTTGCACCTGCTCTATAGCCGCTTCTTTGCCCGTGCGATGAATATGACCGGCCACTTGCCAGATAGCGCGATCGAGCCGTTTAATGCGTTGTTTACGCAGGGGATGGTCACACATGCGATCTACGAAAACGCCGTGCGCAAGACCGAGAATGGCCGTCCGATCTATCATTACCCCGAAGAGGTCGAGGATCGTGATGGCGTGATGGTTGTGCGTGAAACAGGTGAGCCTGTGAACGTGATTCCATCTGCAAAGATGTCCAAATCCAAGAACAACGTCGTTGATCCTGATGATATTCTGGCGAAATACGGGGCCGATACCGCCCGTTGGTTCGTGCTCTCCGATAGCCCTCCAGAGCGGGACGTGGAGTGGACCGCGTCGGGTGCGGAGGCGACGTTCAAGCATATTGGCCGCGTTTACCGTGTGGCGACCGAGATTGCCGCCATGGAGAATGCCACTGGTGAAGGCGACGAGGATCTGATCCGCGCCATGCACCGTGCGATTGTCGATGTGACCAGCGGGATCGAGACATTCGGCTTTAACGCTGCAATTGCAAAGCTTTACGGATTTACCGCTATCTTGTCGAAATCCAAGGCCGGCAGTGCGGCCAAGCGACAGGCGATGCTTGTACTTGCGCAACTCATGTCACCTATGACACCCCACCTTGCCGAAGAGGTTTGGGCGATGATGGGCGGCGCGGGTCTGATCGTTGATGCGCCTTGGCCTGTTGCAGACGAGGCGATGCTGATCGAGACAACCGTCACCCTGCCGATCCAGATCAACGGCAAACGTCGGTCGGAAATCGCCGTGCCTGCCGACATGCCAAAAGAAGAGATTGAAAAGCTGGTGCTGGCGATGGACGCTGTAGTCAGAGCCTTGGACGGTGCTGCGCCGAAAAAGCTCATCATCGTTCCTGGACGGATTGTTAACATTGTCATCTAATGCCTCACCCGCGCACCTGTCTCGCCGTATCGTCCTTCTGGGCGCTCTGGGGCTTGCGGGCTGCGGGCTAACGCCGGTTTACGGGCCGGCGGGCGGGGGCGCGGCCTTGCGCGGCACCATTGCATTCGAGACGCCGCAGACGGTTGCCGATTACCAGCTGCGCGCGCGATTGATCGCGCGGCTGGGCGATACCGTCGCGCCACGTTATACCTTGCGTGTGACCCTTACAGAAACACCAACACCTGCGACCATCACCTTGGATGGCGATACAGCGCGGTTTAATCTGGTGGGCACGGCGCAATGGGTGCTTTCGGATAATCTCGGTACGGCGGTGAAAAGCGGGCTTGAAGAGACTTTCATGAGCTATTCCGCCACGGGATCGACCGTTGCAACGCAAGCCTCTGCCAAAGATGCAAGCGCGCGGCTATCGGTGGCCTTGGCGGATCTCATTGTGGCGCGTCTACTCTTGTCGGCCGCCGAGCTTGCCCCATGAAGATGGCGGGCAGCGCGGCGCAAGGGTATTTGCGTAAACCCGACCCATCGCACACTGCGATCTTGATATTTGGTGCAGACCCCATGCGCGTCGCGACCGCGCGGCAATCTGCCATCGCCGCCCTCGTTGGCCCCTCTGGCGAAGAAGAGATGCGCCTTACACGCTTGTCCGCGTCCGACCTGCGCAAGGATGCGGCGCTTTTAGACGATGCGATCAAGGCGCAGGGTTTCTTTCCGGGACACCGCGTCGCTTTTGTCGAGGACGCGACTGATACCAGTATAAAAGTGCTGACAGCCGCCTTGGCCGATTGGCAGGCGGGCGATGCGCAGATTGTTGTCACCGCAGGGCAGTTGACCGCGAAATCAGCGCTGAGAAAGCTTTTCGAAGGCCACCGTAACGCCATGGCCATCGGCATCTATGATGATCCACCCAACCGCGACGATATCACGGCCGCGCTGCAAACGGCAGGCCTCGCCACGCCGGGTGCCGACATTATGGATGCGCTCATGGCGCTCGCGCAAACGCTAGAACCGGGTGATTTCCGGCAAACGGTGGAAAAGGTCGGGCTCTATAAACACGGCGACCCGTCACCGCTGACGGTGACCGAGATCATGGCCTGCGCGCCGCAATCCGCCGAGGTGGAGCTTGACGACGTGCTCGACGTTGTGACCGCGGGACAGGCCAACGCATTGGGCCCTGTGCTGCGCAATCTTTACGCCCAAGGAGTGACGCCAGTGGCGCTCTGCATCGGGGCCACGCGGCATTTCAAGCGGCTGCACACGGTCGCCAGTGATCCAGGAGGAGCAGGCGCGGGAATCGGTCGGTTGCGCCCGCCTGTCTTTGGACCGCGCCGCGATAAGATCGTCCGGCAGGCAGGGAATTGGGGGCGGGACCGGTTGGAAAAGGCCCTGACGGCCCTCACTGATGTGGATCTCCAGCTGCGTTCGGCCGATAGCGCGCCACAAAATGCACTTATGGAGCGCACGTTGATCCGTCTGGCAATGATGGCCCGCCGTTAAGAGCAAAAAGACGGGCCGAGGCCCGCCTGACCAATCGTCTTTCTATTCGAATCGCGGTTCAGAAAAAGCCGGAGGCGTCAGGTGTGACGACTATGAAGATGGGTGCGCCCGGCTCCATTGGGGACAACTGCTTGAGCTGCTAGCGGACATACAGTGATCGCAGCAGCGGCAGTGAGTGTCTTTCAAAACGCATAGATTCGCATGCATGAAAAAAGGCTGACCCTAAGGCCAGCCTTTCATTCGTTCTTAGTTTCTAAGAATATCTTAGAAAGAGCCGGAAGCTGCAACGAGTGCTGCCAAGAGGCCAAGCACAATGTAGCCGCTGTTCACGGAACCGGAAGCTGCAGGTGTGTCAACCATGACAACAGGTGCTTCCATAGCAACTGGGGCAAGGCCACCAGCGTTAGCAGCAACACCAGAAACAGCGATAACAGCTGCGGCAGCGAGAGTAGTTGTAAGGCGCATGTCGGTACTCCAATAAAAATGCACGTTGTGGACGATCACAGGTTTTCTATCCACGTTGCTCCAATAAAACAAGACGATAATTATCCTGCGTCCATGTCCTCCCACATTTATGACGCAATTCTTGGCAATAATCACACACCTTTTTTACGAGATCACGATGTCTCCGCTCCGCAACAACAGTCGCAATCTCATAAAAGCTGATGATTCGTCATATTTTTCGCATACCCCGAAGGGTAAATCGCGCCTGATACCCAGCTTGTTGGTGGGGTTTTTGACCGGATAAATTTACGCCAAAGCGATGCCGCAACGCAACACTTTGGCCGAATTCCGATAAGAGTCATTTCACGATTCGAGGGTTTTCATGCCTTTTCTATGGCAGACAGGCAGGCCCGCGGTGACTCGTCTTCTGAGTCATTGAACCATGCAAATTACGCCCGATCTGCCGCCAATTTGACGCGAAACCCGCCCCGCAGCTTGTTTTCCGGCCAGCGCGTGGTTTCTTCATCGCCTCTAATTTGTCGTTTTGATGTTTCGTCCCAAGGCTTGGAGCGCCGCCGCCCGCCCTGTCGCCAGACATGCTGTGATCAGATAGCCTCCCGTCGGCGCCTCCCAATCGAGCATTTCACCAGCGCAAAAGACCCCGTCCCTCTCTTTGAGTGCAAACCCGTCAAGTGCGTCAAACCGCACGCCACCTGCCGTCGAAATCGCTTGATCCATCGGGTGCGGCCCTGTGTGTTTGATCGGCAGCGTTTTAATCAGTGGCGCCAGATCATCGGGAAACGGGCGCCCGAACTCGAACAAAAGCGCGATTTGTGCAGGATCGAGTTTCAGCGTTTTGCGCAGGTGGTTGGTCAGGCTTGTCTTGCCTTGCGGCTTGCGCAACGCCGCGCGCACGCGCGCCAGATCCCAGTCTGGCAGTAGATCCACCGTCAAGGCGGCCCCCTCGCGCATCGCACGGCTCACCATATAGATGCCACCGCCTTCTATCCCCGCTTTGGTCAGAACGATTTCGCCACGCGATTCTGCCGTGCCCGCACTAAGTTTGATGGATTTGATAGGCTTGCCTAAATGTGCATCCATATGCGCGGACCATGCGACACCGAACCCCATATTGGCAGGTGCAAACGCTGCGACCGCCTCTGGCAGATAGACCGCCCAAGCGCCATTGGACCCAAGCCGCGCCCAGCTGGCCCCGCCCAGCGCGAGCACCACAATGGAGGCCGTGCGTGCTATCCGCCCCTCTGGCGTGTCGAAAATCGGGGTCTGAGCGTCCCATCCGACCCACCGCCAGCGGGTCTTGAGCGTGACGCCCAGCCCGTCAAGCCGCGCCATCCATGCCCGTAAAAGTGGCGAGGCTTTCATCACCTTGGGAAAAACCCGCCCCGTCGAGCCAGTGAACAGCGGCTGACCCAGCCCCTCTGCCCATGCCATGACCTGCGCGGGGCCAAAATCCGTCAGCGCAGCCTGCATCGCCGCTGGCAAAGGCCCGAAAGCGGCTTGGAATGCGCCCGCATCTTCGCTTTTCGTGAGGTTCAGCCCCGATTTTCCTGCCATGAGGAATTTGCGCCCGACGGAGGGCATGGCGTCGACGAGCGTGACGCTTGCGCCGTTTGCGGCCAAGGTCTCGGCGGCCATCAGCCCCGCGGGCCCAGCCCCGATGACCAGAGCGTCGGTCACTTGGGTATCCCGCCTTTGATCTCGATAACGCGCTGCGGGAATGGAATTTCGATCCCGTTATCGCGCAGGGTGTTCCAGATCACAAAGAGAATGTCGGAGGTATATTTGTTTTTACCGTCGTCGATCCCGTTGACCCAAAACTCGACGGCAAAATCGATCCCGCTCTCGCCAAAGCCGCGCAATTCGCAATCTGGCGGCTCGGGGCTTTGCAGCACGGAAGGATGTGCCGACACGGCTGCCTCAATCAGTGCGGGTATCTTGTTGATGTCCGTATCATAGCTGACGGAAAACGCCGCTTCGAGCCGGTTTGCAGAACCACTGTCAGAGTAATTCACAACCCGCGTTGTGATAAAGTCTTCGTTCGGCACGACAATCCAGCGCCCGTCGAATGTCTCAAGGAAGGTCGCGCGCGCGGTCATTTTGATGATCGTGCCCGCCTCGCCGCCGTCCAGCTCGACATAGTCGCCAACCGTTGCCTGCCCCTCGACCAAGAGAATCACGCCAGAGATGAAGTTCGAGGCGATCTTTTGCAGGCCGAAACCAAGCCCGACGCCGATCGCCCCGCCCAAGACCGCCAGCGACCCAAGATCAACGCCCATGATGTTCATCAACAACAGGAACGCGAAGCCGAAAATCGCGAACTCGGCAACCTTGGTCAGCAGTTGCCTGATCGCGGGCCGCATTCTTTGTCGTTCGATATAGGCGACGGATTGGCTGTTGGACCAATGTCCGAGCCAGAAAAGCAGGCTGCCTGCGATGATCCCGCGCACCAGTGCCAAAACGCTAAAGTTGATATTGCCGATGCTGACGCCCGTTCCGGCCATCCCCTGCATGACCGGATCAAGCACGCCCAGCGCATAGAGCGCGCCAACGGGGACAACGACATATTTGCCCAAGAGGTGCAGAAACGGATCCGTCAGGATATCGCGGGCAAAGGCCCGCAGCGCCAAGAACAGGAACAAGCGCTTTCCGAAAGCAATGACTGCACCTGACCCGAAGAGCGACCGTGTGACCTGTTCGCCAATTGCAGTGAACCCATAGGCAAACAGCGGCAGCAGCAGCGGCAGGAACATCAACACAAATCGCCGCCCTTTTGACAGCAACGTGGTGCTTTCGACCTCGGGTGTCAGCACGCGCGCAAGCTTTGGCGCCACGATCCGATTGATAAGGACAGCGAGAAGGTAGGCGCCAACAAGCAGCGCGAATTGTGTCCAGGCGGCGGGCGAAAGCAGCCATTGCATCGCAAGGTCGAACCCCTTGTTCAGCAGATCAATTCCCTGTTCGACGATTGTGCTATCCATATTACCAAATACCCCTTGTTTGACCCTCTATTGCCTGTTGTTGGAGATCAAAACAAGGTGTCAGCAAAGTCGCTTGATTCCCGCAACATGCGCAGCAGTGGCGCCCAGCGCGTCAGCCGCATATGCTTTGGCGTGATCAACGAGACGATCCGGGGCCGCAATGTCGTCGATGAGCCCCCAATCACGCGCGGTTGGTGCGGTGATCTTTTGTCCTGCCATCAGGATCATTTTCGCCCGTGACGGCCCGATCAACGCCCGCAGACGCGCAGGATCACTGGGTTGCGGCAGGTAGCCAAGCTTCATCACCGGATAGAAAAACTTTGCCGTTTCCACCCCGATCCGCAGATCGCAGGCCAACACCATGCCAAAGCTGCCGCCCGCGACAGTCCCGTTGAGGGCCGCGATCGAAAGCCCATTGAACGCCGCGATTGCCTCTGAAAGACGTTCCCAGAGCGGGCTTGTTGCAAGGCCCGCCCTTGCCGCGTCGAGGTCAGCGCCCGCGCTATACACCTTGCCAACCCCCGTCAGGATGATGACTTGCGCGTCCTGCGCGTTTTCAAAAATCTCGACCAAAGCGGCCAGCATATCCGCCGTGAGCGCATTGGCCTTGTCGGGGCGGTCGAGGGTCACCGTCCACAGCGCCCCATCCTTGTCGCAGCGGATCATGACAGGCCCACCAGATCGCGGATGGATTGCTCGCGCAACACGACGTCCATCCCAAGGTAAACGTCCGCTTCGGGCGTGCACATCCAGACCAGCGCTTTGGCGGGCCATTCAGGCGGGATGTGATCGGACCAGTCTAGTTTACTGACCGGATTGATCCCCGATGCCTTGATCTCGCGCTGCATCTGCGTCGCCACCGTTCCGGGCGAAAGGCCCATGACCCGCAGGCCCTTGGCGCGGGTCTCGTTATCGACTGCGCGGGTCAGCATGTAGGCCCCTGCTTTTGCGCTGCAATAGGCCGACCAGCCTTCAACCGGACTATGCGCCGCACCTGACGAGACGGTCAGAATTGTGCCGTGTCCCTGTGCGATCATACTGGGCAGGACGGCGTGCATGCCATAATAAACGCCTTTGAGATTGACGTCGATGGCGTGACTCCATGCCTCGGGGTCGGTATCGGCAAGATGCCCGATCGGCGCGACCATGCCGGCATTGCCCACCAGCACATCTATGCCCCCGAAGGCCTGTGCCGTGGCCGCAACGGCGGCTTCGACTTCTGCGTGGCGCGAAACATCGCAGGGGATCGCAAGAGCGATGTCGCCGATGTCGCCTGCGGTTTGCGCGATCTCGTCAATGCTCCGCGCCAAAAGCGCCACATTGGCCCCTGCCTGCGCAAAAGCATAGGCCGCAGCCTGTCCGATCCCGCGGCTTGCGCCTGTGATTAGAACAGTTTTCCCGCTCATATCGACGTTATTCATAACCTCTCCCCTTTTGGTTGGCAGCGGCACTCGCTACGTTGTGGGTAGAATTCCCGACCTTGCCCCCTTGTGCAAGGCCTCCAAAGATTGATCGCCATTGGCCTTAAAGGACACCGCCATGACACATTTTACAACTTTGCGCAGCACGGCCTGCGTTTTTGCGCTTCTGACTGCTGGCACTGCGCAAGCGGATGTGACTGCTGCGGATGTCTGGGCGGACTGGCAAGAAAACCTTGCGATGTATGGTGAAGAGGGCATTTCCTTCGGCGATGAGGTCATGGATGGCGACACGCTGACCGTTTCCGATATTGTGGTAACTGCGGACGACGATGTTTCCAAAGTCACCGCGGATATGGGCGATCTGGTCTTTACCGAGATGGGCGATGGCACCGTTTCTGTCACCGTTCCCGAAACCTTTCCAATCATGATCGAGAATACCGACGGTGCCGTGATCACGATGACTGTCCAGCAGTCGGGTGCCAAGCTGATTGTCAGCGGCGATTCCGACGCGTTGACCTATACCGCCAGTGCCGACAAATACGGCGTAGTTGTCGACCAAATCACCGATGGGGACACCACGGTGAAGGCCGATATCCGCCTGACCGCCAATGACGTGTCGGGCGTCTATTCCAGCGCGGGTACCGAGATGCGCGAACTGACCTATGACGTGAAGGCCGCCTCTTTGGATGTGCTGGTCGATGTGACCCCGCCGGAAACGGCTGACGAGTATGTCACGCTGAGCGGCAAGATGGACAGTTTAGGCGCGCAAGCCGAGATGACATTGCCTTGGAGCGAGGATCTGGAATCGCCCGAGGATATGTTTGTTGAGGATTTCGCAATAGATGGCGGTTACAGCTTTGGCCAAAGCAACTTCATTTTTGATGTGTATGCCGAGGGCGAGCAGACGTCTGGCACCGTCTCGGTCGCGAACGGGTCGCTAAAGGGCAAGATGGATAATACGGCGATTCATTACGATTCCCTGAGCCAGGGCATTGTCATGACGGCCAACGGCGGCGGCCTCCCTTTCCCGATCGAATTCGGGCTGGCGGAATACGGGATCGGACTCGATATGCCACTAAGCAAAACCGAAGAGCCTGCCGATTTCGGGCTGCGTTTGAACCTGACCGGCCTTACGATGAACGATATGATCTGGTCGATGCTGGACCCAAGTAGCGCACTACCCCACGATCCCCTCACGTTCCTTGTTGATCTGTCAGGCAAGGCAAATCTCTTTGTTGACCTGCTTGACCCCGAACAAACCGAGGCGATGGCGGAAGATGCCGCTCCGGGCGAGCTTAATGCGGTGACGCTCAACACCATGAAGCTGTCTGCTGCCGGTGCCGAAGTGACCGGCGTGGGCGCATTCACCTTTGACAACACCGACATGACAACTTTTGATGGCTTTCCGCGTCCGGAGGGCGATGTGACGATGAACATCAAAGGGGCCAATGCCCTGATTGATAACCTGGTGACGATGGGCCTTCTTCCCGAAGAACAGGCCATGATGGGCCGCATGATGATGGGCATGTTTGCCCGCACCGTGGGCGACGACAAATTGACCTCGAAAATCGAGATCAACAAGGAAGGCCATGTCATCGCGAACGGCCAGCGTATTCAGTAGGCCAAAAGCGACGCGGTCAAAGCCTTGCAGCAGACCGCGTCGCAGACTACCTGAAGAGGGAACAAAGGAAGCCACATGACCCAATCCCTCTCTGATCTCACCCACCAGTTAATTGATATGGCGCGCAAAGCGGGCGCCGATCAGGCCGACGCCATTGCAGTTGATGGCACGTCTGTATCCATTGACGTGCGCGCAGGTGCGCTAGAACATGCCGAGCGCTCTGAGGGTGTCGACGTCGGTTTGCGCGTTTTGATTGGGCAAAGACAGGCGAATGTTTCATCGTCTGACACCAAGCCAGAGACGCTTCGGCACATGGTCGAGCGCGTCATCGCGATGGCAAAAGAGGCACCAGACGACCCCCACGCAGGCCTTGCAGATCCGTCTCAATTGGCGAAAGTCACCGATAATTCCGGTCTCGAACTTTTTGACCCGAGTGCCGAACCTGATCCGGCAGAGCTTCAGGCCGATGCCGCGCGAGCAGAAGCGGCCGCTCTTGAGAACAAGGGCATTTCACAGGTGCAATCCGCCTCCGCAGGCTATAGCAGCAGCCGCGTTCATATTGCGGCGACCAACGGGTTTTCGGCTGGCTATGCACGGTCCAATCGCGGGCTGTCCTGTGTCGCGATTAGTGGCACAGGGACCGCGATGGAGCGCGACTATGACTATGACAGCCGCATCTTTCAGACCGATTTGCGCGATGCGGCAGAGATAGGGCGCATCGCAGCAGACCGCGCCGTCGAGCGTGCAGGTGCCCGCAAGCCAAAGACCGGCGCCTACCCCGTCTTGTTTGACGAGCGGATTGCCTCGTCGCTGATCGGCCATCTGTTGCAGGCTGCAAACGGGGCCACGATCGCGCGCGGGTCAAGCTGGTTGCGCAATGCGCTGGGCGAGCAGATCCTGCCGGCTGCGCTCTCCATCATCGAAGACCCGCACAGGCTGCGCACCTCCTCATCGCGGATGTTTGATGCCGAAGGGCTAGCCACAAAGCCGCGTGCGATTGTTGAAAACGGTGTGCTGACAGGCTGGACGCTGGACCTTGCGAATGCCCGCAAGCTTGGGATGGAAAGCACCGCAAATGCCGTGCGCGGGACCTCGTCGCCCCCCTCTCCGAGCCTGAGCAATATCGCCTTGACCCAAGGGGATGCCAGCCGCGCAGACCTCATTTCACAAATGGGCACGGGCCTGTTGGTCACGTCGATGATCGGCTCTACGATCAACCCCAATACGGGCGATTATTCGCGCGGCGCGTCCGGCTTTTGGATTGAGAACGGCGAGATCACCTATGCCGTCAACGAATGCACCGTTGCGGGCAATCTGCGCGATATGCTGATGCGAATGACCCCTGCAAATGATGCGCGTGCGCATTTGAGCCACGTCGTTCCGTCGCTCTTGGTAGAAGGGCTGACCCTTGCCGGCGACTGATCTTGACCTTCTGACCCATGCCGCCCGCAGGTCTGGTGACATCGCAAAAAGCTATTTCGGTCAAAGCCCCGATATCTGGCACAAACCCGATGATGCGGGCCCCGTGACAGCCGCCGATCTGGCCGTCAACGCGATGCTGCACAGCACATTACTTGCGGCGCGGCCCGCTTACGGCTGGCTGTCAGAGGAAACCGAGGATAGTGCCGCGCGGCTCGATGCGGAAACGCTGTTTGTTGTCGATCCGATTGATGGAACGCGGGCTTTTATCGAGGGTGGGAAAGATTGGTCGCATTCCCTTGCCGTGGTCCGTAAAGGATCGGTGATTGCGGCTGCGGTTTATGTTCCGATGCGCGATTTGATGTTCACGGCACATAGGGATGGCGGTGCCTTTTTGAACGGTGCCCCACTTGCGCCAACATCTCAAACCGCCCTGTCGCAAGCAACAATTCTGACCCATAAGGCGAATTACCAGCCAAAGTTCTGGCGCGACGGGATCGTTCCAGAAGCAAAGACTGCGTTTCGCTCGTCTTTGGCTTACAGGCTGTGCTTGGTCGCCCAAGGGCGTTTTGACGCGATGATCACCCTGCGTCCGACATGGGAATGGGACATCGCGGCAGGCGCATTGATTGTGTCAGAGGCAGGCGGAACCGCGACCGATCAAGCGGGCAAGACGCTCCTCTTCAACAACCCGCACCCGCAACTCAACGGGCTGGTGGCGGCAGGTGGTCTGCATGGCCCGCTCCTCGCGCAACTTGCTTGAGAACGCTCCGTCGACGGCATAGTCTGCCCTCAAACTTCGTTTAAAACATAAAGGATTTCCCATGACACAACGCTTGCACCTCGTCTTTGGTGGTGAATTGATCGACCCGACCAAGAACGCATTCAAAGACGTCAACGACATTGATATCGTCGGCATGTTCCCTGATTACGCCTCTGCGTATAACGCATGGAAAGGCGCCGCCCAGCGCACCGTGGATAACGCGCATATGCGCTATTTTATCGCGCATATTCACCGCCTGCGCGACGAAGAGGCTGCGGCCTCCGCGACAGAAGAACTCGGCAACTAGAGCGCCAGCGAAAGCCCGCGATGGCGCGATCACCTCTCATTTCGGCCTATCTCGCGACCATCAATCCGGTGGACTGCGGGATGGTTGGCCCAGATACTCCACCGCGCCCGACTGGCGCGGTGATCTGGGCCTGTTGCGCGGGGCCGGACCAATTGGCCGCGATCCGCAGCCTTGCCAACCGCCTGACCGATGACGGCGAGGTCATCACGATCATTGCCACGGTGCCCGCGTCCGATGATCCGCAGGTTCAAATCAGCCCGAATACCAAACGCAGCACCCGCGCGTTCCTTGCCCATTGGAAGCCCCAATTTGTGCTTTGGGTCGGCGGCCGGCTGGAGCCAATCCCGCTTTTCGAAATTCAGAACAGCGGGATTTCCGTGCTCCTTGTATGTGCGGACATCTCTGAAATCGAGAAATCGGCGGGGCGGCGTGTCCCCGGTTTGATGCGCGCATTGCTTGGGGTATTCTCGGAAATTCTGACGATTGATGAGGTCACGGCCACGCGACTTCAGAAGGCCGGCAATATATCCGGTAATGTCCAAGTGACGGGAGTGCTTGAAGAGGGTGCGACTCCACCCGCCTATCTTGAGGCCGAGCGCGCTGACCTCTCGGAGGCGCTTGGTTACCGGCCGATGTGGTTTGCCGCTGACGTCCCCATGGCGGAGCTGGCAGGCGTTGCCGCAGCGCACCGTCATGCCGCGCGGCGCGCGCACCGGACGCTGCTTGTGCTCTCGACCAAAATCGCCACTGTCGGTCCGGAAATGGTGACCGCCCTCCGCGCTGAGGGCTTTAGTGCCGCTTGCCGTTCCGCTGACGAAACGCCGAAAGAGGCGACGCAAATTTTCGTTGCAGATACCGACGACGAACTCGGTTTGTGGGCGCGTCTGGCGCCTATCACCTATTTGGGTGGCAGCCTGACCGATGGCATCGTTTGCGATCCTTTTGCGCCCGCGACCGTCGGGTCCGCTGTATTAGCCGGCCCCGAGATCAAGACATTTAAGCCGCATTATGATCGGCTTTTGCGCGGCAATGCGCTAAAACCAGTGTCTAACATGGATGATCTGGGCTTTTGTGTCGAGCAGTTGCTTGCCACTGATCTGGCCGCGCAGCTTGCACATAACGCGTGGGACGTGACCTCTCGCGGGGCGGATGCCACCAACAAGCTCGTGACCTTGGTCTATGAGTATCTCGACAAGGCGGAGACCTGATGCGCGCCCCCGACTTTTGGTTCACACCCGCCGCGCAGCCGGCCATTAGGGCGCGCCTGCTCTCGCCGCTGGCGGCAGTTTACGCGGCTGCGACCGCCCGTCGGTTGGCAAAAGGACTGCCGTTTCGGGCCGCTGTGCCTGTGATTTGTGTCGGCAATATCAACGCGGGCGGCACGGGTAAAACACCGACCGCAATCGCGCTTGCGCAGCGCATCATCGCACGCGGCGGCACGCCTCATTTCGTGACCCGTGGCTTCGGTGGGAGCCTGACAGGCCCGACCCAAGTGATCGAGCAAAAACACAAAGCCAGCGAGACGGGCGACGAGCCGCTTTTGCTGGCCGCCTTTGCGCCCACATGGGTTGCCAAGGACCGCGCCGAAGGTGTGAAGGCCGCCGTGCATGCAGGTGCCTCGGTGATTATCATGGATGACGGGTTTCAAAATCCGTCGGTCCATAAGGATATAAGCATCGTCGTCGTGGACGGCACGCGCGGCTTTGGCAACGAGCGGGTGATCCCCGCGGGACCGTTGCGCGAGCCTCTTTCGGTCGGCCTTGCACGCGCGGATCTTTTGCTGTCGATCGGAACGCTCAAACAGCCGATTGCTTGCGACATCCCCCACCTGCGCGGCACACTGGTGCCCCTGCAAACCGGCATGGTGTGGCAAGATATGCCCGTGCTTGCCTTTGCGGGCATCGGGCATCCGCAAAAGTTTTTTGCAACCCTGCGCGCCATGGGTGCCAAGGTCATCCATGCAGAGGCGCTCTCGGATCACCAACCGCTGACCGAGGCCTTGATGACCCGACTTGAGATGGAAGCAAAACTGCGCCGCGCCCAATTGGTGACCACCGAGAAGGACGCTGTCCGCCTGCCCGACAGGTTCCGCGCCAAGGTGCTGACGGTGCCTGTGCGCCTTGCGCTAGAGGATTGGGGTCAGCTCGATAAAGCCTTGGACAGGATCGGGGTTTAGCCCAGCTCGTCCTGATTTTGGCCAAGCTTGGGCGAGGCCGCTTTTGGCGCGGTATCCGCATCCGAAAACACAACCGGCAAGCGGACGGATGGCACGCCGTCCAGATCAACCTGCATCCCGCGCGCGATGATATGCGGATCGGCAAAGACCTCTTTCATATCGTTGATCGGCCCTGCAGGCACGCCATGCGCCTCGCAAGCGGCGAGCAAATCCGCCTTCGTCCAAGTGGCGGTTTGCGCCGTTAGAATCGACGTCAACTCATCGCGATGAGCGAGCCTGTCCGCGTTAGAGGCAAACCGATCCCCAAGCGCAAGACCAAGCAGTTTACAAAGCTTTCCGAACTGCCCGTCATTGCCCGAGGCAATGATAATAAAACCGTCAGCACAGTCAAAAACCGCATAAGGAACGATGTTCGGATGCGCATTGCCAAGCCGCTTTGGGGCATTGCCCGTTGCCAGATAATTCATGCCCTGATTGGCCATAACAGCCGTCGCTACATCAAAGAGCGCCACATCGATGTGTTGTCCCTTGCCGGTCGTATGGCGTTGGTTCACGGCGGCAAGAATGGCGGTGCTGGCATAGAGGCCCGAAAAAATGTCGGTCACAGCAACGCCAACCTTTTGGGGCTGCCCGTCAGGGTCGCCCGTCACCGACATCAGCCCCGACATCCCTTGAATGATGTAGTCATAACCAGCGCGATGCGCATAGGGACCAGTCTGGCCAAAGCCGGTGATCGAGCAATAGATCAACTGCGGAAAATCTCGCGAAAGGGTCGCGTAGTCGAGACCATATTTCGCTAAGCCGCCGACCTTGAAGTTCTCGATCAGGATATCCGCGTCGTTGAGGAGCTCGCGCAATTGCGCTTGCCCCTCCGCTGTCTGGAAATCAATGACAACCGATTTCTTGCCGCGGTTACAGCTATGGAAATAGGCGGCGGATTTATCGCCTTCGCGCGCGATAAAGGGTGGGCCCCATTGACGCGTATCATCGCCGCTGGGGGCTTCCACTTTAATGACGTCTGCCCCAAGATCAGCGAGAGTTTGACCCGCCCAAGGGCCAGCCAAAATCCGCGCTAACTCGATAACCTTGAGACCGGAAAGGGGCTGCATCTAGCCGCCGATCTTTTCATCCAGAAGTTTTTGGAAATCCGCATAGGACATGTTCGAATACTTCTCGCCGTCAATCAGGAAAGACGGCGTGGATTGGATGCCATCCCGCTTTGCGTTTTCCTGATACCATGCGACCAGATTGTTCGCTTGATCGGCGTCATTCATGCAGGCGTCAAGCATTTCATCGGTCAGGCCAGCGGTTTTCGCGAGCTTGCGTAGCTCTTCTACAATTTGCGCCGGATCGCCGCTTGCGGTCCATTCGCGCTGCTTTTCATAGATTAGCTCTGCAAGCCCAAAGAAACGCATCTCGCCACCACAGCGAGCCATCATCGAGGCCCAAAGCCCGAAACGGTCGAAATAAACTTCACGATAGACGAAGCGCACTTTGCCCGTGTCGATATAGTCGGCCTTCAGCAACGGATAGACGTTGGCATGGAAATTGGCGCAATGCGGGCAAGTGAATGACGCATATTCGATAATCTCGACGGGAGCGTCGGCGGCACCCATAACCATATCTGGAATGACCGACGGATCAGCGGCTACCTCTTGGGCGTTCGCTGCCATAAAGGGATCAAGCGGCAGTTCGTTTGACGGACGGGTCAGTGCCCAGCCACCAAGCCCAAGAACGGCGACGCCGCCAGCGATCAAGTTTCTACGTTGCATCGGGTTTCCTTCGTTATCCGGATTTGTGTTTTGATATGACGTTTGCGCCAAGGGCCGCAAGGGCCGCGCGCAGCGCGTCACTTTGAACGTCTTTGGAAAGGTCTATAGAGGTTTCGACCGCTTTGGGATCAGGGGTTTTGGCCACGGCGGGCTTTTGCCCAAACGCGGCCCGCCCGTCGTGAAACCCGACAGGGGCTGTCTGCGTCAGCCGCACACGCGCAATCGCCTTATAGCCGTAGCAGGCGTTCACCTTCTCGCGGATCTGTTCCTTTTGCATCTCAAGCATCGGTGCCTGTGCGCCGGTCGTCAAAAGCGTCAGCGTCGCGCCCAAGCCGCCCTTGCCATACGACACGTTCACGGGGGTCGCGATGCCAGCCACGGCCTCGCCCACGATCTCGGACCAATGGGTCAAAAGCCGCGTTACCGCGAATCCACGGGTCTCGCTCGCGCTCTTGATGCGGGTCTGCATCAAAGACGCGGCACGGGAAAACCCGTAAGTGGTGCTATTGTGGCGTGGCTGTTTCATATCTAAGCGCTAATCTAATGGAATGCGGGCGTCATGCCAGCGAAACCCGATGACAGGATGAATAAACATTGCGTGATCTGCCCCAAGACTTGCTCGCATGGTACGATGCAAACGCCCGCGAAATGCCGTGGCGCGTGGGGCCCGCTGCGCGTAAGGCGGGGCAGTTGCCCGATCCCTATGCGGTCTGGATGTCTGAGGTAATGTTGCAGCAAACGACCGTTGCGGCGGTTCGCGCCTACCACGGCAAATTCATGACGCTTTGGCCGACGGTTGCCGATTTGGCAGCGGCAGAGGATGCTGAAGTCATGGCCGCTTGGGCTGGCTTGGGGTATTATGCGCGGGCGCGGAACCTGCTCAAATGCGCGCGCGCCGTTGCGGCCGATCACGGCGGTAAGTTCCCGCAAACAAACGATGAATTACTGACGCTTCCTGGCATCGGACCTTATACGGCCGCCGCGATCTCTGCGATTGCATTTGATGAAGCTTCCGTCGTCGTTGACGGCAATGTGGAAAGGGTCATGGCGCGGCTGCATGATGTCCACGACCCTTTGCCCGCGTCTAAGCCAAAGCTCACCGCACTTGCCGCGACGCTGACACCGCAAAAACGGGCGGGCGATTATGCGCAAGCCGTGATGGACTTGGGCGCCACGATCTGCACGCCGCGCAATCCTGCCTGTGGCATTTGCCCCTGGCGTGATCCCTGTGCGGCGAGGATTGCAGGGACGGCTGCGGAACTGCCAAAGAAAACACCAAAGAAAAAGGTGCCGACGCGCAAGGGGATAGCCTATGTTGTGCGCCGCGAGGATGGGGCTTGGCTGCTGGAAACACGGCCTGATAGTGGGCTTTTGGGGGGGATGCTCGGGTTTCCGACGACGGACTGGAGCGATGCGCCCGCGGCAAATCCCCCGCTAGAGGCGGATTGGACCACGCTGAATGAACAGGCGCGGCATACGTTCACGCATTTCCATCTGCAGCTGACAATCCTGACGGCGGTTGTCGGCAATCACGTTAACCCTGAGCGTGGTTTCTTCATGGATCACGATGACTTCGACGCTAAATCCCTACCAACGGCCATGCGGAAGGTTTTCGTTCAACTCGCTACGACGTGACGCAACGATTGAGGTTTTGAAAACCATTCCATAGGGTGGCCAAAATCCCGAAATAGGTGAAACGCCATGAGCACGATTCCTGCGTCCAACATTTCTAAACTGACCTCTGCGATGCCGTTTTGGCTGTCGCTGCTTCTGATCCCGCTGGTGATTTATTCAGCCTATGCTGGGGGGTGGGCGGTTTTCTTGGTGCCTTTCGCGACGTGGTATCTGTTTTCCGCAATCGATTTTTTCTCGGGCGTGAACGAGGATAACGCGGACCCGCAAACACCAGATGAGCAACTCACCTGGTACAAACTAATCACTGCTGTTTGGGCGCCGATCCAGTTTTGTATCATCTTTGGAATGATCTATTATGTGACCCGCGCATATCACCTAAACGCTTGGGAACAAATCGCTTTATTCCTTGGGGTTGGGGTGATCACGGGTGTGATCGGGATCAATTACAGCCATGAATTGATGCACCAAAAGCCAAAGATTGAACGCCGTATGGGTGATGCTTTGCTTGGTATGGTGCTTTATTCCCATTTCAGGTCCGAACATTTGCTGGTGCATCACCGCTATGTCGGCACGCCGCGCGACCCTGTAACGGCGCGGTATAATGAGGGATTTTGGCGCTTCTTTTTGCGAGTGTTAGTTGAGTGTAATGTCTCCGCATTTCTGGCAGAAAAGGCGATGCTTGCGCGTAAGGGTTTGCCTTGGCATCACCGTTCCAACCCTTTCTGGCAGTACTGGTTGTGGCAGGCGAGTTTCCTGCTGTTGGCGCTTTTGCTAGGCGATGTCTGGGGATTATTTCTGTTTCTGATTCAAGCAGTTGTAGCGGTTTTTCAACTCGAACTGGTCAACTATGTCGAGCATTACGGCCTGACGCGAAAGCACCTTGGCGAAGGCAAATACGAGCATGTGATGCCGCGTCATTCGTGGAATTCGGCGCAGCGGGCGAGCAACTGGTTGTTGATCAATTTACAGCGCCATTCGGATCATCATTACAAGCCTGACCGTCGTTTTCCGCTGCTTCAAAACCATGGTGCCGCAGACGCGCCGCAACTGCCCTTTGGCTACTCCATTATGACGCTCACCGCGCTTTCGCCGCGCATATGGCGGCGCGTGATGAACCCAAGGGTGCGCAAATGGCGGGCGATATATTACCCCGAAATCACCGACTGGGCACCGTATAAGGACGGGTCGCTACCGCTGCCGAAGTAGGGTGTTTTGCGTGCACTGGTTCGGTTTTGGGGAAAACTGAAATTGGATGAAACCGATTTCATCAAAAAAAACCCGCTGGCACAAGGCACAGCGGGTTTGAAGTTTGCGCGCTTTGTGAACCATCCCGCTTTCGCGGGGTGGTTGACTATACGCACTGGCGGTATTCTATGAAAACTAGTGTTTGGCCATCTCGGAGCGGATCTGCTGGCGCAGCAGGTCGATTGGCACTTTTTGCCCGTCCCGCTTGAATTGCCAGTAAGTCCAGCCGTTACAGCTTGGCGCGCCCTCAAGATGGGCACCGACCTGATGGATTGACCCTTTGATATCGTCACCGATCAAGGTGCCGTCAGCGCGGACCTTGGCCTTATGGCGCCCGTTCATCGACCACAGCTCTTCGCCGGGGCGCAGCATGCCGCGCTCGACGAGAACGCCAAAAGCGACCCGTGGTTCTGCGCGTTTCGAGGTGGAGACTTCGAGCGCTTCTTTATCGAACTTGCGGGTGTTCTTGATCCGCTTTTCGGCAACCTTACGGTAGGCCTCTTCGCGCTCGATCCCGATAAAGTCGCGGCCCAGCATTTTGGCAACCGCACCCGTTGTGCCTGTGCCGAAGAAGGGGTCGAGAACCACGTCACCGGGATTGGTCGTGGCGACCAGAACGCGGTGCAAGAGCGATTGCGGCTTTTGTGTCGGATGGGCCTTGTCGCCTTCTTCGTTTTTCAAACGCTCGTGGCCTGTGCAGATCGGCAGAACCCAGTCGGAGCGCATTTGCACGCCTTCATTCAGCGCCTTCAAAGCCTCGTAGTTGAAGGTGTATTTGCTGGCCTCTTCCTTGGACGCCCAGATCAGCGTCTCGTGGGCATTGGTCAGCCGTTTGCCGCGGAAGTTTGGCATCGGGTTCGACTTGCGCCAGACCACATCGTTGAGAATCCAGAAGCCTTGGTTTTGAAGTTCTGCACCCATGCGGAACACGTTGTGGTAAGAGCCAATGACCCAAATCGCGCCATTCGGCTTGAGCAAGCGGCGCGCGGCAGCGAGCCATTCTTTGGTGAATTTATCGTAAACCGCGAAGCTGTCGAACTGGTCCCACGCATCATCGACCGCATCAACCTTTGAGTTGTCCGGACGGTGCAGGTCGCCTTTGAGCTGCAGGTTGTATGGGGGATCGGCAAAGATCAGATCAACCGAACCCGCAGGTAGGCTGTTCATGACTTCAATGCAATCGCCGTCGAGAATGGAGTTCAGGGGAAGCGTCTTCGCCTCTTTGAGCACAGCTGCGCCCTTGGTTTTGATCGTCATTTATACTGCCTCTTTGCCCGGCGGTTAGTCCGCTCTGTGGTTGGGTCCAATGTGAGTCAGCGACTGTGTTCTGTCAAAAAGTTTATCTTATCAACACGTTACAAATTATTGTTGCCACAACATCTTGTGGACTGGTGCGAAGGAACGTCTATGGTGTGGGGTGACCCCAAGATTTTGCAGTGCTTTTTTATGCACAGGTGTCGGGTATCCGGCATTTGTTTCCCAACCATAGCCCGGATGCTGTTGCGCCAAATCCACCATTAGCCGGTCGCGCCACACTTTCGCCACAATTGAAGCCGCTGCGATGGATAAAGATCGGGTGTCGCCCTTCACAATTGTCTGGTTTCGGAGGTGCAAGCCGCGTGGCACTTGGTTCCCGTCGATCAGGACAAAGTCGGCAGGCGCAGAAAGCCCGCCAATCGCGCGCACCATCGCGAGATGAGAGGCGCGTAGAATATTGATCTCGTCAATTTCCGCGACGGTCGCTTCGGCGATATAGACATCCGCGCAGGCCATGAGTTGATCAAAGAGCGCATCGCGCCTTTTCGCGCTCAGTTGCTTGCTGTCGTTGAGCCCCTCGGGGATATTGTGCGGATCAAGGATCACTGCGGCGGCACAAACAGGGCCGGCGAGCGGGCCACGTCCGACCTCGTCCACCCCGGCAATGGCGGTAAAGCCCTGTGCGGCTGCGTCGGTCTCGAAGGAATAATCAGGCAGTGTTTTTGTCATGACCCCAGTGACCAGACCCACGCCCGTCGATCAAGGGCAAAAATGGGGACAAAGGGCCGTGCCCACGCCCGATGCCCCCCAGTGTCAGCCTATCCAACGATTAACGCAGGCGGCTGATCCGATAGCCATTATCGCGCAGGCACTTCGGGTCCCAACCGGCACGGGGCCCTTCGTCTGTTATTGCGCGCACGGCACAGGACCGTGGCAGGCTCCTGACATGGCGGTAATTGTCACGCATGCAACGGCGGGCGAACATCCGCACAGTACCGAAACGGGTCTGGTAAGAGGCAAAGCATTCCGCAGGCAGCACATGGCGCTGTGCTGTCTCGCGCGGCTGGTGCTGCCACGGCGAAGTTTGAGGCTGCTGATGCCGCCGAGGAAATCTTTCGGTCTGGCGGGGACGGGTCGTGCCGCGTGGCCAACTTTGATGAGGCGCGACCTGAGGCTCGGGCTCGGGCCTGTTTGTCTTTTTATCAATGATCGACGCGATGGCCGCTGTCGCAACAAGCCCAAACAAAAGTTTGCCGATTTGATCCTCGGTTAGCCCCTGCGCTTGCACCGGATTTGCAGATGTGAGCGTCAGGGAAGCGGCCATAAGCCCTGCTATGACTATCTTAAACATGTGTGTTTCCTTTCCATGCGTTGGTGGTATGCCAAGGATGGAATGGGGGGCGCTTGCCATTCAATAACGGGGGATGGCTATGTCATGGCCATCGCGATAACATCGAACGATATTGAATAGCAGTCTTGGTTCGGGTCAGGTCACGGTCATGAAACACATCATCCTCTCATTCCTGATCGCCTGCCTTGGAGCAAACGCCGCGCAAGCCGCTTGCTATGCTGATTATAAGGCCAAACGCGATGATCCCCTTCGGCTGCACTATGGCGTGGCCGAGGTTTCTGGCGACTGCTCTGTGCGGGCCGCCAAAGAAGAACTGTCCGCCCGTTTACGCGCAGACAATTGGATATTGCTGAACGTGCTTGGCGTCTTTGACGACGCAGGGCTTGAGGAACGAAAGGAAAGTGCAGGTGACTACTACCTCCGCTATTGAGGCGCGCGAGATCGGGAATAAGACGGTCGTTACAGGCATTGCCGCGATTGTTTTGATTCTGCTGGTCGCCGCTGTATTGCTTTTCATCAATCTACCGGATGCCAATGCGTTTAATGCACGGGTTGAGCAGTTATTTGTAGAAAACGACACACTGACGGGCAATGCCGAGATCAAGCTTTTGGAAATACTGGCGGGATCAGGGACAGCGTTCTCCGATACACTCTCCTCCTATCGTTTCGTGATTTTCGTCCTCTTGGTCTTTGCGACGGCCTTGTTGATTGCGGCTGTCGCGTTTCTTGTCATGCTTGTCGCGATGAACCGCCGTATGAGCCAGATCGAACGCAAGGGGATCGAGGTCAATTCCCTGCTGATCAGTCGTGATCAGAAATCGGTTTATCTCAACAACTTCGAATTCAAACTAACAGAGGCCGCGATTGAAACGCTGTCCGTCCTGGCCGAGGCCCGTATGGACGATGAGGTCTTGTCAGGCGCAGAGATCGAAGGCGTCATTTCGGGCCGCGATCCTTCCGATTGCGACGAGGCCGCAGGGGCCACCCGGATCAAACGACTACGGGATACGCTTGGCAACCAAATGGTCAGCGAACTGCTGGTGAAGAATATCGCGCGCAAAGGCTACATGCTGGCAATCGACAAAGACGTCATCCGCATGGTCTAGTGCATCTGGTGTGTGTTCATGCCGCTTTTCGTGTCTCCGCTTGGCCGAAGTATCCGATGTCCGGTGTTCGCTTATCAAGGGCGGTGTGAGGGCGTT
>CBFHTU010000036.1:0-25590 GCA_965658825.1 Yoonia sp.
CTTTCGTTTCGTCATTTGGGATCACTTCTTTCACAAGCTGATCCACATTAACTACTGCTCCGAAATCTTGCGACCACTTCTCAGAGCCGTCTTCATAGGCCGCCTGGATCAAGCATCCATCGCCCAAGGTTGGATCAACAAGAACGTCCCAACCACCAGCTTCGCCCCAGTATTCCAGCGATTGCGCCACGACAGCCCCGGAACTCGCCAAAACGACTGCACTCGCGGCAATCAGCGCCTTGACTTTTTTCATGATTTTTTTCCTCCCATGAAAGCCAGCAGACCGGAGGCGAAGGCGCAGGATTGCAAACGATAGACTGCTTCGATTGGTCTTTTGTTCAATCAGGTGCGATCATATATCCCTCGCCGCGGACCGTCTGCAGATAGCGTGGCTGTTTCGGGTCAGCCTCGATCTTGCGGCGCAGGCGGGTGATCTGCACGTCGACGGCGCGCTCTTGCGTCTGGCTGCCTGAACGGCTCAACTCTTCCACAAGTGTGGCGCGGCTAATCGGGGTTGCGGGCTGGGCGGAGAAAATCTTCATCAACTGCCCCTCGGTGGCGGTCAGGCGGACTTGGGTGTCACCATCCCACATCTCGCCGCGCTCTATGTCATAACGGACACCGCCCAAATGCAGCACCTTGGGTGCGACAACAGCCGGCTCTGCGGCGGGCACGCGACGTAAAATCGCGTTGATCCGCAAAAGCAATTCCTTGGGCTCGAACGGCTTGGCCAGATAGTCATCGGCGCCTGCCTCAAGGCCGGAAATCCGGTCCCCTGTCTCGGCCTTTGCCGTGAGCAACATAATTGGCGTCGTCAGCTTTTGGCGCAAATCGCGGCATAGGGTTACGCCGTCTTCGCCCGGCATCATCACGTCGAGCACGATCAGATCAAACTCCAACCCCGACAATATCCGCCGCGCATGGGCAGCATCGCGTGCCGTTGTCACCAAAAAGCCGGAGCGCATCAGAAATTTCTGCAACAGACCCCGAATCCGCTCGTCATCGTCCACAATCAACAGGTGCGCGTCATCAGCCATCATTCCGGTCTATCCTTCATCGCCCTGTAGTGGTGGCGCATTTCTTCGTCCATCATCGCCTCAAGCACCTCGCGGAACCCCGCAACCGCCTCTGGCCCGGCCGCCCGATATGCCGAGCGCATCCTGTCGCGCTGCGCATCCGACAACTCCCGCTCAAGCGCCGCCCCCTCATCCGTCAAGTGCAGATGACGTTCACGCTTGTCGGACTTGCCGACTGTGCTTGATACTAAACCGTCCGCAATCAGACTGCGCAACACACGATTAAGCGACTGTTTTGTAACACCAAGTATCGCCAGCAGGTTGTTGACCGTCGTCCCCGGACTGCGGTGAATGAAATGGATCGCACGGTGATGCGCACGTCCGTAAGCCTTCGTCGCCAGAATGCGATCAGGGTCGGCCGTAAACCCGCGATAGGCAAAGAACATCGCCTCGATACCAATGCGGACCTGCTCGTCTGTCAAAAACAGCAGGGTTTGCCCCGTCGTTGGTTGTCCGCTTTGGGCCATCGGCACGTTCCTCGCAACTATCCTTGCGCCGACAATACGTCAGCTTTATTGACATTCCAACATTCAAGAGTTAGCGATTTCGGGAATTATCGCAACTTTATGTCCGAAACGGACCTATTCGCGACACTAATGCAAATCAAAACGGGAGACGACCAATGGCTGGCGCATATGATGACCGAGACGGCAAAATCTGGATGGATGGCAAACTGATTGAATGGCGCGACGCAAACGTGCATATTTTGACACACGCCATGCACTATGCCTCCTCCGTGTTCGAGGGCGAGCGCTGCTATTCCGGCAAAATCTTCAAATCCCGCGAGCACACCGAACGGCTCCACACATCCGCCAATCTCATCGACTTTGAAATCCCGTTCTCCGTGGATGAAATCGAAGCTGCCAAAATGGCAACCCTCAAGGCAAACGGCCTCACCGACGCCTATGTGCGCCCACTTGCATGGCGCGGCTCTGGCGAGGACATGGGTGTTGCGGCCAAGCGTAACCCTGTCCACCTCGCCATCGCTGTCTGGGAATGGGGCAACTACTACGGCGACGCGAAAACCAAAGGCGCGAAACTCGACATCGCCAAATGGAAACGTCCATCACCCGAATGCGCCCCCTCCCAAGCCAAGGCCGCAGGCCTCTACATGATCGCCACCATGTCCAAGCACGCAGCCGAGGCCAAAGGCTGCTCTGACGCGCTCATGTTCGACTACCGCGGCTACGTGGCAGAAGCGACAGGCGCCAACATGTTCTTCGTGAAAAACGGCGAGGTCCACACCCCAACCCCCGACGCCTTCCTCAACGGCATTACCCGCCAAACCGTCATCGACATGCTGCGCCAAAAAGGGATCAACGTGATCGAACGGCACATCATGCCCGAAGAACTCGAAGGGTTCGAGCAATGCTGGCTCACAGGCACCGCCGCCGAAGTCACCCCCGTCGGTCAAATCGGGGACTACAACTTTGAGGTCGGGGCAATGGCGCTGGATATCTCAGCAAGCTACGAAAAGCTGGTGCGGGCCTAGCCCTAGCCTACCAAAACCTCCACCAAGGGCGGGACGTCGGTTCCGCCTTTGGCAAATCAACTTTGCCAAGTTGGGGATAGCTTGCATTCCCTTCGGCATCGTAGGTTTCGCCCTCTTCACCGATCAAGCGTGCTGCGAGCAACAAGCTGAACGAATGCATCTTTGCAAGCCCATCGGGGCGTGGAGATTTCCCAACAGCATTGCCTTCGGAAAGATAAAACCACATCCGTTCTGCCCCATCTTCGCCCAACCAAACGGCCATGGTTGGATCGGATGCAACCAACACCTGCCCATTGCCCAAATCGGCATGGGCTTCACTCCGCATTTCCATCTCGGGGTCATTCTTGACAACGGCGATCCAATCTTCGATCTGAATCTCTTCGCCATGCTCGTCGTGCCATTGATTCTTGCGCGTCACATACAAATTGTAGCCCATACTCTACGCCTTCGCTTTGTCCCAAATAATCAAAAGCCCCGCAAAAATCGCGGGGCCATCTACTCATAGCGACTATGCTTCCTTAACTCTAAGCCTCAATTCCCCGCGCAATCCGCAAGAATTCCTTCAACCGAATTGCATCGTCGCGGTCGCGCTTGCGGGCTTGCAAGATCAAGGTCGCTTTGCTCGGCTTCTCAGCCAAATCGTGCTCATAGTTGGCTTTATAGTCGGGGTCTTTGGTCATTTCGCGTGGTTGTGCAGACATGATATGGTTCCTCCATAGGTGTAACCATATCGCATTTCCTCTGATTCACCAAATCATCCGCCCACGTTACCGGTGGCTTTCCGCTGCTGCGCCCGTTTTAATCCAAGCGACCGCTCGCGCCAAATGATCAAAAGCCCCGCGAAAATCACCACACTGGCCCCTGCGATCATGGTCATCGTTGGCACTTCGCCAAACACGAAATACCCGACCCCAAGGGCGAGGATCATCGAGGTGTATTCAAAGGGTGCCACCAATGACGCATCCGCATAGCGGTAGCTCGATGTGAGCAAAATCTGCCCCACGCCCCCTAGCAACCCCGCCAAGGCGAGCATCAAAAACGTCGAAACGCTTGGCACGGCCCAGCCCCAAGGCAGGCTCAGCAACGACATCAACGTCGCCGTGACCGAGAACCAGAACACAATCGCCGCCGTGCCTTCTGTGGTCACCAGCTTGCGCACAAAAACCTGCGCGAGGGCCGCGCAAACCGCGCCCATCAGCACCACGATCGCGCCCAAGGTCTCCGCCGTGCCCATTGCCGCTCCCACCGATAACCTTGGCGAAAGCACAATCATCACCCCGACCATGCCCAAGGCAACCGCAGAGAGGCGAAACGCCCGCACTTCCTCATTCAAAAACATCGCCGCAAACACGACCACGAGGATCGGCGCGGCATAGCCGATCGCCGTCACCTCAGGCAGCGGTAGCAGCCCAAGGCCGGCAAACCCCAGCCCCATCGCCGTGGTGCCTACAACCCCGCGCCAGACATGGCCCATCGGGTTATTGGTCTCCAACCCATGCCGCAACTCGCCCCGCATAATCAACCAAGCGACAATCACAGGGAGCGCAAAGATCGACCGGAAAAACACCGCCTCACCCGGCGGTACATCGCCCGAGGTGGCCTTGATCAAACTCGCCATCGCAAGGAAAACGCAGACTGACAAAACCTTGAACATAATCCCGCGCAATGGCTGCATCACGATAACCTCTCTACTGCCCAAGCCGCCGCATCCGCCACCGCTTCATCCGGATCATTCACCAATGTCAAAACAGAGCCTAACAAAGACTTATCGCCCGAATTTCCAATCGCATAGGCCACATTGCGCACGAAGCGATCGCGCCCGATCCGCTTAATCGGCGAGCCTGAAAACTTTGTACGAAACGCCCCATCATCCAACGCGGCCAGTTCGGCCAGCGGCGGTGCAATCAAATCGGCACGAGCCGCATACCGCACCTCACGCGCTTCAACCGCAAACTTGTTCCAAGGACAGGCCGCCAAGCAATCATCACAGCCATAAATATGGCTCCCCATTTTGGCTCGTAGCTCCGGATCAACCGCGCCCCTATGCTCGATCGTCAAATACGAAATACAGCGCCTTGCATCCAAGCGATAAGGCGCAGGAAACGCATCCGTCGGGCACACATCCAAACAAGCCGTGCAAGACCCACAATGGCTCACTTCCGCCTTATTAGTCTCGAATTCTACAGTCGTAAAAATCGCACCAAGGAAAAACCAAGACCCCAGATCGCGCGACAACAGGTTCGTATGCTTGCCCTGCCAGCCGATCCCGGCCGCTTGCGCCAGTGGCTTTTCCATCACGGGGGCGGTGTCCACGAACACCTTGATCTCGGCCTTTGGGTCTTGTGCAATCAACCAGCGCCCGACATTCTTGAGCCGCTTCTTCACAATGTCATGATAGTCTCTATTCTGGGCATAAACCGAAATCGCGCCCGCATCAGGCGCATCAAAAACCGCCAGCGGATCATGTTCCGGCGTGTAGACCTCGGCGAGCATAATGACGGTCTTGGCCTCCGGCCAAAGCGCAGTAGCACTCCCGCGCCATGCCATTCGCTCTCCTATCCAACCCATCTGCCCGTGCATTCCGGCGTCGACAAAAGCAGCCAGCCGGTCCGGCAAGTCAGGCACCGCATCGGGCCTGCAAAACCCGACCTTCGCGAACCCGACCTCTAGCGCATAATCGACCAAGCGTTGCTGGAGCTCGGACATCGAAATCTAGAAATCGAGGTCGGCGTAATGACGCGGCGGTGGAAATCCAGAAACCTGATCGGCCAATAACGAACGGAAGGCAGGGCGCGATTTAATCTTCGCGTACCAGTCTTTGACAACCTCGGACCGGTTCCAATCAACGTCAGAAATATAGTCTAAACAGGACAATTGCGCCGCCGCAGCAAAATCCGCGAGAGACATGTCATTCCCCGCTAACCAACGTCTTTGATCCAAGAGCGCCGCCATATAATCAAGGTGATACTTCACCGCGCGCGCGCCCGCCTTCACATTGGCACTGTCGGGATATCCCGTGCCCATAATCTTCCGGAAAACACGTTCGCCAACCAGCTTGCTCGTGACATCTGCATGAAACTTGTCATCGAACCATGCCACCAAACGGCGGACCTCGTAACGATCTTCCGCCGATTTGGGCAGCAGCGCAGGTGTTGGAAACACTTCCTCCAGATATTCACAAATCGCGGTGCTATCTGCAAATGTGCGATTGCCCATCTTCAAGACAGGCACTTTGCCCGCCGGATTGCGCCGCAAGAAATCAGGATCCTGCTCCCAATACCGCTCTTCGACCAGTTCAACTTCGATACGCTTTTCGGCCAGCGACAAACGGACTTTGCGCGAAAAGGGTGAAAGCGGGAAATGATAGAGGCGGTTCATGAGGGCAACGCTTTTATAAAAGGTGACCCCCTATCAATGCCGCAAGCGGGCGCGCGATTCAATGGGTGATCAGTCTTCAAAGCATGCAGCACGACCGTCGGCGGCAATCGTCGCCGCCCCATCCAAGATGGCAGCAGATCTCTTGCGTTGGCGTGACGTGAGGTTGCCCGCATCCCGTTCTTTCGGATTCGGCAAGACAGAGGCTAGTCGCGCGGCCTGCACTGCCGTCAGATCGGCAGCGTCGACCCCGAAATAGTGTTGCGAGGCGGCTTGAACGCCGAAAACACCAGTGTCGAATTCGACGACATTCAGGTAGATCTCAAGAATACGGCGTTTCGACCATATGATTTCGGACAGCGGCGTCCATATGGCCTCTGTTGTTTTGCGCACCCAACTACGGCCCTGCCACAGAAAGGCATTTTTGATGACTTGCTGACTGATTGTTGAGGCGCCGCGATTGCCGCCCGCATCCAACGCAGCCTCGATCGCCTTAACGTCAAGGCCCCAATGCAAACAAAAGTTCGCATCCTCGGCGGCAACGACAGAGCGTGCCATCACCGGTGCAATCTGCTCCAAAGGCACCCACTCCTGAGAGACGCCGCCAAGGCGCCGACTTTCGGCGAACATGTAGGGGGTCGTCGGTGGGTTAAAAACCGCAAAAACGACGGTCAGAAAACTGGCAAGCGAAACAACAAGAACAGTGCCGCGAATTACCCATTTGAGCAAGAACCGCACCGGACGCGGGCGTGCTGACGCCGCAGCTTTCTTCGCTGGTTTTGCTTTTGGTTTCACTGTCTTTACCATGCCCCCATAAGTCACAGTGACGCTCGCAGGGTCAAGCCTACATCCCGCATAGGACACGCGCCTCTTTTGCCTTTATGACATGGCGGGCACACTGACGATCCCAACCACTGCCCATGTCCGATAGCTCCGGAAACAGGACGCTTAACTCGGCGCGCAACTCAGCGTCACCGTCAAGAATAGTCTCCCCCGGATGGAAACTCTCACGAGGAATGCCGTTGCTAAAGACAATTTCATGTTGATCAAAAAGAAGGTGATGATAGCTGACCTCGCGCGTTGACATCACATGGATCATATCGCCATTCACGAGGTGTTTGGCCGCCACCAAGACTTCATCCTCACCAAACAAGAGCTCGGCCCGCCACCCGGTTATCAACATGCGATGTTGCGGAGACACCAGTAATTCAAGCTCATTTCCCAAAGCATTTGGCGCAAAGCGTATCGGCGCAAGGTCACCTTGCCCCGCAACAACGCGACACCCAGTCCAAAGCACCTTCTGTGGCCCACTATCGCGCGTGATTAGCAGATCGCCGACGTCCAGATCTTCGACCGCGCGGGGGCCATCGGGCGTATCGATAAGCGTGCCCGCGACAAAACACGGTGGACCCAAGTCGTCGACCAAGAGTGGTCCTTGTGTATTCACATAGGTTGAACTGTTAAAAGCGGCTATTTTGAAAACCTGCCCGTCGGTCGGCGTGAACACGCGACTACCATCCGCCAGATAGAAGGTCGTCCCGACATAAGTCACGGTACTGCCATCGAGCAGCGTTACCGTGATAGTATCTTCAGGCCAAGATTTGGTGATATCGATGCCGTTAATTGTATCACCATTGAAACGATCAATGTCCCCATCACTTTTTTGATCAATAAGCGTGTAACTAACAGGCGGCATCGTCGTCCCCACAGGAAGTGGGTTCGCGGGGTCCATCACATAGAACTGATCGACATAGCTCGTCGGCACGGCCTCTGCGCCCTTTCGTCAAAAATCGTTGACCTCAGGGTAAGAGATCATCTTGACTTAAATTTGAGCAAATTGCGCACAAAAAAGAAACAACCAAGACCCCCTCGCCTTGGTTGTTTCTTTTTTTACGTGGGTAGAGCGTGCTATTCCGCGGGAATTGCTGCCTGTTCCAAAGTAAGCGGATGCTTGAGGTGGACCAACATTTCCTTTGGGCAAACCTGCACAAAGTTGGCCTTCTCGGTGTCCCAATCCTGCAAAATAGCCGCCGCTTTCACACTGCCGGATTCCGCATGATGACGCTTGACCAGCGCCAACAACTGCTCTTCCCAATGCGCGACGGTGACAGGGCAAGTGACCAGAGTTTCCATGTTAATCAAGTCCTTCGTCACTCCCTTTGGATCGTAAAGATAGGCCATACCGCCCGTCATACCGGCACCAAAGTTCGCGCCAATCGACCCTAGGATCACGGCCACACCCCCAGTCATATATTCACAACCGTTCGTGCCACATCCCTCGATGACCACCGACGCCCCAGAGTTCCGCACGGCGAAACGTTCGCCTGCACGACCTGCCGCAAACAGATAACCAGCCGTTGCGCCGTAAAGCACAGTGTTGCCGATAATCGTATTCTCAGCCGCCACCAGAGGCGAACTCATCGGCGGACGCACAACAATCAAACCACCAGAAAGGCCCTTGCCGACATAGTCGTTGGCATCGCCCGACACTTCGAGCTTCAGACCGGGTGCGGCAAAGGCACCCAGCGACTGACCGGCAGAGCCACGCAATTTCACCGTCAGGTGATCATGCTGCAAAGAGTTACGCATGCCAAACTTCTGCACAATGTGGCTCGATGTCCGCGTACCGATTGTGCGCAGCGTATTCTGCACCGCATAATCAAGCTGCATCTTCTCACCGTCATTCAGGAAGCGCGCAGCGTCCTGAACGATCTGTGCGTCAAGCGTATCATCGACAGGGTTACGTGGTTTGTCCCTGTTATAGACAATAGATTTCGACCCATCGACCGTGATCAGAAGCGGGTTCAGGTCAAGATCATCAAGATGGGCAGAACCACGGCTTACCTGTGTCAGCAGATCGGCACGGCCAATCACATCATCCAAAGACCGCGCACCAATCGACGCCAGAATTTCACGGACTTCGGTCGCATAGAAGGTGATCAGGTTCACTACCTTATCAGCATTTCCTGTGAACTTCTTACGCAGCGCCTCGTCTTGCGTACACACACCGACAGGGCAGGTGTTCGACTGGCACTGACGCACCATGATACAGCCCATCGCGATCAATGCCGCCGTGCCGATCCCATATTCCTCGGCACCCAGCATCGCGGCCATGACGATGTCACGCCCTGTGCGCAGACCACCGTCGGTACGCAGGGTAATACGGTCGCGCAGGTTGTTCATCGCAAGGACTTGGTGTGCTTCGGTCAGACCCATCTCCCACGGCAGACCCGCATATTTGATCGACGTGCCTGGAGAGGCCCCCGTGCCGCCATTGTGACCCGAAATCAGGATCACGTCGGCCTTGGCCTTTGCCACACCTGCGGCAATCGTGCCAACACCGCTGGAGGCCACCAGTTTCACTGTCACTTTACAGCGCGGGTTGATCTGCTTGAGGTCATAGATCAGCTGCGCCAAATCCTCGATTGAATAGATATCGTGGTGCGGCGGCGGCGAAATCAGGGTCACGCCCTTGGTCGAGTGACGCAGGCGCGCAATCAAATCCGTGACCTTCATCCCCGGAAGTTGACCGCCCTCACCCGGCTTCGCGCCTTGGGCAACCTTGATTTCCAACTCTTCACAAGCGTTCAGATACTCGGCAGTGACACCAAAGCGACCAGAGGCAACCTGCTTGATCTTCGCAGACGGATTGTCGCCGTTCGGCTCCGGGTTGAAGTGCGCTGGATCTTCACCGCCCTCACCACTGTCAGACTTCGCGCCAATACGGTTCATCGCGACGTTCAGTGTCTTATGGGCCTCTGGTGAAAGCGCACCAAGCGACATGCCCGGCGTGACAAAACGCTTACGAATGGCCGTAATAGACTCTACTTCTTCAATCGGAACGGCTGTGCCGAGCGGCTTGATTGCCAGCAAATCGCGCAAGTGGATCGGCGGGTTTGCCTGCATGGATTTGGAATACTGCTTCCACATCCCATAAGACGCATTGGTGCAGGCGGCCTGCAACATGTGCATCGTCTGCGCTTCCCAAGCGTGCTTCTCCCCCGAACGGCGAGACTTATAGAAACCGCCGACAGGCAAGACGTCGGTCTGTCCCTGCCAACCGCGGGCATGTACTTCCTCGGTCTTCGCCTGAATACCTGTCGTCCCAATCCCGGAAATACGGCTCTGCATACCCGGGAAATACTCGGCGACCATCGCGCGCGACAGGCCAACAGCCTCAAAGTTCAGACCACCGCGATAAGACGACAGAACCGAAATCCCCATCTTCGACATGATCTTTAACAGACCCGCATTCACCGCATCGCGGTAACGGTGCACCGCCTCCAAAAGCGTGCTCTCGATCAATCCACGCTCGACACGGTTTGCGATGCTATCCTGTGCCAGATAGGCGTTGACCGTGGTTGCACCACAACCGATCAGCACGGCAAAATAATGCGGATCAACACATTCGGCGGACCGGACGTTCAGCGAACAGAAAGTGCGCAGGCCCTTTGCTGTCAGACCCGAATGCACAGCACTCGTGGCCAAAATCATCGGCATGCCAATCCGGTCTTCGGATTGATGCTGATCGGTCAAAACGATATGGCCGGCACCCGAAGACACAGCGTCCGCAGCCTCGGCGCGAATACGCTCCAGCCCCTTACGCAGTGAATCCGCGCCCTTGGCAAAGGTGCAGTCGATAACAGTCGCTGTTTCGCCGAAATGGGTCATCATCTCGTCAAATTCGGCGTTGGCCACAAATGGGCTTTCCAGCACCAGAATTTCGGTCTGCGAGCCATCCTCATCAAGCACGTTCTTGAGGTTCCCGAAGCGGGTCTTAAGCGACATCACGCGACTTTCGCGCAGACTGTCGATTGGCGGGTTCGTGACCTGAGAAAAATTCTGGCGGAAGAAATGCGACAGCGGGCGGTATTGCTTGGACAAAACGGCGCTCGGCGTATCATCACCCATGGAGGCGATCATCTCTTTGCCGTCTTCGGCCATCGGCGCCAGCACCTGCTCCAGCTCTTCAATCGAATAGCCAGCCGCTACCTGACGCTTGCGCAGTTCTGCACCGCTAAACACGGCCTTTTCATCAACGTCGCGCATCATGTCGTTGAGATCGACAACCTTCTCGACCCACGCGCCAAATGGCTGAGCTGCGGCAAGCTTGTCTTTCAGCTCTTCATCGCGATAAAGGCGACCTTCTTGCATATCCACGGCAATCATCTGCCCCGGCCCAAGCGCGCCCTTTTCAACGACAGTCGCCTCGTCCACAGGCACCATGCCGACCTCGGACCCAGCCACCAAAAGGCCGTCGCCTGTCACAACATAACGCAGCGGGCGCAGACCGTTCCGGTCCAAACCGCCGCAAACCCAGCGGCCATCTGTCATCGCAAGTGCCGCAGGGCCATCCCATGGCTCCATCACGGCGTTGCAATAACCGTACATGTCCTGCCAGGATTGCTTCATCTCAACCGCTTGCTGCGACCACGCCTCTGGCACCAGCATCGTTTTCGCCATTGGCGCATTGCGTCCAGCGCGGACGAGAACTTCAAAAACAGAGTCTAACGCAGAAGAATCCGAGGCATTCGCAGGAATGATCGGCTTGATATCTTCAGCACGATCCCCAAAGGCAGACGAGGCCATGCGGATCTCGTGAGAGCGCATCCAGTTGACGTTGCCCTTCAGCGTGTTGATCTCGCCGTTGTGGGCCAACATGCGGAATGGCTGCGCCAAATGCCACTGCGGGAAGGTGTTGGTGGAATAGCGCTGGTGGTAGATCGCAAAGGCGCTCTCAAACCGCTCGTCCATCAGGTCAGGATAAAACACCGCCACCTGCTCGGCCAACATCATCCCCTTATAAATGATCGAGCGACAAGACAGTGAACAGATATAGAATCCGTTGACCATCGCGGTTGCTTTTTCGATGCGACGGCGAATGATATAAAGCTCGCGCTCGAACTTCTCGTCATCAATGCCCTTCTCGTTGCGGATCAAGATCTGTTCGATTTCGGGGCGTGTCGCGTTTGCCTTGTCACCCAGAACGGCGTTGTTCACAGGCACATGGCGCCATCCGTAAATGTAGTGACCCATACGGAGAACTTCGGTCTCGACAATCGTCCGGCAACGCTCTTGCGCGCCAAAATCGGTGCGCGGCAGGAACACCTGACCAACCGCAATCAGCTTGTCCATCGCGGGCTCGTGACCTGTGCGGCGCACCTGATCGTAAAAGAACGGGGCAGGGATTTGTACGTGGATACCAGCACCATCGCCGGTCTTGCCGTCCGCATCGACCGCACCGCGGTGCCAAACGGCCTTCAGCGCGTTAATGCCCTTTTCCACGACCGAACGGGAGGCTTTCCCTTCGATGGACACCACAAGGCCGACGCCGCAAGAGCTATGCTCATCCTCAGCCGCATAGAGGCCGTTTTCGGCCATCCACTTGCGCTTTGCCTCTTCGGCCTCAACCCAATTCTGATCAAATGTTGTCATTGGAAAACTCCTGCAATTCGGGGACAGCGGACATCACGACACCGCAGCCATACTTGGGTTTGGAAGAAAGAAAGCCAGCCTCACCAGGAAAGATAAACTCCTTTGGTGTGTTGTCAGTCTCGAAAGTTTCGGTCGTATTCGTGATCATGGCTGTTCCCGACAGAAACAGGCGCCAATCGCGGTTAATAAATTCGTGCCCCTCGGAACGCCAAAGCAGTGTGCCGTCGGGGGCCAACGCCGTGATCTCGAACCTGGTTTCCTCAAGCGGGACGTCGTCAATCGTCACAACACGGCCCGTCAAGATATCCTTGCCGACATAGCGGGTCGTCCCAACCTCAGAGGAGCTCGTACGAAAATCGTAGACGTCGATCTTATTAGTGATGAGATCAGAAAAAGACGCAGGTTCGGCCGGATGAGACTCTAATCTCTCCGTATGCCCGCTCAACGGATGATAACTCTCGATCCATTGGGTCTCGGCGTCGATCTGTCCCATATATGTCATGCGATCCTCGTCGAGAGAGACACGCCGCCGCGTGCCTTCAGGATCGCCCTCGCACAGGAAATGATGATCGACAGTGCAACTCGCCTCTTGCACGGTGAGAAAGGCGGTGCAGCCCGCAGGCAAGCTAAACGGGGCCTGCGCCATTGCGCCGACTGGGGCGAGTAACGCTATGATTGCGATGCTCTTCATCCCTCAAGGCTCGATTCAATCACGCCACATTCAAACTTTGGCTTTGCGGCAAAGAAACCGGCTTCACCCGGATAGATGAATTCAACAGGAGACAAATCAACCATCTGGTCGGGATCGTCGCCTGCCGGACTTAAGCCGAAAAAGAACATCCGATGCTTGACGCTCACAAATTGGTTGCCGATGCCACTGTCGATTTCAGTCCCATCCTCAGCCAAGGTGCGGCCTTCGAACTCGGTCTGCAACAACGGCTCGGCATCAATCACAACCTCGGCACCTGTTAAGGCGTCATATCCGACATTGCGCTCGGCCCGACCCTCTTTCTGAATGACAAATTCAAATGTATCGATCCCGTTTTCAAGCAGTTCGGTCATCGACGACGGATCAGGGGCGGGCATAATGAGGGTCTCGTTGCCTGTCCCCTTGAACGATTCCAGCCATTGAAATTCGCGATCGACGTGTTGCACCGAATAGGGCCCGTTTTCCGTGATCAAAGCGATCCACTTGTCGCCTTTGGCATCGGCCGCGCATTGCCAGACGTTCACCAACAGGCACCCGCGTTGCTGGACGGTCAGGACGCCTTCGCATCCTTCAGGCACGGAGAAAGACTGCGCTGGCGCCGCGAGCGGGAGGAGGCCGAAAAAGGCAGCGATCAGATGTTTATACATTCTTCACTCTCCAAGTCAGCGGCGCTGACAATTTGCGGCGCAAGGCCCGTGCTCAGCTGCGGATTATTCGGCTGCGACTGCTTCGACCTGATTGAGGTAAGTCATAATCGCCTCGGCAGCGTCACGGCCATCCTTGATCGCCCAAACCACCAGAGAGGCGCCTCGCACAATGTCGCCAGCGGCAAAAACGCCCTCAAGACTGGTTTGTCCCGTCGTAAACTCTGCCTTGATGGTGCCCCAACGGGTTACTTCCAAGCCCCCCACACCCCAAAGGGCTGGCAGGTCTTCCGGCTCGAAACCAAGAGCCTTGATCACAAGATCCGCAGGCTCGACATAATCCGCACCGACAATGAGTTCCGGCATTTGGCGACCCGTGACATCAGGCGCGCCGAGGCGCATCTTTTGCACGTTCACGCCCGTCACTACATCACCCTCAAAACCGGCAGGAGCAGACAGCCAGACGAATTCGACGCCCTCTTCTTCGGCGTTTTGCACTTCGCGCTGCGAACCCGGCATGTTGGTGCGGTCGCGACGATACAGACACTTCACGCTTTCAGCACCCTGACGGACCGCGGTGCGGACACAGTCCATCGCTGTATCACCGCCGCCGATCACTACGACACGCTTGCCAGCCGCATTCAACTCGCCGCTCTCGTATTCCTCGACCAGATCACCAAAGGATTTACGGTTGCTCGCTGTCAGATAGTCGATGGCGCGGACGATCCCGTCAGCCTCGTTGCCCTCAAGCTCCAGATCCCGCGTTTTATAAACGCCTGTCGCGATCAGCACGGCGTCATGCGTGCCACGAATGGCATCAAACGTAAGGTCTTCGCCGACATTGCAATTCAGGACAAACTCGACGCCGCCGTCTTCAAGCTGCGCCATGCGCTGCATGACGATATCTTTTTCCAGCTTAAAGCCCGGGATACCATAGGTCAGCAAGCCGCCCCCGCGATCATAACGGTCATAGACGGTGACCTGAACGCCCTGACGGCGCAGCATGTCCGCCGCAGCAAGGCCACCCGGGCCGGCGCCAATGATCCCAACGCTTTCGGCGCGCTCTGCATGCGGGCGGATCGGCTTGACCCAACCTTCTGCAAAAGCGGTATCGGTGATGTATTTTTCAACAGCCCCGATCGTGACCGTGCCGTGGCCCGATTGTTCGATCACGCAGTTGCCTTCGCACAGGCGGTCCTGCGGGCAAATGCGTCCGCAAATTTCCGGGAACGTATTGGTCGCCTGCGAAATCTCATAGGCTTCTTCGAGACGCCCTTCGGCCGTCAAACGGAGCCAGTCAGGAATGTTGTTTTGCAGCGGGCAGTGCGACTGGCAATAAGGCACGCCACACTGGCTGCAACGGCTTGCCTGCTCGGCGGCCTTGTCGGTCGCATACTGCGCGTAAATCTCATCAAAGTCTTTATTGCGCAGGTTCGGAACACGCTTTTCGGGCATGTCACGCTCTACAGTCACAAACTTTAACATTTTCTGGCCAGCCATCGCGCAGTCCTTTTCTGAAACACTTGACGGTGTTTTAGAACGCGTCGCAGGAAATGAAAAGTCAGCACTACTGACCTAAATGTCAGTTTTCGTCAGCGGGACTGACCTATTTTGCGAAATTCCACTCCAAATAGGTCAGCATAAGTTACCTAATTGATCAAAAACCGAGAGAAAGCGCCACAAAGGCCGCCGAGCCCACAATGATTCGCCACCAGCCAAACAGCGCGTAACCGTTCTTGCTCACATAACCCAACAGCCATTTGACGACCAAAACCGCCGCAATGAACGCGAAGACGAAACCGACTGCGATCTCATTGATTGCGCTGGCATCCAGAACATCACGGTTCTTGTAAAGATCATAGGCGAATGCACCGGCCATCGTCGGCATCGACAAAAAGAACGAAAATTCGGCTGCGGCCCGCTTGCTGGACCCCAGCATCAAAGCGCCCACAATCGTCGCACCGGACCGCGACACACCGGGGATCATTGCAAGGCATTGGATAAAGCCGATCGCCAGCGCCATCGGCATTGGGAACTTCATCGCATCTTCGTGGCGCGGCGGCGGCGCAAGCCGATCCACAAAGACCAGAACAATCCCGCCCAGCACAAGCATCACGGCAATCAAGCGCGGCGTTTCAAACAGTACCGTCTTGATAAAATCATGCGCCAACACCCCGATGAAAACAGCAGGCAAAAACGCGATCAGCACAGAAAAGATCGTACGACGCGCATTGGGATCATGCGGCGCATCGCGAAACAACGGCCACAGGCGCCCTGCATAAATCGTCAAAATAGCAAGAACCGCGCCAAGCTGGATCACCACCTCGAACGTCTTGCCCGCACTATTGAAGCCAATAAAATGGCCCGCCAGCAGGATATGCCCGGTCGAAGAAACGGGGATGAACTCCGTCAGCCCTTCCAGAAGACCTAGAAAAGCCGCGACCAGCGTCGTTGAGGTATCCATTTAAGTGTTCCGCAAATTCTTAGCGGAGTCTTTAATTGCGTCGTACTGACCAGATGGACGGAAGCGCCACAAATAATCTGGTAAAATCGCACCCATCGCAGCAGGCCGAATACCAAGCGCATCAAAGCCCTGCGCCGTGTCAGAGACCACATTATCAACCCGCAAGTTTGCGATCTGGTCTTTCGTGATCGGCGCTTTGATGATTCCGAGCGAACAGACCTGCCCGACTTTAAACCCGACCGCCACAAGATTTGCGACACCGAAAGGAATGTTCACAACCAAGCGGCGGCGGTGCACGACGCCGAGCATTGTGTGCATCAACTCGCGCATGGTTTGCCGGTCAGGTCCGCCAAGCTCGTAAATTCCCGCAGCATCGCCCGCGACCCCCATCACCGCAGCGGCGGCGACATCGTCAACATAGACAGGTTGGAACGTCGTATCCGCACCGACAATCGGCAAGACTGGTCCCATGCACGCCATGCTCGCAAAGCGGTTGAAAAACTCGTCCTCGGAGCCGAAAATCACCGAGGGACGCAGGATCATCGCGCTGGGCATATGCGCCAGAACGCCTGCTTCGCCTTGGGCTTTGGTCTTGGCGTAATCGCTCTGGGCCTCTGCATCGGCACCAATCGCGGAGATATGCACCATGCGCGCAACACCGGCAGCGGCCGCCAAGCGCGCGATCCGCTCGGCCCCGCCAGCCTGCACAGCCGCAAATGTATTCTTGCCAGCTTCGGCCAAAACCCCGACGCAGTTGACGACGGCATCCGCGCCCTCAAGCACAGCAGCGACAGAGGCATCATCACGGATATTGCAGAAAACAGGCTCGACCTGACCGACCGCACCATAGGGGCGCACGAACATGGCTTCATTCGGATTGCGGACGGCGACGCGAATGCGCCAGCCTTCTTTGGCCAAACGGCGCGCAATGTAGCGTCCGACAAAACCGGAACCGCCAAAAATCGTGACAAGCTTAGACATGATGCAGCCTCTTTATATTCAATGAAACAGGGTTTACGCGTCCTGCTCCCATCAGACAAGACGCAACATCCTTAAGTTCCAGTCTATCGCAGACGCATATTCGCACAAACTTACGCGCGATTGACATTGACAGCGGCCCGCGTTCCCCCTAAATCGCCATCACGACGCACCTGCCCAGGTGGCGGAATGGTAGACGCGCTAGCTTCAGGTGCTAGTATTGGCAACGATGTGGAGGTTCGAGTCCTCTCCTGGGCACCAGCAAACCCCCGATAAGTTGAAGAAAACCAAGTAAAACTTGGGGTTTGGCGTTTTGTGGGACCAGTTTCGGGACCGCTTTTGGGACCATTCTGATTGACGGGACTTCTCGTAAGCCTCTATTTTTGCATGATAATATAGAAGAGTAGATTGCCTCTCCTGGGCACCAGCAATCAGACGTAAGGCGCTGATTTAAAATGTTAATATTTATCTCAAACATTTGACGTTACACCTAACGTTACACTTTTGAAATTTACTAAGCTTGTTGCACTGACGGCTCCGTCATCTTTCAACTGAATCGGCAATGACTCGAAATATTGCAAACCCACAATTCCCTCCGCACAGCTACCAAAGGCTTGACATACAGCGGCTACGAACTTCTCCCAGAAATGTAAAAGCGCTGATCGTGACATTCGACCCTCACTTGCAACTTTGGCTCGGACGGAAGTTTTGAATGACCGCCGGTTATGTGTGTGTCTTCTCGCGGATTGCCTACGGCCCCCCACTAAATCAGCAAATCTTAACACTCAAAATGTTGGGCAGAAGATCGTCTCTCCCCTAAGTGCGGGGCCAATACTAGAACCCAAAAGCGCTCTCCGCCTACCCACCGGCCAATTTGGCAAGAGGACCCGCTTGCCAGCTGTTTGCTCCATCTCTGTAGAAACTGGCCACATAACTACATCTAAGTAAAACATCATCCGGACCAGCAACGTTTACATTTCACCCTCGACCACTCACGCGCGTGCAGGCATGTCGACGTGTGAGTGCGCCCCTCAGTACTGCCAAGAGAGTTATTGTCAAATCTGGTGTTTGAAGTTTGTCAGTCATGCGGCGATCTGGTCGGGTTTGGTGGCTTCAATTCGTTGGCTTAGTAAGCGGCTGGTTGATCATAGATGTTGCAGAGATGAAGCAGGACTGATGGTCAAGACGGTGCGACCGATTACGTGGAGCGTATTACCATTTTCTATCAGGTCAATATGCGCCGTAGTGCACTGAGAATAATTCCATTAGTGTTGATGTCAAAGTAGCTTTGCATCGGTTCACCTGTGGTGGCAAAAATTCCGACGCTAAAACCTTCCCCGTCTACACGACAGTTATCTCGGATCAGATCCAGAAGTGCGCGTGAATATGCATGTGGTCGCGCGGCATGCCAAAGGTAGGCAGATTTCGACACGATGACCTCGGTTTCGGTACGGAACGCTTTGGTGGTGTATTGAGGTGCAGGATCAATGCTGTTGATGGCCCATGCCGCGGCACCGGACCGTTCCAAAAATAATCCCTGATAAAGAAACCATGGCGCGCGGTTAATCGGCGTTTCCGACAGGCTGCGAAACTTGCCTTCGGTTTCATGCCAAGCAAGTTGGGCATCAAACAGCATGTCGGACAGCAGAGTTGCGATCTGCGTTCCCTTTCCTTCAACAAGTTCCAGCAGCGGCGGCTCTGTGCCGATGGCGCCCACAAAGGCGGCAACAGCAAGGATGGCCATTTCTTCATCCACGTTGCGCGGTTCTCTGATCGCCGGATAGATGTTGTCGACTGTAAATCCGCGGCGCATAAATGCGGGCAAGATGTAGTCGGTGCAATGTGACACAGTAATGTCCACCCATTTGCCCGCACGATAGCTGTGAAGGCGGCCATTGCGGACGGCTTTCTGTATGTCCCAACCCACAGTCAGCTTTGTTGCTGCTTCATGTGTGAGGGCACCGTTTTCGACAGCATCGTCCAGCGCCAAAAGAAATCGGCCCAGATCGCAGATGTCAAAGTTGCAGCGGATCGGCCGCAACGTGGTGACAGAAAAGATCGCAGGGGGCAAACGCGCGCCATCCATTGTGATGACGGGAATATGTGCAACCAGCTTGGCAATCCGTTCGTTGCGTTCTGGCAATGAGATAAGACCGATGTCGGATGCGGCCAGAATACCTTGGATCTGGCTTCCCAGATCCCATAGGGTGGTTTCGGTGTTCACGAACTGATCACGTAAATCTCTGCCCATGCCCCCTTGGACCGTTGACAGTGACAAACCCGTTTCAGCGACGGTGTGATCGGCTATAAATGCCCATGCTGCTCGCGCATCAACCATAAAGGCTTCACGCTCGGCTTGCGACAGGGGTGCTTTTTCTGAAGGTTTTGGATGGGTTAAATTTCGGCGACGCGCGCTGAGAAACCTTTGATACAGCCTATCAGGGGCAGTCAGGTAGTCGGCCCAATCAGCAACTTTCAAAAACATGCTTTCGCCGCGTTGCGCCTTTCCTTCAAGAATACGCACAATCGTTTCGCGTCGCTCGGCCGTGGCGTAATCAGTCGGTGCGATAAGGACTACGGGATCAGCAAGCACCGGCGTATCTGGCAATAGAGCGGTCCATTGCGCAATAGCAGCGTGCAACCGCCCGTCTGACGAAATGCGACTGTGCGAGATCGAATCCACGCCCCTTTGCAGTACAATCTCGCTCGCGCCAAGGTGCTGGTTTGCATATCCGTGGTCAATCAAGACGCATCTGGCCAATACATCACCGGTCAAAGCCAGCGCCGCGGTCATGCCCGCGTCAAGCGAAGACAGCGCCTGACAATCGTCGGGCCGACCAAGACCATTCAGGACACCCGCATCGCCGGCAACCGTCATCGGAATGCTGCTTGCATCCGCTCGCTCAAGCATGGCGATCGCCGCCGTTTGCGTTTGCGCTGTCACCTCAAGAAGCACAGCTGTCGGGCGTTCAAGATTGGTGCCAGCCAACAACAGGTGATCCATCGGCCGCATCATGACAAGCAAGCCATCGCGGGTTCTTGCCTCGAGCTCGGAAATGAGGGCTGACAACTGCGTGGCAAAGTCAATTCTTGCTGCGCCTTTGAGTGGGGCCAAGGAAATGATCACCACATGCGCCCCGCCCGAGACCAGGAGGGTCGTGCATTGATCCATAAGCGACAGTGCCGTAGGAGATGTATCTATTTCGTGGCCAGCACGAATATCGATCTGTCCGCGCCCTATTGGCGTTGCTTCAACACCGTATGTGCCATCAATATTCATAAAGACCCGAAACCCGGCTGAACGGAAGGCCGCAAAGTCGAGACCCGACTGGCCTGTGCGATTGATCAAGCCGATAGAAGAGATGGCAGCAGGAACCAAAGCGTCCATTTTGGCGCGTTGTTCCGCAGCGCCACGGGCCTGCGCGAAACGCGACAGGTTTGCTACGTCAGGTGCGGGGGCCAATATTTCGAACAGCCCGTCATACTGGGCAAATTCCTGCGGCAGCGGAGTTGCAGCGTGTGGCTCAGTCTCCAGCATTGCCGCCACTGGCAGGCCACGTTCAAGAAACGTGCGGATGACATCATAAGAAACAGTCCCCGACAGGTCCTCGAAAACCAGCGTCAGCAGGCTTGCTTCACTACCCTGTGCGAAAAGGGCACGCGAGGATGCAACCGGAAGATAGGCAGCCAAGGCAAGCAGAGAGCGACGCGACAAAGGAAGGGCGCTTTGTGTACTCATGATTGGCATCCTTCGTAAAAATTGGAAACAAGATGGCGCTGGCTTGATCTGCTTTCGCACAGAATTTGCGATGATTTTCAGAATTTCATAGCGTTAAATCGGTCTCCCTGTCCAATTCTCGGCTTGGTTCGGCATGACCTCAGTATCTTCACCTTGCCTGATCTTGGTCAACTTCTGCTTCCCTCATACTGATATTTATCAAGTGTCAGGCAATTCCTGACGGATAGGAATAAATGTAATGAGTTATCTTACCTCACAAAGCGCTGTGTTTTCCGCGCCGACGCGGCTACGTCTTCGTATAGTCCATGGCTTTTTATCCATTACGATATCTGCCGTCTTGGCAGTTCTGGGCCAGTTTTCATTCGCAGTGTATTCCGTTGATAATCTGGAGCCGGTGGGTGCGCCGCATGTTATCAATCTGTCAATAACTGCTTCTGGCACAACACTGGCACCGAAGCCGATGTCTGCGCGTGAATGGGTCTATGATACTGGCAATCAACCAGATTGCAGCACCGGCGGGTCCATTTCTCGGCGCCAGATCATGGCCTTCCTGCCTGCCGCCGACCCTGCTGCGCGCACAGCTGTCATGCGGCACTGTGGCCAAATCGACCTTTTGTTTGAAGACGCATATTCTGTCAGCGACGCAGATGGATCCGTGCGCCTGCTCTCTTCCGCTCCGATCCACGGGTTGGGCACCAGAACACTCCCCATCCTGAAATTTTCGCAGCATTTGAGTGATGAAACCGTTGCCGCAATCCTTTCGGACCCAGCAAAATTATCCGGTCTTGCTTTAAGGCTTGGTCTTTTGAATGAAGGTCCCAGGGCTGGGCTTTGCCTTGATATGTCTGCAAGGCCAGAGATTTCCTCGCTTCTTATTGAAGCGGCAGTGCGGACATTGATCCCGGAAGGCAAGCGCTGTGTCATCGGATCCGCAGATGCCTTGTTCTGGAATGACCGCCCGCTGGTCGATGCACTGGATCATGGCGTTGCTTTGGTTTTTCGCACATCGAACAGTCCGGCCACGCCACCCGCCTCGAAACTCTGGTTTTCCGATATGGTTGATCGGGCGTCACGGCTGATTGATTCAGACAAGCTGGTCTTCGGGGTTGGGACACGTGGTCAAATCTGGCGCAGCGGCGCCTCTGGTGTGGATACCCTTCCATTTGTCGAAGCGATGGCTACGATATCTGCGGCAGGTGCGGCGGTCACATATATTACTTGGGCGAATGCTGTAAAAAGCCGATATGTCGATACCTCTGGCGTTCTCAACGAGATATGGGCTGTCGATGCTTTATCGGTTCACAAACAGCTTGAACGAATCGGGCCTGAAACCGCTGTCGCCGTCTGGCCGATCGGTGCCGAAGATCCCGCGATCTGGGATGTTCTGAAAGACATCAAACCGATTGAGGAAATCTTGTCGGCCCCGATCGATTTGGACTCTGCCGTCCAGATGGAAGGTGAGGGGATCGTCATTGTCTCGGCTGAGCCTTTGCTGTCAGGCTCGCGCTCTTTGATCATGGATGACCATAGCAAGAAAATCCTGTCAGAAACATATCAAATAATTCCTGCGCCCGCGCGGCTCGTGCGGCATGGGCAACAGGACGCGGCTATCGTGATGTCTTTTGGTGATCTTCCACCAGTCGATATCTGGCCGGAATTGTTCGGCATATTGGATGAAAGCGGAGTCGAGGCGACATTTCTGGTGTCACAGCGTGAGCTGATCGACAAGGCAGAGATGGCGCAACGTATCGTTGCCGCAGGACATACGCTGGGCCTGAAAGAGCCCCATAGAAAACGCCCCGCATCGCTTTTGAACGAGATTACAGAAAGAGCCCGTCAGTTGCTGATTGCTGACCGGACCGGTGTGCGCCCGCGGCTCGTAGAAGCGGGCGAAGTCGGCGATTGGTCCGGTCAGGTGCGCCAAGCGGACCAGCTTATTCGGGCAGGCTATGTGCCTGTCATACCTGTCGTCGCCTATGGGCCGAATGCGTTGGAAACCGTGACTGAAGAGGTGCCTACACATTGGTTCAGTCGTTCCAATAACTATAACCGCATTGCAATTCGTGCGGGGCCTCAGGATTGGAATCGCGTACTAACCGGCTTGCCGCCGCTTCTTGGCGGATTGCACGACAAAGGCTATCAATTTCTTTCGGTACGCGAGGTGGCCGGATTGACGCTGGATCAAGCAATGCCCGTTGCAATCAGGCAACCACAAGTTGCTGCGAAGATTGTTTTTGCGGTAGCCAAGTTCATGCAGAACGAACTGAACGTCATTTTTGTTTTGTTTCTGATCTATTCCGCCGCACGATCCTTGATCTATCTGATGCTTGCCATTGCGCGTCGTCCAAAGCGGGAATTCAATCCTGATTGGACGCCACCACTCACTGTCTTGATACCAGCTTTTAATGAAGAAAAAGTCATCGAAAGCTGCATCCGCTCTATCCTTGGGTCCGCTTATCCAGATTTGCGCGTCATTGTTGTGGATGACGGATCCACAGATGCGACATTTGACGTGGTCACCCGTGGTTTTGGTAACGACCCGAAAGTGACGGTCTTACGGCAGGCGAACGGTGGTAAATGGGCTGCCGCAAATTACGCGCTCGAAGAGATGGAGACGCCTTTCTTTCTGATCGCGGATGCGGATTCAGTATTCACGCCGGAAACGATCGGCTGGCTTGTGCAACAATTTCAAGATGAAAGTATCGGCGCAGTTGCGGGGATTGTCGAAGTCGGCAACCGCGATAGCTGGCTTGGCAGCTGTCAGGCGCTGGAATACATTGTGAGTCAAAGCATCATACGCCGCGCGCAAGAGGTATTTGACGGTATCTTGGTGGTACCGGGTGCTGTGGGCGCATGGCGAACCGCTACTGTCAGAAAAGCCGGTCTGTTTTCAGGAAATACCGTGACGGAAGACGCTGATCTGACCGTCGCCGTGCATAGGGCAGGCTACCGCGTTGTCTTTCAAGAGCAAGCGAGATCAGTCACCGAAGCACCGGCCTCGGCCCGTGATTTCATGCGCCAGCGGTTGCGGTGGACCTTTGGTATGCTGCAGACATCGTGGAAACACCGTGGTGCTATCGCAGAGGGCCGGACCGTTGGATATATTTCCATCGTTGATGCGATCTGGTTCGGTGTCTTGTCCTCGCTTTTGGCTCCATTGGTGGACCTATTTCTGGTCGTACTTCTGGTGCAAGGCATCTGGGCAATTGCTGCCAATGATGTGGCATTGATTGCATCTGTCCCGCCTGCGTTGATCCTTGCCTATTTTGCCTTGACGGCGCTTGATGTGATCAACGCGCTTGTCGCTTTCTGGTTTGAAAAGCGGTTTGACTGGTGGTTGCTGTTTTTGGTCCCGTTCCTGCGATTCGGGTATCGCCAATTGCTTTATATCTCGACTATCCGCGCTCTTCTTCAGGCGATGACAGGAACGGTCGCGCACTGGAACAAGCTGGATCGGACCGGAAATGTCTTGTCGTTCTGGAGCCCTGCGAAAAAAAATGTATAGGAGCAGCAAAGCTTTTCTGAACCCTCTACAGAGTGGCCGAAGGGTCTTTTCGCTGGCTCAGCCGTGTGGGCGTCCCGGGGCAAAGGGGATTTCGTAATTCGACAGCGTCTCGATGTAAAGCGTGATCGGCGTACCATAGGGGTCGCGCAAATCTGCCTGGCCGTTGCTTGCGATGAACTCCGATAGCGCACCAGGGCCCAGCAGATGCATTGCGGCGACCATGCCCGCTGGTGTCAGCTCGACAGGACCGACTTTTTGCCACGCATAGCCATCAAGATCGTGCATTTTGGCATAGCTCCAAAGCAGTTCTACCCACTCATGGGCTGCGTGGTCCTGTGCCTGTTCATTACGCAGAAACGCGGCAGCAGAATCTACGCCGTATTTGCCAGTCCAGCCGCCGCTATAATTGTTGTCCAGCGCGTTGCCGTCGAACCTTACAAAGCCCAAATCGGTCAGTGCGGCTTCACCGAACTGGTAGGCGCCAAGGTAGTTGAGCGTATTCAGTGACTGGTAGTTTCCATCAGATTCCATCAACTTCAGCGAAATCAGGAATGCCTCTAAAGTTCCCATTTTATGTCCCTTCTCAATTTTAGCCCTTTAACGATTTCTGATCAAATTGGCCCGAACTGAATTCCATTTGTCGGCGTACTGCAGACGATAAGACACGCAAAACTTGACGCTGGAGTGGAGCCAATATGGTTATTGCAGGTTATTTTCACGCTCGGGCTCACTCAGTTTTTTTGTCTTTGTGCTTAACCGAATCAGATCAGCTTTGTGGATAAAAACGTGGAAATACTCCAGTATCAGAAAACACTGTTTCTTGAAATGGGCAAGGTTTTTGGCATAAGGCAACGATACGATCTAATTGTGGTATGCATGTGTTTCGAGCTATGACTGAATCTGGTGTTTGGGCGGTTTGAAGGTTGGCGGCGTATCTGGTTGATTTGTTGTTGGAAGGCAGCAGCCCAACCGAAGGAGATACACCACCATGGAAACGACTAACATTGTTGATTTTACGCGTCGAGACGGGATCACGGACGCGCTGACGGATTAACCAAGCACCTATTAATCTCAGCAGCACGCAAAAGGGTTGGCCTACCCCTTGGACAAACGGACACCCCCTTAGGGGGATGTCCATGTCTGTCCGTCCAGATTGGGCGCGGACAAAGCCTC
>CBFHTU010000037.1:0-25124 GCA_965658825.1 Yoonia sp.
CGATGGCCAGACGCCATCTGGAAACACAGCTTCAACGACTTCCAAGAAGGCGCAAGACACGTCCTCATTCCGGGAACGACTTAAAGGAGAAACCATGTCTCATATTTTTCCCCGCCACACAAAGCAACTGCCGCCCACAGCCGTGCGCGGGGCCGGATGTTATCTTTATGACGAGACAGGCAAAGAGTATCTTGATGCCTCTGGGGGCGCCGCGGTTTCCTGTCTTGGTCATGGCGATCAAACGGTGATCGATGCGGTGAAAGCCCAACTGGACAGTCTGGCCTATGCGCATACGGGTTTTTTCACCTCCGAGCCTGCGGAAAAGCTTGCCGATCTTCTGATTGCGCATGCGCCTGAGGGACTTGATCGGGTTTATCTTGTGTCTGGGGGCTCAGAGGCGATGGAGGCAGCGCTCAAGCTGGCTCGCCAGTATTTTGTCGAGATCGGCGAGCCGAACCGTGGGCGCGTGATCGCCCGCAAGCAAAGCTATCACGGCAACACGATGGGGGCCCTTTCGGCAGGGGGCAACGCATGGCGGCGCGCCCAATTCGGCCCGCTTTTGATCGATATGAGCCATATTGATCCCTGCTATGAATACCGCCTGCGCAAGGACGGCGAGAGCCTTGATGACTACGGCATTCGCGCCGCGAACCTGCTTGAGGAAGAATTGCTGCGTGTGGGCCCCGAGACCGTGATGGCCTTTGCCGCAGAACCCGTGGTCGGTGCGACCGCAGGCGCGCTCACCGCGCCGCCGACCTATTTCAAGCGCATTCGCGAGATCTGTGACAAATACGGCATTCTGCTCATTCTGGACGAGGTCATGTGCGGGATGGGCCGCACGGGCAGTCTGTTTGCCTGTGATCAAGAAGGGGTATCGCCGGATATTCTTTGTATTGCCAAGGGCTTAGGTGCCGGATATCAGCCGATCGGTGCCATGCTTTGCAGCGCCAAAGTCTATGCGGCGATTGAAAATGGCAGCGGATTTTTTCAACATGGACACACCTATCTTGGCCATCCCACAGCTGCCGCCGCAGGCGTCGCTGTTGTTAACTCACTGCTGGATCGCAACCTGATTGCGCAGGTCAATGCCCAAGGTGACAAGCTGATGGCCGCATTGCAGGCCGCATTTGGCCAGCATCCCAATGTGGGCGATATCCGAGGTCGGGGCCTGTTCCAAGGCATTGAACTGGTTGAAAACCGGGAGACCAAAGCGCCTTTCGCCGCCTCGCGCAAAATCGCGGGCAAGATCAAGGCGGCGGCCTTTGAGGCGGGTCTGATCTGCTATCCGATGAGTGGAACAATCGACGGGCAAAATGGCGATCACGTTTTGCTTGCGCCGCCGTTTATCATATCGGATACGCAAATCGACGAGCTTGTCAGCAAGCTTTCCGGTGCAATAGAAGTGGCCCTGACATCATGACAAATCCTTGCATTATCTGCGTCGCGATTACTGGCTCTGTGCCACGCAAAGAAGATAACCCTGCCGTGCCAATCACGATTGCCGAGCAGATCGAATCCACCCATGCGGCCTTTGAGGCGGGGGCAAGTATCTGTCACGCCCATGTGCGCAACGATGATCAAACCCCGTCGTCCGACCCTGCGAAATTCGCGGCGCTGATGGAGGGGGTGCAAAAGCATTGCCCTGGAATGATTATCCAATTCTCCACAGGGGGGCGTTCTGGGGCAGGGGCTGCGCGCGGAGGCATGCTGCCTTTGCGCCCTGATATGGCGTCGCTTGCGGTGGGATCCAATAACTTCCCGACCCGGGTCTATGAAAACGCGCCAGATTTGGTCGATTGGCTGGCTGCCGAGATGCGCACCTATGAGGTCAAGCCCGAGATTGAGGCTTTTGATCTGTCGCATATCCATCAAGCGGTGAAGATGAACCGTGACGGGCGGATTTTGGGTCAGCTTTACATTCAATTCGTGATGGGGGTGAAAAATGCGATGCCCGTCGACCGCGATACTTTTGATTTCTATGTCAAAACCGTTGCGCGGCTGGCGCCAGACGCGCTGTGGTGTGCGGCGGGCGTAGGTGCGGGACAGCTTGAAGTGAGCGAGTGGGCCATAGCCGCTGGCGGTCATACGCGCACGGGGCTTGAGGACAATGTGCGCTGGGACAAGCACACGCTCGCGCCCTCAAACGCGGCGCTTGTGACCAGAACAGCCGAGCTTTGCGCAAAATACGAGCGCCCCGTGGCAACGCCTGCGCAGGCCCGTGCCTTGCTTGGGTTGCGCAGCGTTTAAGGCGATTGCGTAAGGGTCTGTAAAGATTAGATAATTTCATCCTCATCAAAGAGAGGATCATCCGTAAGCTGTTCGTTGATCCCCTCCATTGTCCCTTCGGCCTGCGACATGGATTTGACTCGCGCGAGGTGGAAAACCGCATCCCCCTCGTTCACGATAGGCATGACGGCACGCCCGACGACAATGCCGTTGAAGGGGGCTTTGACTTCTTTTTCGTTCTCGCCGAAGGGGTCGGACACAATCGCCATGACGTCGCCCGCAGCCACAACATCTCCGTCAGCGCGGAATGTGCGCAAGATGCCACCCGCAGGCGCGCGCAGCCATTTAGACGAAGTGCAAAGCTGCGGCTTGTTCTTGGATTTGGCGACCCCCTTAGCCGAAACCATCCCAAGGTGCCGCATGATCCGCAAGATGCCCGCAACGCCTGCGCGCACGGACATTTCGTCAAACCGCAAGCCTTCGCCCGCTTCAAACAGCAGGATGTCCTTGCCAATGTTTTTGGCAGCCCCGCGTAGCGACCCTTCGCGCAGGGGCGATTGAAGGATTACGGGGGCGCCAAAGACTTCGGCGAGTTTTGCGGTGTTCGGGTTGTCGGGGGAAATACGAATTTGGGGCAGGTTGGTGCGGTGGATCGCGGCAGAGTGCAGGTCGATCCCCAAATCAGAACGCATGACGATTTCGTTGAGGAACATATAAGCGAGGCGTGAGGCCAGCGAGCCTTCCAATGTGCCCGGGAACATCCGGTTCAGGTCGCGCCTGTCGGGCAGATAGCGCGAGTGGTTGATAAAGCCAAAGGCGTTCACGATCGGAATGACGATCAGCGTGCCCTTGAGCGATTTGAGGTTGGGCGCGCGCAATAGCCTGCGCACGATCTCGACACCGATAACCTCGTCGCCGTGGATGCCCGCGCTGACAAAGAGCGTCGGGCCGTCTTGCTTGCCGTGGATCACATGCACCGACATGGACACAGGCGTATGATCAGAGAGCACGCTGACGGGCATATGTATCGTTTCACGGGTGCCTGCGGCGATCAATTTCCCCGCAATTTGAAAGGGCGCGCGCGCAGGCATCAGCCTTTGCCTTTGGTCTTTGTTGCGTGGGGCTTCGCGTTTTTCTCAAGGTATTCTATGATCTTACCGGCCACATCCAATCCGGTTGCCTTCTCGACCCCTTCCAAGCCGGGGGAGGAGTTGACCTCCATCACGACGGGGCCATGGTTGGCGCGCAGCATATCGACGCCGCAGACATTGAGCCCCATGGATTTGGCCGCGCGGATGGCGGTCGAGCGTTCTTCTGGTGAAAGCTTGATCAGTTGCGCAGAGCCGCCACGGTGCAGGTTGGAGCGAAAGTCGCCTTCCGCGCCTGTGCGCTTCATGGCTGCGATCACCTTGCCACCGACGACGATGGCGCGGATATCGGTGCCTCCCGCCTCTTTGATGAATTCCTGCAACAGGATGTTGACGCCCGCGCCCCGAAACGCCTCGACCACCGAGACGGCAGAGCGTTTGGTGTCGGCCAGAACAACGCCGATGCCTTGGGTGCCTTCCAGCAGCTTGATCACAACCGGTGCGCCACCTGCAAGCTCGAGCACCTCATCGGTTTGCTTGGGGTCGTGGGCGAAGGTTGTGACGGGCAGGCCGATGCCGTCGCGCGCCAAAAGCTGCATGGAGCGCAATTTGTCACGGCTCCGGCCAATCGCCACGGACTCGTTAAGGGGATAGACGCCCATCATTTCAAACTGCCGCAGCACGGCCAGCCCGTAAAACGTAATCGAGGCCCCGATGCGCGGGATCACGGCGTCATAGCCTTCAAGCTTTTCGCCGTTGTAATACATCTCGGGGCGGCGCGAGGCGATGTTCATATAGCAGCGCAGCGTGTTGATAATGTCGAGCGTATGCCCGCGCGCCTCTGCTGCCTCTTTCAGCCGCCGGTGCGAATAGAGGTTAGGATTGCGTGCCATCATTGCGATTTTCATGACGAAAACCCTTTCTGCCGTTACGGGCGTCGAGCCTGTTCAGGCGGTGAGATTGGCGCGGCGTGTATGCACCGCGATATTGTGTTTCTTGAGCGCCGTGCGCCCCACGATCATCGGGAACCGCATGTTACTGCGGTCAGAGAGCGAAACCGAGATCATCCATGTCCGGTCCGTCAGTTTCAGCTTGGTCCGGATGATAATCCGCGTCTCGGGGATGCCGCTGGTGTTTTTGATGTCACGCCGGTCAAAGATGGGTGCCTGCACCAAGATCGGGGCGGTTTCATCGTCGACGGGCACCTCAAAGCGCACCCATTCCTCGCCATTTTGCATGAATGGCGTGATGTGCGTCGCATGCAGTGCAGAGGTCCGCGCGCCTGTGTCGATCTTGGCCTTGATCCGCACCAGCCCAAGGTCGGGCAGGTCCAGATGTTCCATCCAGCCGATCACAAGGAGGGGAGGTTTTGGTTTTGCTATTTTATCGACCATTTTCACACCAGCCAAGGCATCAACAGTGTCGCTAAACTGAGCACGAAGAAGAATCCAGCCATATCTGTGACCGTCGTCAGCAATGGCCCGCTTGCCACTGCGGGGTCTTGGCCCAAACGCTTGAGCAGCAAAGGCACGACCCCCCCGATCGAGACCGCAAGGATCGTATTGAGCGCGAGCGCCAGCCCGATCACCAGCCCCAGCGCAGGGTTGCCTTTCCAGATCCAAGCCACGACCCCGATGAGGATTCCAAGCGCTATACCGTTGATAATGCCGACGCTGACCTCTTTCATCCAGACCTTAAAGGCATCGACAGGCCGCACGAGGCCGAGGCTTAATTCGCGCATCGTCACGCCAACAGCCTGATTGCCGGAACAGCCCGACATATCCGACACCATCGGCAAGAACACAGCGATCGCGATGACCGCCACAAGCGTTTCCTCATAAGCCGAAATGACCGAGGCTGCGATGATATTGAGCACGATATTGGCAGAAAGCCACGCCAGCCTGCGCCGCGAGCGCAGCCATGTGGGCATAGAGCGCAACTCGTCGCCAACCACACCTTGCAGTTTGCGGTTTTCGCTTTCGGCCTCTTCGAGCAGCGCTTGGCTGACAGAGGCGCGCGAGACAACACCCACGAGCGTCCCGTCAGCTTCAATCACGGGCACCCCAAGGAACGGGTATTTGTCGAAGATATCCGCAAGATCAAACAGCGGCGTCGCCACGGTTACGGTCATCGGTTCGACCATGATACTGGTCAGCCGTTTGGTGCGCGGTGTCGACAGCAAACCGCGCAGGGATACCACGCCGACGGGCTTGTTGTCAGCGTCAAGAATGTAGGGGTGTTGTCCGCGGTAGCGGTCGACGTCGTTTTCTTCGGCAGCCAGTTCTTTGAGGACCGTACCTACGGTCTGCGTGTTCCGAAAGGTAAACACCTCGGTCATCATCAGACCACCGGCGGTGTTATTCTCGTATTCGGACAAGCGGCGCACGTCGGCCGCATCTTCCGCGTCCATGTGCGACAAGATCGCTTCGGCCTCGGCATCATCCATGTCGCCGATCAGATCGGCCTGAACGTCCGAGTCCATCTCGTCCATGATCTCGACGGCACGGGTCGCATCCAGTGCCTCCATAAGGTCCGCGCCCATTTCATGGGGGGCCTCCTCGATCAGGGATGCCGCAAGTTCAGGCGAAATCAGGGTCAGAATGATCCGGCGGTCATCCGCGTCAAAGGCCAGAAGCTCGCGCAGTGCAACCGACAGTGGCAGTGGCGCAAACAGCTCTTCCAGACGGGCCGCATCTTTGGCCTCTGTTGCCATGCGCAGGGCGTCGGTCAGGTCGAATTCCGCGACAAACTCTGTCGTGTGTTCAGTCATAGTGCTCTTCACCCCATTAGCTCTTGCGCGCGGTGCCTCCTGCCCGAATTCCCTTAAATACCGGGTTTTTTGCGAAAACACCATGAAAACCTTTTAATCTTGCGGCATTTGATATGACAAAATCGCATGGTCGGTTTTGGCGGATGAAGTGGTGCAAGGGGGCTATTCATGTGGGCTGCATCTGATAGCCTGCCCTCATGGAAATATTGAATGCATATACCGCCGACGGGCGGGTAGTTGTGGGTGGGCTGGATGATGTGCCTTTCCCGAGTGTGGATGCCATAAGTCCGGCGGGCTTGTTGCGCCGCTGTCCTGAGGCCGCGCAAACGCCGCTGGTGACATCGCCTGCGCTGGCGCAAATGGCGGGCGTTGGGCAGGTCTATGTCAAAGATGAACGGACCCGCATGGGGCTTGGCAGCTTCAAGGCGCTTGGTGCGGCCTATGTCATTGCCTGTGATGCGCAATCCGGGACCGCCAAGGGGCAAACCTATGTGACGGCCAGTGCGGGTAATCACGGATTGTCTGTGGCGGCAGGGGCTGCGGCCTTTGGTGCACAAGCCGTGATCTATCTGGCGACCACCGTGCCAGAGGCTTTTGCGCAACGCTTGCAAGCTATTGGTGCGCGTGTAGAGCGCTTTGGGTCAACTTATGAGCAAAGCATGGACGGGGCGATGGCTGCGGCTGCAGACAATGGCTGGACCTTGCTCTCGGATAGTTCCTGGGCAGGGTATATGGACCGCCCGCATCGCCTGATGGAAGGCTATCTGGTCTTGATGCAAGAGGTCGCCGAACAGATGGATGCGCCCCCCTCGCATATCTTTCTGCAAGCAGGTGTTGGCGGGCTGGCCGCCGCATCTGCGGCCTACGCGCGCAAGATCTGGGGGCCAGTTCCCAAGATCATCGTGGTCGAACCTGACGCAGCACCTGCATTGTTCGCCTCAATCGCTGCACAGGCCCCGCAGAAAACCCAAGGTCCGGTGTCGCATATGGGGCGCTTGGACTGCAAAGAACCCTCTTTGATTGCGCTCAAGGGCTTGGCCCGCGACGCGGATATTTTTGCCCTCATCTCGGAAGACGAGGGTGCCTATGGCCAAAAGGTCTGTGCTGATGTGGGGTTGGCGTCGTCGTCGTCCGGCGCGGCGGGCGTCGCGGGACTTTTGGCGGCGCACGACCATCGGGCGGCTTTGGGGTTGGACGCCACATCCCGCGTCCTCGTCATTCTCAGCGAGCAAGCCGGATAATGGCCGCGCGCGGATTTCCTCAGGCCGAGTTCACCGCGCGGCTTGCCCGCGCGCAGGCGGCGATGGCGGCCAACGGGCTTTCGGCACTTTTGCTGACAACAGAGCCTGAAATCCGCTATTTCACCGGCTTTCTGACCCGTTTCTGGGAAAGCCCGACCCGCGTCTGGTTTGTGGTCGTGCCTGCCCAAGGCGACCCGATTGCCGTTATTCCGGCCATTGGTGCGCATCTGATGGCGCAGACATGGATGACGGATATCCGCACGTGGCGGGCACCCAATTACGCGGATGACGGGATCGGATTGCTCTGCGAAACTCTGGCCGAAGTCTGCGGGCCTGATGGCCGTATCGGGCTGCCAGACCAGATGGAAACCCATGTGCTCATGCCGCTCTCGGCATTGCGCAGGCTGGAACAGCTGCTGTTGCCGCGCAAGCTGGTGAGCGATGGCGCGCTTGTGCGTAGTCTGCGCATGGTCAAATCGGATGCTGAAATCGCCAAGATTGCCCGGGCTTGCGGCATTGCGGATCGGGCCTTTGCGCGCGTGGGCGAGGTGGCCCATGTCGGCACCCCGCTTTCGGATGTGTTTCGCGGGTTTCAGGGGCTTTGTCTGGCCGAGGGGGCGGATTTCGTCCCCTATGTTGCGGGGGCCGCAGGGCAAGGTGGGTACGGCGATGTGATCTCGCCTGCCACCGATGATCCGCTGGTGGCAGGGGATGTGTTGATGCTCGACACGGGCCTGATTTGGGACGGATATTTCTGCGATTTTGATCGCAACTATAGCCTTGGTGCCCCATCTGCGGCAGTCGCTGCGGCCCATGCCAAGCTGATGGAGGCCACGCAGGCGGGCTTTGAGGCCGCACAGGTCGGGGCGACAATGGCGGATCTGTTTCATGCGATGAATGACATTGTGAACGCTGGCCCTGATGCGGGGCGTTTGGGGCATGGGCTGGGGATGAAATTGACCGAATGGCCCTCGATCATCGCGCAGGATCATACGGTGCTTGAGGCGGGAATGGTCCTCACGCTTGAGCCGGGGATCGACACGGGGGATGGAAAAATCATGGTGCACGAAGAGAATATCGTGATCGGGGCCTCAGGGCCGCGGTTCATTTCCGACTTTCAGCCTACATCAATGCGGGTGATTTGATGGGTTTGCCTTACGAATTGGTCAACACGGAACCCCTGCGCGCAGGCCTAGTCGTCCTGCAATCTGACGAGACCATAGAGGCCGATATGCGCCGCATGTTGCCAGAAACGCTGGAGTTATTGGTCACGCGGGTGCCTTCGGCAACCTCCGTGTCGTCGGAAAGCTTGCAAGAGATGGCAACGGTTTTGACGGGGGCTGCGGCGATGTTCCCTGAAGGCGCGGCGTTATCGGTTGTGGGCTATGGCTGCACCTCGGGGTCCGCGCAAATCGGGCCTGCGCAAATCGCGTCACTGGTCAAGGCAGGGGCCATGACCGCCCATGTGACAGAGCCCGTTTCTGCACTGATTGCGGCCTGCCAAACGCTCGGGGTCCGGCGGATCGGGCTAATCAGCCCCTATGTGGCCGAGGTCTCGGCGCGGTTGATCGCGGTTCTGGCGACGCAGGGGATTGAGGTCAGCGCTTTCGAGAGCTTTGATGAGCCGCTTGAGAAAAATGTCGTCCGTATAGCGCCTGCGTCGATGATCGATGCGGCGGTCGCGATGCATCAGGCCCATGATGTCGAGGCGATCTTCCTGTCGTGCACCAACCTGCGGACACTCGATGTCATCGGGCCGCTTGAGCGGGATTTGGGCGTGCCAGTGTTGTCGAGCAATCAGGTGCTTGCGTGGCACATGGTGCAACTTGCAGGTGGCGTAGCGCCGCGTCTGGCGGTTGGGCGGCTTTGGGATCAGCCCTTGCGCGGGATATCGAACCCTGCGGGCGCAAGCGTGAACCCCGAAAACTGAAACCCCGGCGATACGGTGCATCCGACAAGCGTCCATTCGCCTGTGGTGCGCGCGGCTTGCCAATAGCGCTCGGGAACGATGATTTGCGGGGCTTGGCCGGCGCCCAGATCGGGGCCAAGGATGTGATCGGTTGCGGGGCCGTCGTCATGGGCGCTGAGTGACAAGATGAGCGGTGCACCCGCGTAATAGTGCCAGATTTCAACAGCATCCACATGGTGCCAATGGCTGGCCGCTCCGTCCTTGAGCAGAAAGTAGATGCAGGTGCCTACGGGGCGGCCGTTGTTGCTGGCCTCCCACGTCTGGCGGAAATAGCCCCCCTCGGGATGGGGGGCCAAGCTGAGTTTCGCAATGATCTCGTCTGCCGTCATGGGGCACCTGCGTAGGATGGGTTTTAACCCATCCCCCTTACTTCAGGATCGAACGACCCGCATAGATTGCGGTTTCGCCCAGCATCTCTTCGATGCGGATCAATTGGTTGTATTTCGCCAAACGGTCCGAGCGCGACAGCGAGCCGGTTTTGATCTGGCCGCAGTTGGTGGCCACAGCAAGGTCGGCAATCGTCGCGTCTTCGGTCTCGCCCGAGCGGTGCGACATCACGTTGTTGAACTTTGCGCGGTGCGCCATGTCGACGGCTTGCAATGTCTCTGTCAGCGTGCCGATCTGGTTGACCTTTACCAGCATCGCATTGGCAGAGCCTTTTGCGATACCGTCGGCAAGGCGGGCAGGGTTGGTCACAAACAGATCGTCGCCGACCAGTTGCACCTTGTTGCCGATCTTGTCTGTGAGCAGCTTCCAGCCGTCCCAATCGTCCTCGGACATACCGTCCTCAATCGAGATGATCGGATAGTCGGCGGCCAGTTGCGCGAGGTAGTCGGCGTTCTCTGCGGATGTCAGGGATTTGCCTTCGCCCTTCATCTCGTACTTGCCGCCCTTATAGTATTCAGTCGCGGCGCAATCGAGTGCGAGGTAGATATCCTCACCAGGCTTGTAGCCTGCTTTTTCGATGGATTTCATAATGAAATCAAGCGCATCCCGCGTGGAGCTCAGGTTGGGCGCAAAGCCGCCTTCATCGCCGATACCTGTGTTATGTCCCGCGGTAGAGAGCTCTTTTTTCAGCGTGTGGAACACTTCGGCACCCATGCGGATGGCTTCTTTGATGTTCTCGGCAGCAACCGGCATGATCATGAATTCTTGGATGTCGATCGGGTTGTCGGCGTGCTCGCCGCCGTTGATGATGTTCATCATTGGCACGGGCAGAACGCGGGCGGAGGTGCCACCAATGTAGCGGTAAAGCGGCTGGCCGGAATATTCGGCGGCAGCTTTGGCCACAGCAAGGGACACGCCCAGAATGGCGTTTGCACCAAGACGGGATTTGTTTGCAGTGCCGTCCAGTTCGATCATCGCCATGTCTATTGCGACCTGCTCAAGCGCGTCAAAGCCCACGATGGTTTCCGCGATTTCACCGTTCACGGCCTCAACGGCCTCCAAAACGCCCTTACCCAGATAGCGGGACTTGTCGCCGTCGCGACGCTCGACTGCTTCGTGGGCACCAGTCGAGGCACCAGACGGCACGGCGGCGCGGCCCATGGTGCCGTCCTCCAGGATTACGTCGACTTCAACGGTCGGATTGCCGCGACTGTCAAGAATTTCGCGGGCATGGATGTCGATGATGGTGCTCATGTGGGAGGCTCCTGAAGCAATGTTAGCGGTAACGATGGTGTCTATACAGCGGGTTTAGCTGTTTGGGAAGTGCGGCGCAAACGGGCTTCGCGCAGCAAGGTGTAGCTGCCGGAACCTACGATGATCGCAGCCCCCAGCACTGTGTAGAAATCAAGGGTCTCGCCAAAGACGATAAGCCCGGCCAGCAGGCCAAAGATGATCCGGCTGTAGCGGAACGGCGACACAAAGGAGATATCCCCGATGCGCATGGCCGAAATGATGCAATAGAGCGCGGGAACCCCGATCGAGATGGCGCCGATCAGATAGAGCAGCGTCTGGCCTGTGGGCACAGCGGGGGCCGATCCCGAGATGACGAGGCTGAGGGCTCCTGCGGGGATAGTGGCCATGAAACCGATCACCGAGAGTTGTAAGGTGCTGATATTCGTTGTTATTTTTCGGGTCGCGAGGTCACGGGCGGACATGAAGATAACGCCCATGACCGCGAATAGTGCTGCGGGTTGGAAGCCGGTTCCGAAAGGCCGCAGCACGATGAGCACGCCGAGCAGTCCGACCGCAATCGCGAGCCAGCGGCGCCAGCCGACGGTTTCCTTGAAGAAAAGCGCCGCCCCCAATGTCACCAGCAGCGGGCTGGCTTGGATGATGGTCGTCACCAAGGAAATCGGAACGAGCGCGAGGGCCGTGACAAAACCGAGCGCGGCAAACCCTTCGCAAAAGGCCCGCACTCCGGATAACCCGGACAGCATCCAAAATCCGAACGGCTGTTCACCCCGCACAAGGGCGGACAGCGCAAAGACCATTGCCCCACCGATTCCGATCATGATCAGGACTTGCCCCGACGCGACATCCGTTGCCATGAGTTTGATCAGGCTGTCCTCAACCGCGAAGCCGAACATGGCGATGACCATCAGAATAGCGCCGCGGATGTTATCCATTCGGGTGGGCCTTGCCTGTGATCGGGCGCTGCTTGCCGCTCATTTTTTGTCTTTCAACGGCACACCGTAAAGTTCCAAGCGATGCCCCATGAGCCGATAGCCGAGCTTTTCTGCGATCTTGTCTTGCAGGGCTTCGATGTCCGAGTCGATGAATTCGATCACCTCGCCAGAGTTCATGTCGATCAGATGGTCGTGGTGTTCGCGGTCGGAGGTCTCGTAGCGCGCGCGACCGTCGCCGAATTCATGCTTTTCCAGAATACCGGATTCTTCGAAGAGTTTGACCGTCCGGTAGACCGTCGCCAATGAGATATTCGGATCGACCGCAGAGGCACGATTGTAGAGCTCTTCGACGTCGGGATGATCTGTCGCCGCCTCAAGAACAGCGGCAATCGTGCGCCGCTGATCGGTGAGCCGCAGCCCATGATCCTCACACCTTGAGATGATGGTTGATCCCGACATCACGCGCCCTTGGTCTGGTTCCAGTTGCTTCCGTTTAAGCGCCGATCAAGGTGTTGACCAGACCAAAGGCGGTGGCGCTAGGGTAAAATTCCGGCTCGCGCCCGACCTTTTCCGCCAGCCGCGCCACGGTCAGGCCCTGCACGATGATTGAGAAAACCACCACGATCGAAGTTGCCGTCAGGATCAGCGGCTTCCATTCGCTCTCGGGTAATGACAGCGCTAATGCGACCGAGATGCCCCCCGTAAGGCCGCCCCATGTCATGATCGGAATGACGCCGCGGCTAAAGCTGCGGAACGGCTTGAGCATGAGCACAGGCACAGCCGCCAGACGCGCAACCAAAAGACAGGGCAATTGTCGCGATCCCTGCCGTGAGGGTGTCGGCATTGAACGCAACGGCGAATACCTCGACCCCGATCATGAGGAACAGGACGGCGTTGAGGATCTCGTCGATCAGCCGCCAGAACCCGTCGACATAGCGCTGCGTTTCCTCCGACATGCCGTATTTCGTGCCCACATCACCGATCAGAAGCCCGGCGCAAATCGCCATAAAAAGCTCCACCGCGCCTGACAGGCCGCTCACGTGGCTTTCGCCATGCGGAACGGCAAGCCCGACGAGAGTCAGGAAAACGACTTACGCAACCCCGTCATTGAAAAGGCTTGCGCCCGCAATCTTGGTTTCAAGTGATTTTTGCAGGTTCGCTTCGCGCAAGACACCCAGAACGGCCACCGGATTCGGTCGACGAGATCAAGGCCCCGAAGACAAGCGCCACCAAAAGCGGCATGCCCGTCAGCCATGAGAACCCGACCCCGACAATCGCCGTTGACAGCCCGATCCCGATCGTCGCCATCAACGCCACGACGAGCCATTCCCGCCGCAAATCGGCAATCTTGACGTGCAGCGCACCAGCAAGAGGCAGCAGGCCCAGCATCCCTTCGAGCAAGGCATCCGAGAACTCGGCCTCAAGGACCGCCGCACGAATACTGTCGGCGACACCAAAACTTGGCATCACAAGATCAAACGCCAGCAATGACATGGAGGCCAAAAGGGCGACGACCAAAATGCCGATCGCAGGGGACAATTTCAGGTAGAGGTAGTTGATCGCCCCAAAGGCTCCGGCCAGCACAATCAGAAGCGAAGCAATTTGCAGGAAGGTCATGGGCTGTCCCTCTTGTTGCGCAAGAGATAACACGCGGGGCCTGTGCCGACTACTGCCCAAACAAGGGTAGCGCGGCCCATGTCCCGCCAAGCGGTCGCACAGACGCCCCTGCACGGATCTTGAACCGCGCGAGGCCTGCGCTGTTTTCGGTATCGACAGACCCAAGGTCGAGCCGCTCAACGCCCCTTGTGCGCAATTGGCGGATCGCAGTTGCTAGCAGCAGGTGATGGGCGCAGGCCTGCCTGCCGGCTTTATCAGACCACCCGATGTGATAGGTGGCGCTAGACCCGTGGATCAAAAACAGCATCGCGGCCACGGTCGTATTATCCTGTGTGGCCGTGAGCAAGTGGGTGTCGTGCTTTGGCCAAAGCTGCGCGATGGCATGAGGCATGGCGCGATAACGCTTTTGCCGCTGCTGGACGCGGTCCGCTTTCAAAAGCCAGCCGTCGTTTGTCGCATCGAACGCGCGATGTTGCACGGTCGCTGGCTGGGATTTCCGCAACGCGGCACGCCATTTCGGGTGGGTTTGCACGGGCTGCGTAAGGTCGATTTCGGCGACACTTGCGGCGGTCATCAGTTGGCGAAATCCGGCACGGCGCAGGGCGTCTGGAGAGGGGCTATCGGGGTTGAGCACACAGATACTGCGCGGATTGATGCGCCTCAGAGCGGGCAATTGATCCATATCCGTGCTGCGCGCGATGTAGGTTACAGGCCCGCGTTCGACAAAATTCACCTGTGTTATTTCGTCATAAAATGATTTGACACCAGCGATTTGCAAGGTGTTCGTAAAGTGATGGCTTTGTTGCAGGGCAGTCTTCATAGCCCCGTTAAACAATTATAAACCTAAAGGCTGGTTAATAGATGCCATGAAACAGAAAACAAATCATGCCGTCGCGGGCGTTATTGCCCTTCCGCCAAAGCCCACGGCCTTGGGGGCCGCCCTCATTTCCGCAGCGATCGCGCTCCCCGTGGGGGGCGCGCTTTGGATTTTCGAGTGGATATGGCTTTAGTCTAACTGGACCAGGGCGTGCCGCTTTTTGCCTGCGCTGAGCTTGATGGGCGCGGACAACATCGCGGCTGTCACCATCATGCCCGCGTCGGTCAGGGCCAAATCGTTCAGCTTTGCGCCATTCTCCGAGATCAGGCGCTTGGCCTCTTTACCGCTGCCCGCAAGACCGGACTTTACGATAATCTGGACGATCGACATGCCGTCTCCCAACTCGTCGGTCGTGAGCGACAGTGTCGGTAGATCGTCTCCGATCCCGCCTTTCTCGAACACTTCACGGGCGGTTGCCTCAGCCGCGGCCGCGGCAGCTGCGCCGTGCAGCATCGTTGTGACTTCATTGGCCAGAATGATCTTGGCTGCATTGATGTCGGACCCTTCAAGCGCGCCAAGGCGCTCGCATTCCGCGACAGGCAGCTCTGTGTAGAGCTTGAGGAACTTGCCTGTGTCGGCATCCGTCGTGTTGCGCCAGAATTGCCAGAACTCGTAGGGGCTGACCAGATCAGCATCGAGCCAGACGGCACCAGCGGCGGATTTGCCCATCTTTTTGCCATCAGACGTCGTGAGCAATGGCGAGGTCATCCCGTAGATTTCGTGATCCAGCACGCGTCGGGTCAGATCGATCCCGTTGACGATATTGCCCCACTGATCCGAGCCGCCAAGCTGCAAAAGGCAACCGTAGCGACGGTTCAGCTCAAGGAAGTCATAAGCCTGCAAAATCATGTAGTTGAATTCGAGGAACGACAAAGACTGCTCGCGGTCGAGCCGTGATTTCACGCTTTCAAACGACAGCATCCGGTTGATCGAAAAATGCCGCCCGATATCGCGCAGGAACGACAAATAGTTCAGATTGTCGAGCCATTCCGCGTTATTGAGCATGAGCGCGCCGTTCGGCGTGTCGTCATAGGTCATGTAGGCTGCAAAGACCTTTTTGATGCCCGCGATATTCTCGTTGATCTTCTCTTCGGTCAGCAAAGGCCGCTCGTCTGCGCGGAACGACGGATCGCCCACCTTTGTGGTGCCGCCCCCCATGAGGGTGATCGGCTTGTGGCCCGTCTTTTGCAGCCAGCGCAGCATCATGATCTGGATCAGCGAGCCCACATGCAGCGAGGTCGCTGTTGCGTCGAACCCGATATACGCAGGGACCACACCCTTCGACAAAGCGTCGTCCAAGCCTTGATAGTCGGTGCAATCGGCCAAGAAGCCGCGCGCCATCATCACAGACATAAATTCGGATTTGGGGTGGTAGGTCATTGCTTTTTCCCTGCACAAAGTGTCCGTCACCCTATAAACGTCGATTTGACGAAGGGAAAGTGGATGTTCACACGATGAAAAAGACTGGGTTCGTAACGGCGCTTGGCGCGATGTCCGGCACGTCTCTGGATGGTGTGGATGCGGCTGTCGTGGTGACGGACGGGATCACGATCAAGAGCTTTGGCGAGACGGCATATCGGGCCTATTCCACTCGGGAAGCGGCTGTTTTAACGGGCGCTTTGGGCCAGTGGCCGAGCGACGCGCTGGCGGATGTGGCCGAGTTGATCGAAACCGTGCACGCACAGGTCCTAAGCGGATTTGGCGATGTGGATGTCGTCGGCTTTCACGGGCAAACCCTGGCACACGACCCTGCCAACCGTCGCACGCATCAATGTGGCGACGGGCAGGTTTTGGCCGATGTCTTGGGCCAAACCGTCGTTTGGGATTTCCGGTCCGCCGATGTAGAGCTTGGCGGGCAAGGCGCGCCGTTGGCTCCGTTCTATCACTTTGCTTTGGCGAAATATCTGAAGGCTGATACGCCTATCGCATTTCTGAACTTGGGCGGTGTCGGCAACCTGACGTGGCTTGATCCGACCAAGGACAAGCCGGAAGCCGACGGCGCGTTGCTGGCATTTGACACAGGCCCGGCGAACGCGCCGCTCAATGACCTCATGCTGGCGCGGCGCGGCGTGCGTTACGATGAGAACGGTGCATTGGCCTCTGAGGGCAACGTCGAGGACGAAATCATCGAGGCGTTTCTCGAGCATGCCTTTTTCTATAGAATGCCGCCTAAGTCTCTGGATCGCGACGATTTTTCCGACCTGTCGGCGGCTGTTGAGACCCTTTCGGATGCAGATGCCGCAGCAACCTTGACAGCGGCTGCGGCGATGAGTGTCGTCAAGGCGATGGAGCATTGCCCCCGTCCGCCCGCGCGTTTGCTCGTGACAGGTGGCGGGCGCAAGAACCCCACGCTCATGGCCATGTTGTCCGCAGGGCTGGACATGGACGTCGTCGCGGTCGAAGACGTCGGTCTCGACGGGGATATGCTTGAGGCGCAGGCTTTTGCGTATCTTGCGGTGCGGGTCGCACGCGGCTTGCCGACATCGTGCAAGGGGACAACGGGTGTGGGCGCTGCGGTGTCGGGGGGCACGATCAGCAGGCCAGACCGCAGGACCGCGTCAGGATAGAATTGATATTCGTCAACGGGGCCTCTCTGGGTTTTGCGCAAGATGACGCATCGCAACAGAAAGGACTACAAAATGATTCGTTCTTACACTTATGCAGCAACGCTGCTGATCAGTTCTGCTTCAATGGCCGTCGCAGGCGGCATTTCAGAGCCGGTGACAACGCCCGCTCCCGTCATGGTGGCGCCAGCCCCCGTCGTCTTTTCAAACGATTGGACAGGGGCCTATGTCGGCGGCGGTTTTGGTGTCGGTGAAATAACCTCCGTTGAGGACGATCCGATTGATACAAACGACCTAAGTCTTCATGCCGGTTATATGTATGATATGGGGTCGATGGTTGTGGGCGGTGAAATCGAGTACGAACGGTTTGATTTCGACGACGGTGGCGACTCTTTCGACGCGTCCGTGTTGCGTTTGAAAGGGCGGGTTGGCTATGACGCGGGTGCATTCCTGCCGTATTTGACCGTTGGTGCCGCACGCCTCGCGCTGGAAGACGGGTCTGACATCTCGGATAATGGCTATTTCTACGGCGCCGGTGCAGACTATGCCGTCAACGAGAATTTCCGTCTGGGCGCAGAAATTCTCCAGCATGAATTTGACAACTTTAATGATGGGGGTGCCGATGTCTCGGCACGAACCATGAGCCTTCGCGCGTCATACAGTTTCTGATGCCAAAGTGGCGCGCCATTGTGGCGCGCCGTTGCACATCAGGATTTCAGGTGAATGCGGAACCGCTTGCGTATCGCCGCGTCGGTCATTGGATCCAATGCCGCCTCGGAAGGCTTTGACAGGATCTCTTCCTTGCGCTTGGTCGCATTGATCAGGAGGTCGGGCTTGCCTTTTTCCTCCCATTCCTTGGGCGAGGTCCGGTCGGCGGTTTTGGGATAGACGTATTCCGTCTGCATCAGGCCGAGCGTTTGGTCGGAGCCAAGGTAATGACCCGGCCCCTTAAGGCAAACGTCGTGCATGGTGTCAAAACCGAGGGTCTCGTCATTGACCTCGATCCCGCGCACGCAGCGCAGCGCCTGACCGATCAGATCGTCGCCAAGCACCAGTGATTCCATGCAAAATCCGAGCAGCGAGGCGTGCATGCCCGCGGCCTCATAAACCATGTTCAGCCCCGAAAGCCCTGCCATGACGTTAGATGCCATTTGCTCCCAGCCTGCTTGCATATCAGGTAGTTTCGCGTCAGCGATGCCTGCGGCGGCCCCACCGGGAAGCCCGTAGAACTGGTGCATTTGCGCGCAGCCCGCCGTAAGCAAGGCCTGCTCGCCCGACCCGCCCGACATGGCGCCCGTGCGCAGGTCCGACACAAACGGCCAAGTGCCGAAAATCGCGGGGTAGCCCGGCGAGATGGCGTTCACATAGACCACGCCCGCGAGGCATTCGGCGACGGCTTGCACGATGGCGCCTGCAATCGGGGCAGGAGCTGTCGCACCCGCTTGGCCCGCAGACAGCAGCAAGACAGGCATGCCGCCCGCGATGCATTTCTCCATTACGAGACAGGATTCGGTCGCGAATTTCATCGGAGGCACGACAAAGCAGTTGGAGTTCGACACAAAGGGCCGCGCGCGCCATTTGTCCTCACCGCCCGCAATCATGTGCAGCATTTCAAGCGCGTCATCGACGAAGTCGGGCTCGGTAAAAGAGACGCCGACGTGCTTTTTGGTTCCCGTGCAGCAGCCGTAAATCGTGTTCAGGTCCATCTCGCGGTTATCGACGATATCGCGGCAGACCATGGGGCGCTGCAAGAAGTGGATATTGTTCATTTGTTGCACGATCTTGGCCGCGTCATGCAGGTCTTGCACTGTGGATTCGCGGTAGTTGCGCCCATGGACATCGACCACATGCACGGCGGCGCCGGCGGTGCCGTAATGGACGCGGGTGCCAGACAAGTTGAGGTCGTATTGCGGGTCACGAGCATAGAGCGTGAGCGCTTTTTGCGCCTTGCCGAGCATCTCCATGACCAAGGCGCGCGGGAAGCGGAGCCGCTTGTCATCGCCATATATCGCACCGGCGGCAACCATGTAGTCGATGCCGGATTGCGGGGCATCGCAGAGGCCGATTTCCTCCAGGGCGCGCAGGGCCGCCTCGTGAATGCGGTCCATATCCTCGTCGGTCAAGGGCTTGTAGCGCCCGCCTGTCATGCCCGCTTTGATCGGTTGCATATCTGTGGGCAGTGGTGCGGCACGCGCAGCCGTGCGGGCGGCGCGCCCACCAGAGCGGCGCGGCGCGCCAACAGTTTTGCCCACAGGTGCGTTGGCTTCGGAAATATCCGTCATGAATGGTCTCGATATGTAAAGGAAGGTTGAAGGCGAAGACGGTTTAGGTCTGTGTCGGGCGCCCACGGGCCGCACGCCCACGGCGTGCGCCGATGGTGCGAAGTATCACAACGATATAGGCGTCTTGCGCGTCCATCCTGCCCTCCCAGTTCCTGATATGGAAGCTGTGACGGGGCCGTCAGTCTTGTCTATCCGCGACCAATTGTCGGTTTTGGGCTATGGAGCAGCGATTATTGACGATTGAGAAGCGCGTCGACCGCGTCGCCCGACATTGCCGCGCTCAGGGCCGTAAAGTCACCAGCGCCGAACATGCCGTTTGCCGCATCCCTGATGGCTGCGTGGGTGACGCGGGCGAGGGCGGACCCCAAAGAAAGGCGGGCGACACCTGCGAGGGCGAAACCGGCCTGTGCGACCTTGGCGTAAGGTCCCGCGACCAGCACGTTCACGGGGGTAGAGGTGGCGGCACAGATGCGGGCGACGGCGGCCATATCGGGCAGGGCGGGCGCATAAAGGCAATCGGCCCCCGCCGCCTCGAATGCCAGAAGACGACGCAGGGCCTCGTCAGTGTCGTAGCGTCCGGTCATCACACCGTCAGCGCGGGCGGTCAGGACAAAATCCTGCCGCAGGGCGCGGGCGGCGGCACTTGCAGCGCGGATGCGTTCTACCGCGAGATCAAATGCATAGGCGTCAACGCTGGGAAACATCATGTCTTCAATGCAAATCCCCGCGAGGCCAATTTCGGCGGCAAGCCGGACAGTTTCGGCGCAAGTCTCAGGATCGCAGCCCAAGCCGTTCTCGAAGTCGCCCTGCACGGGCAGTTTGGTCACGCTGAGGATCTCGGAGGCATGGGCCAGTGCTTCGTCGCGCGAAACGGTGCCGCCGTCGGGTCGCCCGAGGGTGAAGGCGTGCGCGGCAGAGGAGGTGGCGAGTGCCTTGGCACCTAGCCCTTCCATCATCAACGCAGAGCCGCGATCCCAGATATTGGCAAGAACGAAGGGCTGGCCTTTGACGTGCAGGTCGCGGAAGCTTGTCATGATGTCACTTTTGATTTTGCGAAGGCCACGAGCCGCTTGATCGCGTCCACATAGGCCTCGTCGTTGATCGTCATGGCGACGCGGATATGGCCCGCTGCGGCCAGTCCAAAGCTTTCGCCGGGCATGGTCGCGATCAGCTCCGCGTCCAAGAGAGCGTTGGCGAAGTCTGCGCCACTCATGCCCGTGCTCCGGATGTCAAACATGGCGTACATCGCCCCTTGCACTGGCACGGCGCGCACAACGTTTTGGCCTTCGAGGGCCTTTAGGGTGAGCGCGCGGCGGCGTTCAAAGGGGGCTGCGATGTCGGCTTCGAGGGCGGGGCCCTGACCCAGCGCAAACAGCGCCGCGTCTTGGATATATCCCGGCACGCCATAGGTCGTGTGTGTGGCCAGATTAATCAGATGCGTGATGACCGCTGCGGGCGCGCAAATCCAGCCAATCCGACTGCCCGTCATGGCATGGCTTTTGGACATAGACCCCACGACAAGTGTGCGCTCCGCCATATCCGGCAGGACACGGGGCGAGAGGTGTTTCCCTTCCCAGACTTGGGTGTCGTAAACTTCGTCCGAGATCAGCCACAGATCGTTTTCGATGCAGACCTGCGCAATTTCCGCCATGGTTTCAGCGCTATAGATCACGCCTGTCGGGTTATTCGGGCTGTTGATCAGCAGGGATTTGGCACCCTTGGTCGCGGCGGTAATATCGGCTGCTTTCGGCTGGAAATCGTTTTCGGCATGGGCTTGGATCGACTTTGGCACCGCACCAATGGCACGGATTGTTCCGGGATAGGTGGCGTAATAGGGATCGATATAAAGCGCGGTATCCCCTTGATCGCAGACCGCGTGATGGGTCGCGAAAAGCGCGGCTTGACCGCCCGGCGTGATCAGGATGTTGTCGCGGGTTGTTGATACACCCGTGCGGTCTTGGATACGGGCGGCCACGGCATCGCGCAACGCAAATGACCCTGGCACTTCGGCATAGCCTGTCCGCCCCGCAACAGCGGCGCGGTTCATGGCGGCGAGAATGTCAGGGTGCGTCCGGATGTCATGCTCGCCAATGGTGAGTTCGGTGACCTTATGGCCTGCGTCAATCATGCGGCGGGCACGGTAGAAAACGTCCCATCCGTCAGAGCCGCCGCCGGTGATTGTGGTGATGCGCTGTGATAGTTCCATGAGGCCGAAGGGATAGATTTGGCGCGGCACTGTCAACCCGGCATATGGGCCGGATTGCGTCGTCCTGTGCCGTCTTTGGCCTGCGTGCCGGCAGACGATGAGCCGCGCCGGCGGAGCTGCGCGCGACCTCAATTCGCTGGGCAGGCTGGTGGAAATGCTGGACGGATAGGTTAGTGCCTGCTAGAGATACTGCTATGAAGAGCACAATGATCATTATTTGCTGCATTATTACCTGCTGACATTCGTCGCGGGCTGCTCTTTCACGTTTCATCTGATCCCTGAACTTGTTAAGCCCGCTGGCATAGCACCTAGCCGAGGCACCATGACCCAAATTCGACTGCACAACACCAAGACCCGCCGCAAAGAAGACTTTGAACCGATTGATCCGCGCAATGTGCGGATGTATCTGTGCGGGCCGACAGTTTACGACCGCGCGCATTTGGGCAATGCCCGCAATGTGTTGATGTTTGACGTCCTGTTCCGGCTCATGCGCTTTGTCTACGGCAAGAAATCCGTGACCTATGTGCGCAATTTCACGGATGTGGACGACAAGATCAATGCGCGTGCCGCCGAGAGCGGCCGCGAGATTGGTGATATCACCGCCGAGACAATCGGCTGGTATCACGACGATATGGATGCGCTTGGGGCGCTGCGCCCGACCCACGAACCACGTGCCACCGCCTATATTGCGCAGATGATTTCCATGACCGAAGACCTGATCGCGAAAGGTCACGCTTACGAGGCCGAAGGTCACGTGCTTTTCGCGGTGGAAAGCTACGCCGAATATGGCGCGCTGTCTGGCCGTTCCATTGACGATATGATCGCAGGCGCGCGAGTGGAGGTCGCGCCTTACAAGCGCAATCCGATGGATTTTGTGCTTTGGAAACCGTCTGGTGACGGTGTGCCCGGATGGGAGAGCCCTTGGGGATATGGCCGCCCGGGCTGGCATATCGAATGCTCTGCGATGTCGCTGGACCTGCTGGGCTCTGCCTTTGATATCCACGGCGGCGGAAATGATTTGCAGTTCCCGCACCACGAAAACGAGATCGCGCAGTCGACCTGCGCGGGGCATGATTTCGCGAATGTCTGGCTGCACAACGAGATGTTGCAGGTTGAGGGCAAGAAGATGTCCAAATCTTTGGGCAATTTCTTCACCGTCCGCGATCTGTTGGATCAGGGCGTGCACGGTATGATCATTCGTTTGGTTATGCTGGGCACGCATTATGGCAAACCGATGGACTGGACCGAAAAGAAAAAGGGCGAGGCAGAGGCCGCCTTGCGCAAGTGGTATGGTATTTTACAGGGGCATGGCTTTGGCCCGAATTTGATCAAGGCGCTGAAAGCAGAGGGCCATTGGAAAGCGGACCCAGAGTTTTTGGGCGTTTTGGCCAATGATCTGAATACATCAGGCGCGATCTCGCGCTTGCATGTGTTGGCAAAGGGGAAGACACCCGCCGCGCTTGCGGGATTTGCCCATGGCATGCAGATGCTTGGCTTCATCAGTAACTGGGTCGAAATCCCGATGTTTGATGGCGGTGAAGGCGGAGCGGATGTGACGCCTGAGGTGGCCAAGCGTATTGACGCGCTTCTGGCGCAACGTGCTGCTGCGCGGGCCGCGAAGGACTGGGGTTTGGCCGATGAGGTGCGCGATATTTTGAACGCGGCAGGGGTGCAAGTCACCGACGTTGGCGGGCAAGCAACATGGACACCTGGTCCTGACTTTGATGCAGCCCAATTGGGAGAGGTGTGATGCAGAATTTTCAGAAAAATTCTGGGCAAAAATCTTGTAAAAGATTTTTTGGCGCGGAGCACTGATATGACAAAAGACCGGCTTTATCTTTTTGATACAACCCTGCGCGACGGGCAGCAGACACAGGGTGTCCAGTTCTCGACATCGGAAAAAATCCGGATCGCTAAGGTGCTCGATACTCTCGGGATCGATTATATTGAGGGCGGCTGGCCTGGCGCGAACCCGACGGATTCGGAGTTCTTTGAGGCCCCACCCAAAACCCGCGCGACACTGACAGCCTTTGGCATGACAAAACGCACTGGCCGTTCTGCCGAGAACGATGATGTCTTGGCGGCCGTCATGAACGCGAAAACACCTGCTGTTTGCTTGGTGGGTAAATCCCATGAATTCCACGTGACAACGGCGCTTGGGATAACGCTTGCCGAAAATACGGAAAACCTTGCGGCCAGCTTTGCCTATCTCGTCAAGCAAGGCCGCGAAGCGATGTTTGATGCCGAGCACTTCTTTGATGGCTATAAGGCAAACCCTGCATATGCGCTTGAGGCGCTTCATGCGGCCTATAGCGCGGGTGCCCGTTGGATTGTGCTTTGTGATACCAATGGCGGCACGCTGCCCCATGAAGTCGGCGACATCGTGAAAGCCGTCATCGCGAGCGGCATTCCGGGCGACCATATTGGTATCCACACCCATAATGACACCGAAAATGCTGTCGCCAATTCACTTGCCGCCGTGCTGGCTGGCGCGCGTCAGATACAAGGCACGCTCAACGGTTTGGGTGAGCGTTGCGGCAATGCAAACCTGACGACGTTGATCCCGACGTTGCTGCTCAAAGAGCCTTTTGCCAGCAGCCTACAGACGGGTGTCACGCTTGATGCGTTGCGCGGGCTGCGCAAGGCGTCGCGGATGCTGGACGACATTCTCAATCGTGTTCCTGCCAAGCAAGCGCCATTTGTCGGGGCCTCTGCCTTTGCCCATAAGGCAGGGTTGCATGCCTCGGCGATTGCCAAAGATCCTTCGACATATGAACACATTGACCCGAGCTTGGTCGGCAATAGCCGCATTGTTCCGATGTCAAATCAGGCAGGTCAGTCAAATCTCAGAGAGCGTTTGCTACAAGCGGGCCTCACAGTCGAGACATCCGACCCCGCCCTTGGTCGCATTCTGGACCGGATCAAAGCGATGGAATCGCGCGGCTATTCCTATGATACAGCTCAGGCCAGCTTCGAGTTGCTCGCCCGTGAGGAACTGGGGCTCTTGCCTGCGTTTTTCGAGGTCAAACGCTACCGCGTGACCGTCGAGCGCCGCCGCAACAAGCGCAACAAGATGGTCTCGCTTTCCGAGGCCGTCGTGGTTGTGAAGGTCAACGGCGAGAAGGTGCTGAATGTCTCGGAAAGCCAAGGCGCGGACGGCAAGGACCGTGGCCCCGTGAACGCGCTCTGGCGGGCCTTGGCCAAAGATCTCGGGCCCTATCAGGACCTTATCGAAGATATGCATCTGGTTGATTTCAAGGTGCGTATCACGGATGGCGGCACAGAGGCCGTGACGCGTGTCATCATTGATTGTGAAGATGGCCAGAACCGCCGCTGGTCGACTGTCGGTGTCTCTGCCAACATCGTCGACGCCTCCTTTGATGCTCTGGTCGATGCAATCAATTGGAAGCTCATCCGTGACGGGGCCAAAGCGCCGTGAGCCTGATAGCCTGCGCCGAAATCGTCCAGAAGGGCGATTCAGAGCGGTTCCGTGCGGTCATGGCCGCAAACGTACCAGCACGTCGCATTCTGTTTCCGCTTTATGCGTTTAACATCGAAGTGACCCGTGCCCCTTGGGTGACCAAAGAGCCGATGATCGCCGAGATGCGCCTGCAATGGTGGGCTGATGCGCTTGAGGAAATCGGCGGCGGCGTGCCCGCACGCAAGCACGAGGTTGTGGATGCATTGGCCGAGGTTCTCGACCCGCAAGGC
>CBFHTU010000038.1:0-16610 GCA_965658825.1 Yoonia sp.
TCAGTGATCAAAGACGCATCCATCCCGCCAAACTTGGCCCGCCACTTGTAGAAACTGGCGCTGCTCATCCCATGCTCCCGACACAGCTCAGAAACCGGCGTGCCGCCTTCTGCCTGCTTCAAGATGCACATGATCTGCGCGTCGCTATATCGTGCTGTCTTCATCAAAAATCTCCTCAGTTATCTTGCCGAGAAAATTCTACTTTTGAACACCACTAATTTTAGGGGGGATTACCAGCCATGTTATAAAGTCCGGCTTTAGACGGGAGCAGGTCGGCCCCCGTCATGTTTCGGTTGCCTTCTGGAAAGATGATCAGTGACGAGCCTTCATCGAGTGCGGCAAGAGTTATGTCCATTGGTTTGTCGTCGACTTCGGGGCGCCGGTCGATCAGGACGCAGTTGAACGTCTCGGGGCCGACAAAAGCTCGCAGTTTGTTTTTGAGCCAATAGTCTTCGGCTGCGACAGGGCGTACCTCGCGATGCAACGCAGGGGGCAGGACCGACCGGATCATTGGCATATCGCCGTTTGAAGTGTGGTTTGAATAATAGACCCTTTGGCGCGGCACAGGTTCGACGCCTTGCCAATCGGCGCGCACAGCCGTGATAGCCCGCGCAAAAAAACGGATACAGTTTCCAACGATGCGGGCGGCGAAGATGCGAACGATGTTCATAGGATGAGCTTTAACAAAAGTGAAAATTTCAAAGTACTGAAGATCAACCCGTCCTCGGTAAACGTTTATACTTTAGGCGTCCTTGTCGCGCACATATTCGGACAAGCTGTCGTCGAAATGGTATTTTCACGAAGTTTACCAGTGCGGGAGTGAGTAACAAGATACCGATCCCCTTTTGCCATTTTCAGATTGGTTTCTGCGTCGCGGATTCTCTAGAGGGGGCAACTCGAAAGCAAGTTTTTGAGCGTCGTTCACGAATGGGTGGCTACGTCTCAAATTCCGTGAACGCAAGAACCGAAATGAACATAGTTCACCAAAGTGGTTTTGCGGTGTTCATTTGCTTGTGAATAAGGGCAATCATCGCGTCGATGTTGTCCGCACGCATACCTGCGCTGGCGTCATCCAGCCCCAACAGGACAATGCCATGCACCGATGAGAAGAGCGCCTTGGTCAACAGGCCGAGATCATCTTTCGTCATTTGGGGATTCAGCGCCGCCAACGGATCATGGATACAGGTGAAAAGTTTTCCCATTTCAGCAAGATACCAATCAGGCGCTTCTTCGCCTGTGGGCCGATCCAGATCAAAAAGCGCGCGCCAGAGATTATAGTGCTCTGCTGCAAAGTGGTGGTAGGCCTGCGCCATGACGATCAATTGATCCGTTGGCGTGTGCGGGGCATCTGCCAGCGCTGTGACCACGTCAGCGCCTAAGGCGTGAAAGGTACGGGCATTCACAGCCAATACCAAATCGTTCAAATCACCAAAGACATTATATATCGCGCCAAGCGCACAGCCCGCCTCAGCCGCCAGATCGCGTGCGCGCAGGGCCGAAAGCCCATCTTGTGCTATGCGCGTTTCGGCAATCTTGATCAAATCATCGCGCAGTTGTTTGCGCCGCTCTGCAACTTTACCAGCCATTCGTGAACTCCTTGTGAACGTGGTTCACTGTAGCGTGCTTGCGCGAGCAGGGGAAGTCAGGTTTTCACTGGCGCGCCGCCAGCAAAGTTGTTGACCTCATGATAGCCAACAGGGTCGTTTTGCATTTGCAGGTGCAACCCGTCGCCTTCGTAAGGATGTGCGCGCGCCAGCGCCTCGTCGACGTCGATCCCGAGCCCCGCGCCTGTGGGCACAGGGATATAACCACCCACGACGGAGAGGCTGTTTTTGATCAAGGCAAAGTGGAAATCTGTCTCGATGGTTTCGGCCATCAGGATGTTAGGGATTGACGCTGCAAGTTGGATATTCGCCGCCCATTCGATAGGGCCTGCATAAAGGTGCGGCGCCATTTGCGCATTGTAAGTCTCTGCAACAATTGCAATTTTTTTGGCTTCCCAAATTCCACCGGCCCGTCCGAGTGCGGGTTGCAGGATTTGGACCCCTGCCTTGAGCGCTGCTATGAATTCCGACTTGGTCGTGAGCCGTTCGCCTGTGGCAACGGGAATGCGGACGGCACGCGTGACCGCCGCCATATCCGCATCGGGCGGCGTGGGTTCTTCGTACCAAAGCGGCGAAAACGGCTCTAGGGCTTGGCCCATGCGGATCGCGCCTGCGGTGCTAAATTGCCCATGGGTGCCAAACAGAAGGTCAGCCTGATCGCCGACCGCGTTGCGGATCGTTTTACAGAAATTCACGGAGGTGCTGATGTCATGCATCGACGGCATATGCCCGCCGCGGATCGTATAGGGGCCCGCGGGATCGAACTTAACGGCGGTGTAGCCCTGCTTGACAAGGTCGACGGCACTTTCGGCGGCCATATCGGCGTCGGACCAAAACGCGGGTAGGGGATGGTGTTTAAGTGGATAGAGATAGGTGTAGGCCCGAATGCGCTCGTTCATGCGCCCGCCGATCAACGCGTGAACGGGACGGTCGCGGTCTTTGCCTACCATATCCCAGCAGGCCATTTCCAGACCGGACCACGCCCCCATGACCGTCAGATCGGGGCGCTGCGTGAAGCCGGCTGAATAGACCCTGCGGAACATCAGCTCGATATTTTCGGGATTTTCGCCAGCCATATGCCGTTCGAAGACATCGGTGATCACAGCCTTCATTGCGTCAGGTCCGACGCTGGAGGCATAGCATTCACCCCAGCCCACAACGCCTGTGTCAGACGTGACCTTGACAAAGATCCAATACCGCCCCCCCCAGCCCGGAGCGGGTGGTGCGGTTACAATAATGTCGAGATCTGCGAGTTTCATGAGGGTGTTCCTGCGCGGTTCTGTTTCTTCCACAGTGCCACCCCATAATTTCAGCGCAAGGTCTTATCCGACCTCTGCTGTCGTTTCCGTGCGCGGCGGTATCGACTTTCGCACGGGGATGAAGATCAGCACTGCCCCGAACGTCAAAACGGCAGAAAACAGAAACGGCGCACCGGGCAGGAAGGCTGGCGCAGTGTCATGTGTGAAGTAGAAAAAGAGTTGCGTCATCAAGAGCGGCGCGATGATCGTCGCGACGGCATTGATCGAGGTGAGCGCCCCTTGGAGCTCGCCTTGTTGGTTGTCGGCCGCTGTACGCGACATGATCCCCTGCAGCGCGGGCCCTGCGATCGAGCCGAGCGCTGTGAACGGGGTCAGCGCCAGCGCGAGCCAGCCGTTGTCGACAAAGCCGAGCATGATGAAGGCCAAAACATCGACGCTTAACCCTAAAACAACAGCGTTTCGCTCGCCGATTTTGTTCAGGATGGGCCGCATCAGCAGGCCTTGCACAATTGCGATCCCTATCCCGAAGGCACCCAGCGACAGCCCGATCATGCCCGGCCCCCAGCCGAATTGCAGTTTGCCGTAATAGGCCCAAACGCTGGGATAGACAAAAAACGCGAGGCTGATCACAAAGCTGATGATCATGAAGCGGCCAAGATCTGGTAATTTGGTAATCGCTTTAAACGCGCCAAGCGGGTTCGCGCGCCGCCACTCAAACGGCCTGCGGATGCGGTCGGTCACCGTTTCAGGCAGTGCGAAATAGCCGAAAATCGCATTGGCTCCGGCCAAGACCGCCGCGGCCCAAAAAGGCGCGCGGGTGCCGTATTCTGCCAGAAGCCCGCCCAAAAGCGGCCCGATCACAAATCCAACGCCAAAGGCGGCACCGATCAGGCCAAAGTTGGCGGCCTTGTCTTCGGGCTTCGAGATGTCAGCCATATAGGCAGAAGCCGTCGATTGCGTGGCTGCCGTGATCCCGCCGATCACGCGTCCGATGACCAGGAGCCAGATCGTGCCCGCGACGGCCATGAGGACATAGTCGAATGACATCACGATGAGCGCAATCAGCAAGACGGGCCTGCGCCCGAAGCGGTCCGAGATCGATCCGAGGGTCGGCCCGAAAAGGAACTGCATCACCGCAAAAGTGGTCGCCAGAATGCCGCCCCAAACCGCCGCTTGCCCCAAATCTCCCGCCTCGATGGATTGAATGAGATCTGGCATCACCGGCATAATCAGGCCGATCCCCATGCTGTCGAGCACGACAGTCAGCAGGATAAAGATCATAGGCAGGCGGCTTTGCATATCGGGCTCCGAACTCTGTGCTGGTTTCAGCTATAGCGTCCCGCTTAGTTTGCAACCCTGCTCAGGAGGTTTGCGAGGCCAGTCGGGTCTGACAGAAAGGGCGAGTGCGAGCTTTCCATTTCGCTGACGGTTCCGGCGGGCCAGTCTTGGGTCATGGTGACTTGGAACGCGGGCGGGATAGTGCGGTCATCCAAACAGCGGATATAGTGCCGCGGCAGCGTTTTGGTCATCTCCAGCACGGTTTCTTGCGGCGCGATGGGTTGCGGGCCAAGCTTGCTCACGGCCCAAGCCGCCCGCGCCGGATCCACATCGTGATAGAATTTTTCGGCGGCCATCGTCGGGTCGATCTCAAAGCTGATCCTGTCGTCGCAAATCCGTATTGCCTCAATCAGCGGCTGGGTGGGCGCGCTCTTGCGTCTGTCCCCCAGCGTCATCCCCGCTTTGGGCACATAGGCGCATAAATAAATGAGTTTACTGATTTTTTCGGGCGCAAGCTCTGCCGCCGCCGTGATGGGATAGCCCGCCATCGAGTGCCCGACCAGCGTGACGGGTGTGTCAATCGCGTCGATGATGGCGCGGGCGTAGAGATCAAGCGTGACGTCTTTGACAGGCGTCTTATTGGCCCCGTGACTTGGCAGATCAATCGCGCGGGCGGTGTGCCCCAAGGCTTCCAGCGCGGGGATCAGGTCGTCCCAACACCAAGCGCCGTGGCATGACCCGTGGATAAGCAAAAAGTCAGACATGTCCAGTATTTCCAATAAATTCTGTGAGAATCTCGGCGTAGCCAATCGGATCTTCGGCGCAGGGCAGGTGGCCGCATTGCGACATGACCTTGAACTGCGATCCGGGGATCAGATCAACGGTTTCACGCACCAGATCGGCAGGCGTTGCCGCGTCTTGCCCGCCCGCGATGCCCAGCGTGGGGATGCGCAGGCCAGAGGTGGGCGTGAAGAAATCGGTGCCTGCAATCGCGGTGCAAACGCCTGTGTACCCGATGGGGTCACAGGCCGAGACCATCGCCTGCCACGGGGCCATGTCGGGCGTACCGTAAAAGTTCCGGCCAAACCAGCGCTTCATGATCCCGTCGCTCAATGCGGGCATGCCTTGGGCTTGCACCGCGTCAATGCGGTCTTGCCAGAGCTTGGGGTTGCCGATCTTTGCGGCTGTATTCGAGAGCACCAGCGCGCGAATAAGATCGGGGCGTTTCACGGCCAGCCCCTGCGCCACCATGCCCCCCACCGAGAGGCCCACAAACAGCGCGTCTTTCACATCGAGCGCATCGCAGACGGCCTCTGCATCACTGACCATCTGCCCCATCGTAAAGGGGGCGGCGGGCACATCAGACCCGCCATGTCCGCGCAGATCATAGCGGATCAGGCGCAGACCTTCGGGCAACAAGGGTATGATCTTTTGCCAGAGGTTCAAGGTCGTCCCAAGCGAGTTGGCAAAGACCAGAGTGGGTGCAAGGCGGTGGTCAACGCCATCCACACGCGCATGAATTTTCACGCCGTTTTGGTCAACTTTCATGCTCCGCATCAAGACGTCCCTAGCTCTATAAAAGTTCAAGCCGCGCTGAAGGTTTCCCTTGCGCGGCTTTCCCTTGCTGTCCGGTCCTCCGCTTGCGCGGGACGCTGAACAGCCCTCCCGAGGCACATAGAATGCATTTCATATCCCTGAGTCAACTCCAAGTATTCATCTTGTCGAGATTCAGCCTTGGCGTGTGTTGTTGCGGTGGTCCAGATTTATAAGGTCTCCAGCGCGCGGATGAATGTGGCGCGGTCCACATTGCCGCCTGTGGTCACCGCTATGACGGTTTCACCTGCAAATTGCTCGGGGTAGAAAAGGGCCGCCGCAAGCGCCACGGCACCGCCAGGTTCAACAACGATTTTGAGCCGTTCATAGGCTAACCCCATGGCGCGCAAGCAGTCCGCGTCGGTCACGACCACGCCTGCGCCGCAATGGGCTTGCATGATCGGAAACGTCAGCTTGCCCGGCTGCGGCGTGACAATCGCATCGCAGATCGACCCGCTCAAGCGGGTGTTGGCGAGGATTTCACCCGCAGCGAGCGAGCGCGTCACGTCGTCAAAGCCGGCAGGTTCGGCAGGCCTTACGCGCATGTCCGGCGCTTCAGCCGCAAGCGCCAGAGCAATCCCCGACGTCAGCCCGCCACCGCCGCAACAGACCATCACATCGGCCTGTGTCACGCCGAGCTCTGCCGCCTGACTGGCAATCTCAAGCCCGACGGTGCCTTGCCCCGCGATCACCAGCGGTTCGTCGTAAGGGCGGATCAGCGTCAAGCCGCGCTCTGCGGCGATCCTTGTGCCAATGGCGTCGCGATCCTCTGTTGCGCGGTCGTAGAGCACGACTTCGGCGCCTAGAGCGCGCGTATTGTTCACCTTTGTCCTTGGCGCATCCGAGGGCATCACAATCACGGCGAGCGCGCTGTGTTCACGCGCGGCGAAGGCCACGCCCTGCGCATGGTTGCCGCTCGAATAGGCGATGACACCGTTCATCAGCTGGTCGTCAGACAGCATTGACACTGCCGACCATCCGCCCCGAAACTTGAACGAGCCGGTATGTTGCAGGCATTCCGCCTTTACCAGCACACGCCGTCCCGCGATTTTGTCAAGAAACGGTGAGGACAGAAGGGGCGTTACCCGCGCGTGGCCATGTAACCGTTGCGCTGCGGCGCGGATCATTTCAATGTTCATGCAAGTCCTCCAGCCATTCTGCCAACGCATCAAGCGCATCATCTTCGTCCAAAAACGGCACATGGCCACGGTCCGCAATATCGGCGCGGATCATATCAGGACGGCGGCGCAGCATCTCATCTGCGCAGGCATCGGTCAGAAGATCGGAATTCGCCCCGCGAATGAGCGCGAGGGGCAACCCGCCAAGCGCGTCGTATAGCGGCCAAAGGTCAATGGCGGGCAATTCCAGCGCCTCAAGCACTGCATCGCGCAGCTTTGGATCATAGCGCACGACCAAACCCTCGGCGGTTTGTGCATAATGCGCGCGGACTTCGGCAAGCCATCTGGCGTGCGGGACCCCCTTGAAGTGCACCCAGTTTCGGGAGCGCGCTTGGGCCGCGTCTTCAAAGTTATTTTCGATGGGGTTCTTGCCGACATAATTGGCGATGACCTTCATGCCCTTGGGGTCAATCTCGGGGCCGATATCATTGAGGGCAACACCCAAGAGGCGGTCTTTCGCTGTCGCCGCCAGCAGCATCGCAATCAAGCCGCCGCGCGAGGTTCCGAGGATAGCCGCCTGTTTGATCCCCAAGTGATCGAGCAAGGCCAGCGCATCCGCGCCTTCTTGCGGGATATTGTAGGTTTTGTAATCCGCCCAGTCCGATTGCCCGCGCCCGCGGTAATCCATACGGATCAGGCGCACGGGCAGATGCGGAGCTACATGGTCGAAGTCGCGGGAATTGCGGGTAAGCCCTGCAAGCGCCAGCACAGGCAGACCCTCACCGCTTTCCTCGTAATAAAGTTTGGTTCCGTCGGCGGCATGAAAAAAGGGCATCAGGACAATTCCGGTATGATTGAAAGATCGGACAGGATGTGGTGCGGGGTGGCATAGAGCCTATCCACGGGATCGCCCGCGCGGTTCACCCATGCGGTCGTAAACCCGTAGCCCGCAGCACCCGCCGCGTCCCAGCCGTTGGACGATACAAACAAGACCTCCGATTTCTCGCAGTCGAATTCTTGACCGACCATGTCGTAAACCTTGTCATGGGGCTTGTAGACGCCGACATTCTCGACCGACAAAACCGCGTCTAGATATGTGGTGATCCCCGCAGAGGTTACCGCTGCGGCGAGCATATCCGGCGTGCCATTGGACAAAATAGCCGTGCGCGCGCCTGCCGCCCTGAGGCGTGCCAAGACCGTGGGCACCTCTGGATAGGCGTCCAGCTCCCAGTAAAGCGCCAAAAGCCGCTCGCGCAGCGCGGGTGAGGACAGCTTTGCCGCTTCAAGCGCCCAGTCCAGCCCGTCCTTGGTCACCTGTTCAAAATCGCAATGGCGGCCCGCGACCGCACGCAACCATGTGTATTCCAACTGTTTGCGCCGCCATGTTGCGGCAACGGTAGGCCAATGCGCCGCCAGTTCCGCATGATCTGGCTCCGCACTCGCGAGGCGGGCTGCGGAATTGACATCAAATAGTGTCCCATAAGCATCGAAAACATAGACGGACTTGAACAAAACGGCCTCCTCTTACTGCGTTGCGCGCAGAGTTGCATGCAACGCGGGCGACGAAAAGAGGCAAAGCGGTTTGCATCTTGGGGCCTGTGCGCATAGCGTGCCGCCTTTATGAGAAATGGCCAAAAGAAAGACGACGACATGACCCAAGCAAAAGCAGGCGACACAATCCGTATTCATTACAAAGGCACGCTCCAGTCTGGTGAGGTCTTTGACAGCTCAGAAGGGCGCGACCCGCTTGAGTTCACGCTCGGCTCGGGCATGATCATCACAGGCCTTGATCAGGCCATTCACGGCATGATCGTTGGCGAAAAGAAGGTCGCGGAAATTCCTTGCGTTGAGGCCTACGGCCCTATCAACCCTGCTGCGCGCCAGCCCGTGCCGCGGAGCGAATTTCCGGACGATATCCCGACGGAAGTGGGCATTCAGTTGCAGATGCAAAGCCCCGAAGGCCAAGTGATCCCCGTGACTATCGTCGCAGTCACCGAAACCGAAGTGACACTGGACGCGAACCATCCGCTCGCGGGTCAGGACCTGACGTTCGATTTTGAAGTTGTGGGTATCGACGCCGCATAATTGAATAGCGGGCAGGGGCAGTCGTTGCCCTTGCCCTCAATCGCTGTGCTACAGGTTTTCGGGCTGTGGCATCCCCAAGACGTGATAGCCACCATCCACGCGGATAATCTCGCCTGTGGTGCAAGCGCCCGCATCAGACGCAAGATAAACCGCCGTGCCGCCCACGGCCTCCAATGTTGCATTGGACCGCAAAGGCGCGTTCTCGCCCGTATGCTTATACGTCTTGCGCGCGCCACCAATGGCCGCCCCAGCAAGCGTTTTCATCGGGCCGGGGGAGATCGCGTTTACGCGGATGTTGTCGGGACCGAGGTCATTGGCGAGGTAGCGCACTGCGCTCTCCAACGCGGCCTTGGCCACACCCATGACGTTATAGAACGGGGTCACTTTGTTCGCGCCCTGATAGGTCAGCGTCAGGATCGTGCCGCCGTTTGGCATCAATGCCATGGCGCGTTTGGACACGTCAATCAGCGAATAGCACGAGATCACCATCGAGTTTTTGAAGTTCGCCACGGAAGTATCGGAAATCCGCCCCGTCAGCTCGTTCTTGTCGGAATAGGCGATGGCATGCACGACGAAATCGATGGTTTCCCAACGCTCGCCAAGGGCCGCAAAGGCGGCATCCATCGACGCCTCATCTGTCACGTCAACATCAACCATGAAGTCTGATCCAACAGAGGCCGCCAGAGGCTCCAACCGCTTGCCAAAGGCCTCGCCCTGATAGGTAAACGCCAACTCGGCGCCCGCCTCATGCATCGCCTTGGCAATGCCCCAAGCAATGGAGCGCTCGTTGGCAACCCCCATGATCAAGCCGCGTTTGCCTTGCATAGAAATGGTCATGTGGTGTCCCTCATTCGTTTTTATCTAGGTGAACGGTTTGGGACGTGGCGTCAAGTTTTTGCGGAGGTCGTCGGTAGCTTGGCCGCATATTGTAAAGTTGGATGCAGATGAGGTCCGTTGATTATTTTGGGTTTGTCATTTGCTGAAGACCTGAAGACATATGGAAGCCAAGGTCTTCAAAAATCGAAAGGGTTTCTCGGGCTTTCAAGAGAAAATTCAAACCCACGAAACCTCGCCAATTCCCGAGAGAATAAATAAGAAATTTCTAACATCTCTCTAAATTGTGGTCCCAACATCAGCGAGTCACTGAACTCGAAGTCGCCAATTTTTTCTGCGGCTCTATATGCGCGTCCATGAGAGAATTCGTTTCGAAACTCGACTATTCCTGCTTTTATGGTCTTCTGGCCGTTTACTTTTTGCGCAGTAACAATTTCTCTCATTTTTTTGGATTCTTCAGGAAAAGCAAACACTTCAATGTCAAAGCCAAGCTGATCTGCTTCTTTTAGCAGGTCATTATTGAAATTATCCACTTTATCCAAGTCAACCGTTTCTAGTTGGAATTTCCCGGCGTTCTTTTCACTTATGCTGAACCGAAGACACCCTTCGATCCCACATAAAAGACAGGTGAGGCCGGCCAAAGATAATTGCGGGTCTGGTCTCTTGCAACGCACAGCATCAAGGAAGAAGTGCCTTGCAGCGAGAGACTGCAACGCAGTTTCGAAAAAAGTGAGGTTCTCGTTAATGACATCCGCACGTTGGATATTCATAGTTTGAATCCCTCACATTTATCAAAACTACCCAGCAAATTTACTCAACAACATCGATCCGTTCGTCCCGCCAAACCCGAACGAGTTTGTCATGATCGTGTCCAGCCCTGCGTTATCAACGCGGGTTGTGGCGATCTCTTCGGGGGCGAGGTTGGGGTCCAATTCTTCGACGTTGATGGATGGCGCGATGAAGTCCTCTTGCAGCATCAGCAGGCAATAGACGGCCTCGGAGGCACCTGTCGCACCTTGGGAGTGGCCCGTCATGGATTTGGTCGAGGATACGGGCGGGGTGGAGCCTTGGCCGAACACGCGGCGCACCGCTTCGATCTCGCCCACGTCGCCCACGGGCGTCGATGTGCCATGCGCGTTGATGTAGCTGATTTTGCGGCCTTCGGGCAGGGTTTCCAGCGCCAGACGCATCGCGCGTTCGCCGCCCTCGCCAGATGGGGCGACCATATCGTGACCGTCCGACGTCGCGGCAAAGCCGGTGACCTCGGCGTAGATTTTCGCGCCGCGGGCTGTCGCGTGCTCAAGGCTTTCAAGCACCAGCATCGCGCCACCGCCTGCGATGACAAAGCCGTCGCGGTTGGCGTCAAATGCGCGGGAGGCTTTCTCTGGCGTGTCGTTATACTTGGACGACATCGCGCCCATTGCGTCGAACAGGCACGACAGCGTCCAGTCGAGCTCTTCCGCGCCGCCCGCAAACATCACGTCTTGCTTGCCCATCATGATCTGCTCGGAGGCGGCCCCAATGCAGTGCAGCGAGGTCGAGCAGGCGGAGGTGATCGAATAGTTGATGCCCTTGATTTTATACTGGGTCGAAAGGTTGGCCGAGATCGTGGACGACATGCACTTTGGCACGGCAAAAGGCCCGATCCGCTTGGTCGCACCCGTATCTATGACAACGTTATGCGCCGCAAACATCGCGGAGGTGGACGGACCACCAGAACCCGCGATCAGACCTGTGCGCACGTTGGACACGGTATCCTCATCGAGACCCGCATCGGCAATCGCCTGACCCATCGCGATATAGGCATAAGCGGCACCCGGCCCCATGAACCGCAAGGCGCGTTTGTCGACATGCTCGGTGATATCCAGCTTTACAGTGCCCGCGATCTGGGAACGGAAACCATGCTCGGCCATCTCGGGGCTGGCGACGATGCCAGACTTGCCAGCTTTCAAAGAGGCCAGAACCTCATCCGCGTTATTTCCGATGGGGGATACGATCCCGAGACCTGTGACAACGACACGACGCATGAGCGCACTCCTGTATTAGTGTTGGTTCTTTGTAGGATGGGGGAGGGCGGAGGTGCAAGTGGGTAGGGGAGATGCCAGTTGCTAGTTTTTTGAATCCAAGCACACTGAAAATATATTTTCAAAATTAGGAAGGTGTTTATGCGAACATTATTGATATCGATCATATTGAATCTGGCATTTGGAGCACCCGCCTTTGCCCAAGGTGTACCGAAAGGCAGTCATAGATGAATGTCAGGGCGCAGTGGCTGCAAATGAGCTTCCAGATTGTTTGGGGAATGGAGCGGTAGCGTTTGAGCTGTTGCGCATTGCTAAACAGCCAGATGGATTTGGACCGAATGCCACGCAGGTCTTCGAGATATGCCGCGAGCGGAACAAGACCTTTCAAAGCACATGGACTTGTGTCGAAAACGCCGTTGAAAAGTCACTTGAGACGGCCCGTCTCATTGGGAAAGCCGAGATCAATGACCTGTGTGTAAAGGCTCTCGCGAATGAAGACCTTTACGATCGCCTATCTGAAAAAGAGGCAGAACTTCGCGATCACTTTTTACCAGATAGGATGTTTTATGGAGGCGGTAGCTATTTCCCTTTTGAGGGATGTCCGCAAGAACAAGCTGGTTCTGATGGGTCTGAAGAGTCCGCCGAGGCCGAATTTTTGGATGCAGATGGTTGCAAAGCAATTGGAGATTTGGACACATTCTTAGAGAGCCGATCCGATACTGAATTACGCGCAATTATTCCCGTGTTGGAACTCCTGCCTGAAGAGCAGAGGCTTTCTGCTATTGCGGAATTTGGTATGCCTGCGGAAAGCATCGAGGTTATCCGCAGTAAGTTGGAACAGGATAAAGGAAATGGTTTGGCCTTAGCGTTTATCGGATTTGGCCTCCTGGAAAGGCATCACGCCATTTTGGTCAAAGAAGTGATGGCATTGTCGAGCGTAGAGGATTCAGTTTCTGATGAGTTCAGCGCTGGCCTATTTTCAATGTTCACAAAAACTGCTCTGGATGGCTATCAGAAAACTTGTTCACGATGAAACTCAACGAGGTTAATACTTGGGCCAGCCCGTCACTGGCCCAAGTACCTTAACTCTCGCTCAGCGCGACCTTCATGTCCTTGACCATATAGATCACTTCGCCGTCGGCTTCGACGATCCCGTCGGCCACACCCATCGTCAAGCGGCGTGTCTGGATCGCTTTGGTGAAGTCGATTTTATAGGTTAGCATTTTGCGATCAGGGCGCACCATGCCTGTCAGTTTCACTTCGCCAACGCCAAGTGCATAGCCGCGCCCCTGCCAGCCGCGCCAGCCGAGGTTGAAACCAGTCAGTTGCCACAAGCCGTCAAGGCCAAGGCATCCGGGCATAATCGGGTTGCCGGGGAAATGGCATTCAAAGAACCAAAGGTCGGGCGAGATGTCGAATTCTGCGACAACGTGGCCTTTGCCATGCGCGCCGCCGTCGCCCGAAATCTCGGTGATGCGGTCCATCATGAGCATGGGCGGGGCAGGAAGTTGTGCGTTTCCTTCGCCGAAAAGTTCACCACGGGCGCAAGCGAGCAGCCCTTCTTTGTCAAAACTGCTTGGGTATTGGGACATGCGCGCCGCCTTCTTGCTCTTATGGTTTCAATTGCCTATTTCCCGTTTAACACTGGAGGTTTGCTTTGGGCAAGTGCGCGGGCTTTTCGTTTTCAATTGATCCCGGACCCGTTTGCCCCATATGAATGGTGTAAGACAAAGGGCTCAGATGACAGATACTGCGATCACACGGTGTACGGATTGGCTTGCGGGGGTTGGTTTGCGTCCGACGCGGCAACGCTTGACCTTGGCTGCGTTACTGGTCGGGGACGGTGAGGACCGGCATGTCACGGCGGAAGGGCTGTTCGACGCAGCATCCGGCGCGGGTGAAAAAGTGTCGCTCGCCACGGTCTACAATACGCTGCGGGCGTTTTGCGACGCGGGCTTGATGCGAGAGGTCACGGTCGACGGGTCGAAGAGCTATTTCGATACCAATATGACGGACCATCCGCATTTCTATTGGGAAGATACCGCAGAGCTGACGGATGCGCCTGCGCAAGAGCTCGAGATTCGCCGGTTGCCAAGCCTGCCTGCTGGTGCGGAAATCGCTTCTGTGGATGTGGTCATCCGGTTGCGGCGCAGCCCAAAGGGGTGATGGGTTAAAACCCATCCTACTGAGCGTCGCCATTGAACATTTGTTTACCTTAACGCGCGAAGCTTTGCGGTATGACAATGTACCGCCGCAGATTCGTCCCCGCTGGGACCTACTTTTTCACCGTGCATTTGGCGGACCCGAATGCCAGTCTGCTCGTGGATCGGGTTGATATCTTGCGAAGTGCCGTGCGATTGTGCCAAAAGCAGCGCCCCTTCGAGATCAACGCTGCGGTGATCTTGCCTGCACATCTGCACATGATCTGGACCTTGCCGGAGGACGACGCCGATTTTTCTGCGCGGTGGCGGCAGATCAAATCCACCTTCTCGCGACATGTCCCTGCGCCAAAGAACCTGCGTGCGAGCATGATCAAGCGCGGCGAAAAGGGGATTTGGCAGCGACGGTTTTGGGAACATCACATTCGGGACCAAGACGACTATGCGCTCTATGATCATCTGATTGCGACAGCGCCGATCCGACATGGGCTTGTCCATCGATCAGGTGACTGGCCCTTGTGTTCTGCGTATCAGCGTAGGGTGCGTTTTAACGCATCTGCGCCCGCTGACGAACGCAGAGCCTAAAACCATTGCCCTGGCTCAATCAGGCCGAGGTCGAGCAACTGTTGGGAGTGCCATTCAAAGGGAGCGGAGTTGTGCCAGCGAAAGGTATTGATTTCCGCGGCGCTTTTTGGATTGCGCTTGAGTGCCTTGGCCGTGCGGAACGAGCATAAGGCCGCCGTGATCGAATTATGCCACGGGCAGGCATAGGTATTATATTCGGGCACGTTAAAGGTGTGATCGGCGCGGAGCTCCAGACCGGGCTTGGCGCGGAAAATCGAAATCCTGTCGATGCGGCGGCGCGGCACTGGGATATGTTCCTCAAAACGCCACCTTAACCCGCCAAAGAAGTCCAGCTGGCGCTCGGCAAAATTTTTGTTCTTATCGGTGCGGGCCAAAGCGTAATACCCTGATTTATCCAAATAAGCATCCTCAAGGCTGACCGCAGTCGGATGCGCGTGAAGGTCACCCGCATAAAGATCGACGACATATGTCAGAACCGCATCACGCCGCTCTTCGGTGTGAAAGGACAGCATTTCACCGATGGCCCGATGCTCGCAGAACGGGAAGAAGATATATTCGGCGTTGTAGCCGTAAAACAGCCATTGCCCATGAGCATGGGCAATCACGCGATTGACCACGGTCGTCAGCGCACCGCGGGCCGACATGTCAAAATCGACATGATGCACATGGCCGGGCAAGTCGTCCGGACGGGCAATATCAAACAACCCGAAGGTAATGATGGACTTGAAACCTGCATTCAAATGATGCCGGATCGTGCTCTCGACCTCAACCTCATCTTCCAGCAAGATCAAAGCGATAGGCCCTTTGGCCAGAGCCGCTTTTCCGTCGTTCAAAAAGGCGTCGAGACTAGAATATTGCATAGCGGCAGATGTGAACTCTTTAGATGATCCGATTGTGCTTTGATAAGGTGAAGATTGTGGAAATGCCACCTCCATTGCATGCCCCGCGCAACAGGTCTAAACCCCCAACTTGTTCGAAAACTTACGCGAATGGTGCCACATGTCAGATCCCAAGAAGCTGTTTATCAAAACCTACGGCTGCCAGATGAATGTCTACGACAGCGAACGGATGGCCGAGGCGCTGGGCGGTAATGGCTATATTGCGACCGATACGCCCGACGATGCGGACATGATTTTGCTCAACACTTGCCATATCCGTGAGAAGGCGGCCGAGAAGGTCTACTCGGATCTTGGTCGCATGAAGCCCTTCAAGGACGCGAACCCCAATGTCAAAATCGGCGTCGCCGGATGTGTTGCGCAGGCCGAGGGTCAAGAGATCATGCGCCGCGCCCCGATGGTTGACCTTGTGGTGGGGCCGCAGTCCTATCACCGCCTCCCCGCGATGGATGACGCGATTCAGTCGGGGGCGAAAGCGCTCGACACCGATTTTCCCAATGACGATAAATTCCTTGCGCTGAAGGCACGCAGTAAAGCCAAGCGCGGCCCGACCGCGTTTTTGACAGTGCAAGAAGGGTGTGACAAGTTCTGCGCGTTTTGTGTTGTCCCCTATACGCGCGGCGCAGAAGTGAGCCGCCCCGCAGACCGCGTCATTCGCGAAGCGCAAGAACTGGTCGCGGCTGGCGTGCGTGAAATCACCCTGCTGGGGCAAAATGTGAACGCGTATCACGGTCATAAGGACGGGCTTGCGGGGCTCATTTGGGCGCTTAACGACGTGGAGGGGCTGGAGCGGGTGCGCTTTACGACAAGCCACCCCAACGACATGGATGAGGCCCTGATCGCCGCCCATGCGGAATGTCCCAAGCTCATGCCTTACCTGCATTTGCCGGTGCAATCGGGGTCGGACCGCATCCTCAAGGCGATGAACCGCAAGCATACCGCTGCGGGGTATATCAAGCTTATTGAACGCATTCGCGCCGCTCGCCCTGATATCCTGTTGTCGGGCGATTTTATCGTGGGCTTTCCTGGCGAAACGGAGGAGGATTTCGAGGCGACATTGGATCTGATTCGCACGGTGCAATACGGGCAGGCCTATTCGTTCAAATACTCCACCCGTCCGGGCACGCCCGCCGCTGAAAAGCCGCAATTGCCTGAGGACGTGATGAACGCGCGAC
>CBFHTU010000038.1:16620-21980 GCA_965658825.1 Yoonia sp.
GCAGGCCCTTTTGACGGAGCAGCAACGCGCCATCCAGCACGCCATGGTCGGCCGCGAGGTCAGGGTTCTGTTTGAGAAAGAGGGGCGGACCGCCGGGCAAATGATTGGAAAATCAGAGTATTTGCATGCGGTCTTTGTGGATGCGCCGCGCTCTGTTTTGGGACAGGTCAGGCCAGTGAGAATCACGCAATCAAGCACGAACTCGCTTGGCGGTGTGCTCATTTAGAGCCGCGATAGCGCGCGCCCGAATTTCATCCGTCGGTTGATCTGTTTTCGATCCCCCGCCCAAAGCTGGTAGTTTGGGCGCATTGTTTCGAAACGAGGCACAATATGTAGTGCTTTTTTCTTTCAATATTGCCTAAAGTTGATAGGATTGTGGCAATTAGGTGAAGAAGTGGGTGCCGCATCAATTTGCTGGTGCCACGGGTAAACGAGGAATTTAAAGTGGCAACATCATACAAAGATAAGCTGCGTGTTCTGGCGGGCGGGGTTGCTGCTGGTGCAGTGGCTTTGTCAGTGTTCGCGGGCGCGGCTCAGGCGGAAACCAACACGGTTGTTGGCGAAGAGTACACGCCAACCATCTGGATTGATCCGGATGGCTGTGAGCACTGGGTTATGGACGACGGCTTTGAGGGCTATATGGATGCCCGTCGCACCCGCGATGGCCGTCCTGTTTGCCACCGCTCCGAAATTTGCGGCGTGATCCCGACGGATCAGTTGTTTGCGACGGACAAGTCATTTATCGCTGCGGGCGCGAAGTCACAGTTGATGGATTTCTTCCGTTCGGCGAATGCATTTGGCTTCTTGATTTACGGCCATACGGATGCCCGCGCATCTGACGAATACAACATGGGCCTGTCGCATCGTCGTGCCAACGCGGTTGCGGGTGTGGCGCAGGCCGCAGGGGTTCGCGTTGTGGACGTCAAAGGGTTTGGCGAGCGCCAGCCTCGTGCGCAGGGGAACTCGGCAGCGGCGCTGCAAGAGAACCGCCGCGTTGAAATTTATTGCATTCGTTAAGGAGCAGACGAGATGACATCGATCAAAATCACTGCGCTGCTTGTTGCGGGTCTCGGCCTTTCGGCATGTGGATCCATCGAAGGCGGTCAGCGCACAGGTGAAGAACGTTCTTTTGACGCGGGCCGGGATAACAAGCACCTGAGCCAATTGGTTGCGGGTATCTGGGTTGACCCGGAAGGCTGTGACCACTGGATTATCGACGACGGCGTCGAGGGCTATCTTTCCGCGCGTATGGCGCCTGATGGCAGCCCGATCTGCTCTGGCGTCGCTCCGGCGAATACGGTCGTCGGTCCGTTCCGTGAAGGCTCTGACATTCCTGACACGCTCTGAGCGTGACGGACGACCCGAATTTTGGAAAAGGCCGCAGTGTTTTCTGCGGCCTTTTTACTTTTGTCCATGCTAGTGCTTGCCAGAGTGCCTGTCGCGGTCCACTTTGTGAAAGACACCAGCGCCAAAAGGAGAATTGATTGGCCGTAGACATTACTGACGTGTCGGAATCCACATTGGAATTTCCAGACAACTTTTTGCTGATCGATCTTTGCGGTGAGTATGATCGCAATCTGGCGACCATCGAGCAATCCTATGGGGTGCAAATCCTGCGACGCGGGAACCAGCTTTCTGTGGTTGGCGAAGACGGTCCGAAGCAAGAGGCGCTCGATACCCTCAAGGCGCTTTACCAACGTCTGGAGGCGGGCAGAACGCTGGAGGCTGGTGATATAGACCGCGAACTGCGCATGGGCGGTCCCACGGTTGCCACGCCGCCCGGACCGTCGGATCAAAAGGAACTGTTCAAGGGCGCAATTGCGGGGCGGATCGAAATCAAGACCCGCAAGAAGCTGGTCGAGCCACGCACTGCGGCGCAAAAGGCCTATGTCGAAAGCCTTTTTGACAAGGAACTGGCCTTTGGGATCGGCCCTGCAGGTACGGGAAAAACCTATCTCGCTGTGGCCGTGGGTGTGAATATGTTGATCAGCGGCAAGGTCGACAAGATCATCCTGTCGCGCCCTGCGGTCGAGGCAGGTGAGAAGCTCGGGTATTTGCCTGGTGACATGAAGGACAAAGTCGACCCTTATATGCAGCCGCTTTATGATGCGCTGGGCGATTTCCTTCCGGGCAAGCAGATGGCCAAGATGATGGAAGAAAAGGTGATCGAGATCGCGCCGCTGGCCTTTATGCGTGGGCGCACCCTTTCGAATGCCTTTGTTGTGCTCGACGAGGCGCAAAACGCGACCTCCATGCAGATGAAGATGTTCCTGACCCGTCTTGGCGAAGGATCGCGGATGGTCATCACCGGAGATCGCACCCAGATTGATTTGCCGCGCGGAGTATCTTCGGGCTTGTGGGATGCGGAGCGTTTGCTAAAACACATCCCGAAAATTAGCTTTAGCTATTTCACCGCCAAAGACGTGGTCCGCCACCCCTTGGTTGCCGCAATTATCGAGGCTTATGAGGCAGAGGACGCCAAAAAGGGATGATCGTAGATTGTATGATAGAAGACCGGCGCTGGCTGTCGGTCGATCTTGAGGCCCTCGCCGAAGCGGCGGCTTCAGCAACATTTGCGCAGCTTGGGCTGTCCGGGTTCGAAGTGAGCTTGCTGGCTTGTAACGATGCGCGCATTGCCGATCTGAATGCAGATTTCCGGGGCAAGCCGACGCCGACAAACGTCCTGAGCTGGCCCTCCGACGAGCGTGCGGCACAGGTGGATGGCGGACAACCGCTTGCCCCGTCATCGCGTGACCCCGAGCTTGGTGATATCGCGATTGCCTATGATACATGCGCCGCCGAGGCCGAAGCTGCGGGGAAAACCCTCTCGGACCATGCTACACATCTGATTGTGCACGGTGTTTTGCACCTTTTGGGCTATGATCACGACCGTGACCAAGACGCCGCCCTCATGGAGGGCTTGGAAAAGCAGATACTTGGCAATATGGGTCTGGATGACCCATATAGGGATGCGTAACGACCCAAAGGGTCATATTGAAAACTTTAGGTAAGGATAAAATGGGCGACAATAGCGACGGGTCTTCTAGTGCAGCGCAAAGCGCGCAAGATGATCCAAACGAACAACCAAGCCGCGGCTTTATCGGCCGCATCTTTGATGCGCTGAGCCCATCTGATAACGGCGAAGAAGAGATACACGAGAAACAAGGGCCGTTGATGCCGTCCCCGATGCAAGGGATGCTCAATTTGCGCCGGATGCGTGTCGAGGATGTCGCTGTTCCCAAAAACGATATCGTTGCAGCGCCCATTACTGTGACAAAGGCTGAACTGGTTGAGCTGTTCCGAGAAAGCGGCCTGACGCGGATTCCGGTATATGACGGGACGCTTGATACCCCGATCGGGATCGCAAACCTGAAGGATTTCGCCCTGAAATACGGCTTTAATGGCAATAAGGCGCCGCTGGACCTACGCCAGATGGTGCGTCCGCTGCTTTTCGTGCCGCCCTCCATGCCGCTGGGAATTTTGCTGCAAAAGATGCAGTCCGAACGGATTCACATGGCTTTGGTCATTGATGAATACGGCGGCACCGACGGGCTTGTGACTATTGAAGATCTGATCGAACAGGTCGTGGGCGCGATTGAAGACGAGCATGACATCGACGAGGCCAAAAGCTTTACCTGCGAAAGCGAGGGCGTTTACAACGCGCTGGCACGTACGACGCTTGAAGATTTCGAGGCCGAGGCTGGCACCGATTTGACCGCGCATAGCGAGATCGACGAAGAAGAAGTCGATACGCTTGGCGGGCTGGTCTATATGCTGTCGGGGACAATTCCTGCGCGCGGCGAGGTGATTTTCCACCCTGACGGGACCGAGTTCGAGGTCTTGGACGCGGACCCACGCCGAATCAAACGGTTGCGCGTGCGCTTGCCCGGCTCACGCGATGACTAAACTGCGCGCTTTGGCGCCCGTTGTTTTGGGGGCCTTGGCAGCAATAGGGCAGGCGCCGTGGGGGCTGTGGCCGGTCACGCTTGTCGCGCTGGCGATTTGGATTGCACGGCCCGCTGCCTCCGCCCGCGCGGCGGCAGAGGCGGGCTGGCTGTTTGGGGTCGGCTATTTCGGCGTCAGTCTGCACTGGATTGTCTGGCCTTTTTGGGTGGAACCCGACGTCACGGGCTGGATGGCGCCATTCGCGCTGATCTTTATGGCCGCAGGTGCGGGTCTGTTCTGGGGGGTGGCGCTTTGGGGGGCCTTTAGGCTTGCGCCGCAAAACGCGCCTGTTATCGCGGCCTGCTTGCTCGCGGCAGAGGTCACGCGCAGCTATCTGCTCACGGGGTTCCCTTGGGCGCTTTTGGGGCACATCTGGATCGGGACACCGATTGCACAAGTGGCCGCATTTGGCGGGCCGCATGTGCTGACAGGGGGCACTCTCGCGCTGGCTGTAGCTTTGGCCGCATTGGCCCGCAAACGCTGGTGGGCCGCGATCGTTCCGGTCTTGGCCGCTGTGGCTTGGGCGGTCTTGACGCTGCCTGCGGCTCCTGTGGCCGATGGGCCGCGCGTGCGCCTCGTGCAGCCCAATGCCAAACAAATCGAGAAATGGGACCCTGAGCACGCGCAAACCTTCTTCAATCGTATGATTGATTATACGGGGCAGGGCGAGCGACCTGATTTGATCGTTTGGCCTGAGACCGCGATCTCCTATTTGCTGGAATACGCAGGGCCCGAGCTTGATCAGGCGGCGGATGCCGCCCGCGGTGCGCCCGTCGTACTGGGCATTAACCGCCGCGTAGGGATGCGGTATTACAACGCGCTGTTAACGGTTGAGCAGGGCGGCATTCTCTCGAATGTCTATGACAAGGCGCATATCGTGCCGTTTGGAGAGTTCATTCCGGGCGGAGAGATTTTGCGCAAGATCGGGATCGACGGGTTTGCCGCGTCGACGGGCGGGGCTTTTACGGCGGGCGAAGGGCCGCAAACGATCGACATCGCAGGGATCGGCCTGGCCCGTCCGTTGATTTGCTATGAAGGCATTTTTGCGGAGGAAATCGGGACGCCGCTACGCCCGCGGTTGATGATCCTGATCACAAACGATGCGTGGTTTGGCCCGTCGGCAGGTCCGCTGCAACATCTGGCGCAAGCGCGGTTGCGCGCGATTGAGCAAGGCTTGCCCATGGTGCGGGTTGCCAACACAGGCGTGAGCGCCATGATTGATGCCAAGGGCCGCATCACCGCGCAAATCGGCATGAACGAAGCAGGTTATGTCGATGCCGCCTTGCCTTTGGCCGCGCCCGCTACAATTTACAGCCGACACGGCGACTGGCCCTTCTTGGCCGCCGCATTCTTGACACTACTCGGATACGTTGCGTTGCGGCGGCGAAATACGAATTGACCACAGATTAATGAAC
>CBFHTU010000038.1:22080-24218 GCA_965658825.1 Yoonia sp.
CCTAAGCGGGTCCAATTGCTGCCACAACGGCTTCCTGACGTGGCGGATTATTTGGAATGGAGCACGATCATGACACGCAAAGACTATGTTTTCACTTCGGAATCTGTTTCCGAGGGCCATCCCGATAAGGTCTGCGACCGAATCTCTGATGCGATTCTGGATGCGTTTTTGACGCAGGAACCAGAGGCGCGAGTGGCTTGCGAAACCTTTGCGACGACCAATCGTGTTGTGATCGGCGGCGAGGTCGGCCTGTCAGACCAAGACACGTTGACCGAATACATGGGCCGTGTCGAAGGCATCGTGCGCGCCTGCATCAAAGATATCGGTTATGAGCAAGAAAAATTCCACCATGCCACCTGCAAGGTGTCGAATTATCTGCACGAGCAATCCGCGCATATCGCCCAAGGCGTAGATGCCAAAGAGGGCAAAGAAGAGGGAGCGGGCGACCAAGGGATCATGTTCGGTTTTGCGACCAACGAGACCGAGGCGCTGATGCCTGCCCCGGTTCTATACGCCCATGCGGTGCTCAAGCGCTTGGCTGAGGTGCGCAAAGACGGCACCGAACCGACACTGCGCCCTGATGCAAAAAGCCAGATTTCCTTGCGTTATGTGGACGGCAAGCCTGTTGAAGTGACCTCGATCGTTCTGTCCACCCAGCACGCCCATGAAAGCCAGACGAGCGCGGATATTCGCGATATCGTCGAACCTTATATTCGCGAGGTTTTGCCCAGTGGTTTGATTACTGCGGCGACAAAGTGGTGGGTGAACCCGACGGGCACATTCGTCATCGGCGGCCCTGACGGAGACGCAGGTCTGACGGGGCGCAAGATTATCGTGGACACCTACGGCGGCGCTGCCCCCCATGGCGGCGGCGCTTTTTCAGGGAAAGACCCGACCAAGGTTGACCGTTCCGCAGCCTATGCCGCACGCTATCTGGCGAAGAATATCGTCGCGGCTGGCATTGCTGAGAAATGCACGATCCAGCTGTCTTATGCGATTGGCGTGGCGCGTCCTTTGTCGATCTATGCCGATTTGCATGACACGGGCGAGGTCGATCCTGCCGCTGTCGAGCGCGCTATTGATCAGGCGATGGACCTGACGCCGCGCGGTATCCGCGAGCATCTGGGTCTGAACAAGCCGATCTATGAGCGCACGGCAGCTTATGGTCACTTTGGCCGCGAACCTGATGCTGATGGCGGGTTTAGCTGGGAACGCACAGACTTGGCCGAGGCCCTGCGCCGCGCCGTATAAGCGGGATGGGTTAAAACCCATCCTTCGATATTGTGCCAAAACACATGAGGTCTGCCATGACTGAGACAAAACACCCCACTGGCGCGCCTTGGCGCAATTTCTATGGCCGCTTTCGTGGCAAGACGATCCGTCCTGCGCAAAACGATTATTTGGAGAATGATCTTGACGGGTTGTCTCTTGGCCCTGTTGGGTGGGATGTGAACCCTGATCGGAACCCAATTGATCTTGAGGCCTATTTTGGCAAGCGCGAAATCTGGCTCGAGATCGGCTTTGGCGGCGGCGAGCATCTTGTCCATATGGCCAAGACCTATCCGGATGTCGGGATCATCGGCTGCGAGCCTTTTGTGAACGGTGTCGCCATGCTTTTGGGCAAGATCCGCAAGGCTGAAGTCACCAACCTTGCCGTGCATCCGGGTGATGCGCGGGATTTGTTTGATGTGCTGCCTGAGGGCACGCTGACCAAAGTGTTCCTCAATTACCCGGATCCTTGGCCCAAGAAGCGCCACCACCGCCGTCGCTTTGTCACTCAAGAGCATTTGCAGCCCTTGTTTAATGTCATGGCCCCGAATGCCGAGTTGCGCGTCGCGACCGATATCAAGGATTACGTTCGCCAGACCTTGGAGGAGGCCCCGAAAGCGGGCTTTGGATGGTTGGCCGAGGGGCCTCAGGACTGGCGCAGGGCTTGGCCGGACTGGATTTCCACCCGTTACGAGCAAAAGGCCCTGCGCGAAAGTCGCACGCCGCATTATCTGACGTTTCGCCGTCCGTAACCCATCCTTTTCGAGTATTTGAGACAAAGCGAGGCGGGGGCGATGGACCCTGCTTGGCTGTTGGTTTATCACGCTGTGAAATTTATGCAGAAGTGAGATCACCATGTCTGGCCACGG
>CBFHTU010000039.1:0-22201 GCA_965658825.1 Yoonia sp.
GTTAGTACCAAATGCGGTAATAATAGGTGCTAAGTCAACAATTTAAGGGTATTTGAATGGTAAATGGTGCCCCCACACGGACTCGAACCGCGGACCTACTGATTACAAATCAGTTGCTCTACCAGCTGAGCTATAGGGGCACTTTATGCGGCGGATATAGCAGTAGCTTATTGGAAAGCGCAATGGGGGTCTGGTGAAAAAATGCATGTTTTCGGAAGTTTTTTTGAGCCCCTTTTGGGGGGTTCGAGACCGTTCAGGATGCGGGGCTGGACCTTAGTGAAAATCGCGGCTTTTGGGGATGATGCGCACTTGGCGCGGATGGGTGCGCACGGGGCTTGGGGGTGGCCGAGGGGGATCGTCCGAGGCTGTGGCGAGACGGGCGAGCGCATCCGTTTTATCCTCAAGATGTTGCGCCACCACATGGATAATCTCAACGTCGCGTTGCACATAGCCTTCAATCAGCAAAAGCCGCGATTGCATGACCGTCTTACGGTAAGCTTCCATCATTTTCGGCCAGACGACGAGATTTGCCACGCCGCATTCATCCTCGATGGTGATAAAGCAAACACCTTTGGCCGTGCCCGGTTTCTGGCGGATCAACACGAGCCCTGCCATTTTAATCTTTTGCCCATGTCTTGCCTGTAACAATTGATCTGTGGTCACGAATCCCTGTTTGGTCATCGATTTACGCAGAAAGGACATTGGATGGGCTTTGAGTGAAAGCCGCATGGTTTGATAATCCGCCACCACCTGTTCGCAGGTGGGCATGACGGGCAGGGGGACACTCGCCTCTGTTCCCTCGTCGGCGTGGTCTTGGAAAAGCGGCAAATCGGGCGCGTCGCGCAGGCCCTTCGCCTCCCAGAGGGCCTGTCTGCGGTCGATAAAGAGCGAGCGCATGGCGTCGGCCTCGGCCAGGCGGCGCACATGGGCTGCGGAAATTTTGGCCCGCGTTTGCAGGTCGGGGATGTCGCGGTAGGGTTCATTGCGGGCGAGCATGATCTTGGCGGCTGCATCGACGCGCAGGCCCCCCACTTGCCGCAGGCCAAGGCGGAGCGCCCAACCGCCTGTGCTGATCGGCTCTAACGTGCTGTCCCAGTCAGAGAAGTTGATATCGGGCGCACGCACCTGCACGCCGTGGTTTTGAGCGTCACGTACAAGTTGGGCGGGCGCGTAAAACCCCATCGGCTGGGAGTTGAGCAGGGCCGCGCAAAAGGCATCGGGGAAGTGGCATTTGAGCCAGCTTGAGACATAGACCAGCTGCGCGAAACTGGCGGCGTGGCTTTCGGGAAAGCCGTATTCGCCAAAGCCCTTGATCTGATTGAAGCAACGGGTGGCAAAGTCAGGATCGTAACCGCGGGTGACCATGCGTCCGACCATCTTGTCCTCCAAAAGGCCAATGGTGCCCGTGGAGCGGAAGGTGGCCATCGCTTTGCGCAATTGGTTGGCCTCTTTCGAGTTGAACTGGGCGGCCTCCATGGCGACTTTCATTGCCTGCTCTTGGAAGATCGGGACGCCCAAGGTGCGCCCAAGGATTTTCTTGAGTTCGGCGGGATCATGCGGGTCGGCGGGGGCGGGGTATGCGACGGGTTCCAAGCCTTGCCTGCGACGCAGATAGGGGTGGACCATATCGCCTTGGATCGGACCGGGCCGGACGATGGCCGTCTCGATCACGAGGTCGTAGAAGGTGCGCGGGCGCAGGCGTGGCAGCATGTTGATCTGGGCACGGCTCTCGATCTGAAACACGCCGATGCTGTCGCCTTTGCAAAGCATATCGTAAACGCGGCTGTCTTCTTGCGGGACGTTGGCGAGGGTGAGGTCGTGTCCGTAATGGGCACGGATCAGATCGAAACATTTGCGGATGCAGGTCAGCATGCCAAGGGCGAGGATATCGACCTTAAAGATGCCAAGGGCCTCGATGTCGTCCTTGTCCCATTCAATGAAGGTGCGGTCTGGCATCGCGCCATTGCCGATGGGCACGGTCTCCAAAAGCGGGGTTTCCGTCAGGATAAAGCCGCCGACATGCTGGCCCAGATGGCGCGGCATGCCGACCATCTGCTGGGCCACGATCAGGGTGCGCCGCAGGATCGGATCGGACAGATCGAGGCCTGCTTGTGCGGCGTGGCTCCCGTCGACCTTCTTGCCCCACGACCCCCAGACAGTTTTTGCAAGGGCCGATGTGACGTCCTCCGACAGCCCCATGACCTTGCCCACCTCGCGGATCGCCGAGCGGGGGCGGTAGTGAATCACGGTTGCGCAAAGCCCCGCGCGATGCCGCCCGTATTTGGCGTAGATATGCTGGATGACCTCCTCGCGCCGTTCATGTTCGAAATCGACGTCGATGTCGGGCGGCTCAATGCGGTCTTCCGAGATGAACCGCTCGAATAGCAGATCGTTTTGCGCAGGGTCCACGGCGGTGATCCCTAGGCAGTAACAGACGGCGGAATTGGCCGCTGATCCGCGCCCCTGACAGAGGATACCTTCTTGGCGCGCGAATTTGACGATGCTGTCGATGGTCAGGAAATAGTTCGCGATATCCTTGGCTTGGATCATCGCGAGTTCTTTTTCAATCGTCGCGCTGACGCCTTCGGGGATTCCATCAGGGTAACGCTCGGCGGCCCCTTTGAGGGTGTTGAGCCTGAGCTGCTCAAGCGAGCTCCGTCCTTTGGGGAGCACCTCATGGGGGTATGCGTATTTGAGCTCCGACAGTGAGAATTGACAGGCCTTGGCGATTTTGAGGCTCGCCTTGATCGCATGGGGCCAGCGGGCGAAAAGGCGGATCATCTCGGCAGGCGATTTGAGATGTCGCTCGGCATTGGCTTGCAAGAGGCGGCCCGCTTTGTGGATGGTCGTCTTTTCGCGGATGCAGGTCATGACGTCCTGTAGCGCCCGCCGCTCTGGAGCGTGATAGAGCACGTCATTGGTGGCCAGAAGCGCGAGGCGGTGGGTGTCGGCGAGCGCGTCGAGCTGGTTGATCCGCGCGGTATCACAGCCGGTGTAATGATAGCTGGCGGCGATGTGGCTCAGGCTTGGCAGTCGGTTGATCAGGCTCGGCAGCTGGAGGGCAAAGCGCGACAGGGCGCGGGGCGGGATCGCGATGAGGAAGCAGCCTTCGGTATGGGCCGCCACGGCATCAAGGGTCAGGTCGCAAACACCTTTGGCTTGCCAGGCACCGTCCGGATCACGCATCCGGCCCTTGGAGATCAGCGCGCAGAGACGGCCATAGGCTGCACGATCACGCGGGTAGGCGAGGAAGGTTTCCCCCGTCACAAGCGCAATGCGGGTGCCCGTGATGGGGCGGATGTTCACCGCTTTGGCATGTGTGTAATGGCGCACGACGCCAGCGAAACTGTTGATGTCCGCACAGCCAAGCTGGTCATAGCCTTGTGCCCATGCGGTTGTGGCAAGGTCGACCGCGTCGGACGCCCCGCGCAGAAATGAAAAGCAGGTGGCGAGCCCAAGCTCGACAAAGGCGGCGGGCGGATTGGGAGCGAATACGTCGTCCTCTGGGATGGAGCGGCGGGGAAAAGCGTGATCGTTTTCAGGCATGTGCTCTCAGGGGCTCTGCCCCCGCCCTCAAGGGCTCCCCCGCGGTATTTTCGGCCAAAAGAAGAGGGGAGGTCGGGCACCTTATCCCCGATATGGGCAATAAGGCGCCTTCTCTTGGCGCGGTCATCGGCACCTCTGCCTGTACCGCAACTCCAGTCTGGCGGGTAATGGTTAAGAAGGGCTTGCTTCTTTTGGCCGAAAATACCTCGGGGGGACCGCCAGAGGCGGTGGGGGCAGCGCCCCCTAAACCCTTGAAAATGAATGCGCCGCAGGCGTGCATTTGGGTCATGCGAAGACACCGTGCACAAACCAGCGCGGGGTATTACCGCGCTGGTCGCCGAGCACACCTTCGCGGTAAAGCCAGAACCGCCGCGCGGTTTGGCTCTCGACGATATAGTAATCGCGCAGCCGCGTACCGGGCATATCGCGCCACCATTCGGGCGCGATCCGTTCGGGCCCTTCAAAACGCACGACGCGGTGCGTGATCCGCCGCCAGACGAATTGCGCGGGCGGGCCTTCAGGCACGGCGTAGAGCACGCGGACCTCTTCGGGATGGTCAAAAAGTTTGATCGGCCGTTTGAGGGCGGGGCTTTTTGCGGATATTGGTGCGTGCAGGGCTGTGGCCCAAACCTCGGCCCGCTCGGGGATATGGCTGGGGTGCGGTCTGGGCCGTGTGATCATTTTGGCCCCAAGCCGCGCCGAGAGCCTGTCGATCATCTGTGCAAGGGCGGCGCCTGTTGCGCTCTCACCATCAAGTCGTGATTGTTGCAGGTTCAGTGTCTCGATGACCGTGGCCGCAAGCGTGATCAGGTCAAAGCCGAAGCCGGGGTCGATCTTTTCGAGTTTATCGTCGAAGAGTTTGCGCAGATGGGTTGCGTCGCGGCTGGCTTGTGCAGTGGCCACGCTGATCTCGCGCACCTCGCCATCGGTCCGAAAGACAGTGACGCAGATCCGCCGCGCCCCGAAACCAGACGTTGCCATTTGGGCGCACAGCGCGTCGCATAGCGCGGGCAGGTGTGGCGTCGGGTCCTGCACTGCTTCGGGCAGATTGGCCTGCACGATAAAGCGGGGCGGCTCCTCGGAGGCGCTGATCGGTTCGGCCAGCCGTCCCAGCATTTGATCGAGCCGCATGAGTGGGTTTTGCGCCAGGCCCGCTCGACTGAACCGTCGCGCCAGCGAAATACGCGGCACCGCAGCCAGATCACCCACGGTTTTTAGCCCGAGGCGTTGCAGCAGTTGCACGGTCGCGCCGTCAAGCCGCAGGCTGCGCACGGGCAGGGCGCTCATGCGGGCAACGAGATCTGCGGGTGCGCAGATCTCGCGCACAGCCCCCGAGCGCGATAGTGCCCAAGCCGCCCCATGGGTGGGGGCCGTGGCAAGACTGGCCGACAGGCCCAGCCCTGCGAGCCGAGCCTCCATATCGCGCAGCATCATGGTCTCGCCGCCAAAAAGGTGGTCGGACCCTGTGGTGTCGAGCACCAGCCCTGCCGCGCCGTCCACGGCCGTCCAAGGGCACCAGCGCCGCATCCAGAGCATCAGCCGCCCAAGCGCCACCTGATCGCCACCGATATCGGCGTATTCCACGCGCAGTGTCGGGCAGAGCGCCCGCATATCCACGATTCGCGCCCCGATATGCACGCCTGCCGCTGCCGCGGCGCGGTTGGTGGCATATACGACAGGCCCGTGCGCGCCTTCGCTGGCGAGCGCGATGGGCAGATCTTCGGGGGGGCGCTGGCTATGTTGTGTGCACCAGCGCAGCCAGCGCTCCATGGCGAACTGCGGCAGGTGGATCGCTGTGATCCGCCGCGTCAGGGCATCTGTGCGGGTTTCCTTGAGAGGCGAGGCGTCTGGTGGGGTGACTGCGCCTGCGGCGACACCCACCCGCCCAGCCGATTTGACCGGCCGCGCGTTTGGCGTACCGATGGGGCTAAAGCTCTCTCGTGGTGTATCTTGCGCAGGGGATACGGATGCGGGTGTCCTGATCTCGCTTTCCAGTGCCCCTTTGAGGGCCGCGATGGCCTTGGCCAATTGCGCGGGGTCCGCCGTTGTGGGCGGTTTGGCTGTGCTGGGGAAGGCAAGGACAGGCAGCTTGTCCTTGAGTGTCATGGTTTAGAGCGCCTCCCTTTGTAAGGGCGCTGTTTGCCGATCCAAACCATGCGCGAAGTGCAGCCCGTCTTTGTCGTGGTGCACCACCCATTCCCCTGTCTCCCGCCACCGTGCCCGAAAGAGCTCGGCCCGCCACAGCCCTGTGCCAGGCGCATGTGCATCGTAGGGGTTGTTCATGGCAGGCAGCGCATTCACCCGCCAGCGCAGCCGCGCCGCGCTCAGGTTCGGGTGGCCTGCGTGCCGGATCAGCCATGCGGGCAGATTTTGCGCCTCCGCCCTGAGCGCCAGCCGCTTGCTGGCCGTAAAGTCGAGCACCGCAGGATCGCCCCAGACCTCGCCAATCACCCCGCCCAGATCATGGCACCGCAGCCCTTCCTCCATGGTCCACAGCAGATCGCGTGCGTTTGACACATCCACATGGATGATCTCCACCGCCACAGGCAGCCCTGCCAGATAGGGCCGCCCTGTCTCTTTGCGCGACAGCCTGTCTTGCACCCAGAGCACGGGTTTTTCCCCCGTTTTCAGATGTCCGACCGCAAAAGCCGTGCTGGCCCCATCGGTCACGCTGTCCGAGAAAACCTCTGCCAAGGTTGCCTCGATTTGCGCGCTATGCGCCCGTGCGCGGAGCAGGTCGGTGCTGGTTTTGGGCGGCACTTTTAGTCTCCTTTCCGGCTTTTGTTCGCCTTTTGTTCTACACCCGAGTCGTCCGTTTCGTCAATTCCAACTTCTGCTGTTGTGCTGGCTTTGGACTTGCGCCAGTCTGCACATATGCGCCAATTTATCCTGCTCCTTTCCGTCTGTCCCACAGCCCTCGTGGCGCAGATTCCCGCGCCTGTAACGGATGCGGATTATGCCCCTGTCCGCTATGAAGAGGCGCTCTTGGGCCGTGACTTGTTTTACGATCCGATTCTGTCTGGCAACCGCGAGGTATCTTGCGCGACCTGCCACCATCCGCAGTTTGGCACAGCTGACGGGCTGTCGCTGGGGATCGGCGATGGCGGGATAGGCCTTGGTCCGATGCGCACCGCCGATCCGGCCAATATGCCCGAAGACCGCATCCCCCGAAACGCGCCCGCGCTGTTTAACCTTGGCGCTTATGAATTCACCAAGCTGTTTCATGACGGGCGCATCGAGGTTGACCCCACCCGTCCGGGGGGCATTCGCACGCCGCTTGATGCGGATATGGCGGTTGGCTTTGCCTCGCTTTTGTCGGCCCAAACCATGTTTCCTGTGCTGAGCCCCGACGAAATGGCAGGGCATTACAACGAAAACGATATTGCCAAAGCTGTGCGTCAAGGCGTGCTGACTGGCGCAGGCGGGGCATGGGACATCATCGCCAAGCGTGTGGCTGCGATTCCCGCTTATGCAGAGGCGTTCCAAGCGGTCTATCCAGACCGCCCCGAGATTGCCTTTACCGATATTTCCAACGCGATTGCGGCGTTTATGGCATGGGAGTGGCGGTCTGATACCGCGCCCTTTGATGCGGTGCTGCGTGGTGATCTGACGCTTGAAGGGCCAGCAGCGCAAGGCATGGATTTATTCTACGGCGCGGCAGGCTGCGGCACCTGCCATGCGGGGCCGTTCCTGACCGACCAAGACTTTCACGCCATGGGCCAGCCTCAAATTGGCCCCGGCAAGGCAGCAGCCTTTGAGGATAACGCCCGCGACGAGGGGCGGTTTCGGGTGACGGGACATGAGAGCGACCTTTACGCCTTCCGCACACCGTCTTTGCGTAATGTGATGCACACGGGTCCATACGGGCACGCAGGGGCCTATAGCGATCTTGCAGACTTCTTGGCCGCGCATGCCGATCCGATCACGGCGCTCGGCACCTATGACATCAGCAAGGCCAGCCTGCCCGAGCTTGATGTGAACGATCTCGTCGAGGATTTCGCGCCTATTGCAGCGGCGGCTACGACGCCTGCGGTACAGTTGTCCGAGGCGGACATTGCCACCCTTGTCGCGTTTCTAGACACACTCTCTGACCCAGGCGCCCTGACGGGACGGCTCGGTGTGCCCGTGTCAGTGCCAAGCGGGCTTCCCGTGGCTGTTTCTGAGTGAGAATTTGCCTGCCAGAGGCGGCTACGGACGCAGGAAGTGGCTGGTATCAGCGGGTAAAACGACCTCTGAAATCTGCCCGTCAGGCCAAGTGACGCGGATCTGCGCCTCTGTCGCCTGACCCAGTCCGAAATGGAGCGGCCCCGCCTGACCGCTGGCATGTCCGCCCCCGACAGTAAGCTGTTGGGTCTGGCCGTTGACCGCCACACGGGCGCCAACAGCCTGGGTGTTCGGGCCGTCCATCTGCAGATCCAGCGCGATCCAATGGCCGGATCGGGCGGTGATGTTCCGGTAAAGCTCGATCGGTGCGCGGCGGTTTGAGACCAGCAGATCAAGCCTGCCATCCCCGTCGAAATCGGCCAAGGCGGCGCCACGCGAGCGCTCTGTGGTCGCAACACCAGCGGCTGAGGCCGCTTCGGTGAATGTGCTATCCGCATTTTGCATCAACAGGTTATTGGGATCGGCCATGGCCATCCCGGGCATCTGGTCGACATTGCCTTTCGCCAAGAACAGATCGTCACGGCCATCATTGTCGATATCGCCGAATTGGGCATGCCAGCCTGTCGAGGGGCGGCCATCCTCGCCCGTATGGGGGCGGTGGGCATAGGTGCCAATGTCAAAAGGGGCGGCGGCATAAGAGCCGTCACTTTGGGCCAATTGCATCAATTGGTCACCCATGGAGGTAAGCACAATCTCGTCGCGCCCATCGCCGGAAATATCACGCGAGGCAATGCCCATGCCCCAGACCATCAGCTTGGGCCAGCCGTCTTCGGGGGTCAAAAACCGCTTGCTGGCGATGTCCCACATCTGCTCTTGGCCCGCCTTGATATAGTAGTGGCGGTCGTTGGAAATGCGCAGGCGCAAGGTCTCCGTTGCGTCGTAAGCGGCGAGCATGGACAGGGCGCAAAATCCCGGCTCCAAAACGGTCTGCGCGTAGCCTTGTGCCTGTGGCGTAAGAATACTGTTGCTGTCACATGCGCCAAACGGGCCTTCGGGATCAAAGCGGTCGACATAGTTGCCGACAGCCATGGTCGGACGATCCCCGTCCCACCATGCGCTAAAGCTGGTGGTCCATTGATCCCCCACAGGAATGCCCCAAGCCTCGGTCACATCCGTAAAGCTGCAATCGCCGTGGCCCTGCAAGACCATATTTGGACCGACACGCATGACAAAAAGATCAAGGTTGCCGTCGCTGTCAATATCAAGCGGATAGGCCCCCGTTGTGCCCAAATTTTCGGGGAAATTTGTCGGTGTGAACTGAAAGTCACCCGCGTTTTGCCAAAGTGCTGCAGGGCTTTCGCCGCCAGCTGCGAAAATATCGGGGCGCTGGTCGTTGTTGCAGTCAAAGACCGAAACGCCGCCGCCGACAAAATGCTCCCAGCCGCCTGTGTAACTATGCCCGCCCAAGACGGCACTGTGGTCTTCAAAAAGCGGCGCGGCAAAGCTGGGGGAGGCCAAAAGGCACAAAAGAAAGCGGCGCATTACGCTTTGGTCTCCGACAGGGCGGCTGTGGTGATTTCAGATAGGGCAAGTGCTGTGGCGCCCCGTGCCCAGACCAGATCGCCCCAGCCGTGGATTTCCACAGGGCAGGGCGCGCGCCCGTCCGAGAGTGTCAGGCTTTGCATGTCTTTCATCACCGATTCCGCATAAAGGTAATCATAGCGCATCCGTTCGCCTGACAGAATAATCAGTTGCGGATCAAAGAGTTGTACGACGTTTGACAGCCCGACAGAGAGGTAGCGTCCTGCGCGCTCAAAAATCGTACTCGCGGCTTTATTGCCCGCTTTGGCCTGTGCATAGAGGGATTCGAGCAGCCCGTGCTGGCTCTGTGTCAGCGACGGTGCACGGTCAAGCGCCGTGGCCGCTTCGCGCGCGAGGGCATAATCGGCCAGATAGGCCTCAAGGCACCCGCGTTGCCCGCACCGACATAGCGCCCCGTCGAGTTGCACCTTGGTATGCCCAAGCTCTAGGCCCATCCCGCGCGACCCGCGGAAAAGACGGTTGTCGAGTACAATCCCCATGCCCACCCCGTGTTCGATCGTCACGACCGCAAAGTTCGACAAATCGCGCCCGACCCCGAACCACAGCTCTGCCAGCGTCAGCATATTCGCGTCATTATCGACAAAGAGCGGGCAGTCGTGCCGTGCGGCAAACCCCGCGCTCAGATCGACGTCGCGCGTGGTCAGGAACGGCGACCAGACGACTGTGCCAGTGATATGGTCCACAATGCCGGAAAGTCCGACCGCAACGGCACTGATCTGCGCAATGGTTTTGCCCGCAGAGGCCAGCAGCGCGGCGATCAGCGTGTCCATCTCGTCGAGAATAACAGCCAGATCCTTGCGCGGGTTTGGCGTGGTGAAAGAGGCATCTGCGATAATATTACCCGCAAAATCGGTCAGCACCGCAGTATGTGTCTCGTCCGACAGCTTGATCCCGATCACATGTTTGAATTCAGGGACGACCTCAAGTGCGACGGGCGGCCTGCCGCGCCCTTGTTCGCGGGTCAGCCCCTCAACCTCGCGCAACATCCCCCCCGCGATCAGATCGGCGGTCAATGTGGTGGCCGAGCCGGGACTGATTCCCAAGGCGCGGGTCACATCCGCCCGCGCCGCCCGTCCTGAAGCGCGGACATATTCAAAAACATGCTGCCTTAAAGTCGTTGTATCGCGCCCAAAAACCGGTAGAATCGGACCGCAGCCCATAGGCTGACTGACCTGATCACCTTGCTTTATTGGGTCATTGTACATTTATTCACTCACTGAAATAAAAATGCTGCAACCGCGAAGTGGTTGGTGGCGTTTTTACAGATTGGCGAAAAAATAGGCATTCGGCTAGTCGTAAAGTGGGAAAAATTGCGTTTTCCTTAAATTTTTATTTTGACAACTGAATTAAATAATACATGCTGTGAAAACGAGGTCCAATGGCCTTTGTTCCTGTATCTGGCAGGAACGCATATCTGGGAGGATTACATGCATAAGTCTATTATTGCCGCAGCGATTGCGGTTGTTGGTTTTAACTCTGCGGCTGTCGCTGAAGGCATGAAGATCGGTGTATCTTGGGCCAGCTTTCAGGAAGAGCGCTGGAAAATCGACGAAGCTGCGATGGTTGCAGCAATTGAAGCAAACGGCGACACATATGTGTCCGCTGATGCGCAGTCTTCATCTGCCAAGCAGTTGACGGACGTTGAAGCGCTGATGGCACAGGGCGTGAACGCTTTGATCATCAACGCATGGGACAAAGACGCGATTGCACCAGCAATCGACGCGGCCGCAAACGAGGGTATCCCTGTTGTTGGCTACGACCGTCTGATCGAAGATGACCGTACATTCTATCTGACATTCGACAACATCGGTGTTGGCGCGATCATCGCGGAAACAGTCATGGCCGAAGTGCCAAGCGGCAACTATGCCATCATCAAAGGTGATCCAGGTGATCCGAACGCAGCCTTCCTTCTTGAAGGTATGATGTCTGTGATCGGTGATGCGGTCACTGCTGGCGACATTAAAATCGTTGGTGAAGCATTCTCTGACGGCTGGAAGCCTGAGAACGCACAAAAGAACATGGAGCAGATCCTGACCGCCAACAACAACATGGTTGACGCTGTTCTGTCCGAGAACGACGGCATGGCTGGTGGCGTTGTCGCTGCACTTTCCGCACAGGGTCTTGTGATCCCGGTGGGCGGTCAGGACGGCGACTTGGCCGCGATCAACCGCGTTGCACGTGGCGCACAGACCGTTTCGGTATGGAAAGACTCCCGTCAGCTTGGCACAGCAGCAGGCAACATCGCGTCTGCTTTGGCAGCAGGCGCGTCGCTTGACAGCATTGAAGGTGCAACCAAGTTCTCCGGCGGCGAAAAAGGCGTTGAGCTGAACGCAATCTTGCTTTCACCAACTCCTTTGACTCGCGCCAACCTGAACGTTGCAATCGACGCGGGCCACATCTCGAAAGAGCAGGCTTGTGAAGGTGCAGTCGCTGGCGTTGTTGGCTGCGAATAAGTCAACTTTCGGCGAGCGCTGGGCTGGTTCCGGCGCTCGCCATCTTTTTGATTTCCCCTGATCCGGCCCTGACAGGCCGCTTTATACGTATGGCTTGCCTATGCGCGTGGCCGATTGCGTATGCCTCTCAATGAATGGACGAGGACATGACAGACAGCAAAACGACAAATCCCGCAACCCAGACGAATATGTCTCCCGTGGCCAAATTCCTGCGCGCCACCGAGCTAGATACACGTCTGCTGGGCATGTTCGGGGCGCTCGCGCTTATTTGGCTCGGCTTTCACTACTACGGTGTGATCTTCAACGATTTTGGTGCATTCCTGACCGCCCGTAACTTGTGGAACCTGTCGGTTCAGACCTCGTCGATCGGGATCATGGCCACGGGAATGGTTCTGGTCATCGTCACCCGCAACATTGACCTGTCCGTCGGCGCCCTTTTGGGGGTGACCGGCATGACGATGGGGATTTTGCAGGTGGATATTCTACCGCAATACCTTGGCCTCGGCAGTCCCGCGATCTGGGTCATCACCGTCATTTTCGGGATCACACTTGGCGCGACAATCGGAGCGTTCCACGGCTGGTTGATTGCCTATCGCGGGATCCCTGCGTTTATCGTGACACTGGGTGGCTTGCTTGTCTGGCGCGGCTCGGCGTTTTTGGCCAACAACGGCAAGACGATCTCTCCTGTGGATAGCACGTTCCAATTGCTGGGCGGTGGGCCTTACGGCGCTGTTGGTGCCACCGGAAGCTGGATTGTTGGCATTCTGGCGTGTCTGGGCATCTTGTGGCTGACGGTCTCCGGTCGGCGTAACCGTCTGCGCCACGAGTTCGCTTTGCGTCCGATGTGGGCCGAAGTTTTCGTGAGCGGTGCTGCGATGGCGATGGTGATCGGTGCGGTGCTACTTGTGAACTCCTACCCTTGGCCGATTGGTATTGTGAAGCAATACACCGCAGCCAATGGCCTGACGATCCCCGAAGGCGGCCTGTTTATCAGCCACGGTTTCGCCATCCCTGTTCTGATCTTGGCGGGCGTCGGCATCTTGATGACGATCCTGATGACCAAGACCCGTTTTGGCCGCTACGTCTTTGCGATTGGTGGCAATCCCGAGGCGGCTGCTCTGGCGGGTATCAACGTCAAATGGATGACGCTGAAGATTTTTGCGCTGATGGGAGCCTTGGCTGGTTTGGCGGCGGTGGTTGCCTCTGCGCGCCTGAACTCGGCAACTAACGCGCTGGGCGTTCTTGACGAGCTTTACGTTATCGCCGCAGCCGTGATTGGCGGCACAAGTCTGGCGGGGGGCGTTGGCACGATTTACGGCGCAATTCTCGGCGCGCTTGTGATGCAGAGCCTTCAGACGGGCATGGTGCTCATCGGCTTTGATACATCCGTGCAGCAGATTGTCGTCGGATCGGTCCTCGTTTTGGCCGTCTATCTCGACAACCTTTACCGCAAACGCACCAAGTAAGGGGCAAAGACTATGACTGATACAAACAAAACTCCGCTTGTCGAGTTGCGCGATATGTCGATTGCCTTTGGCGGGATCAAGGCGGTGGACCATGTGTCGATTGATTTGCACGCGGGCGAAGTTGTGGGCCTTTTGGGCCATAACGGCGCGGGCAAATCAACGCTGATCAAGTGCTTGTCGGGGGCCTATCAGGCCGATAGCGGCGAGATTTTCATCGACGGCAAGAAGGTCAAGATCGAGAACCCACGCGACGCGCGGGCGCAAAATATCGAGACGATCTACCAGACGCTGGCCTTGGCCGATAACCTCAATGCGACGGCGAACCTGTTTTTGGGCCGCGAGTTGGTGAACCGCTTTGGCATGGTTGACGAGGGCAAGATGGAGGCCGAGACCCGCAAGATCATGGCCCGCCTGAACCCCAACTTCCGCAAGTTCAACGAGCCTGTCTCGGCGCTTTCCGGTGGTCAGCGCCAGTCGGTGGCCATTGCGCGTGCGGTCTATTTCAACGCGAAAGTGTTGATCATGGACGAGCCGACAGCCGCACTTGGCCCGCATGAAACACAGATGGTGTCGGAACTCATCCAAGAGCTGAAGGCGCAAGGTCTGGGCATCTTCCTGATCGAGCATGACATCCAGAACGTCATGCAGCTTTGTGACCGCGCGGCAGTGATGAAGAACGGTCAGATGGTCGGCGTCGAGAACGTCGCGGATGTGACCGAGGATGATATTCTCTCGATGATCATTCTGGGCAAAAACCCCAAGAAGGCCGCTTAAATGTACATCGGGCTGGACCTTGGCACGTCTGGCCTGAAGGCCATTTTGATCGACGACACGCAAGACATTGTGGCCGAAGCCTCGGCCCCTCTGACGGTCCAGCGCCCCCATGCGGCATGGTCCGAGCAAGTGCCAGCCGACTGGTTGATGGCGGCTGAGACGGTGATGTCGGCCTTGGCGGCGCAAGTCAATCTGGACGCCGTGCGTGGCATTGGTCTTTCAGGCCACATGCATGGTGCGACGCTGGTTGACGCGCAGGGCGAGGTTTTGCGCCCCTGCATGCTGTGGAATGATACCCGGTCGGCGGTTGAAGCGGCAGAGATGGACGCAGATCCTGCGTTTCGGGCGCTGACGGGTAATATCGTCTTTCCCGGATTCACCGCGCCAAAGGTGGCATGGGTCCGCAAACATGAGCCCGCAATTTTTGACCGTATTGCCAAGGTTTTGCTACCCAAAGACTATCTGCGCTTTTGGCTGACAGGCGAGGCCGTGGCCGAAATGTCGGATGCGGCGGGCACGAGTTGGCTTGAGTGCGCCAAGCGCGATTGGTCTGATGAATTGCTGGCCAAATGCGGACTTACCCGTGCGCAAATGCCACGATTGGTCGAAGGCTCGCAGGTCTCTGGCGTCTTGCGTGACGACCTTGCGAACCGCTGGGGTCTGCGGCGCGGCGTGGTGATTGCGGGCGGTGGTGGTGACAATGCGGCGAGCGCTGTTGGCGTGGGCGTGGTCAAGGCGGGCGACGCCTTTGTCTCGCTTGGCACCTCGGGTGTGCTCTTTGCAGCGTCGGACGCCTATCAACCCGATGCGGCCTCCGCCGTGCATACGTTTTGTCACGCTTTGCCAAATACCTGGCACCAGATGGGGGTCATCTTGGCCGCCGCTGATACGCTGAATTGGTTTGCCAAAACGGTCGGGCAGGATGCGAAAGACCTGACATCGGGTCTCGGTGATTTACAAGCTCCAAGCCGCGCGTTGTTTCTGCCGTATTTGGGTGGCGAGCGGACGCCGCATAATGATGCAAACATCCGCGGTGCCTTCCTGCATCTGGATCACGGCGATGATAGGACGGCTCTGACGCGGACGGTTTTAGAGGGTGTCACACATGCCTTTGCCGACAACTTCGAGGCGTTGAAATCGACGGGCACGCAGATCAACCGGTTGATTGGCGTCGGCGGCGGCACGAAGTCGGACTATTGGGTCAAAGCGATCGCGACCTCGCTTGATATGCCCGTGGAACTGCCCGTCGCAGGCGACTTTGGCGGGGCCTTTGGCGCGGCGCGTTTGGGGCTGATGGCCGCGAATGGCGTGGGTGCAGAGGTCGCGACCGTCCCGAAAATCGAGCGGGTCTTTGAACCCGACACAAGTTTAACCAGCGCCTTCCGAGACGCCCATGCAAGATACCGCGCCAGCTATGCCGCCATTAAGGACCTAACATGACAGACTTTTTCAAAGGCATCCCGCAGATTAAATATGAGGGGCCACAATCCGAGAATGACTTTGCCTTCCGTCATTATGACGCCGAAGAAGTGGTCATGGGCAAGAAGATGAAGGAACATCTGCGCTTTGCTGCGGCCTATTGGCATTCGTTTGCTTGGCCGGGCGGTGACCCGTTTGGCGGCCAGACATTTGAGCGCCCCTGGTTCGGCGATACGATGGATGCGGCCAAGATGAAGGCCGACGTGGCCTTTGAGATGTTCCAGATTTTGGGCGTGCCTTACTACTGTTTCCACGATGCGGATGTGCGCCCCGAGGGCGCGGATTTTGCTGAAAACACGCGAAATCTTGAAGAAATCGTTGACTACTTTGCCGAAAAGCAGGCCGCGACGGGGGTAAAGCTCTTGTGGGGCACGGCGAACCTGTTCTCACACCGTCGGTTTATGTCGGGGGCGGCGACGAACCCTGATCCGGAGGTCTTTGCCTTCTCTGCCGCGACGATCAAGACGTGCATGGACGCGACGATGAAGCTTGGCGGTGAAAACTATGTTCTCTGGGGCGGGCGCGAAGGTTACGAGACGTTGCTCAACACCGACATGGGCCGCGAGCGCAAGCAAGCTGGGCGGATGCTCCAGATGGTTGTCGATTACAAACATAAGATTGGGTTCAAAGGCGCGATCCTGATCGAGCCCAAGCCGCAAGAGCCGACAAAGCACCAGTATGATTACGATGTGGCGACGGTCTACGGCTTTCTCAAGGAGTTCGGTCTTGAGGGCGAAGTGCAGATGAACATCGAGCAGGGACATGCGATTTTGGCGGGGCATTCTTTCGAGCACGAGCTGGCGATGGCGCGTGAGCTGGGAATTTTCGGCTCGATCGACATGAACCGGAACGATTACCAATCGGGCTGGGATACCGACCAGTTCCCGAACAATGTGCCAGAGATGGCGCTGGCCTATTACGAAGTGCTGCGGGCAGGTGGGTTCACCACGGGTGGGACGAATTTCGATGCCAAATTGCGCCGTCAATCGCTGGATGCAGAGGATTTGATCCTCGCGCATGTGGGGGGCATGGATGCCTGCGCGGCAGGTCTTAAGGCGGCGGCCAAGATGCTGGAAGATGGCAAGCTCGAAGCGGCCCGCGATGCCCGCTATGCAGGCTGGGAGACACCGGTGGGCAAAAGCCTGATGACGTCAGATCTGGACGCAATCGCGGCTAAGGTCATGAATGAGAACATCAATCCTGCGCCGCGCTCTGGCCGTCAGGAGCGGCTTGAGAATTTGGTCAACCGTTACCTCTAGGTATTGTGGCTTTGCGCGCGTCCCATACGTTTGTCACAAACGGGGGGCCGCGCGTGATCCGGGCACTATTTCAGGCAATGCGAACGAATATCCGGACCTGACGATCACGTCCGGCCCTGATTTTGTCGTGCGCATTATGGCCGATCACCGCGCGGTGTTTGATGAAGAGCATTTTGTGATCAAGGCGGCCTGTGGTGGCGGATCAGAGGCTCTACAAAAGACATGAGATGACGCCCCCAAGCATCGCGACGATGACTATAATGCATTTTGTATCAAGTGATTAAACTACGATCGTGGCGATGATCTGTTGCAGTTGGGCCAGATGGATCTGGTCGCGATGCGCCAATACCCTAGCCGCTCCGTACCGGGGTCTGCGCTTTTGGCATTGCTCGGCGCCGGCGGGCTTGTTGGACTGCGCCGTGTCGGTTTGCCCTTGATCTACTGGGCTGATGCGCGCGATGACCCTCTCGAGCGGCGTCTGGTGTTCGGGTCGCGCCCTGATTGTCGTCACAGGCGGTCAGAGCTTCCGATTCTTGGTGCTGCTTTGCGGCAGCTTTGGTGCCTTTGGCGGCGCTGCTGATGATGGAAGGGTTGCTGCGGCGCCATGCTCCGCCCTTTGCCAAGATGCTGATCGGGGGCGGGGACGCGGCGTTCGGGCTGTCTGCGTTTTGGGTTAGCGCGAGCATTGATCCGCCCCGCTTGATTGGCTTGCTGGCGTTTCAGGTCTTTGGGTTTTGTCTGTCAGGTTGGTTGATTTACACACGCGACGCCGCCAGCCTAAGTTTGGCTGGAAACCGTATGGTTGTCCGATTGGGTGTGACGATTTTGTTGCTGATGCCACTGGCGGTGATGCTGGGGGCGAGTTTTGCAACAGGGGCGTTTTTGAGCATGCTGGCGGGGTTGCAGGTGAGCGGTGCGGTCTTGGTGATCGCGGTGATCATGGCGATGGTGCTTGTCTCGGCCTGTGCTGCCGTCGCACGCGATGGCCGTGCCCGCGCCCAGACCGGGAGCCTGAAGGCGCGTACGGCGCAAGCCACGGGGATCGATCCGCTCGCGTTTCTGCGCGGCATGCAATCGCATCCTTTGGTCAGCGGAGCGGCGATCGTCGATCAGGCCGCTTTGGCAGCGCTTGATGGCGTTGTCTTGGACCGCATCTTTGCCGCCGACCCGTCGGGCCTAAGCGTGAGCCTGCTTGTGGTGCGGTGGTCGAGGCGGTCCGGAAAATTACGACGCAATTTACCATCGGGCCAGAGCGCAAACCGGTGCAGGTTTTGCCACTTGGTGTGCCGTTGGGTACTCAGACGCCGCGTGCACGGCGTCCGCTGTCAGCGGTACTTAGGCCTCGTTGAAGGCACCGTATTTGCCGCCATGAAACACCAAAGGCGCGCCTCCGTTGTGGTGCGCTTTGGTGACCAGCCCGACAATGATCGCGTGATCGCCTGCATCATGGGTGGCTTCAAGGTTGCATTCAAAGGTCGCAAGCGCCCCTTCGATAATCGGCATGCCGCAATGCGACAGACGGGTTGGCACCTTTGTGATCGCGGTTTTCGAATCGAGGATCATTTTGCAGATATCAAGCTGGTCGGCGGCCAGAATATGCACCGCAAAGCGTCGCGATCCGTGGAAATGCTCGAAGCGGTGCGATCCTTTGGCGGGCGACCAAAGCACAAGCGGCGGATCCAGCGAGACAGAGGCAAAGCTGTTGGCGACAATCGCGACAGGCCCGTCGGGGCTATCGGTTGTCACGACGGTGACCCCCGTGACGAAACTCCCCAATGCGGCCCGAAAGCTGTCTGGGTCTTTGGACGGGTCGAAGGCTGGGGTAGGGTGGGCGTCCGTCATAGGCGTCGTCTCCTTAGGTTATGTCTGGCTCTCACGTTATACCGATCTGCCCGCACCGCAATGCATTCTCTGCGTTTTTTGTTGCAGTTGTAAGACTTTGGCCAAGGGCCTTTGGTTCGCTTCCGGCTCTTGCGCCTTGGCCTGTCGGGTTATTGCCGGTTGCGGCTTGCTGATCGAAAGTGGTGCCCGACCACGCGGACGAAGTCCCCAACGCGCAAAAAGCGCCCTAGCTCATCCACTGGCCGCCATCGACGTTATAGGTTTGCGAGACGATATAATCGGCCTCTTTGGAGGCGAGAAACACCGCCATACCCGTCAGGTCTGCGGGCACGGCAAAACGTCCAGCGGGCACGCCAGCCGCGACTTCGGCCTTTTTCTGGCCAAGTGGCTTGCCTTCCAGCTTGGCAAACATCGAATCCACATGCACCCAATGCTCGCCGTCCACCACACCGGGGGCGATGGCGTTGACGTTGATCCCGTCTTTGATCAGGTCTAGCCCTGCGGACTGTGTGAGCGAGATCACCGCAGCTTTCGTCGAGCAATAGACCGCGACAAGCGCCTCGCCGCGCCGTCCTGCTTGGGAGGCCATATTGATGATCTTGCCGCCGTGGCCTTGTTTGATCATCTGGCGGGCGGCGGCTTGCATGGTGAAAAGCGTGCCTGCCACATTGACCGCGTAAAGCTTGTCGTATGAGGCGCGGGTGATGTCGACGGTGCGGGATGCATCAAAGAGGGCCGCATTATTGATCAGGATGTCGAGCTTGCCCGCATGGGCCACGACCGCGTCAATGGCTGCATCGATGCTCTCTTGGTGGCTCACGTCGATCTGGACGGCATAGGCGCCCGCGCCAATTTCGCGCGCGGTGGCCTCGGCTGCTTCAAGGTTGATGTCGGCAATCGCGACGGTAGCGCCTTCGGCAATATAGGCCTCGGCAAAGCCGCGTCCGATCCCGCGCGCGGAACCTGTGATTATGGCAGATTTTCCGTCCAGTCGCTTCATCGGGCTCGGGTCCTCGTCATTTGGGCATGTCTTGATCGCAAGCTTTGCGATGGTATCGGTGCATGTCTTATCATGAGGGACGCGGTCCGTCATCTGGGATTCACCTGTCTTGCATGGCGTACATGAAAGGACATCAAATTTGCTTGCCCGGCCGCGAGATTGGGATTTTACTGTTCCGGTGAGGGGACACAATGACAGACGAACCTATCATCGTCATCGGCGCAGGCATGTGCGGGATTTCGGCGGCGATTTGGCTGCAGCGGTCTGGGCACCGCGTGATCTTGATGGATAAAGGCGCGCCGGGGATGGGGGCGTCTTTTGGCAATGCGGGGCTGCTGGCGCAATGGGCGGTGGCCCCTGTGACGTCGCCGACGCTTTTGCGGGAGGCACCGCGGCTGCTGCTTGATCCAAATAGTCCGTTGTTCATGAAATGGGCGTATTTCCCGCGCTTGCTTCCTTGGCTGAAACAGTTCGTGTCGCATGCCAATGATGCCTCTACGCGGCGCATCGTCTCGCATCTGATCCCGATTTTGGGGGATGCGGTCGAGCAGCATAAGGCGCTCGTGCGCGGCACCGGTCTGGCGCAATGGGTGAGTGACAGCAAGTTCAGCTATGCGTATCGATCAGAGGCGCATTTCGAAGCGGATTCTTATGCGTGGCGCATGAAAGAGCTTGCAGGGCTGGTGCCGCAGCTTGTCACAGGGGCCGATGTGCAAGATTGCGAACCCATTTTGTCGCGCAACATCCAGTGCCTAGCGGTTCTGGAGGGGCAGGGCCACATCACCAACCCCGGCCAGTATATTGCGGAGCTGACGAAATATTTTGTGCAGTCCGGCGGTATATTTGTGCAGGCCGAGGTGCGCGACTTTCAAAAGCGGGACGGGCGCATTGCGCAGATTGAGACCGACAAGGGGGCCTTTGCATGCAGTCGGGCCGTGATTACTGCGGGCATTTGGTCGAAAGAGCTAATGAAAAAGCTGGGGCTGAAAGTCCCGCTTGAAGCCGAGCGCGGCTATCATGTGATTTTCGAAAATCCGTCGCAGGTGCCGCGCGATCCGATGATGATTGTGTCTGGCAAATTTGGCGTCAACCCGATGGATATGGGGCTGCGCTGCGCGGGGACTGTCGAGCTTGGGGATCACCGCGCCGGCCCGAGCAAGGCGCCGATCAGGTTACTGCGCCGCCACGCCAAAGAGGCCTTTCCCGCGCTGACCTATTCTGGCACGCAAGAATGGATGGGGTTCCGCCCGTCCACGCCTGACAGTGTGCCCTTGATCGGAGAACTGGGCACGTCAGGGATCTACGCCGGCTTTGGTCATCACCATGTCGGCCTGACCGCGGGTCCCAAAACGGGTCGGCTCCTCGCCCAGATGATCGACGGCAATACGGCCAATATCGACATGACCCCCTATGCCCCCGCGCGCTATATCAGCTAGCGCTGTCGCCCGATCCGGGCGGACATGTTGCACCTTGCACCCCATGCGCGCAAAGATGTCGGCGCAGACCAGTGCGGCGTGGTCGCCAACTGCGTCAAACAGCAACACCTCGACGTTTAGCCGCATTTCGCCAGACAAGACGTCCCAACTCGCGGTGGTGGGAGCCGCGCCCTCAAAGTCTGGTGCGTCGGGCCAGTCGCCTGACGAGATGATCGCAAATTCAGGATTTTAGATCGCGATTTCAGTGGCTTAGTGGTGTAAATTCATGCGAGCATCGACCCCTAGATGTGTCACCTTAGCGATCAACCAATCCGCCACCCCCCCGGATTTGACGGAGGGTCATGCCTGCGCTTGCGAGTTCAAGCTGCCCGCCCAAGCGGCCGCTTGCTTCAAGCAAAACGGCGCCATGGCCGCGCAACGCAGAAATCCGTGCCGCTTTCACTCCCGCAGGTCCACCACCACCGACGACGACGTTTTTGATCGCTTCTGCCGCCGCAATCGCCGCCCTCAACGGAGTGTTTCCTTACCTCGCATATTTCGTCTATACGCGTGCGGGCAGGATTGCCAAAGGGCGCAACACATCTGCGGTCATCGCCAGAGGCAAGCTTGCCGGACGTGGGCATTTCAAGTGCGCGTATGCGTCAAAAACGGACAGATCGGGGCGCAGTCGCAGGCTGTAACTTTGCCCTGTAACAGATTGAAGATAGACGAAAAATGCAGATTAACAAAAGCGCCAGGCTCTCAGTTGCTCCGATGATGGATTGGAACGTCTGAGTTCATTTGCGCCAACGTGGGTTGGGTTTTATGGGGCAGGTTGGTGCTGGCGGTGCAAGTTCCGTGCAGTCGTAAAAAAACCCCGCCAGATATCCGGCAGGGGTTTGGTTTGTTTATGACTTGGGTTTGCGCTGTTTGTGCTTGGACCAGCCGATCGCATCCGCAATGTCGTCCAGCTAGTTTCGTTGAAGTGCTGAATCAAATGCACCGCTGTCACTTTTTGCTCGTCAAACGGTCTAGCAATGTCAATCAACTGTTCGATGGTGACGTTGGGCCAACACGCTGAGTAACTTCAAAGCAATCTCCTTTTGAACATGCGAGGTCTAGCCGCAATCCTGATAGTTTGATGCGAGGCAAACGCCGCGCGAATGCCTGTGCTTCGGCTACCTGTTTGCGGCTCATAAGTTTTTTCGATTTGACGGCGGCTCTCTAAGGCGGATTGGCAGTCGGTGTTTTGCCATTTCGG
>CBFHTU010000040.1:0-21834 GCA_965658825.1 Yoonia sp.
CACGTCCGAAGGCCAGAAGCTGTACTGCGTTTACGTGGCTATCGGCCAGAAGCGTTCGACCGTTGCCCAGTTGGTGAAAAAGCTCGAAGAGTCCGGCGCGATTGAATATTCGATCGTTGTTGCTGCGACTGCGTCCGACCCTGCGCCAATGCAGTTCCTTGCACCATACGCTGCAACAGCGATGGCAGAGCACTTCCGTGACAACGGCCGCCACGCTTTGATCATCTATGATGACCTTTCCAAGCAGGCTGTGTCTTACCGCCAGATGTCCCTTCTGCTCCGTCGTCCACCAGGGCGTGAAGCTTACCCAGGCGACGTTTTCTATCTCCACTCCCGTCTGCTTGAGCGTTCCGCGAAGCTGAACGAAGACAATGGTTCCGGCTCTTTGACAGCGCTGCCAATCATTGAAACTCAGGGTGGCGACGTTTCCGCGTTTATTCCTACAAACGTGATTTCGATCACTGACGGTCAGATCTTCCTGGAAACAGAATTGTTCTTCCAAGGTATCCGCCCAGCTGTGAATACAGGTCTGTCCGTGTCCCGCGTTGGTTCCGCCGCGCAGACAAATGCGATGAAATCTGTTGCTGGTCCGGTGAAGCTCGAGCTTGCTCAGTACCGCGAAATGGCGGCATTTGCGCAGTTCGGTTCCGACCTTGACGCGTCCACACAGCAGTTGCTGAACCGTGGTGCCCGTCTGACAGAATTGATGAAGCAGCCTCAGTACTCTCCGCTGACAAACGCCGAGATCGTTTGCGTGATCTACGCAGGCACCAAGGGTTACCTTGACAAGATCGACGTGAAATCAGTTGGCCGTTTTGAAGCTGGCCTGCTCAAGCACCTGCGCACAAACGCAAAAGACGTGCTCGACATGATCACCAAAGAAGATCCAAAGATCAAAGGTGAGGCAGAAGACAAGATCAAGGCCGCTATTGACGCGTTCGCCAAAGATTTCGCCTGAACCCTTGCTCACGAGAAGGAGACTTAGCTAATGCCTAGTCTTAAGGACCTCAAAAACCGGATCGCGTCGGTCAAATCGACCCGCAAGATCACCAAGGCGATGCAGATGGTCGCGGCCGCAAAATTGCGCCGCGCCCAAGAGGCAGCCGAGGCGTCACGGCCCTACACTGAGCGCTTTAATGCGGTCATGGCAGGTCTGGCGTCCGGCTCCGCTGGCTCTGCAGCCGCGCCAAAGCTGTTGTCTGGCACGGGCAGCGATCAGGTCCACCTGTTGGTGGTCATGACTGCTGAACGCGGCTTGTGCGGCGGCTTTAATGGCAACATCTCGAAGTTGGCCCGCGCACACGCTCAAAAACTGATTGCGGCTGGTAAGACAGTCAAGATCATGACCGTGGGCAAAAAAGGCCGTGACGTTCTCAAGCGTGAGCTTGGGGCGCACTTTGTGGGCCACGTTGACCTGACCGCTGTGAAGCGCGTCAGCTATCCGAACGCACAGAGCATCGCGAAGGACGTTTTGGCAAAGTTTGACGGCGGCGACTTCGATATCGCCACGATCTTCTTTGCGCGCTTTGAAAATGTTGTTTCGCAACACCCAACCGCGTTGCAGATTATCCCTGCAAAGTTCGAAGCCGTCGAGGGCAGCGAAGCCGCCCTTTACGACTATGAGCCGTCGGAAGATGCCATTTTGGCCGACCTTCTGCCGCGCGGTGTGGCCACGCAGATCTTTGCTGCATTGCTCGAAAACGCGGCATCCGAACAGGGTGCGCGTATGTCGGCGATGGACAACGCGACACGCAACGCTGGTGAAATGATCGACAAGCTGACTATCGAGTTCAACCGCTCGCGTCAGGCTGTGATCACCAACGAGCTGATTGAAATTATTTCGGGCGCGGAAGCGCTCTAAACCGGAGAAAACCATTATGGCAAACGCAAAAGGCAAGATCACGCAGATCATCGGCGCCGTCGTTGACGTGCAGTTCGGTGACGACCTGCCACAGATTTTGAACGCTTTGACAACAGACAACAACGGCAAGACACTGACCCTCGAAGTGGCCCAGCACCTTGGCGAGAACACAGTACGTGCAATCGCTATGGATGCGACTGAAGGTCTGGTTCGTGGTCAGGAAGTGACCGACATGGACGCGCCGATCTCGGTGCCAGTTGGTGACGCGACACTCGGTCGTATCATGAACGTCGTTGGCGACCCCGTTGACGAAAAAGGCCCGATCAACACAAAAGAGCGCCGCTCTATTCACGCTGACGCGCCAGCATTTGAAGACCAGTCCACTGCGTCCGAAGTGCTTGTGACAGGTATCAAGGTTATCGACCTTCTGGCGCCATACGCCAAGGGTGGTAAAATTGGTCTGTTCGGTGGTGCGGGTGTTGGCAAGACAGTTCTTATTCAAGAGCTGATCAACAACATCGCAAAAGTGCACTCCGGCTACTCCGTATTCGCGGGTGTGGGCGAGCGTACACGTGAAGGTAACGACCTTTACTACGAATTCATCGAATCCGGCGTTATCAACGCAGACGACCTGACAAAGTCCAAAGTGGCCCTTGTGTACGGTCAGATGAACGAGCCTCCAGGGGCGCGTATGCGTGTTGCACTTTCCGGTCTGACAATGGCGGAATCTTTCCGTGACCAGTCTGGTACAGACGTTCTGTTCTTCGTGGACAACATCTTCCGCTTTACACAAGCTGGTTCTGAGGTGTCCGCGCTTTTGGGTCGTATTCCTTCCGCTGTGGGCTACCAGCCGACACTGGCAACGGACATGGGCCAGATGCAGGAACGCATTACATCGACAAAGAACGGCTCGATTACATCCGTTCAGGCGATCTATGTACCTGCCGATGACCTTACAGACCCTGCGCCTGCGACATCGTTTGCTCACTTGGATGCGACAACAGTTCTTAACCGTGCGATCTCCGAGAAGGGTATTTACCCTGCTGTTGATCCGCTCGACTCCACATCGCGTCTTCTTGACCCAGCGATCGTTGGCGAAGAGCACTATGCGGTTGCCAACGACGTGCAGCAGACGTTGCAGCGCTACAAGTCGCTTCAGGATATCATCGCGATTTTGGGCATGGACGAATTGTCAGAAGACGACAAACTGACTGTTACCCGTGCGCGTAAACTCGAAAAGTTCCTGTCGCAGCCGTTCGACGTGGCTCAGGTCTTCACAGGCTCCCCTGGTGTTCAGGTTGCCTTGGAAGACACAATCGCGTCGTTCAAAGCAGTTGTTGCTGGCGAGTACGATCACCTTCCAGAAAACGCCTTCTACATGGTTGGCGGCATCAATGAAGTGATTGCTAAGGCAGAAAAAATGGCGGCCGCTGCCGCGTAAGGAGCCAATAAATGGCAAACGTACAGTTCGATCTTGTCTCTCCAGAGCGCCGTTTGGCCTCTGTTGAGGCGACCGAAGTGCAGATCCCGGGTGCGGATGGCGACATGACGGCTATGGCTGATCACGCGCCAACCATCACGACATTGCGCCCCGGCGTATTGCGGGTTGTGCATGCTGGCGGGACCGATGAATATGTCGTTTCCGGTGGCTTCGCAGAAATCACAGCAACAAGCGTGTCTGTTCTTGCTGAACAGGCATTGCCGCGCGCTGAGATGACGCAAGAGGTCTATAACGAGATGCTCGCGGAAGCAAAAGAAGCCTATAATTCAGCCAAGGACGTGTTCAAAAACGAACCCGGTCCGGTTGATGACGCGGCAAAGCTTTTGTCTGATATGGTTGCAATTGGCGGCCATATTGGCCTCACAGCGAACCAATAAGCGGCAGAAACTTCAAAAAAAGGCCTCGCATTGCGGGGCCTTTTATTTTGTTAACCCTTTTTTTGACAAATTTATGATTTAGGGTGTCTGGAATTAACAGGATATCGGACGCAGAATGCGAAAGCTTGAAAGTAACGTGATCGGTATCGATCAGGGCGATGTTGTTCTGTTTTCAGATTTCGAACACGACGGTGAAATGTGGACGGGCGAAGGTCCACGCAACACGCGCGTATCGGTGGCATTCTCTGAAAGCTATATCGCAAAACCTGTGGTTTATGTGTCCGTCTCGATGCTCGATACGTCGAACGGCACCAATACGCGTTTTGATGTGCAGGCCGAGAACATCACACTTACGGGATTTGATATCGTATTTCGCACGTGGGGCGACAGTCGCGTCGCCCGTTGTCGTGTCGCGTGGCAATCGCTCGGCGCTGTGCGCGCCGAGGATATTTGGGAGCTCTGATTACGACCGGTACATACCTTCGTAGATCGGACCCAATGTTTTGTGGTCAAACAGGGACGAAACGGATGTCCCGTTCCACGTGTTCAGGATCGCTTGGGCGAACATCGGGGCTGTTGGCACGATGCGGATGTTGGGGCAGGCCAAAACCGCATCCGTGGCTTGGATCGTATCGCTGATCACGAGGTTTTTCATCACAGATTTGCTGATCCGGTCCACAGCAGGGCCAGATAGAACGCCGTGCGTGATATAGGAGTGCACTTCCTTCGCGCCGTTCTCCATGAGGACCTCAGCCGCTTTACACAGCGTGCCAGCGGTATCGACGATGTCGTCGACGATCAGACAGGTGCGGTCTTTCACGTCGCCGATGACGGTCATCTCGGCCACTTCACCGGGTTTGCCGCGTCGCTTATCAACGATCGAGAGTGGCGCATTGATCCGCTGCGCGAGGTCACGGGCACGCGCCACGCCGCCCACGTCAGGGGAGACAACCATGACGTCGTCCATGTTGCCTTTGAAGTGATGCATCACATCAAGCGCAAAGACAGGGGAGGCATAGAGGTTATCGACGGGGATATCAAAGAAGCCCTGGATTTGGGTCGCGTGCAGATCGAGGGTGAGAATCCGCTCGATCCCGGATTCGACCATCATATTGGCAACAAGTTTGGCGGTGATGGGCGTCCGGGCCTTGGAGCGGCGATCCTGGCGGGCGTAGCCGAAGTAGGGGATCACAGCCGTGATGCGGGCCGCCGAAGAGCGGCGCAGCGCATCTGCAATGATCAGAAGCTCCATGAGGTTGTCGTTGGCAGGGTTCGAGGTCGGCTGCATGATATACATGTCCTCGCCGCGCACGTTTTCATAGACCTCAACGAAAATCTCGCCATCGTTGAACCGCTCAACCCGCGCATCGACGAGGCCCACATTCACGCCGCGGTGCATCGACATGCGGCTTGCGACGGCTTGCGCGAGCGGGCGGTTTGCGTTGCCGGAAATCAGCTTTGGAGCGGTGGTAATGGGCATTGGGGGCGGTCCTTTGGCGATGGGCTGGGTGTGGGATCCGAGAATCGGCACGTTGACACGGGTTAACACATGGCTACGGTCGCGCAAAGAAACAGAGACCTCTTTGGAGCATCAAATGCCACATATCGACTACTTCTTTGCAACCATTTCCCCGTTCACCTATCTGAACGGGACCCGCGTCGAGGAGATTGCGGCCAAACATGGGGCAACACTTGTCTATAAGCCGCTCGATATCATGGGGCTGTTTACTGCGACTGGCGGCTTGCCTCCTAAGGATCGCCATCCCAACCGTCAGGAATACCGCTTGCAAGACATGCGCCGTCGTGCCGCGATTGCGGACCTGCCGCTGAACCTCAAGCCTGCCTTCTGGCCAACGAACCCTGCGCCCTCCAGCTATGCGATTATTGCCGCGCAACATGCGGGCGGTGGTGATCTTGGCAAGCTCGTCCACAGCTTTGGCGCGGCCTGTTGGGCGCAGGAGCGGGATATCTCGCAAGATGATGTCATTCGCGATTTGCTGACACAAGCGGGCTTTGATGCAGGTCTTGCCGATAGCGGGCTTTTGATCGGTGCCGAAACCTATGCGAAAAACCTCGAAGAGGCCGTCGCGCGTGGTGTCTTTGGCGCGCCGTTCTTTATCACGGATACGGACGAGCGGCTTTGGGGGCAGGACCGTCTGGACGATCTCGACGCGGTGCTTGGCGGGAAGGTCTGAGGGGGCGCTGGCCCCGCAGTAAAGCTGCCCCCCGAGGTATTTGGAGCCAAAAGAAGGCTCAAGCGCGCAGGATTTGCAGGAACTGGTCCACGCCGTCCTGCGTCATTGACCAATCGGTGACAAGGCGGGCTGTGAGTGGCTCGTCGGGGTCGCCCACAGCGGGGTCGCCGTCCCAAGTGTAATAGACCGCGCCTGCCGCCATAAGCCGCTGATGATCGCGGCGGGGCAGACGGACGAAGATCATGTTGGCCTCAGGCTCGAAGAGGAGTTCCGCCTTGTTGTGACCGCGCAGACCCTCGGCCAGCCGTGTGCACGACGCGTTCGCGGCAGTCGCCATTTCGTGCCAGAGGTCATCGGTCAGGTAGGCTTTCATCTGGGCCGACAGGAAGCGGTGTTTGGAAAAGAGATGGCCGCCGCGCTTGCGCCGCAACTCGAATTCCCACGCGAGCTTGGGGTCGAAAATCACGCAGGCCTCTACGCCCATCAACCCGTTCTTGGTGCCGCCAAAGCTGACGACATCAACGCCGGCCTTCCACGTCATTTCTGCCGCGGTGCAGCCAAGCGCCACAAGCGCGTTGCAGAACCGTGCGCCGTCGAGGTGGACTTTGGAGCCGAACTCATGGGCTGTGTCCGAGAGGGCACGGATTTCTGCCACGGTGTGCACAGTGCCCTTTTCGGTCACTTGCGTGATCGAAACAGGCCCGCGTTGAGGCCCGTGCACGCCACGGGTTTGCTCGGCCAGCATAGCCGCACGCAGGGCGTCGGGCGTCATTTTCGCGTTGCTGGCGGGGACAAGCGTCAACTTCGCATTCGAGTAAAATTCCGGTGCATTACACTCGTCTTCTTGGATATGGGCCATGGGCGCGCAAAAGATCGTGTCCCACGGATTTGCCAGCGTTGCCAAAAGGATAGCATTGGCGGCGGTGCCTGTCGCGGTGAGGTAGACGGCGGCGTCGGGGGCCTCGAACATGTCGCGCACCAACGCGCGCACTTCGTCCATGATCGGGTCGGCACCGTAGCCCATGGCGTAGCCTGTGTTCGCGGCGACAAGCGCCTCTAGAACCTTCGGGTGGGCGGGGCCTGCGTTGTCGGATGCGAAATACATTTAGGTCGGCTCCTCGATGATATAATCGTCCCAGTCGTCTTCATTGACGTCGTTCTCGTTGACCACGCGGCCCCGCATCGAGACGCCAGCGGCATGCACGGATTCGGCATTGCCAGAGATCAGCGGGTGCCAGTCAAACAGGTCGCGCCCCTCGGCCACAAGGCGGTAGCCGCAGGTTTTGGGCAGCCAATACATGTTATCTTCCAAGGTCTTCGGCGTCAGCTGGATGCATTCCGGCACATATTGGCGGCGCAGGACGTATTTGCTGCAAAGACAAGTCGCACCGTCAAGAAGGCGGCAAGACACGCGGGTCAAATCGACCTCGCCTGTGTCCTCGTCTTCGAGCTTGTTTAGACAGCATTTGCCGCAACCGTCGCAGATCGCTTCCCATTCAGGCTTGGTGAAATCGTCCATCGGAACGGTTTTCCAGAAGTCCGGGCGCAGGTCGTTGCGGGGAATTTCAGACATCGGCGAGTATTTCCCTTGCGCGGGCGCAGTCGGCGTCCATTTGGGTGATGAGGGCCTCTAGCCCGTCGAATTTCAGCTCTGGCCGTAGGTATTCGATCAAGGCGACGGAGAGGGTCGCGCCGTAAAGATCGCCTTTGAAATCAAAGAGGAAGCTTTCGCAATTCGGTTTGTTTTCGCCAAACATCGGGCGGACGCCTATGGAGGCAGCCCCGTCATAGCGGCCTGCATGAGGGCCGTCGAGCACGGTGACTTTGACAGCGTAGACGCCGAATTTTGGCGGGTGCAGGTCGTCGATAGACATGTTGGCAGTCGGGTAGCCAAGGATGCGGCCGCGTTGTTCGCCGCGAATAACTTGGTTTTCCAAGCGGTGCCAGTGGCCCAGCATTTTTGCGGCGTCTTGCGGGCGGCCTTCGGATAATGCGGTGCGGATCGCGGTGGACGAAACCTCTTCGTCGCCGATGGACAAGAGCGGCGCAATGGTGACGCCAAAGCCCATTTCCGCGCCATATGCGGTGAGGGATTCGACGGTGCCTTTGCGGTCCTTCCCAAAGCAGAAATCGGCGCCCACAACGACATGGGTCAGGCCCAGTTGGTCGGTGATCACGGTCTGCGCAAATTCGCGGTCGGTCAGGCTCGACAGGTTGGCGTTGAACGGCATCTCATAGAGTTTCTCGACGCCGAGTTTTTCAAGGCGGTTGGCCTTGGCCTCGGCATTCATCAGGCGGAACGGCTTGGTATTCTTAGAGAAAAACGTCCTAGGATGTGGCTCGAAAGTGAGGATGCCCAAGGGCACACCGGTCTCCGAGGCGACCTTGCGGGCCACGTCGATTACGGCCTGATGTCCGAGGTGGACGCCGTCGAAATTCCCGATCGCCACGGCAGCGCCGCGGTCGGATGGGTCGATGAAATAAGGGTCACGAATGATGCGCATAAGCGTGGGTAGCGCGGGATGCGCGGGGGCGCAAGTATCAGTCGAATTTCCGGCTCGGCGCAAGCACGGTGGCGTCGCCGACAAGCACCTTTTTCCCCTCGACAAGGCAGCGCGTGTTCATGGTGACGCGGCGTTTGGAATGGTCGATATCGGTGACCTCGACCTCGGCCAGAACCATATCGCCGGGGCGCACGGGGGCGAGGAATTTCAAAGATTGCCCAAGGTAAACAGTCCCGTGTCCAGGAAGCTGCTCGCCAATCACAGCCGAGATCAGACCCGCAGTCAGCATCCCATGGGCAATGCGCCCGCCAAAAATCGTCTCTTGTGCGTAGTCTTCATCAAGGTGCACAGGATTGCGGTCGGTGGAAACTTCTGCAAACATTTCAATGTCTTGATCGGTCACGATCTTGCGGAGCGACCGGATCATGCCGATTTCAATGTCTTCGATACAGATGGTGCCACGTGGTGCGTTGTCCAACATTCCTGCCTCCGCTAGGTAACAAAACACCCCCTGAGGTGTCTAATTTGTAACTTTATTACTTTGCAGATGCAGAAAAATCAACCCCTAAGTGGGACTAACGCAGGAAGCCTATGGCATAGCTCGGCGACAGCATTTCTTTTTGAATATAATCACTTAACGCCTCTGCATCGGGTTGGGACTCGGTTTTTGTCTCAATCGCGGCGAGGCCGCCTGTGATAAAGAGCGTGTCGAGATCCTCTTGTATACCGCCCAAAACATCCGTGCGAATCCCGTCGCCAATGCAAATGATCCGCGGGTCGTTTTTCGCCGCGCTGAGGGCGGCGTAGCGGCGGCGGGCAAGGTCGTAAATCGGGGCGTGGGGCTTGCCAAAGTAGAGGCTCGTTCCGCCCATTTCCGTATAAAGAGCCGCCAATGCACCCGCGCACCATTGCCGCACCTCGCCACGGTCTACGATGATATCGGGATTGGCGCAAAGCAGCTTCATGCCCTTCTCGCGCGCATAGAGGAAGTCGGCGCGATTGACGTCTGGATCGGCGAGTTCATCGAAAGGGCCGCAGCAGACAATGCCTTCGGCCTCGGTCAGTTTGACGCGTTCGATTTCGAGCGGGTTCTTGATGATTTCCAAAGGTGTAAAGAAATCTGCGTCGCGTTCATCGTCGCCCATAAAATAGACCTTTTCCCCGACAATACCTTGGAACATCGCGGCACGCGCACTGTCACCAGAGGTGGCGATGCTGTCGTAGGAATCCTCGGCAACCCCGATGTCGTCCAGTTGGGTTTTGACCGAAAAGCGCGGGCGTGGCGAGTTGGTCACGAGCACCACAACGCCGCCTTTTGCGCGGAAGGTTTGCATGGCTTTCACAGCGTCCGCGAAGGGGACGATCCCGTTATGCATACAGCCCCAAAGATCAACAAAAGCGACGTCATAGCGGTCCGAGATTTCGTCGAAAGATGTGATGATCTGGGTCATGGGCCTGCCTTTGATGTCGTGGGGTGAGTATTTGTTGAAAGTGCACCATGCGCGCACCAAAGAAAAGGGGCGCCCAAGGCGCCCCGTTTCCAGATATTTTAAGCTGTTTTCAGATTTGGAATAATCTGCTTTTTGCGGCTCATGATGCCGGGCAACACCACGGTGTCGCCTGTGACGGTAGCACCAAAGGAGGCCTCGGCAACTGTCTTGCACAGAGCGTTCGGGATCATCATCGTGGCTTCTTCATTCAGAATGTCGACGACGAACAGCAGAACCTGATCAACGCCGTCTTCGGCTGCAACCATGGCCATTGTGTCCATGATCGAGGCCTTGCGGTCGAGGATGATCTTTGGCGCGGTGGTTTCCAGAACGGAGACGCGGAACGTCACATCGCCCACGGCGTATTCTTTGCTGTCCATGCGCAGCAATTCTGCGTCGGAGAAAGAAGAGATGTCGGATTTCGCTTCAAACATTTCGGTCGCATAGGCGCTCAGGTCGATATTCAATTCGGCGGCAAGCTTTTCTGCCAAGGCCTTGTCCACGGCTGTGGTTGTCGGCGAGCGGAATTCCAGTGTGTCAGAGATGATGCAGGACAAAACCAGACCTTTGACGTTGTCCGGCATGTGGGTTTCGTGACCGCCCATCAGGTCAACCATGATCGTCGCGGTGCACGCCAGCGGGCGGATCGTGATGTCGATCGGGCCTGCTGTTTCCAGACCGCCGACCAGTTTATGGTGGTCGATGATCGCTGTCACATTCGCGCCGTTGATGTTTGCGGGCAGCTCGGCAGGGTTGTTGGTGTCAACGATCACACAGTCCTGACCGTCGGCCACGTCCGCGATGATTTCGGGCAGGTCAAAGCCCCAGCGCTTTGCGACAAATGCAGCCTCTGTGTTGGGTGTCCCCAAGAGGCGTGCCTCGGCTTTTTGACCTGTGTGGTTCATGAACCATTCCCAAATCAGCGGGGAACCTGTGGAATCGGTGTCTGGGGACTTATGTCCGAAAATCAGTGTCGTCATTGTCTTTATGCCTTAAATCAGGGAGGATTTGGGCGGCTTATAGAAGGGAAAACCGTGGCTGTCACGTTGCTGATTGTCCATGGCAGGTATGACGTATGATAAAACCTCGGGAGGCGGATCTTTATGCGCCTGTGAAAAAGTTCCTTGAAGCACAGGGCTACCGCGTGAAAGGCGAGGTTGGCGCGGTGGATGTGATGGCCCTGCGCGACAAAGAGCCGCCCCTGCTGGTGGAACTTAAGTTGGGGTTCACGCTCTCGCTGTTCCATCAGGGGATTGACCGTTTGAGTGTCACCGATCTGGTCTATGTCGCCGTGCCTGAGAAGGAGGGCCGTGCCGCACAAAAGGTACTTAAGGAAAATGTGCGGCTGGCGCGCCGTGTGGGGCTAGGCGTGCTGACGGTGCGTTTGCGTGACGGGCATGTCACGCCGCAGGCCGATCCGGGCGGCTATGTGCCGCGCAAGCAACCCAAGACGGCCAAGCGGCTGTTGAAGGCGTTCGACCGCCTGAAAGGTGATCCCAATGAGGGCGGTGCCACGCGCCACGGCATTGTTACGGGATATCGCCAGGATGCGCTCATGTGCGCCCGCTTTCTGGCCGTGCATGGCCCAAGCACGGGTGCCAAGGTCAAGGATTGGGCCGAGGTTCCTGCCGCCACCAAGATCATGGCCGCGGATCACTATGGCTGGTTCGCGCGGGTCCGGCGCGGGGTGTATGACCTGACCCCCGAGGGCCGCAAGGGCATCGCAGACTGGGGTGACGTCTAGAACGGCGTGAGCGTCCAGCCGTCGGCAACCAGCAGGGCCAGCAGCCCTTGGTGATCGGGCAGATGCCCAGCGCCCACCGCCACCACAACGTCCCGATGTTGGGCCGAGGCTGCTGTGATCAGCGGCACCCATGCATGGTTCCGGGCGATAATAATCGCCTCTTCGGCATCGCGTATCAACTTTTGAACGTGGTCGGGCGCCAGCCCCGCGACATCTTCCATCGCAAATCGGTTGAGGGCGATCAGCTTGCCAATATCCCCGTCAAAATAGCTATCGCCCATCGCCACAAACATGGCTTCCTGATCGGCCTCCATCGAGGCCGAAAGAGCGAGCATCTCCAGTTGCTCCTGCTCGCTGCCCTCTCGCATGATGTCGATCAACGTGTCGAACGGCTCAAGCGCTTGCAGGGGCACGCCGGTCTTTGCAGCCTCATCCATGATCAGATGGTCCAAACCCCGACGCCCGGCCGCCATATCACCCATCACACATGGGGGGATTGCGAGGGTCATTATCAGATACCAAGGCTGGAATTTTGCGACCAGAAAGGGCGGAACGCCGCGTGCGCGCAAGGCAACCATCAGCTTGTCCCATGTGTCTTCGGGCAAGACGTCAGGCAGCGTCGGTCCATCTGTGTTGAGAAAAATGTCAGGCGAGCGTTTCATCAGGCCCTGCAATTGCGCTTCTTCTTCGGGTGTCGCTTCGAGCAAAATGAGGTCGGCGGTCCGGACACTACCAGCGAGGCGCGCCATCAGCGCCTCCAATCGAGGGTCATACACATGAACCGTGCCGATCAACGTCAGGACGGCGTCGCCCTTTGTGGCGATCCAAACGGTGCCTTGCCCGTAGGGAACCGCTTGCGCGTCCTGATCCAGCTGGGCTGCCTGACCGGAAGTGAGTCGGTTATAGTAGCTTTCGCCTTGGCACAGCGCAAAGGATTGGGTGCCCAAGAGGATAAGAGCAATGGCAGCAAAACAAGGGCGCAGCATAACGTAAGGCCTTTCGGTCGGTTCCCACGATCATAAGGGGAGATTGCGGGATCGACCAGCGCCGACGGCAGTACGCCTTTTACGCGGGTTTGCACAGAAAACGCACTGCGCCGATGTTTTCGGATTGGACCCCACGCAGATTTGAACCATGTTTGACATAGAATTGGAGACCCGCGCATGTTGAACCCTGTTACGCCTGATTTTGAGGCCACGCTGCGGGCCTTTTTGCCCGACGCGGCGTTCAAGGATCCGACCCCCTACCTGTCGGAACCGCGCGGGCGCTGGAGCGGACAGGGACTGGTCGTCGCCCCAAGCGACACGGCCGAAGTCGCCGCCGTCGTGCGAGCCTGTGCCGCGGCTGGCATCGGGATCGTGCCCTATAGCGGCGGCACTGGCCTTGTGGGCGGGCAAATCATGCCTGACGGCCCGATCCCTGTGGTCTTGTCGCTGGACCGGATGACAAAAATTCGAGCGGTTTACCCGTCAGAGAATGTGCTGGTCTGCGATGCAGGCACGATCTTGGCGGATGTGCAGCAAGCCGCAGCCAAGGTTGACCGCTTGTTTGCCTTGTCATTGGCCTCCGAAGGCTCCGCGCGAATTGGCGGGCTTTTGTCGACCAATGCGGGCGGCGTGAATGTGCTGCGCTACGGAAATGCGCGGGCGCAGTGCTTGGGGTTGGAAGTTGTCCGACCTGACGGGACGATCTGGCACGGGCTGAGCCGCTTGCGCAAAGACAACACCGGTTACGATCTGCGCGATTTGTTTATCGGGGCCGAAGGCACGCTCGGCGTGATCACAGGGGCCGCTTTGAAGCTCGCGCCACGGCCCGTGGCGGTTGGGACGGCGATCCTGACGGTGACGTCGCCTGCTGCCGCCTTGGATTTGCTGGGGCTGGCAGGGCAGATCATCGGGGACGGGCTCAGCGCCTTCGAGTTGATCGGCGGGCAGGGCTTTGCATTCTTGGACGAGGTCGGGCCAGAGGTCAAAGCGCCTTTCGCCCAGATCCCCGAGTGGTCGGTCTTGATCGAAATCGGGCTTGGGGCAGGGCGGGCAGCAGAAGCGATACTGGAAGACCTTTTCGAGGCCGGGGTCCAAGCGGGATTGGTGACTGACGGGGTGATCGGGCAATCCCAAGGACAACGCAGCGCCCTTTGGGCGATCCGCGAAGGGATCCCGGAAGCGAACCGTCGAATCGGGTCGATCAGCTCGCATGACATCTCGGTGCCCCTGAGCACGATAGCGGAGTTCATAGCTCGGGCCGAAACGTGTCTCACGCAGATAGGTAGCTTCCGGATCAATTGCTTTGGGCATCTGGGAGATGGCAATCTGCACTATAACGTATTCCCGCCAAAGGGAAAATCGCGCGCTGATTATGACACGGAACGGCAGGCCGTGAAAACATGCCTGCATGATCTGGCCCATGAAATGGGGGGATCGGTGAGTGCAGAGCACGGTATCGGACGGCTGAAGGTTGGCGATATGGCGCGTTACGCGGACCCTGTGAAACTTGCGATGATGCGGGCGATCAAAGAGGCGCTTGATCCGCAAGGTCTTATGAACCCGGGCGCGGTGCTGCCTCCGGCGGGAGTTTAAAAAGACATGGAAAATGCACCCGGTAACCGGACTTTAATATCTCTCGGCTACAGTTTGAGGGCGGTACAGGCGGGAGCGCCGATGATCGTGACGTGGAAAGTCGCAACTCTGGTGACCCTAATCCGGTCCGACCCTTTGGTGGGCAGCCGGCCGCGCGCACTTCAGCCCAGATTTTCTATGTCCAGAAATACTCTGGGGTGAGGCCCTTGGGGCCGAGGGGCAAAGCCCCTATTCCCCTTCAAAGGCACAAAGTGCGTGTACGTCCATACCCATCGCCTCAAGCCGTTCTCGCCCGCCAAGGTCGGGCAAGTCGATGACAAATGCACAGCCTGCGACGATGCCGCCCATGCGCTCAATCAGCTTTATGCCCGCTTCGGCTGTCCCTCCCGTGGCCAGAAGGTCGTCAACCAAGAGCACGCGCTCGCCTGCCGTGATGGCATCGTCATGGACCTCCACAATCGCCTCGCCGTATTCCAGCATATAGGCTTGCTCGATGGTCTTGCCCGGCAATTTGCCCTTTTTGCGGATCGGGATGAAGCCCTTGCCAAGTTGATGGGCGATAGCGCCGCCAAGGATGAATCCGCGTGCTTCCAGCCCGATCACTTTGTCGATGGGTTGTCCTGAATAGGGGTGCAACAGCTGGTCAATCGCAATCCGGAATCCCCGCGGGTCGGCGAAAAGTGTGGTCACGTCGCGAAACATGATCCCTTCATGGGGGAAGTCAGGGATGGTGCGGATATAGTCTTGGACGGTTTTCATTTCGGTTCCTTAGAGGACGCGCGCGGCAATGGCGTCGAGTTTGGCAAGAAGGGCGGGGTCACGTTGGTCAGGCGCAGTCATGATCGCATGATTGAGCGCGGTGTCGCATCCATCCTCGCAAAGCGCGCGCGCTGCGGGTATCGCTGATGCCAGCGCCAGTACCAGATCGCGGGCTTTGGTGCCGTTGCCCTGCAACGTCTTGATGACGTCGCTCACATCGACGGCTCCGTGATCGGGGTGCCAACTGTCGTAATCGGTGATCATGGCGACGGAGGCGTAACAGAGCTCGGCCTCGCGGGCGAGTTTGGCCTCGGGCATATTGGTCATGCCGATCACATCGCAGCCCCAAGAGCGGTACAGGTGGCTCTCGGCCTGCGAGGAAAACTGCGGCCCTTCCATGGCCAGATAGGTGCCGCCGTCGTGCATCGTCACTCCCGCGGATTGCCCTGCGGCAAGGCACTGCGCGGACAAGCGCGGGCAGACGGGGTGGGCGACGCTGACGTGGGCCACACATCCTGTCCCGAAGAACGACTTTTCGCGCGCAAACGTCCGGTCGACGAATTGGTCGACGACGACAAAGTCGCCCGGAGCCAGTTCCTCGTGAAACGAGCCGCAGGCGCTGAGCGACACCAGATCGGTCACCCCTAACCGTTTGAGCGCATCAATATTGGCGCGGTAGGGGACTGTTGTGGGGGAATGTACATGTCCGCGACCGTGACGCGGCAGAAACGCAATGGGTAGCCCGCCCAAAGTGCCGGTCAGGATTGCGTCTGAAGGTTGGCCCCACGGGCTTTGGACGGTGGTCCATTCTGCGGCGTCCAACCCGAGCATATCGTAAAGCCCCGAGCCTCCCATGATACCAAGATGAGTTTGCATTAGTTGCTTCCGATCGCACAGGCTGTTGATGACCGGGCTCAATGTGATTGATGCGCTGCGCGGGTGCAAGCCGAATGCGGGGGTGACATTCGGAGCTGTGCTTGTTAGGGCCAGCGCAACACGGACTAGATAAGACAGGTTTCACCATGCCACGCAGACTTCTGGCTATTGCCGCAGAAAATCTATCGTTTACCGACGTGGACGCGCCGTTGACGCCTGCACGTTTGCGCATTGAGGTTTTGTCGGGGTTGACGGTTGCGCTTGCGCTTGTGCCCGAAGCGGTTGCCTTTGCCTTTGTCGCGGGGGTGCATCCTTTGGTGGGGCTTTATGCCGCCTTTATCGTGGGCTTGATCACGGCATTGATTGGCGGGCGTCCGGGGATGATTTCGGGGGCGACGGGCGCTTTGGCTGTCGTGATGGTCTCGCTTGTCGCCCAGCACGGCGTTGAATACCTCTTTGCCACAGTTGTGTTGATGGGACTGATCCAGATTTTTGTCGGCGTCATGCGCTGGGGCAAGTTTATCCGGCTTGTGCCGCATCCGGTGATGCTTGGCTTTGTGAACGGGCTAGCGATCGTGATTTTCCTCGCGCAGATGAGCCAGTTTCAGGTGCCCGGAACCGCCGAAAGCGCAGGGCATGGCATGGCCAATGGCGCGTGGCTGTCGGGCGCGCCGCTCTATCTGATGCTGGCGCTTGTTGCGCTGACGATGCTGATCATTTGGGTGATGCCACGGATTACGGCGATCATTCCGGCACCGCTTGCCGGGATCGGGATCGTGGCCGCGATAGTGATCGGCTTCGGCCTTGATGTGCCTCGTGTGGGCGATTTGGCCTCGATCGAAGGCGGCTTGCCGCCGTTCCATATTCCAGCTGTGCCCTTCACCTTTGAGACACTGATGATCATCCTGCCATACGCGCTTATTCTGGCGGCGATTGGCCTGATCGAGAGCCTTTTGACGCTGAACCTTGTGGGGGAAATGACCAACAAGCGTGGCGGCGCAAGCCAGGAATGTGTGGCGCAGGGGATCGCCAATACCGTCACGGGTGTCTTTGGGGGCATGGGTGGTTGCGCGATGATCGGGCAGTCGATGATCAACGTCAAATCAGGCGGGCGCACGCGGGTTGCCGGTGTCGTCGCGGCCTTGTTCTTGTTGAGCTTTATCCTCTTTGCCTCTGGTTTGATTGAACAAATTCCGCTGGCGGCCTTGGTTGGCGTGATGTTCATGGTGGTGATCGGGACCTTCGCTTGGAACTCTCTGACGATCCTGCGCAAGGTTCCTCCGATGGACGCCTTCGTGACGATCCTTGTGACGATTGTGACCGTGATGACCGACCTTGCCACGGCAGTGGTGGTGGGTGTGATCGTCTCCGCTTTGGCCTATTCATGGAGTAACGCGAAGCGGATTTATGCGAATACCGAGCTGCTGGATGGCGTCAAGATTTACAAGATCAACGGTCCGTTGTTTTTCGGGTCTTCGGACGGTTTTACTGAGTTGTTCGAGATCGAGACCGATCCGGATCTGGTCATCATCGATTTTGCGGGCAGCCGTGTGGCAGATCAATCGGCCTTGCAGGCGATTGAGGCCGTGTCGGGCAAATATGAAGCGGCGGGCAAGCGTATCCAATTGCGTCACTTGAGCCGCGATTGTCATATGTTGCTTTCAAAGGCGGGGCATTTGATGATCGATAGCGACGACGATCCCGATTACGAGATCGCCGCTGACTATGGCGTCAAGACTGGCATCCTGGGCAGCCACTAGCGGCGTGGCGATTTTTCGTCGAAAAATCGTAGCCTTCGGCGAGAGTTTATGAGGACATGGAAAGTCAGGGTCGTTTCAGACTGAAGAGGTCGGTGACGCTGGTGTAATCCTGATAGCCAAGCCGCGCCAAGGGCCGCACCTTGCGCAGGTCAAACATCCCGTCGGTCATGAATTCGTCTCGAATGTGAACGCCTGTGACCTCGCCGAAGACCGCAAAATTATGCGCGCCTTCGAGTGTGATGATTTGTGTGACTTTGCACTCAAGCGTGGCGGGTGCATTTGCCACGCGCGGTGCGTTGATCGTGTCACAATCCGCCTTTTCCAGTCCTGTCAGGGCGAATTCGTCTGTGTCTTTGTCCCAAGCGCCCGAGGTCAGGTTCATGGCGTCTTTGAGGGCGAAAGAGACGACGTTCACTGAAAAAACGCCGGTTTCACGGATATTGCCGACGCTGTCCTTTGTATCGCCCCGATCAGGCTTGGCGGAGGTTGAGCTGAACATCACTTGCGGCGGCTCATAGGCCACAGCGTTGAAGAAAGAATAGGGCGCGAGGTTATCGTGTCCGTCCTTGTTGCGCGACCCGATCCACCCGATCGGCCGCGGAGCCACGATCGCGTTGAAGGGGCTGTGTGGCAGACCGTGTCCGTCTTTTGGTTGATAAAACATAATATTTTGCCTTTTCGTCAGAGTGCTGAGCAGTTACGCTTTTGATTATGCAAATGATCAGAAGCCAAGAGCCAATGCAAACCGAGACAATTATTATGGCCCCCGAGTCGGTCAATGATTGGTGGGAAGTCGAGGCGCTTTATGACCTTTGCTTTGCGCCGGGGCGTACGGCGCTATCATCCTACCGGTTGCGTGAAGATGTCGAGCCGATCCATCCGCTTTGCCTCACGGCGCGCGACGGGGACGGAATTCTCGCGGGCGCGATTCGCTATTGGCCTGTCCGCGTCGGTGGCGAGGCCGTCGCGTTGCTCGGTCCCGTCGCCGTGCATCCAACCCGTCAGGGCGAGGGGTTGGCCGCGATGCTTCTGCACCGCAGTCTGGCCTCCGCGCGCAAGCGGGGTTGGCACCGTGTCTTATTGGTGGGTGATCTGCCTTATTACAGCCGCTTCGGTTTCGCCCGTATTGACGGGGTCGAGATGCCGCCGCCAACCAATCCGGACCGCATCCTTGCGCTCGGCTTGGCGCCAAATGCATGGGACGGGGTGACCGGAACGGTTGAAAAGTGGACCGATTGAAATTGACGGCGGCAGTGCCCATCTTTGCGATATGGAAATGGAATTGACCCCAAGTGGTGAGCTTCCGGCGCAGGCCTTGACCGATGTCGCGGCGCTTGCGGCCCGCCAGAGCCGTGCAAATGGCGTGTTGATGAAGGCGATCACCTATGTTGGCGGGCAGGTCGAGACTGGCCTCAAGGCCCTGCCGGAGGGGGCGCGCACGCAGATCAATACCGCCGCGCGCAAGGCGCTTGAGGCCAGCTATGACGCCGCCAGCCGCAGTCGGACGACCCATCACGGATCGGACCGGATGCATAAGGTTTTCAGCGCTATTTCTGGCGGACTTGGGGGCTTGGGTGGATTGCCGACGGCCCTTTTGGAGTTGCCAATCGCGACCACGGTCATTTTTCGCGCGGTGCAAGGTGTCGCCGCCCAATATGGCGAGGACCCTTTGAGTACGCAGACGCGCCTGCAATGTCTCGCGGTATTTGGTGCGGGTGGCCCGACAGATTCCGATGATGGGATTGATACCGCCTTTTTCTCGGCGCGTATCGGGCTGACGGGGGCGGCTGTGCACGGGGTGATGAGCAAGGTCGCGCCGCGCTTTGCCACGGTTTTGGCCCAAAAGCTGGCGTCGCAGACTGTCCCGATTTTAGGGGCGGCTGCGGGGGCTGGCACAAATTACGCATTTACAGATTACTACGTCGAGATGGCCCATGTCCATTTTGGCCTGCGAGAATTGGCCCGCGAACATGGCGAGACGGCCGTTTTGGATGCGTTTCACGCGGCTTTGGTGAAGAAGCCTGTTCCGGTGGCCCGCGACTAGACCTGATAGACGAGCCAATCTGCCACCGCGCGCCGCACCGAGCTGTCGCCTGCTGCGATTGCGCCGTCAATGATCTTGCGGACCTCGCCCAGATCGACACGCCGCAAGAGATGTTTGACGGGGCCGACGGAGGCGGGGCGCATTGAGAGGGTCTTGAACCCGATCGCCGCAAAACACAGGGCTTCAATGGGGCGTCCCGCGTCTTCGCCACAAAACGACAGCGGTGTGTTATAGCGTTTGCAGCGCTCGACCACCCCTTGCAAGAAGAGCAAGAAGGCGGGGTTGAGCGTGTCATAGCGCTTGCGCACCCGTTCATTTTCACGGTCGGCGGCGAAGAAAAACTGCTTGAGATCGTTGCCGCCGACAGAGATGAAATCCACCTCTTCGTAAAAAGTGTCGGGCGCAAAGGCGAGCGAGGGCGTTTCCAGCATCGCGCCCACGCGGAGCTTTGAGGGAAGCGGGTGACCCAGAATTGTTTCGCGCTCAATGGCCTTGGCCATTTCCGCCTTGGCCTGTTTGAATTCGTCGTATTGCGCGACGAAGGGGAACATGACCGACAGCGGTTCGCCGTTGGCTGCGCGCAAAAGCGCCTGCAACTGCATCCGCAAAACGCCGGGTTTGTCGAGCCCGACACGGATCGCGCGCCAGCCCATCGCAGGGTTCGGCTCGTCGTTGGCCTTCATATAGGGCAGCACTTTGTCGGACCCGATGTCGAGCGTGCGGAAGGCCACTGGTTTGCCCTTGGCGGCACCCAGAACGCGGGAATAAAGTGCGGAAAGCTCAGCGCGTTGCGGCATCTTGTTGCGCACGAGGAATTGGAGTTCGGTGCGGAACAGGCCAACGCCCTCGGCCCCAGAGCCATCAAGCGAGGGCAGATCGGCCATCAGCCCTGCGTTCATTTGCAGTGAGGTGACGGTGCCGCATTTGGATTGGGCAGGCAGATCGCGGATCGAGGCGTAACGCTCTTGCGCCCGTGTTTGCATCGCGATCTTGTCTTTGAAGGCCTTCTGCACGTCCTCGTCAGGCCGCAGGTGCGCGATGCCTTGTTCGCCATCGACAAGAATCGTGTCGCCGTTCAGGGCCTCGCGAGTGATCCCGCGGGCGTTGATGACCAGCGGGATGGCCCAAGCGCGGGCCACGATCGTGGCGTGACTGCCGACAGAGCCTTCCTCGAGCACAATCCCCTTAAGCGCCTTGCCATATTCCAAAAGCTCACCTGGACCGATGTTTTTGGCCACGAGGATCGGATTTTCGGGCAGCGCGTCGGTGTTGGCCCCTTGTCCCGTCAGGATGCGCAAAAGCCGGTTGGACAGGTCGTCAAGATCGGACAAACGCTCGCGCATATAGGCGTCACCTGCGGCAGAAAGCCGTGTCCGCGCAAGCGATTGCTCTTTCTCGACGGCCGCTTCGGCGGACAGGCCGTTTTCGACATCCGCCTCCATGCGCCGCAACCAAGAGCGGGAGTTGGCGAACATTCGGTAGGCCTCAAAGACCTTTTTCTGTTCGGCGTCCGTATTGCCATTTTCAGACAAAAGATCATCCAGCCCCACCCGCAAGGTCTCGACGCCGCTGCGCAACCGCTCCAATTCGATGTCAGGATCGTCCGAGATCGGATTGGTCACAACCACGCGCGGCTCATGCAGGTAGACTTGCCCCTCGGAGGCGCCTTCTTGGGCGATTGTGCCGCGGAACAGGACGGGTTGCGTGTGGCGCGCTGATAGGGCCGCGCCTTCGCCAACAAAGGCGCCCAGCTCGGTCATTTCAGCCAAAACCATGGCGACGACTTCGAGCGCGTAGACTTCATCGGGGCTGAGTTCACGGGCTGCTTTGGACTGCACCACGAGCACGCCAAGCGCATCGCCCAAGCGTTGGATCGGGATGCCGCAGAAAGACGAATAGCGCTCTTCGCCAGTCTCGGGCATGTAGCGGAAGCCGCGCTCTTTGGGCGCATCTGCGGTGTTGATCACGGTGCGGGATTTGGCAGTGCGACCCACCAGACCCTCGCCAAGGCGCATCCGCGTCTTGTGCACGGATTCTGCGTCCAGACCTTGTGTCGCGCAAAGTTCGAGTGTCTCGGCGTCGCGGAAAAGATAGATCGAGCAGACCTCTGCTGCCATCGACGAGGCAATCAGCCCGACGACTTT
>CBFHTU010000041.1:0-20043 GCA_965658825.1 Yoonia sp.
GGGGCAAGGTTGCACATGGGTCAATTCTCAGTGACAATTCTGACCTCTACCGGGTCAGTTTTAAGTGACATTCAACAGGCCACAGTATTAATATGTCATCCACACCTGGACCACTGGGGCCTGATCCACGACCTACCAGAAAGTTGGCCGATCTGGACAGGTGTCGCATCGGCGCGTTTGATCGAGATTACCAGCCGGTTTGCGCGGAGGCCTCTGCTCCGGCCATTCGAGACATTGATGTCGGGGCAAACTTTTGACATCGGGCCATTCCGCGTGACACCAATCCTAACGGATCACTCAGCCTTTGATGCTGCCATGCTACTGATCGAGAGCGACGGCAAACGCCTCCTCTATTCTGGCGACTTTCGTCGTCATGGTCGCAAGGGGCAGCTTGTTGACCAGATGATGGCGTCACCCCCTCCCAACGTGGATCTCCTCATCCTCGAAGGCACCAACTTAGGGGTCGACAAGCCGGTCATGTCAGAAACCGCACTGGAAGAAGATTTTGTCGCCTTGATGGCCCGCAAGCCGGGCCGCATCTTCACGGTATGGTCTGGCCAAAATATCGACCGCACAGTGACTCTGTATCGTGCAGCACGCCGCAGCGGCCGCGATCTGGTGGTGGACCTTTATACCGCCGAAGTCCTCGAGGCGATCGCTGACGGCACCCGCCTACCAAGACCTGGGTTTGACAACCTGAAAGTCGTCCTTACGCGAGGCCTTCGCAAACATTACATCGCGGCCGGACGCGAGGCCATTGTCACACGCATGGCAAGATGCGGCATTTCCGCGAGCGCCCTGAAAGGGTCGCGCCACGTTGTCATGCTGCGCGACGGATTGGTGCGTGACTATCAGGCCAAAAATGTGGTGCCAGATGCCGACGATGCATTTGTCTGGTCGATGTGGCGAGGTTATCTGCTAGAAGATGGACAAGCCCATGAATGGGCTCGACAAGGCGGCGCCGAGGTGCAGTTCCTCCACACCAGCGGCCATGCGGCAGCCGCTGACCTCAAAGCCTTCGCTTCGGCCATCGCCGCACCGCGGATCGTGCCTGTTCACGGGAAAAACTGGCAAGCTGGGAGGGGCAGCTTCCCAGGCCTAGTCCCCCTTACAAACGGCGAAGTCCTAGAAATGTAAGCAGTCCCAAACTGACGATAAAGCTAACTGAGAATTAAGGCCTGACGCTACATCTACGTGATTTCCGAATGGATCTGCAAAGATCACGCCAGCATGCGCTGGCCCAGCATTAAATGCCATTACTGCCGCTGATAAAATGTATCGCAAACCCACTGACCCCTACTTCTTCGCTGGACTAACAAGCACAAAGGTAAAATGCACGAAACCCGTGCGATAGTCCAAGGTTGTCTGCGCCACCACGATCCGAACACCATCTGCGAATGGACGTAAACCTCTGCAGCAGTATCACTATCCACTTCAGAGAGAATCGGAGGCTATAGACAGTCTATCGGAGCTATAATGCACGCGGCGACTTAAGAGCACGAGCAGCGCGTGGAAAATGAACTGGCGCTCAAAGGAACCTTATCATTAGATGATTGCTAAGGTTGACTGAGTTGCATTGAGAGATATTTGTTATGATAGATAATTCGAAGAAATTGAAGGAGCAGGTCAAATCGACGTTGATCCGTATTTCGGGCCTTGACGATGCTGGGGCCCTCAAGCGCCTGCATGCCAACATTCATCGCCATCCGGAGCTTGAAGACATTGATCGCGAGACGCTTGATGAAGCGGTAATGCAGCGACTTCGCATTATATCACCCTGCATTGCAACACGCTTGGGTGGACCAAAGGACGCGCAAGCACGTGAGTTCCTCGAGGCATTCTACGACCGGATTTCCACCGAATTTGACTTGTCAAAGAATCAACTCAAGAACGGTGTAAAAACTGGCGGATGTATGATCAACGGAACGCGATACATTGACGTTTATATCTCTTATAAGACAACAACCGGAAAGAACCTAAGCCTAGCATGGCTAAAGGAAGATATTGGGAGCAAGACCTGCCTTCATCTCCTATTGCGCCATGTCGGCGCAGGTGGAGCGGGGGAGCTTCAAAATAAGACATTTGAAGATGAAAATAAGGCAACTGAAGCCTATAGTCGGGAGCTGGTGCAGTTACTGAGTTCGGCATAGTATAAACGGTGCCGCCCAAAACTACCTGCTAAGAGCCGCGCTTGGAATTGAGTGCTACATTTGATCATATTTTGTAACGGGATGGCTCGCTGCACTTTGATGAATTAGGGATCTTTTACACATTGTTGTTCGAAGTGAAAAACCACTCCGAAGAACGAGAAAGCACTAAGCTCGAATCACTGATATGTGGAGCAAATTGTGGAGCAAAATGCGAGAATGCCGCATACAACACACTGCGCAGGTGGGATAATTATCCATAAATATCATTCACTTAGCAAAAAAGCCGCCCATTTCTGAGCGGCTTATTATGGTGGACTGGGGAGGATTCGAACCCCCGACCCCTTGATTCGTAGTCAAGTGCTCTATCCAACTGAGCTACCAATCCACTGTGAGGCGGGATTTAGCGGGGCTGTCCGCATGATGCAAGCCCCAAATGACAAACTTTTACTATTCTGCTCCTGGCGCCAATGCGTAGTCTGCTTTTGGTAGCTGTATCACGAAGGTCGTCCCGTTTTTGCCTGTCTCTTCCAAAGAGAGCCGCCCGCCGTGTCCACGCACCAGATCAGCCGCGATCACAAGTCCGAGACCGGAACCGCCTTTACGCACCCCGCCCTGGAACGGCTGGAACAGATGCTCTTTCGCCTTTGCTGGCAAACCAGGCCCTGTGTCATGGACCTTGATCCACCACGCGCTGTCGTCTTCGGTCGCTTGGATATTCACCTCGCCTGCCTCTCCGGTTGCCATGATCGCCTGTCGCGCATTACGGACCAGATTGAAGATCACACGGAAAAGCTGCTCGCCGTCGGCCCGTAAGATCAGACCGGCCGGAATGTCGGCAGAAAACGAAATGTCATAATCGGTGGCCGCCAGACTTTCGCTGTCGAACACATCGTCAACGATTTTCGACAGGCTGACGCGCGATAACATCGGCGCGGGCTCGTCGACACGCCCGAAGGCCAAGGTAGTCTCGCATAATGTGACCGCCCGCGTGATCGAGCCGACAAGCTTAGGGGCCATCCGTTTCACGAGCGGGTCGTCGGACCCTTCGATCCGGTCCGTAAAAAGCTGCGCCGAGGTCAGCATATTGCGTAGATCATGGCTCACCTTTGCGACAGCACCGCCCAATTGCGCGAGCCGCTCTTTTTGCTTGAGCGCGCTTGTGAGTTCTTGCTGCATCGACTTGAGGGCCATCTCGGCATCGCGCAGCTCTGTCACCCGTGCGGAGGGCTCGATAATCCGTCGCGCATCCTCGGGGGATTTTGCATAGCTTTGCATATGCCCGACGACCCGTTTGATCGGCCGCACAAGCAGCCCTTGCACCGCCAAAAAGAGCAGGAAAGCCGTGAACACCGAAATCACCGCCGAAAGTGCCAGAATATTAAGCCCGTAGTCGACCATCGCTGCCCGCAATGGCATTTCGTCCATCGTGACCTCGATCAACAAACCGCCGCCGCGGACCGGATTTCCGATCACGCGCGCGATTCGCTCGTCGCGATCCACGAGGGTGCGCATAGCATCACGGATCAGCACCACCGCCCCGGGATTGCGCATGTCATAAGTCTGATCAATAGGCGTCGGAATAGGCGAGGACAAAGCAAGCTGGCGGATTTCATCGCGGCGCAGCACGACGTTATAAACTTCGGCATTGCGCAAAAGTTCGGCCTCTAGCTCTGGCGAGATCATATCATCCGCCTCCAGCGCAAGCGACGCGATCTGCGCCCGCTCCAGACGGGCATTCAGATAGTCCTCGCGAAACCGGGCAACGGAGGGCACAAAAATCAGGACCTCTGCCAGCATGACAAAAATCGTCGTCAGAATCAGAAACCGACCCGAGAGTGAATTGAGCATGTGCCCTCGTTACCTCATCTTACGGCAGCCAGCGCTGGACCAGTCCAACAACCCGCTTGACCATACCGCTTTCGAACAGTCTGGGACTAAAATAAGCACCCGCAGCGCGTTTGTTAACCTCTGACACCGTTGGGTAGGGTAGCACGGTATTGGCCACGGCGGACATCTTCAAATTGTTCGCGATGGCCATTGCCCACATCCCGATCAGCTCGCCCGCCATTGGCCCCGCGATAGACGCCCCGACAGGCCGCCCCTTCACGACCATGACCTTGATCAGGCCCTTGTTTTTGCGCTCGGCGATCAGGCGGTCGTTGTGGTGCATATCAAAGCGGACCACTTCGAGCTTTGGTCCGTGTTTCGCGCGCGCTCGGGCTTCGGTCAGGCCGGCTTGGGCCAATTCAGGGTCTGTGTAAGTGGCCCAAGGGATGTGCCGCGTGGTTTGCTTGGAGGGCAGCCCAAAAAGGATGGACCTGATCAAAACGCCTGCGTGATAGCCTGCGACATGGGTGAATTGCAGCCCGCCTGCGACGTCGCCTGCCGCGTAGACCCTGCGGTTGCTCACCGACCGCAGATCATCGCCGACTTTCAGGCCGCGGCGCGTGAAGGCAATGTCGCCATTTTCCAGATCCAGTCTTTCGATATTGACCTTGCGCCCGACGGCGACAAGCAGATGCGAGCCGGTAAAATCGCCCTTGGGCGTATGCACGGTGATGTCGTGGTCGTCGCCGCTGATCTTGGTCGCTTGCGCGTCCTCAACGATCTCGATGCCCTCTGCCTTGAGGTTTTCGATCACAATCGCCGCCATCTCGGGGTCGTCTTTGCCAAAGGCTTTGGCGCCTTCGATCACGGTCACGCGTGACCCTAGCCGCACATGCGCCTGCGCCAGCTCCATGCCGATCGGCCCACCTCCGATGACGATCAGATGCTTTGGCAGCTCACGCAGATCGAAAATATTTTCGTTAGTGTAATAGGGCACGCTGTCCAGCCCCGGAATGGGCGGCACAAAAGGACCGGAGCCTGTCGCCACAACAAAGCGGCGCGCCTCGATGATTGTATCGCCCGCCTGCACTTCTGTGCGCGAGATAAAGCGACCGAACTCTTGGATGACCTGCACACCCAAGCCCTCGAACCGCTCCACGCTGTCGACAGGCGCAATGGTGGCGATCACATCGGCGACGTGATCTTTGGCGGCCGCATAATCCACCTTCGCCTGCACATCAGCGACGCCATATTTCGCGCCCTGCGACATTGCATGGGCCTGCTTGGCCGCGGCGATCAGCGCCTTGGAGGGCACACAACCATAGTTCAGGCAATCGCCGCCCATTTTGTGCCCTTCCACCAGCACAACTTTCGCCCCCATCTGCACGGCCCCTGCCGCGATGGAAAGCCCACCAGAGCCGCCGCCAATGATACAAATGTCTGTCTTGATTCGGGCCATGATTTACAGACCTTTCCTGCCGCGCAGGGCCTTGAGGAAAATGGGGAGAGCCGCCAGAGCGGACAGGCCGAGAAACGGCAAAAGGATGGCGGGCTCGAAAATGATGCCGAGGTTCGGGGTCTCGCCACGGGCAAACACTTCACCAAGCCCAGCGCCAACCGACGTAATCACCGCTGTGCCGGGGATGATGCCCAAAAATGTAGTGATAACAAAGCGGTGCAGCGGCACGCCAACCAAAGCGGGAATAAGATTGGCCATGAAGAACGGCACGGCAGGCACCAAACGAATCAGAAAGAGCGCCTCCCATTGGTTTTCATCGATGGCGGACTTGATCTTTTTGACCCCGCCTTTGGAGCTGTCCATCCTCGCGGCAAGCTTTTCCCCCAACCCCCAGCGGGCCGCCATAAAGATGGCCGTTGCCCCGATGGTCGCGGCTGAAATATTAAACAGCACACCCGGGAAAGTCGCGAAAAGAAAGCCCCCTGTGAGCGACGCAATCGTGGCGCCAGGCAAGGAAAAAGCGACTATCAAAATGTAGGCACCGATGAAGGCCAGAACGGTCAGACCATAATTGGCATCCCGCACAGCCAAAAGGGCTTCCCGATTCTCTTTGAGCGTCTCGAACGTGAGATAATCGCGCAGAAAAAACGCACCAAATGCGGCACCCACGAGAATTGCAATCAGGGGAAGGCGCCGTCTCAACGCGTTATCAGGTGTCGTGATCATGAAATTTATCTTTCTTGCACTAGGGCTCTATGTTGCACCCTACTTGGACTGGAACAGTGAAATGTCATACCCCACTCACGTCTCATTGATGATTTTGGCCCCTGACGGGTCAATTCAGCGTCTGTTTTGTGATCACTGTAACAATTGCGCCCTCGGAAATTACCGAAATGTTGCAGTTTGCCCCCGCCTTGCGCGTTGACACCACGCCAAGCCCTCTCTAAAGGACAGGTCTGAATTGTAGATCGGCTTCGAATCCATTGTGGATTTGGCCCCAATAACCAAAAGGACACCGCTATGAAGCGCACGTTCCAACCATCCAACCGCGTTCGTAAGAACCGTCACGGCTTTCGCGCACGTATGGCTACCAAAGCCGGCCGTCGTATCATCAACAACCGCCGCGCAAAAGGTCGCGCGAAGCTGAGCGCTTAAGCGCCAGCATTCGGTTACTGCTTTGAAACCGCCGGTGGCACCCATGGGAAGCGATAGCGCTGACGCCATGGATGGGCCACCGGCGGTTTCTGCGTGTCTGCCCATTGTGGTTTTGACCAAACGCGCTGACTTTCTCCGCGCGTCGAATGCACGCAGACAAGGCACCACAGGCATTCACCTGCAAGCCCGCCGGCGCGCCGAAGGCGAGGCGGAAGGTATCCGCGTCGGGTTCACCTGCTCCAAAAAGGTCGGAAACTCCGTCGCCCGCAATCGCGCCAAACGCCGTTTGCGCGAGGTGGCCCGATTGGTGCTGCCAACAGAGGGCCGCGACGGATGGGATTACGTCCTTGTTGGCCGCAATACGGTCACCGCAGAGCTTCCCTTCTCCGAATTGGTCAACGACCTGCGCCGCGCATTGGCCAAGGTGCACGCATGACCCCGCTGGCCTATCTCTTTTCGCTGCCTGTCCGCGCGTATCGCGTGACGTTCTCGCCGATTGTGGGGCACGGGTGCCGCTATCAGCCGACCTGCTCGGCCTATGCGCTCGAAGCCCTCGAAAAACACGGCGCGATCAAGGGGGCTTGGCTCACCGTCCGCCGGATCGGACGTTGCCACCCGTTGGGTGGATCGGGAATCGACAACGTCCCCGACTAGCTCTCTTTTTCGAACGAAATGCGGACGTCGCCGATATCAACGCCGTACCGTTTCACATAGGCGCGGTTGAACAAACGGTCGTCAGACAACAGCCACATCCAGTCATCAAAGGTCACGCGCATCGTCTTGACCGACCCATCGGCAGAGGGTATCGGCAAATCGATCTCATATTGCCAATTGAAACGGTTGTCGCTCTCAGCGCCAGTCGCGGTCCCGATCACACCCGGCGCTGTGCCAGCCCAAGTGTCATCGCCCGTTTTGGCAAGCGTCCAGATCCGCTGTTCCTGTGCGCCGTCCTCATAGACGAAATCTTCTTGCAGGCGCAGAGTTTCACCGTCCCAATCGCCTTGAATGTTGACGACAAACGCGCGGCGAACTGTGCCAAAAACGTCTTGAAACTGACCGTAAGCCACCAAATCCCCGACAAAGAACTCTTCAAGGTTCAATGTCTTGTCAGATAAGGATGGATCTTGAAACGATGGCTTCCCCGTACAGGCGGTCAAGACGGTAAGGGCCGCAAAAATGAACAATCGCATGGTGAAGTCTCCTTTGGAAAGAATGTAGGACACCCGCGCGCAATGGCCACTAGGCAGCCCCACATTGTTCTGGCATATCGACGCCATGTTAGATGATCTTGATGATATTCACCCGCTCTTCCACGGCGCGCCCTCTTCGACCGACTTCAAAAAGCTCCGCAAACGTATTGTCCGCAATACCCGCGAAGCGATTGAGCAATACGGGATGATTGAGCGCGATGCGCGTTGGCTTGTCTGCCTGTCAGGCGGCAAGGACAGCTATACGCTGTTGGCTGTTCTATATGAGCTGAAATGGCGCGGGCTGCTGCCCGTCGATATTCTTGCCTGCAACCTCGATCAGGGGCAGCCCAATTTCCCCGCGACGGTGCTGCCATCATTTCTGGAGAAAATGGGGGTTCCCCACCGCATCGAGTATCAAGACACCTATTCGATCGTGATGGATAAGGTGCCAGCTGGCCGCACGTTCTGCGCGCTTTGCTCGCGATTGCGGCGCGGCAATCTTTACCGGATCGCACGTGAAGAAGGATGTTCTGCGGTCGTGCTTGGCCACCACCGCGACGACATCCTCGAAACCTTCTTTATGAACCTGTTTCACGGTGGCCGCTTGGCGACGATGCCACCCAAACTGGTGAACGAAGAAGGCGACCTGTTCGTGTATCGACCTTTGGCGCATGTTGCAGAAGTCGATTGCGAAAAATTCTCTAAGGCGATGAATTATCCCATTATTCCTTGCGACCTTTGTGGCTCGCAGGATGGGCTTCAGCGCCAGCAGGTCAAACAGATCATCGACGGCTGGGAAAAGAACAGCCCCGGCAGGCGTCAGGTCATGTTCAAGGCGCTGATGAATACCCGCCCCTCCCACCTGCTTGATCCCGATTTATTTGATTTCGCGGGCTTGGTGCGCACGAACGGGACGGACAAAGGCTAGGCACGCCACATGCGCTTGCCTTAAATTGTGGGGTTTCGAAAACCGCTTATATGTCAGAAACACTGAAAACCCCTTGACCTTTGGCCCTTAGAGGGGTTGAACGGCCTTCATATTTTTCCTGTGACACGGGCGGTTTCAGATGGACGACCAGAACAAGAACCTCATCCTCGCAACAGCACTCAGCATGCTTGTGATCCTCACGTGGTTGTACTTTTTCCCACCAGAAGAAATCGTTGTGCCTGCAGAAGAACCAACGGCAGCACTTGCCGAAGGCGCAACCGCCACCCCGACCGCGGGCACGACAGAGGCCGCAGTTGCACCGGCGGCAGCAGCAGAAACCATCGTTGACGCCCCGCGCGTCGCGATTGAGACACCCGAGCTTTCCGGTACGATGTCTCTTTTGGGTGGTCGCATCGACGACCTCGCGTTGACACAATACCAAGAAGAGCTGGAGGAAGGCTCGCCAATCGTCAAACTGCTCCGCCCCGTCGGTGAAGCAGATGCCTATTTCGCGGCCTTTGGCTGGGCTGGCATTGGCGGTCTATCTGCTGATGCAGTGCCGGGCCCTGACACGCTCTGGTCGCTGGAGAACGGTGATAAGCTGACACCGTCCACGCCTGTGACTTTGGCGTGGGATAACGGCGCTGGCCTGATCTTCCGCAACACAGTGAGCGTCGACGACAAGTTCATGTTCAGCGTCGAGCAATCGCTTGAGAACACAACAGGCGCCGCCGTAACGGCCCGCCCTTACGGGATCCTGCGTCGCCACGGCGAGCCTGCCAACCTCAAGAAGTTCTTCATTTTGCATGAAGGCCTTGTCCGCATGTCCGATGGCCAGCTTGAAGAGACCAAATATTCCAAGCTCACCGACTATGCCGTCGATGACCGCGAAGGCACCCAAGCAGAGCGCATCGACGTCGCGAATAACGGCTGGATTGGCTACACAGATCACTATTGGATGACCACCCTGATCCCTGATCAGGCGTCGCCTTTCCGCTCGGTCAGCAAGTATTTCGCGTCCCGCGATCTCTATCAGGCCGAGGCCGTGATGGACATCCGCACCGTCGCACCGGGTGAAACCGCCAAGGTCACGACGCGCCTGTTTGCGGGCGCGAAAGAATGGGAAACAATCCGCAACTACGAGAACGACGAGGGCGTAACCGGCTTTCTCGACAGCATCGACTGGGGATGGTTCTTCTTCCTGACGAAACCGATCTTCTGGCTCCTGCACACCCTGCACCAATATATCGGGAACATGGGCTGGTCGATTATCGCCCTGACTGTGATCCTCAAAGCACTTGTTCTGCCGCTGGCTTATAAGTCCTATGTCTCGATGGCACGGATGAAAGAGCTCCAGCCGGAAATGGAAAAGCTCAAAGAGCGGACCGGCGACGACAAACAAGCCATGCAGCAAGGCATGATGAAGCTCTACAAGGAAAACAAGGTGAACCCTGCCTCGGGATGTTTGCCAATCTTCTTGCAGATCCCGATCTTCTTCTCGCTGTATAAAGTGATCTTCGTGACGATCGAATTGCGCCATGTGCCATGGATCGGTTGGATCAAGGACCTGAGCGCGCCTGATCCGTCCTCGATCTTGAACCTCTTTGGCGTCCTGCCTTGGGGCGTGCCGGAGGCAGGGAGCATTTTTGCGATCTTCAGCCTTGGCGTCCTGCCGATCATTCTAGGGATTTCAATGTGGATGCAGCAAAAGCTGAACCTCGCGCCAACAGATCCGACCCAGAAAATGATCATGGCTTGGATGCCTTGGGTCTTCATGTTCATGCTTGGCTCTTTCGCCAGCGGTCTGGTGCTCTACTGGATTGCCAACAACACGATCACCTTCGTGCAACAATACCTGATTATGCGCAGCCACGGGGCCAAACCTGATGTCTTCGGAAATATCAAAGCCGGCTTCAAGCGCGACAAGAAACCTGCCAACAGCCCCAAAGCGCCGAAGGCAAAATAAGTGATCCACGTCACCGCTTTGTGGCGCCACCCTATCAAAAGCCATGGTCGCGAGGCCTTGGCTTTTGTTGACTTGATCGCGGGGCAATCGATGCCTTGGGATCGACGCTGGGCAGTCACTCATCCGGATAGCAAGTTTGCCGCCGACGATCCCGCGTGGGTTATGTGCCGTAACTTCATGATAGGCACCTTGACCCCAAGCCTCGCAGGGATTTGGGCGACGCTGGATGAGTCCGCGAACTCCGTCACCCTGCGCCATGCAGATCTGGACGACATCACATTTTGCCCCGACAATGCCGCAGATATCACGCGGTTTGTGGCGTGGGTGCGCCCGCTCTGCCCCGATGACAAGCCGAGGCCTGCGGGGATCATCACGCTGCCCGCGCGCGGCTTGACCGATACAGACTACCCGTCGGTATCGATTATGAACACGGCGAGCCATGCGGAGGTTTCCAACCACCTCGGCCACCCTCTCGAGTCCGAGCGTTGGCGTGGCAATATCTGGCTCGACGGCATGACGTCGTGGCAGGAATGGGACCTGATCGGAAAAGACATCCGGATCGGTGCTGCCACATTACACATCAAAGAGCCCATCAAGCGCTGCATGCTGACAACGACAAACCCCAATACGGGTCAACGTGACGTTGATACTTTGGCCATTTTGCGCGACAACTGGGGTCATCAAAATTTTGGCATCTATGCCGAAGTCATCCGGGGCGGTAAGATCAGCCTCGGCGACACAGCCGAGGTACTATGACCATGCAGATCCGCTTCACCGAAGCCCCGACGCCAACCCACGAAGAGCTTGAAAAAGGCCGCCTGCTTTTTGCTGGCGAGACGACCTTTCTGAAAGGTGTCGTCGCGATGGAAGGTTTGCCAGATGCGGACCGGATCGAGGTCTGTTTTGCGGGTCGGTCCAATGTCGGCAAATCGTCTCTGATCAACGCGCTGACGGGGCGCAAGGGCCTCGCACGTGCCTCCAATACGCCGGGTCGGACGCAAGAAATCAATTTCTTCACGGCGGGCGATATCTATGTCGTCGACCTGCCGGGCTATGGCTTTGCCAATGCGCCTGTCGCGGTTGTGGAGAAGTGGCAGCGCCTGCTCAAGCAATACCTCTCAGGTCGTCCGACGTTGCGCCGTGTCTTTGTCCTGATCGACGCGCGCCATGGTGCCAAGGCCGTCGACGAGGAAATCATGACTTTGCTCGACCGCTCTGCCGTCACCTTTCAGGTCGTGATGACCAAAGTGGATAAACTGCGCGGCGATGCTCTTGAGACGTCGCTACAAAAGACCCGCGAGGCCTTGGCCAAGCACCCCGCCGCCTACCCTGAACTGATCCTGTCGTCCTCCGAAAAGGGAGACGGGATCGAAACACTTCGCGCAATTATAGCAGGTATCGCATGAAAAAGAGGACGCCAGATATGGATCAAGATTGGATCGCCACCGCACGGACGTTGTCGCAGGCCCTCCCATACCTTCAGCGCTACGCTGGGGCCACAGTTGTCATCAAGCTGGGCGGTCATGCCATGGGCAGCGACGAGGCGATGTATAGCTTTGCGCGCGACGTAGTGCTGATGCAGCAGGTTGGCGTCAATCCCGTCGTCGTGCACGGCGGCGGTCCGATGATCAACGAGATGCTTAAAAAGCTCGATATTCAATCCGAGTTTGTGAACGGCAAACGCGTGACCGATCAGGCCACGATGGACGTGGTTGAAATGGTCCTGTCCGGGAAGGTCAACAACCGCATCGTGCAAGCCATCAGTGACGAAGGCGGCAAGGCCGTAGGCGTGTCAGGCAAGGACGCGAACCTGATGATTTGCGACCAGACGGATCCCGATCTGGGCCTTGTTGGCACCCCTGTGAAGATGGATGTGACGATCTTGCGGGACTTGCATGCCGCCAAGGCTATCCCTGTGATTGCGCCGCTCGGTATGGGCTATGAGGGCGAGACCTATAACGTGAACGGCGACACTGTTGCGGGCGCCGTTGCAGGCGCGCTGAAGGCCGACCGCCTTTTGCTGCTCACGGACGTGTCGGGCGTGAAGGACAAGGAAGGCAACATCCTCACAGAGATGTCCCCAAAGCAGATCGATGCCTTGATCGCGGATGGCACCATCGCAGGCGGCATGATCCCCAAGACCGAAACCGCGCTCGACGCGATTTCCAAGGGCGTGCGCGCTGTGGTTATTCTTGATGGCCGTGCGCCGAATGCCTGCCTGCTAGAGCTGTTCACAGACCACGGCGCAGGCTCACTGATCCGCGAACCGCGCGATTGACCTTAACGGGCCTCGCAGATGTGGGCCTGATGTCCATGGGCCATTGCTCTGTCCTGCAGAGCGATGGCTTGGACCATGACGACGGCTCTCTGGTTCTGCTCGGCCCCGACGAACCCGCGTTCTGGGGGCTCTTTTCCAGATCTCCCGAATATCGCGATGGCCAACCGGACCCGATGGATCGCTGGTCGCGCCGCGTGATCGACGTGATCGCTGCAAAGGCGGGTGGCGTGGCCTACTACCCCTTCGGCGGACCGCCATTCCAACCGTTTTACACTTGGGCGTTACGCAGCGGCCGGGCATGGGCCTCGCCGATCGGGTTTCTGGTGCACGACATCGCCGGCCTTTTTGCCTCTTATCGCGGCGCGGTTTGGGTGCCTGAGGCCCTCGCGGCAGAGCAAGGCAGCAATCCCTGCGTCACCTGCCCCGCCCCCTGCAAGACCGCCTGCCCCGTCGATGCCCTGCGCGACACGTATGATGTTGAGGCATGCAAAACCTACCTCGCAACAACGGCTGGCACGGCTTGCATGACCACGGGGTGCGCCGCCAGACGGAGCTGCCCCGTGGGCGCGAGCCGTCGCCTGCCAGCCCAAGCCGCATTCCATATGGAGGCCTTTCTATGACCCGTCTCATTCTGATCCGTCACGGCAAATCGAGCTGGGATGACCCCTTCGGCGACGATCACGCCCGCACGCTTAACCAGCGCGGCAGAGACGCCGCCCAAGCCATTGGCGCGTGGCTGTCGGAAAAGGGCTATATCCCCAATCTGGTGCTCGTCTCTGACGCTGTGCGCACGGTGGAGACCTGCGAGCTGATCTGCTCCGCGTTCCAGCCTGCGCCAGCGGCCAAGTTCAAGCCATCGCTTTATCACGCAGCCCCCGACACCATTCTTGATCTGGTGCAGCGCGAGACCGCTGGTTGCATCGCGGTCATTGGTCATAATCCGGGCATCGGGATGCTGGCGAACGCCTTGGTCAAACAGGCCCCTGCGCACCCGCGCTTTGGCGATTACCCGACCTGCGCGACGACAATCATAGACTTTGCCGGACGCATGGAACGGGCCAAAGGAGATGTGGTCGATTTCGTGGTCCCGCGTGACCTGATCGGGGCGGCAGGCCGCGACGCAGATTGAAACGCAAAAAGCCCCCGCAATCGCAGGGGCTTTTTCATTGGATATGTCGCGGTTTAGTGGCCGAGAATCTGGCTCAGGAACAGTTTTGTCCGGTCTGATCTCGGATTCAGGAAGAACTCTTCCGGTTCGTTCTGTTCCACGATCTGACCTTGGTCCATAAAGATCACACGGTTCGCAACCTGACGGGCAAAGCCCATCTCGTGGGTCACGCAAAGCATGGTCATCCCCTCTTCCGCGAGTTCGATCATGGTGTCGAGCACCTCTTTGATCATCTCGGGGTCAAGCGCAGAGGTTGGTTCATCAAACAGCATGATACGTGGCTTCATGCAAAGCGAACGGGCAATCGCAACACGCTGCTGCTGACCACCAGACAACTGGCCCGGATACTTGTTCGCCTGATCAGGGATCTTGACCTTCTCAAGGAAGTGCATCGCAATCTCTTCAGCTTCACGCTTTGGCGTTTTGCGCACCCAGATCGGGGCCAAGGTGCAGTTCTCAAGGATCGTCAGGTGCGGGAACAAGTTGAAGTGCTGAAAGCACATGCCAACTTCGGACCGGATCTTGTCGATGTTCTTGAGGTCGGAGGACAATTCTGTCCCGTCCACGATGATCTGGCCCTGCTGGTGCTCTTCCAGACGGTTGATGCAGCGGATCAGCGTCGATTTACCAGAGCCAGACGGGCCGCAGATAACGATACGCTCACCACGTTGCACCGTCAGGTTGATGTCACGCAGAACGTGGAATGTGCCATACCACTTGTTCATGTTGTGGATTTCAATCGCCACTTCATCCGAGACTTTCATCTGGCTACGGTCAATTGCGCGGTCTGTTGCAGTATTAGACATATCAGATGCCTCCCTTAACGATGTTCACGCTGGAGTTTTTTCTCCAGGTAAAGTGAGTAACGGCCCATGCTAAAGCAGAAGATGAAGAACATAAGACCGATGAAGATGTAGAGCTCCCAGTAGATGCCGTTCCAATCCGTAGACGCGCGGATTGAACCCGTCAGACCGATGGGATCAAGCAGACCGATAAAGACCACGAGCGTCGTATCTTTGAACAGGCCGATGAAGGTGTTCACGATACCTGGGATCGAAATCTTCAAGGCTTGCGGCAGAACCACCAAACGCATCGACTGCCAGTAATTCAGGCCAAGGCTGTCGCCGCCCTCATACTGCCCCTTTGGCAAGGCAGCCAAACCACCACGCACAACCTCGGCGATATAGGCCGCCGAGAACAGTGTCACCATGATGATCACGCGGAGCATCAGGTCAAAGTTGGTGCCTGGCGGCAGGAAGTAGTTGAGCAAAAGCGACGCCGTGAACAACCAGACAATTAACGGCACGCCGCGGATGATCTCGATAAAGCCGGTCGAGAGCTTGTTGATGATCAACATGTCGGAGCTACGACCCAGTGCGAGCAAGATACCCAGCGGCAAGGACAGCACAATACTGGCCACACCAATGACGATCGAAAGCATGAAGCCGCCAAATTCTTTGGATGCGATGAAGTCAAGGCCGATTGGCGAAACGCTGTGAAGCGCGCCAACAAGAGGACCGACCAGGAACAACCAATAAAGGATCGGAACGATCACAGCGACGATGATGCCCCCCAGTTCACCGATGATCGCCGTGGCGTATTTCAGCACAGCCCAGCCAAGGACGAAACCAAGCGCAACAGCAACCGGACCCCAGATCGACCCGCCCCAAAGCAGGAAGAACAGTGCAAACGGCATTATCAGAGTCCCGATAATGAATTTGCGCGGAATGGTATCGAACAAGACCGGCATGATCCCAAGGATCAACAGAACCAAAGCCAACACGGGGCGCCAGTATTCTGTGTTCGGATAGAACCCGAACAGCAACTGCCGCCAGCGATCTTGAATCACAGCAAAGCAGAAGCCATCGTGGCTTCCCAGCCCCTCTCCAGCGAGAATTTCCCGACATTCCGAGAGCGATTTAGCGTTCCAAACAGAGTTTGCGAATTGCGGATAAAGCCCCGTAATCACGGCATAGATCACATAAATAGAGACCAGTGTCAGAATGGTATTCAGCGGGCTGGAAAACAGGTTTTCCATCATCCAGCGCACTGCACCTTTTTGACCCAGCGGCGGTGCCGCCTGTGGCAACATCTTTTCGCGCACATAGCTTGGGTTTTTTGCGTTTGCGGTCGTCATATCAACGCTCCTTCAGCTTCATGCGGTTGTTGTAGATGTTCATCACGAAGGAAATCGCGAGGCTGAGGGCGAGATAGAAAATCCCGAGCAACAACATGCATTCCAGCGCACGGCCTGTCTGGTTGAGCGTAATCCCCCCCAAAGTACCCCGAATATCCGGATAACTTACCGCAATCGCCAGTGACGAGTTCTTGGTCAAGTTCAAGAACTGAGAAATCAGCGGCGGGATAATAACGCGGAGCGCCTGTGGCAAAACAACAAGTTGCATCAGACGGTTTGGACGAATGCCCAGTGCCGCAGCAGCCTCCGTCTGGCCCTTGGACACAGAGAGAATACCCGCACGCACCGTCTCGGCGATGAAGGCACCCGTATAAAGCGAAAGCGCAATCCAAAGCGCGATCAAGGGGTTGCTAATCTTGCCGCCCCCTTCAAAGCGCGGAATGCCCTTTGGCGACATGACGGGGTAGCTGACTTCAATCGCCTGCCCTTCCATGAAACGGTCTGTCAGAACACCAACCACCGCCTTGTTACGCAGCCCCTCGGTCAGGTCTGCGGCAATGGCTTCAGCGGTCGCAACGGGAACAGCAATCAGGTTACATGTGCCCTGCGTGAAAGCCGATTGCGCATCTGACTGGCCAAAGAAATCGCGACGGCGGAAGTTGACCTCGGCCTCTTCGATATAACGACGGCCATTCACCGCACCTGTTTCACTGCCAATCGCGCAATAGTCAGGGCGACCGATCGTTTCCGAATAGGTCGCGATATCCATGCCCTGCTCGGCACCAACGGCCACAAAGGTGTACTCGGTTTTCGACGAAATCGCAGACAACGCGAAATAGGCAATGACCAGCGGCACAACAATGATGCCAGCGGCAGGCAAAAGCACAGGCACGATCCGACCCGTCTCGGACTGAATCTTCTTGGCGTATTTTACCAAGAAATAGACCGCCACAAGCGCCAGCGCCAACGTCAGCCACATCGCCCAGCCAAGTGTCGAAAACGACAGGCTCGGAATGAACGTACCCTGGTTGGTGGAGGCAATCGCCCCGAACAACATTTCATTTTCCGCGATACCATCGGCATTCGGCTTAAATGTATTGGGGGGTGGGCGGCTCTCGGTGAAGATCGCGAAAATCAGGAAAATCCACAGAAGCAGCGGAACGTTGCGAAAGCCTTCGACGTAAAACGACATCAACTTGGACACGACCCAGTTCTTCGACAAGCGCAAGACGCCCGCGAGAACGCCGATGACAAGGGCTGTCGCACAGCCCATCGCCGCCAAAAGGAGCGTATTCAGGATGCCAACGAGCGCGGCGCGACCATGCGTGCTGCTGCTATCGTAAGAAATCAGTGTTTCACCGATATCATAGCCTGCCCGCGTCTGCAGGAAGCCGAAATCCGGCGTTAACCCCAGCTTATCGAGGTTGGTATAGGCGTTATTGCCAAGCCACCAAAGGCCGAGACAGAACAGCGCCAGAGTAATGACCTGAATGGTCAAACTGCGATAGCGGCTGTCATAAATTAGTTGGCTGAGCCGGAAAGCCGGCTTTGGAGCTTCGCTCACAGACATATTTTGCCTCCCCGGCAAATCTGACGATATTGGTTGGCGTGCGGTTGATCCGCACATCCAGCGTCAGTTTATTACTTGATCGTAGGGAAAAAGGGACGCGACCGTTTGGCCGCGCCCCTTTAGATTAGCTTAACGGAATGGTGGAGAGTACAGCAGGCCGCCGTCTGTCCACTGTGCGTTCAGACCACGTGCAAGACCGATTGGTGTTGCTTCGCCGATGTTCTTTTCAAAGATCTCGCCGTAGTTACCACCAGCAGCAATCGCGTTCCGAGCCCAATCAGCGGAAAGGCCGATCATCGCGCCCAGATCACCTTCTGTGCCCAAGAGACGGTTGATCTCTGGGTTGTCAGTTGGTGCAGCGGACAGCTCTGCTACGTTTGCGGATGTGATGCCCAGCTCTTCAGCAGAAATCAGCGCGTTCAATGTCCACATTGCGATATCACCCCAGTCGTTGTCGCCGTGGCGAACAAGCGGGCCGAGTGGCTCTTTGGAGATGATTTCTGGCAGCAGGATGTGGTCGCCAGGTGCTTCGAATGTTGCACGTGTTGCAGCCAAACCGGATGCGTCAGTTGTGTACACGTCACATGCGCCAGCAAGATACTGCTGCTGTGCTTCAGCGTTCGTCTGAATAGGAACAGGCTGGTAGCTGATGTTGTTTGTGCGGAAGTAGTCAGCAAGGTTCAACTCTGTGGTTGTGCCTGTCTGGATACAAACAGTCGCGCCATCAAGATCCTTAGCGGACGAAACGCCCAGTGCCTTTGGAACCATGAAGCCTTGGCCGTCGTAATAGTTCACGCCAACGAAATCAAACTTGAGGTCTGTGTCGCGGGAGAATGTCCATGTTGTGTTACGTGCCAACAGGTCGATCTCGCCAGAAGCAAGCGCTGTGAAACGTGTTTCACCTGTTGTTGGAACGAATTCAACAGCGTCGCCGTTGCCGAAAACAGCAGCAGCAACAGCACGACATACGCTAACGTCGAAACCTTCCCAAACGCCATTTGCGTCTGGTGCAGCAAAGCCAACCAAGCCAGTTGTTACGCCACAGTTGAGCGCGCCGCGTGCCTTGACATCGTCAAGCGTCGAAGCGGACGCAACACCAGCGACGAGACCTGCAACAGTCAATGCGCCGAGAAATACGGTTTTTTTCATTTTTACCTCTTCCTGAGTATCCATCCCATTTTTTGGGACGTTCGTTTTTTGCCCCGAAGGGCGTTGAGTGTCATGAATAGGTCGCCCTACCAATCGTCAAATATTGTGCGGAGTTATCCCCAAAGGTCAAGACTGCCATTTGGAAAACTGAGGGCAATCACAGGGCGAATCGCCCGCCAAACCTCTTCTGACAAGTCAAATGATCTGCCTTTGTCAGATTAGCGACATCCGATAGAATCGTGCGGCGTTCAGAAAGGCTTCCCGCTTCAAGGCCTCGTGCGCCATCGCTTCCTCGTCTTCGCCCCATAGTTCGATTTGCCAATGCTCATCAAGCCGCGAGAGCAGCCACGCATCTTCCGGCGCCAAGGCCCCTCGGGTGACCCCGAGCGCAAGAATGAGTGACCCCGAAATCGCGATCAAGTCATGGGCGCCCGCGAGGGCAAAGTTGCTCATGGAGGCGACTTCTGCGTGTAGGGTCGAAAGCAACGCAGCGTCTTGATCGACGTGCATCACCCCTTCACAGACGTTCAAACGCGCCCCGAATTCTTGCGCGGCCCAGTCCAGAACCGGATCCCATTTCTCGGCCTGACGCACGATCAATTCGACGGGTCCTGCGGCGCGGTAGCATAACAAATCGCTATCCCCGTAGCTCGCCAGATTGGCCACAACTTCGGCCTGCTGTGGCGCGACTTTATCCACGGCAGAATTGGCGGCGCGCGTCACCGGCATGGTTAATGGATCGATTTTTTCGACCTGCGCGTCCCATTCCGCCGCAATGGCCTCGGCCATCTGGCGCGTTGGCAAAACCAACGGTGTCTTGTTCGGCGTATTGACCGTGCGCGCATCAAGCGCGACCCCGAAACCACCGTCACGGTCCACCACAGTCGCGGTTTTCCAGAACCTTTTTTGCTTGAGCAAGCTCATGTCGTCTGTCCCGTTAATTGGTCAATTGCATCGGGGAGGGCGTCAAAGCTGTCGATCAGAATATCGGCGTTCAAGGTCGCTGCCTCGTGATAGCCCCAACTCACCCCGATCGTGCCCACACCGCCCGCGCGACCCATATCCA
>CBFHTU010000041.1:20053-20977 GCA_965658825.1 Yoonia sp.
CGCCGCCAAAACCATCGCAGGATGCGGTTTGCTGGGGTGAAAGTCAGCGACTTGCTGGCTGACAAACAGCCCCTCCAACCCGTGCCGCTCAATCATCTTATCCAGCCCGCGCTTGGACTTGCCCGTCGCCACAGCGAGCAACGTTTCGGGCTCGGCATGCAAATTGAGCAAAGCCTCGCGAGCGCCTGCAAACATTGGTGACAACTCCGCGTTCCCGTCAGGCCCGCGCAGATCGTTGAACGCATCCTTATAAGCCTGCACAAGGATCGCCCGCTTGGCGTCATCGACCAGCGGGCACAGCTTTGCAAAGGCCTCGCTCAGCGACAGCCCAACGATAGACAGGATCGTTGAACGGTCCAGCATCGGCATGCCTTGGCTCGTAAATGCACAGGCCATTGCGGCCATGATTTCGGCCTGACTGTCGACCAGCGTGCCGTCGACGTCAAAGATCACCAAGCGCAGATCAGGCATCGGGCATATTGAACGGATCAAAGGGCGCGTGTTCCACGACCCAACCGACAAAATTCCAAGTGGACTGCATATGGGGAGGCAAATCTGCCACCAGCGTCAGCATCTTGCCTGTCACCGGATGCTCGATCGTCAATGAGCGCGCATGCAAGTGCATTTTTCGCCCGATATCTTCGCCCATGCCAGAGCCCCAACCGTCGCCGAGGTTCTCTTGCTCAGAGCCACCATACTTGCCGTCGCCGATGATCGGATGCCCGATCTCTGCCATATGCGCACGCAGTTGGTGGGTGCGGCCTGTAATCGGCACCAAGGCCACCCAAGCGGCCCGTTTGGCCAGTGTATCCATGACAGCATAGTCCGTCGTCGCGCGCTTTGCGCCTTCCGTCGTGGCCACCTCGCCCGGATGCACGCAACGCATCTTTTCGTTCTCGCCGCCCTTGCCGTGACCCGGTGCTT
>CBFHTU010000042.1:0-20878 GCA_965658825.1 Yoonia sp.
CCTCGGTGGGCTCACACCCTACGGATACCTCTGCAAGATCTGGACATCTGAGCCAGACAGATTCGTCGTAAATCCGATCCACCAGACGCTGGGACTAAACACCTAATTCCTGACTCGTAGATGTAACTTTATTTTCGTTTTTCACCTCCAACACATTTACAAAATCAATAATATGAATATATCATTTGCAGAAGGCGTTAGGAACCGGTATGAAACTGACCAGTTATACAAATTATGCGCTGCGCTCATTGCAGATGGCGGCCATCAGGGCTCCGGCGTTGATTCGTGTCGATGATGTCGTGCGGGCCCATAATATTTCGCGCCCGCATGTCGTGAAAATCATCCACGAACTTGGCAAAGAGAATTTGGTGGAGACGGTGCGAGGCCGCTCTGGGGGTTTCCGGCTCGGTCGTGCGGCGGAGCAGATCACTGTCGGTGATGTGGTGCGGATTACGGAGGGGCCAATCCATCTAGTTGAATGTTTCGCGCCTGCCTCGAATACATGCGTGCTGATCGATATTTGCGTCCTTTCGCGCAAGATGCATGAGGCGACGCAGGCGTTCATGGATGTTCTTGATGGCGTCACGATTGCCGATATTTCTGCAAACCGCGGCCAGCTTTTGGAAAAGCTGATGCCGCGCATCGAAATGGCCGCACAATGATCCATAGTAAGCAGCCATGGCATGAACAGATCGCCGCATTGGAGGGCCTCGCGGCACCTGATGCCGACCGTGTGCTGCGGCACAGTAAGGTTGTCGATTTACCGCCAAAAACGAAGGTCTTTGGTCCGGGCGATACGGCGGAAACGATGTTTCTGATCCTGTCGGGCACCGTGCGTGTGCAGCAAAGCTCTGAAAATGGTCACGAGATCGTTCTCTACCGCATCCATTCGGGCGAGACCTGCGTGCTGACGACGTCATGTCTTTTGTCGCACGAACCCTATAGTGCCACAGGTGTTACCGAGACTGAGGTGCGCGCTGTCACGATCCCCCGCCCGACTTTCGACCAATTGATCGCAACGTCCACTGTGTTTCGCGATTTTGTCTTTGCGAGTTTTTCCAAGCGGATAACGGACCTCTTAATGATGGTTGAGGAGGTGGCTTTTCAAAGGATCGACGTTCGCTTGGCGCAGGCATTGCTCCGGCTCTCGGTCAATGACGACCGTATCGCGACGACGCATCAGGAGCTTTCGGTTGAGTTGGGCACGGCGCTCGAGGTAATCTCGCGTCAATTGCAAGAGTTCCAGCGACGCGGCTGGATCGCATTGTCCCGTGGGAGCATTGAAATTTTGTTCAAAGACCCCATTCAGGACCTCGCAGATCCACATGGTCGGCCCGCCCCGCAACCTACGCATCCTTTGCCGCTTCAGGCTGAATACAGAAAGCAAAACCATGGAAATTAAGTCCCTTAGCGCTGCCCTTTTTGTGGCCCCGCAAGTCACAATTGCCGACCTGCCGTCGATCAAAGAGCAAGGGTTCAAAGCGATTATTTGCAATCGCCCCGATGGTGAGGCTGGCGATCAGCCGACATTTGATGAGATCAAAAGGGCCGCACAAAAACTTGGGCTGGAAGCCCGTTACCTTCCTGTCGTGGCTGGTAAGGTGTCCGACCCCGAGGTTGCGGCCTTTCGCGAAGCATTGACTGAATCGCCAGGTCCGGTGTTGGGCTATTGCCGTACGGGAACCCGCACCACCATGCTTTGGTCACTGGCGCAGGCAGGAACACAGCCTTTGGCCAATATCCTCGCGACCGCAAAAGCGGCGGGATATGACATGGGCGGTGTTGCGCGCCGTATCGCAAACGGCGGCAAGACACCCACCGATCAGCCCGATGCGAAATTTGATGTCGTGATCGTTGGCGCGGGTGCGGGCGGCATCGCGGTTGCGGCCAGCCTGCTTTCCCGCGATGCAGGCCTCAACATTGCGCTGATCGATCCTGCGGACATCCACTATTACCAACCAGGTTGGACCATGGTCGGTGGCGGCATTTTTACGCCCGAACAAACGGCGCGCACTATGGGCTCTGTGATTCCGAAAGGGGTGCATTGGATCAAGGCCGCTGTTGCCGCATTTGAACCCGCGACCAATAGTGTCGTGCTGGAAGGCTGCCGCGTTATTCAGTACTCGCGTTTGATCGTCACGCCCGGTCTGAAGCTGGATTGGGATAAGGTCGACGGCTTGACCGAAACGCTCGGGCGCAATGGCGTAACATCGAACTACCGCTACGATTTGGCACCCTATACATGGGAATTGGTCCAAGCCCTCAGGAAGGGCCGTGCGATCTTTACCCAGCCGCCGATGCCGATCAAATGTGCAGGTGCGCCACAAAAGGCCATGTATCTGTCTGGCGACGCTTGGTATCGCAACGGTGCGTTGAAGGACATTGATATTCAGTTCAACAATGCGGGCGGCGTGCTCTTTGGTGTCAAAGAGTATGTTCCGGCGTTGACCGAATATGTGAAGAAATACGACGTGAGCCTGAACTTCTTTCACAATCTGGTCGCCGTTGACGGGCCAGCAAAGAAGGCTTGGTTTGATGTTGCCAAGCCCGATACGCCAGTTGAGCGTATTGAGATGGATTTCGACATGATGCATGTTTGCCCACCGCAAACGGCACCTGACTTCATTCGTGTATCGCCGCTTGCGGATGCGGCTGGCTGGATCGACGTAGACCAATCCACGCTGCGGCACAAAACCTATGAAAACATCTGGGCGCTGGGCGACGTCATGAACGCGCCAAATGCCAAGACCGCGGCGGCGGCGCGCATGCAGGCCCCCGTTGTTGCTGAAAACGTCATGGCCGATATCCGGGGTGGCGCCCCCGTGGCGCAATACAACGGCTATGGCTCGTGCCCGTTGACGGTCGAGCGGGGCAAGATCGTCTTGGCGGAATTCGGTTATGGCGGTGTGATGCTGCCGAGTTTTCCGAAATTCCTCATCGACGGCACAAAGCCTTCGCGTGCTGCGTGGTTCCTCAAAGAAAAAATGCTCCCGCCAGTTTACTGGAAAGGGATGCTTAAGGGCCGCGAATGGATGGCCAAGCCGATCAGAATCGACGCCAAGTAATCGAAAAATAAGACCTTTGCCCAATGCTGGACAAGGGACCTGAACTTTATCCGAGATCTATCCAAATGAACAATCTCTTAGTCCGCTATCTTCCCATCATGACATGGGGACGCACATATAACCGGTCAGCGTTCACCAATGATATGGTTGCCGCGCTGATCGTCACAATCATGCTGATCCCGCAGTCGCTCGCCTATGCCTTGCTTGCGGGGTTGCCGCCCGAGGCGGGTCTCTATGCCTCTATTCTTCCGATCGTTCTCTATGCAATCTTCGGCACAAGTCGCGCCTTGGCTGTTGGCCCCGTTGCCGTCGTGTCGTTGATGACCGCCGCCGCGCTGGGTAACATCGTGGATCAGGGTACGGTCGGCTATGCAATGGCGGCGCTGACCTTGGCGTTTTTGTCGGGTGCCATGCTCTTGGCGATGGGTCTGTTTCGGCTCGGGTTTGTGGCCAACTTCCTATCTCACCCTGTGATCGCTGGTTTCATTACCGCATCGGGGATCATCATCGCGGCCAGCCAGTTGAAGCATATCTTAGGGATCGGCGGCGGTGGTGATACGCTTGTCGAGATCGTCGAGGGACTGTTTGAACATATTGGAGAGGTGAACTGGATCACTTTGGTCATAGGTGTATCGGCCACGGGGTTCCTGTTTTGGGTGCGCAAAGGGCTCAAGCCGCTTCTACGCAAGATGGGTGCAAGTGCCGGCCTTGCGGACGTCGCAACGAAGGCGGGCCCTGTTGCTGGCGTCGTGTTGACGACGGCGGCTGTCTGGCTTTTCGGTCTGGCCGACAAAGGTGTCGCGATTGTTGGTGATGTTCCGCAGAGCCTGCCACCTTTGACGATGCCCGATTTCTCGCCGGATTTGCTGTGGCAACTGCTTTTGCCCGCGTTCTTGCTTTCGATCATCGGCTTTGTCGAATCCATCTCAGTCGCGCAAACTTTGGCTGCAAAAAAGCGGCAGCGGATCAATCCTGACCAAGAGCTTATTGGATTGGGTGCCGCCAACCTCGGTGCGGCGTTTACTGGTGGCTTTCCGGTGACTGGCGGCTTTTCGCGGTCGGTGGTCAACTATGACGCTGGCGCAGAGACACCTGCTGCCGGTGCCTATACCGCCGTTGGTCTCGCGATTGCGGCCTTGGCCTTAACACCGCTGATCTACTTCCTGCCAAAAGCGACGCTCGCTGCTACGATTATCGTCGCTGTGCTCAGCCTCGTGGACTTCAGCATTCTCAAGCGGAGCTGGGCCTATTCCAAAGCGGATTTCGCCGCAGTGCTCGCGACGATTTTGCTGACCCTCACAATGGGCGTCGAGACGGGCGTGTCCGCAGGTGTTGCCTTGTCGGTCATTCTGCACCTCTACAAATCGTCCAAGCCCCACATCGCCGAAGTTGGCCTTGTTCCAGGAACAGAGCATTTCCGCAACATTCTGCGTCACCGCGTCGAGACCAACCCGAAGGTCGTGAACTTGCGTGTGGACGAGAGCCTCTATTTCGCCAATGCCCGCTTCTTGGAAGACAAGATTTATGATCGCGTGGCCCGAGACAAAGATGTGCGGCATGTTGTGCTGCAATGTTGTGCGATCAACGAGATCGACCTCAGCGCGCTTGAGTCCCTTGAGGCGATCAATAGCCGCCTGTCTGAAATGGACGTCAGCTTGCACCTTTCCGAGGTCAAGGGACCCGTGATGGACGTGCTGAAACGTGCGCATTTCCTCGATGAGCTTACCGGCAAAGTCTACCTGTCGCAATTTGAAGCTGCGAGCGCGCTCAAGTAAGTTCTTCTTGCTAAAACGGACGGCCTCCATCACATTCACCCTCAAGAATATGATGGAGGTCAACATGATTACGCGTCGCAAATTGATACATCGTGCTGCCAGTTTGGCGGTCGTGGGATTCGCCCCGAAAATGGTCTGGGCCAATGCGTCCATGACGCTTGGGAACGTCCAGATTGATACCCTGAGCGACGGGCATTTGACCCTGCCGCGCGGAGCATTCTTTTCAGATCTTCCTGAGGACGAGCTGAACACGATTTTGCAGAAATACGGGCTGACGGGTGACCAGTTTCTGCCAGATTGTAACGTGACGCTGATCCGTGACGGAGAGCGCACCATTTTGATTGATGTCGGTGCGGGGCCGGATTTTATGGCGAGTGCTGGGCAATTGTCCGACGCGCTTGATGCCATCGGGCTTGACCCTTCCGAAGTGACGCATGTGGCTTTCACGCATGCCCATCCCGATCACCTTTGGGGGCTTCTTGATGATTTCGACGAGCCGCTTTTCCCGAACGCGACCTATCTTATCGGGAAGGCCGAGTGGGACTACTGGATCGACCCGAACACCGCCGACAGCATCGGTGAGGCACGCACTACCTTTGCGCTTGGCGCGAAGCGGCGGCTTGAGGCGATCGAAGACAACATCACGTTCTTCAATGACGGCGAGGAGGTCCTCCCCGGCATTGCCGCGCGCGCGACCTTCGGGCATACGCCGGGACATATGGCCTTTCAGGTTGGTTCGGGCACTGAAAGCGTCATGGTTCTGGGCGATTGCATCGGCAACCACCATGTTGCCTTCGAGCGGCCGACATGGCGGTCCGGATCCGACCAAGACGGTGATTTGGGCGCCGCGACGCGAACCTTGCTGCTTGATCAGTTGGCCTCTGAACAGATGCATCTGATCGGCTTCCACCTACCAACGCCAGGTATCGGGCGTGCAGAAAAGCGGGAGGATGGCTATGTCTTTGTTGCGGATTAATCTGGTCGCTGCGCTCATTGTGATCGCGCAGACAGCTATCGCGAGCGAGGATATTGCGGATCAATACCCGCAGTCCGCGCTTTATGCCAAACCTGTTGAGTTTATCCCGGGTGTATTTTCGGCGACTGGCGCGACCGCGCCGCCGACTTATGACAATTCGGGCCATAACAATAACCTGAGCTTTATCATCACCGGCGAAGGTGTTGTCGTGATCAATGGCGGTGGAGCCTATATTCTTGCCAAAGCGCTACACGATGAAATCAAGAGCCTGACTGATCAGCCCGTCGTGCTTGTGATCAATGAAAACGGGCAGGGGCACGCGATGCTCGGCAATTCCTATTGGGCCGAGCAAGGCGTGCCGATCGTGGCGCACGTCGATGCCGCTGCCGAATTTGAAGAGCGCGGCCATAGTATTCTGTCGGCAATGCAGCAGGTGAATCTTGAAAAGGCCGACGGGACATTCTTGCAAGGGCCAACCGAGACGTTTACGGATGAATACATCGTCGAACTGGGCGATTTTCGGATCGAGGCACGCTATATCGGGCCGTCACATACGGTTGGTGATGTGGTCGTCTGGTTGCCCAATCAAAGCCTTGTCATTGCAGGCGACATTGCATTCCACGAACGCATGTTGCCGATTTTCCCAGAGACGAGCACGTTGGACTGGCTGGAAACATGGGACTCTGCGTTTGAACCGCTGAACGCGACCTATGTCATTCCGGGCCATGGTCACCCGACAAATATGGCGCAGGTCCGCCGCTATACAAAAGGGTATCTGGAGTTTCTGCGCGCACAGATTGCCGATTTGCTCGACAATGGCGGCAGCCTTGCCGAGGCCTATTACGTCGATCAATCCCCTTTTGTGAATCTCGACACTTTCGAAGAGCTGGCGACCAAAAACGCAGGGCGGGTCTTTGAGGAAATGGAGTTCGAATAGGCTGCGGTGAAAGATACCGCAGCTTACTCGGCAGCCAAGGACACGCGAGACAATTGACAGCGTGTCCACAACACCCCCAGGGCCGCGACCAGCCGCTCGACATCCTCAGGACTATGCACGGGCGACGGTGTGATACGGAGCCGTTCCGTGCCCTTCGGCACTGTCGGATAATTGATCGGCTGGATGTAAATTCCGAACTCATCCATCAGCATGTCAGAGATGAATTTACACTTCACCGGATCGCCCACCATGACGGGGATAATGTGGCTGTGGTTTTCCACATGTGGAATACCCGCTCTGGACAATTTGCTACGCACTTCGGCAACGCGGGCGCGTTGCAGCTTGCGTTCCGCATTGCTTGCCTTGAGGTGTCTGATCGACGCGGCAGCGCCGGCGGCAACGGCGGGCGGTAGGGCCGTCGTGAAGATAAAGCCGCTCGCAAAACTGCGAATGAAATCGCAGATCGCAGTCGAGCCGGTGATATAACCACCGACGACACCGAAGGCCTTCCCAAGGGTGCCCTCAATCACTGTGATCCTGTCCATTAGACCTTCACGTTCGGCGATGCCGCCGCCTCGCGGGCCATAAAGGCCGACAGCGTGCACCTCATCCAGATAGGTCATGGCGTTGTACCGTTCGGCGAGGTCGCAAATTTCGGCAATGGGAGCGATGTCCCCGTCCATCGAATAGACGCTTTCAAAGGCGATAAGCTTGGGGCGATCTAACGGTTGGGCGGCCAATAGCTCTTCGAGGTGGGCGACATCATTGTGGCGCCAAACCTGACACTGCGCGCGGCTGTGTCTGATCCCTTCGATCATCGACGCGTGGTTCAATGCGTCCGAGAGGACCAAACAGTCGGGAATGCGGGAAGCCAGCGTGCTTAATGCGGCCCAATTGGAAACATAACCAGAGGTGAAAAGCAGCGCGTCTTCTTTGCCGTGCAAATCCGCAAGTTCGCGCTCAAGCAAGACATGGTTGTGGGTGGTTCCAGAGATATTGCGTGTTCCGCCCGCACCCGCGCCGCTGATGTCGAGCGCCTTGTGCATCGCATCCAGAACAACGGGGTGTTGCCCCATGCCGAGATAATCGTTCGAGCACCAGATGGTGACCTCGCGTGCATCAGTCCCGTTGCGGTTGGTTGCATAGGGAAACGCGCCTTTGTGCCGTTCAAGGTCAGCAAAGACGCGATAGTTGCCGTCGTCACGCAACTGTTGGAGTTGCGCCTCAAAGAAAGAGTTGTAGTGCATTATTCCCCAATTGCCTCTCGGGCAATGTCATCCAGAAAGGCTTGCACCTCTTGCATTGGACCCTCGGGATAATGGCGATAGCCAATCGTCACTTCGCCATCCCGATCTGCCACATAAATTCCGTATGGGCAGTGCGCGATATTAAGCGGGTCTGCCTCCATCATCTTGCGCGACAAGACAGCCGAGCAGAAAACGAAGATATCCGCCGCATCATAGAGCGGGATCGCGCCTTCAATGTCGGCTTGAGTGCGATTGAGCATTTCGCCAGTGTGACTACGGTAGTCGATCACAAGACCGCGCCCGATAATCGCGCTTTCCAGGCTGAAGGCGGCGTCTTCGAAAGAGCCGTCAAAGGTATAGTGGGTTTCATCTTGAGCAACTGCAGTTTGGCCAAAAATCGCAATCGCGGCGGCAAGCAAATGGTGTTTCATCATGATCCCCTTTTGGGTTGAGGCGCGGCGACCAAGGTCGCCGCGCATTTAGTCCGGTTACTCCGGAAAACTTTTCAGGTACTCGATAAGGCCGGCAATTTCCTCTTCGTCACGTACACCACGGAAGCTCATTTTGGTGCCAGACATGTAGTCTTTCGGATTTGCAAGGAAGGCTGCCAATTCGACCTCTGTCCAGACCAAGCCAGCTGCACCCGCATCGACCATGTCGTTCGAGTAACGGAACCCGTCGACGATACCTGCGGTGCGCCCGACCACGCCGTTCAGCAGTGGACCTGTGCGGTTTTTAGCACCGTCGCCCACTTGGTGGCAGGATTTGCACTGGCGGAAATCTTTCTCGCCTTGTGCGACGAGATCCATGTTCAGCGCAGCTTCTTCGACCGCAGCAGGTTCTTCCGCTGGCGCCGGTTCTGCTGCGGCAGGCGCTGGTGTTTCACCGCCGCCACCACTTTCGAGATCAATACCCGCACCGCCAGATTCCGGCGTTACGTCAATCACAGCGGCGCGTTTGGTCACTTCAACGCTGTCTTTGCAATTGGTCATACACGCCTCTACCGTGAAAATCGGCAGTTCTGTTTCTGCACGATCATCCATGAAGAAATTGTCGACGTTTGGCATGACGATGTCGCCGAATGTCTCGTTCGAGAGTACGAAATCGTCGTCGATGAGGTCGTTTGAGTAGAGCAGATAAGCTGTCAAAGCATAGACTTCATCCGGTTCCAGCGAGGCCGCGTTTCCAAAAGGCATTGCGCGGTTGATGTAGTCGTAGACGGTCGACAGGTACGGCCAATAGGACCCGATTGTCTTCACGGGATTGGAGCTGGCCAATGTGCCGTCGCCACCAGCCAAGACAGGCCAACGATCCACGCCTTCTGCAAAGTCGCCGTGGCAAACTGCGCATTTCTCGGTCCAGATCTCTTCGCCGACAATTGCGTCCCCGCTGCCGACTGGCAGACCTTGGCCGTCGGGGCGGATGTCGGTGTTCCACGCTGCAACTTCCTCTGGAAGTGCGACACGGCCAAGACCCTCAGCGAAAGCGGGAGCCCCGGAGACGATTGCGGCGCTTGCCAAAAGTTTAAGAAATTTCGACATTTTCAGCCACCCCGTCAGAGTTCACATACCAAGTCTGGATGCCGTTGTTGTGATAGATTGAATTCAAGCCGCGCACTGCACGCAACTGATCTTTGGTAGGTTGCACATAGCCAGTGCTGTCGTGCGCGCGGCTTTGCAGTAGCAGATCCGAGCCGTCCCAATCGAATTCGTAGTAGAACCGGTGCATGGATTTATCCAAGCTTGGGCCGGACATGCGCGCCTCGACCCAGTTGATCCCGCCGTCGATTGTTACGTCAACGCGTGGGATTGTCCCGCGACCTGACCAAGCAACGCCCGTGATGACTGTGCGGCCTTTGCCGTGTGTGATCGGGGCTTGTGGGCTTGGGTTGGTGATGACCGATTTCGCGTCCATTTCCCATGTGAAACGACGTGCCTGACCATCGCCAAGAAGGTCGGTGTATTTCGACGTTTCTTCACGATGGTGCCAAGGTTCATCGCCCACTTCCAGACGACGAAGCCATTTGACCCACATGTTTCCTTCCCAACCGGGCACGACGAGACGGACGGGGTAGCCTTGCTCTGGACGCAACGCTTCGCCGTTCATTTTGAACGCGACGAGACAGTCATCGAGCGCCTTTTCCATCGGGATCGAGCGTGTCATGGCCGAGGCGTCGGCGCCTTCTGCCAAGAGCCATTTGCCTTCGGTTTTAACACCGGCTTCTTCCAGAAGAAGGCGCAGAGATACGCCAGTATACATGACGTTGTGGATCATGCCGTGGGTGAATTGGCAGCCATTAAGCTGCGCGCCGCGCCATTCCATCCCGGAGTTCGCGGCGCACTCAAGGAAGTGCACGCGGTTTTCGCGGGGAAACCGCATCAGGTCTTGCATCGTGAACACAAGCTCACGGTCAACCAGACCGTTGATCATGATCCGGTGCTCTGCAGGGTCCACCTCGGCGACACCACTATGGTGCCGCTCAAAGCAAAGTCCGTTTGGCGTGATGATACCATCAAGCTCGTGCAGGGGGGTAAAGTTGATCGACGAGATCGATTCGGCGGTCAGCCAAGGCACGTTCTTGCGCCCGACATGGGCCTCATAGGGTGATGGAACACCGTAAGCGCGGGCATCGACGCCCTCGCCGAGCATTTGGTTCCATGGTTGTTTGTTCAGGATTGCAGGATCGCCTTCGGCGGCGGCCATTGTACCCGCAACCGCGACGCCACTTGCAGCCGCTCCGCGCAGAAACGCGCGGCGCGATGGCTTCATATCATTGGAATGATCTGTCATCGGAAGTCTCTTTTCAATGCGTTCATCATGGTGAGTTTATGCCCCAACAACCTTAACAGAGGTGTTCGGATCGACGGAAACGGTGCCTTTGCGTTTAATAAAGTTCTCTACGACATCCCAAATTGCAGGGCCTTCGGTGCCTTCGTTCACGCTAGCCCAGCCTGCGACAACATAGGTCTTGGCCGGGTCGATCAACTCGCCGGTTTTCAGCAGCGTCATCTCGGTGATGCGCTCGCCTTGCGGTTTGTTGATGTCGATACGGTAGCCCATGCCACCAACGCGGACCATATCGCCGCCTTGCTGGTAATAGGGATCAGGGTTGAACAGGTTGTCGGCCACATCTTCGAGAATGATGTGCAGCGTCTCGCCAGTCATTTCAGAGCGGTAAGCCTCTGGGTAGGACATCGCGGTTGCGTTGAAGATATCTTCGCGCGTGATGTCGGCACCCGGCAGTACTGATGCGCCCCAACGGAAACCAGGAGAAAGGGCGATATCTGCTTCACGCTCTTCAATCAGTGCATTGCAGATCAGATCGTCCCATGTGCCGTTGAAGTTGCCGCGACGATACAAAAGCGAATCTGTCTTACCGATCACTTCGGAGAGTTCGGCTTGGAATGGCGCTCGCTCGGCTTCGACCAAGGCGGTCATCTCCGGATCTGGCGCAATCACGTCAGAGAAGATTGGGATCAGACGGTGATTGATCCCCTTCATCTCGCCGTCGCGCACATCCAGATCGAGGCGGGTCAGGAATTTGCCGTGGCTGCCGCTGGCAATCAGGTAAGTCTTGTTGACAAGCACAGGCTCGGGCAGCGCGTCATGTGTGTGGCCGGTCAGAATGATATCGATCCCGTTTACGTTCGCCGCAAGCTTGCGGTCCACGTCAAAGCCGTTGTGTGACAGCAAGACAACGAGTTCAGCGCCTGCGTCGCGGACCTCTTGCACGACAGCGGCCATATTTTCTTGGCGCACACCAAAGGACAGCTCTGGGAACATCCATTTCGGGTTTGCGATTGGCATATAAGGGAACGCCTGACCGATGACGGCAATTTGCACGCCGCCGCGCTCGAACATCTGATAGGGTTCAAAGGCCCGCTCGTCCCACTCGGTGTCAAAGATATTGGCGCCAAGGAACGGGAAGTTGAGCTCGTTCTCGACGATCTCCATGACGCGGTCGATGCCGAGGGTGAATTCCCAATGCGATGTCATTGCGTCTGTTTTGAGCGCGTTGAAGATATTGACCATATCCTGACCGTTCGTGCGCAGCGCGGTCAGGCTGCCCTGCCATGTGTCGCCACCGTCCAGCAGCAGCGCATCTGCGCGATCTGCGCGGATGGATTTGACGACGGTCGATACCCGGTCGATCCCGCCCATGCGCCCGTAGGTGCCCGCAAGTGCGGTAAAGTCGTCATAGGTCAGTGCGTAATCGGCAGGCGAGCCATCCTCGATGTTATAGAGTCTGCGGAAATCGGCCCCTGTGACGTGGGGCGGTTTGCCGATAACGTCGCCAACACCGATGTTGATTTCGGGTTCGCGGAAATATGTTGGCATCAATTGGGCGTGGATGTCCGTGATGTGCATCAGGGTCACGTTGCCCGATGTTTCAAAATTGAGCAGGTCGTCTTGTGTCAGCATCTGCTGGGCTGCCAGACGGCCCCAATTTCCAAATCCAGAGGCGCCATAGAGGGCAGATGCGGCCATACCAGCTTGCATAAAGTGTCGGCGGGAGATCATGGGGCGGTCCTTCGCGTTGACGTATTCGCGTTTGTGAATGTTTCTAAAAAGACAAAACCCGCACGTGAAAAATCACGCGCGGGTTCAGTTAATGTTATGGACGGACGGACGGTGCTTCGACCGACAGACCGTTGCCGCGCGATGCGACGTAAAGCTCGAGTGCGACGAACTCTTCGCTACCTGGGCTAAATGTCTCGGCGCGTGTGTCGCGGATACACCCTTTGAAACGGTTCTGTACCTGCACCAAACCACCTGTCTTAAGGCGGAATGCAGGGAAACCGTTGATCTGACCTTGGCTCAGGTGGTCGGCACGGATGTAGTTATCGGCGTTCTGCTCGTGGCAGTTTGCGCAGCTCAATTCAAGCTGCCCGTACCGCGTATAGTAGATCTCTTCGCCTTTTAGCCATGTGTCATGCGCAGGGCCATCGACCGCAACGTTGACAGGCATCCCGCGCGATTGCAGGGAAATGGCAGCTTCCATACCTGTCATTTCTGTCCCGTCGTACTTCCAGGCTTCTGCACCCATCTGTTCGGTACGGCAGGTATTGATTTGGCTCGCGAGTGTCATAACTGCGCCAGCTTCCTCGTTCCACTTTGGATATACGGCACGCACGCCAGCCATCGATCCTTCGATGTCCTCGTGGCAAGACGCGCAGGACTTGCCCTCAGAGCCGTCGACCTTTGACCAGCTCGCCATGCCTTCATCAACCGCAATAGCTGCTGGATTTTCAAAGTCGTCCAGCTGCAGTGCTTGCATGTCGCTATTGCGGAAACGCCAACCGGAATAGGCGGTTTTCAGGCCGCCGATATAGTCTGGCGTTGCTACCTCGGTGATCATTTCGATCTCGCCGTTGATAACAAGCTGGCTGTCATCCTGTGCGGCTGCGGTGTTGGCGCAGGCCAGCAACGTGACCAAGCCTGCCGCTTTTAGTAGGTTTACATTTTTCATGGTGATCCCTCCCTGAATCTCCTCCAGCGGCTTAGCCGACGGTGATCTCCTGAACTTCGGTGTAAACGGAACCATCATCATCATACCAAGTGAATGTGAACGCGCCGGTTTCTGGCACGATCGCTTGGAACTCAAAGTATGGGTTCGTCGAGATTGCGGGTTCCATTGTCACGTCAATGACATTCTGCTCGTTAAAATCGCAGGTAAAGCGATTGATGATCGAGCGTGGAATAAGGTTGCCGTCGCCGTCTTTGCGCTGGCCTGATTCCATTGGGTGGGAGATCAGTGTCTTAAGCGTAATGACCTCGCCAGCCGAAGCTGTCTTGGGGACGCGGACTTTTGGTTTTACGTTGTCTGCCATTTTCTTTTCCTCCTAATCAGCCGCCGCAGCCGCCGATAGTGACCTTAACCTCTTGTGAGACCTGGACGAAGCTGCCGTCCGCCATCTTTGCCACAGCCATCACGTTTTGCGTTTTGGCAAGACGGATACGGGTAGATGCGGACTGCGCACCTGCCAGCGGGCCAAAGTTAAACACAGCGGCACCCGGTGTCGGGTTGCCAGTTGCAAGAACCATGATCGAAACCGCACCAGGTGCAGACACTTCGATTGGCACTGTGTTACCGTTTTCGGCAATTTCCGGCGCTGTGAGCGTCAGACCGCCCTCGCCAATTTCGGCACCGCCAGTGAACTCGGCGACCTTTGCATCCACATCCGCCATGGCGCGCCCTGGCAGCATCGTTGCGGCAGTCGCACCGAGCGCCATCAACATTGTCTCTCTGCGGGTAAACTTCATCTTGTTGCCACTCCTCTCGGCCACGTTATTCTTTCAGGGTCGCAAGATATGCGACCACGTCTTCAACTTGTTGCGCCGTCAGCAAAGGGTCCAGCGCGCCTTCGGCGGCCTTGCCAGTGAAGGCATTACCAGGGCGAATAAAGCCGCTGGTTTTGTAAAAGCTGGGCATCACGGAATCGGGGAAGGTCATCTTCGCGTTTGCGACGATCCCGCGCAGTTGTGCTTCTTCCCAACGGTCGCCCGCGCCATCAAGGCTTGGGCCAACGTTCCCTTGGAACGCGGCGGACAGAGCAGACACCTGATGACAGGCGACGCAGTTTCCTAGGCCGCGATTTGACATCACGTCCGCACCTGCGGCCGGATCACCTGCGACACCCGTCAAGGATGCCTCGATTGATCCATATTCGTCCATAACGACGTTATCTGGCGTGACCGCCTCGGCGGACACAAATGTGCCGGACCCAATGAGCGCGGCGAGCGCGATTGCTGTGCGTTTCATGACACCTCCCTGCATGTTCGCATTCTTCAGTATACAACTTAGCCGACAAACATTGCGAAACGCAAATACAAATTCTAATTCTTGCATGTTTCTGCATCGCGGCATTTGCGAAAATCGCGGGATTAGTCCGCCGGACCGCCCTCTGCAATCATGCGCGCATGGTATTTTTGGAAGTTTTCGTCCCCGTCATACCCATGGTCGACCACCCAATTTAAAATGTTGAAAGTTGTATGTTTCCCAAACGCGCCGGGCATCACGGCCACTGCGGCTTGTGTTGCGATAGAATCAGCAGGCACTTCTTCGGGGAAAAACATAAGTGTCGGCGTGAACAGCGCGTTCCAGCGGCTGACCATGTCTTTTTCCGGCAGTGTTGTCCCGTCAAAGTCGGTGACTTCCACATCCCCGAACATGTTGATCTGAATCACAAAGTAGTGGTCTTTGATGTATTGGTCGATCTTCGGATCGGGGAAAACCTCCTCGTGCATTTTGGAGCAATAGATACAGCCGCGCTGCTCTATCATGACCAAAAGCCGCTTGCCCTCTGCATTGGCTTCGGCAAGGTCCTCGCGCAGGTCTTTGAAGGTATCGCGCTGCCATTCGGTTTTGTGCAGGCCGTCGTCGCCCATAGTAAACGCCCAGGCGGGTGCCGCCATCAAGACCAGCATCAGAGCAGCAAATAGTCGTTTCATGGTCATCCCTTTCTTATTTCAAAAGCCAGAGGTCTGGCGCGATTTCAAGCATCCACTGGGCGATGTAGTTCACCGAATTCGTGGCGATCAGGATCCCGAAGACGATAAGTAAAACACCCATGGCCTTTTCGATCTTGCCCAAATGCTTTCTGAATTTCTTCATCCAGCGCATGAACGGGCCGATGAATAGGGCCGCAATAACAAAGGGGAGCGTCATCCCTAGGCCATAAACCAGCAAGAGCAGAGCCCCTTGTCCGGCCGTATCTGCGCCGCCCGCCATGAACAAAATCGCGGCAAGAACGGGCCCGACACAGGGCGTCCAGCCGAATGCAAACGCAAGCCCGATGACATAGGCGCCGACATAGCTCAGATTGCTGGTCTGGCCCGTGTCTGCACGGAATTGCCGATACAGAAAGCCGATCCGCACGACGCCCAGAAAATGCAGCCCCATCGCAATGATAATTGCTGCTGCCACCCACCGCAGCACGCCGAACCATTCGCGCACGACCTGCCCGAACAAGGTTGCAGTCGCACCCAAGCCCATAAAGATCGTGATCACCCCTGCCGCAAAGAAGAGCGCTGCGATAAAGGCACGTTTGCGCACCGCGGTTGTGATTTCTGCCCCATCGGAAATCTGGTTCATGCCCACCCCCGCAAGGTACGAGAGGTAGAAAGGAACAATCGGTAGAATACACGGTGACAGGAATGACAGTAGCCCCGCCAGTGCTGCGCCAGAGAGCGTAATATCAAACATGTGGAGAGCGCCTATGGCTTGAATAATTAATATTCTCACATTAAGTATCTTGAATACGTTGTGTCAATTGGGATCACATCATGCGTTTGATTTTCGCCTTGCTTGCCGTCACAACACTTTTGACATCGCCTGCGCGCGCTGAGATGAATTTGGTTATGGTCGAAGAGCAGGGGTGCATGTGGTGCGCCCGCTGGGACGAAGAGATCTGGCCGATCTATCCGAAAACTACCGAAGGCGCCCGCGCGCCACTGCGCCGTATCGAAATGACGGACCCGATTCCTGCGGACCTGACGTTTGATCGCCCGCCGCATTACACGCCGACCTTTATTCTGGTGAATGATGGCTCCGAGGTAGCGCGGATCGAGGGCTATCCTGGAGAGGACTTCTTTTGGGGGCTTCTCGACATGATGATCAAGCAAAGCGACACAGCCAAAGCGGCTGAGGGTTAAAATTGAACTTTAAATAGACCTTTTCCCAAGGTTGCTTTATTAAACGTGCGACAATGAACACGACAGCTTTTAGAGGCGATGTGATGGGGCTACCAGTTTTTGACGAGACGCTCTGCGATGCGGATATCGACAAGATGATGAACAACGCAGTTGATGCGTCGAACTTTCTCAAGGCTATCAGCCATGAGGGTCGTCTTATGATATTGTGCCATCTCACCACGGGTGAGAAAACCGTTACCGAGCTTGAGGAACTCTTGTCTGCGCGGCAGGCGGCAGTGTCGCAACAGCTATCGCGTTTGCGCCTTGAGGGGTTGGTCACACCGCGCCGTGAGGGCAAAGCGATCTATTACCGTTTGACGGATGAGCGGCCAAAACAGATTATGGAAGTTGTGTACGAGTTGTTCTGCAAGAACGATTAAATCCGGTTAGCGAGGGTCGCCCGCAGTGACAGAGTATTTGAGTGAGCCTGCTCTGGTTGCGTTGATTGGCGGTTTTGGCGGTCTCGTTTTGGGGCTTGCAGCGCGGATTGGCCGATTTTGTACCTTAGGCGCGATCGAGGATTACTTTTATGGCAATAGCAATGCGCGCCTGCGGATGTGGGGCGTCGCGATTGGTGTTGCGATCATCGGCACCCATGGGGCGGCCGCGTTCGGACTGATTGATCTGGCGCGCACATTCTATCTGACGCAAAGCTTGAACATCCCCGCCGCCATTATCGGTGGATTGCTGTTTGGCTATGGTATGGCGATGGCGGGCAATTGCGGATTTGGGGCCCTTGCGCGGCTTGGCGGCGGTGATCTGCGGTCGTTTGTGATCGTGCTGGTGATGGGGTTGGTGGCCTATATGGTGATGAGCGGTCCCTTTGCGGGTCTGCGTATCCGCCTGTTTCCGGTCGTTGCCGCCCAGACCCCAGCGAGCTTTGTGCATCTTCTTGGCGCTACCACAGGCCTCGGGGTGAATGCGCTTGGTGGTCTTGTCGGCGCGTTGATTATCCTGCTCAGCGTTATCGTCAGTGATGGGACAAAGGGAAAATCAATCTATTTTTGGGGCAGTGGCGTTGGTTTGGCCATTGTGTCCGGCTGGGTCGGCACCAGCTATGTCGCCCAGCACGGCTTTGATGGGTTGCAGATCGTGTCTCATACTTTCTCGGCCCCATTGGGGGAAACAATGCTCTACGCAATGACTGCGTCGGGCAATACGCTCAGCTTTGGGGTCGGCTCCGTTTCGGGGGTGCTGATCGGCGCGTTTATCGGTAGCCTCTTCAAGGGCCATTTCCGCTGGGAGGCCTGTGAAGACCCGCGCGAATTGCGCCGCCAGATTGGTGGGGCGGCGCTCATGGGGGTCGGTGCGGTTTTGGCGGCGGGATGCAGCATCGGGCAAGGGATGTCCGCCTTTTCCGTGCTTGCCACGAGCGCGCCAATCACGCTCGCCGCAATTTTTGTAGGCGCTTATATCGGCCTGCGCCAGCTGATCGAAGGCTTTCAGCCCGCCGAATAAACCGTCACCCGACCGCGCGCGCGAGGGCCTGTTCCAGATCATAGATCAGGTCATCGGCATCTTCGATTCCGATTGACAGCCGCAAAAGACGCGGATGCACGGGGAAGCCTTCGCCGGACACGGTCTTGCGGTGCTCGATCAGACTCTCGACGCCGCCCAATGATGTCGCGGGATAGAAAACCTCGCAAAAACGGGCGACATCAATTGCGGTCTGTTCGGTGCCGCGCACGATGATCGACATCATGCCGCCGAATTGTCCGTCCGTTTGGCGTTTCGCGACCTCATGTCCGGGATCGGACGGCAGGCCAGGATAGAGGACGGCCTCGACATGCTGGTGCCCCTCGAAATGCCTGGCAATCGCCATCGCATTTTTACAGCACTTCTCGACCCGCAAGAATAACGTCCGCATCCCGCGAATAAGCATCCAGGCATCAAAGGAATGCAACACCGTGCCCTGCAATTTGCGGATCAGAATGATGTCGTCCCAAAACGGCCCCGTCTCACGCACCGACAAGACACCAGCCGTGATGTCGGAGTGTCCATTGAGGTATTTCGTCGCCGAATGAAAGGAAAAGTCCGCCCCCAATTCAAGCGCGCGGGTCATGTTGGGCGGAGTTGCGGTGCAATCCGCGATCAGCTTGGCACCCGCATCATGTGCGATCTTGGCAGCAGCGGCAATATCGGTGACTTCCCAGTTCGGGTTATTCGGGGTCTCGACCCAGACCAGCGTTGGCGTGCAGGCCGCGACAGCCTCGGCCAGTTCGCCGTGATTGCCAGCGGTATAATAGCTCAGCGTGATCCGCTTGTTGGCCGCATAGGTTTGCAGTTGATGCAAAACGCCATGATACATGACGCGCGGTGCCACGACATGCGCGCCAGTCGGCAAATGCTCGATCACAGCAGTGCAGGCGGACATGCCCGACGCGAACAAAAGTGAATCCGTCGCGTTCTCAAGCTCCGCAATGATTGCCTCTGCATGAACGGTCGCTTGGTTGCCATCACGGCGATAGAAATAGGGCTTGCGGATCTGATAGGCATCATCGCGGGCATAGGTCGCGGCAGGCTGGATCGCGGGGACAACGGCGCCCGTTTCGCTTTCGATGAAATGGAGCGCCTGCGCGACGCGGGTTGTAATCGACGTTTTTCGGTTACTTTTGTCGGACACGGGCATACTCCATTATCAGCGATTGTTGTTGAATTGGTGACAAGCGCCGCCGCGATTGTCCAGCGGCAACACATTCCAACCGATAGGAAATATGACATGTCGACCGATCCCCTTCTTCAGCCTTTTCAACTGAAACACCTGACGCTGCGCAACCGGATCATGACGACAAGCCACGAGCCTGCCTATCCGGTCGATGGCCTGCCAAAAGAACGTTACGCGGCCTATCACGCAGAGCGGGCCAAGGCTGGTGTGGCGCTGGTTATGACCGCAGGCTCGGCGGCGGTGAGCAAAGACAGCCCGCCCGTGTTCAACAACGTTCTGGCCTACCGCGATGACGTCGTGCCGTGGATCCAGAACCTGACGGATGCAGTGCATGAACACGGCTGTGCCGCGATGATCCAACTGACGCATCTGGGTCGGCGCACGAACTGGAACAAAGGGGACTGGCTCCCTTCGGTCTCATCGAGCAAGCACCGTGAGCCTGCGCACCGCGCGTTTCCCAAGCTGATCGAAGATTGGGATATTGAACGGATTATTGCTGATTTCGCGGATGCCGCTGAGCGGATGCAAGCTGGCGGGATGGACGGGATCGAGTTGCAGGTCTACGGCCACCTGCTTGATCAATTCCGGTCGCCTCTGACCAATGACCTGACGGGGCCTTATGGGGCCGATACCCTTGAAAACCGGATGCGGTTTCCGTTGGATGTGCTGGCTGCCATTCGCAGACGGGTCGGGGGCAAGTTCATCGTCGGTCTGCGCTTTACGGCGGATGAGGCGCAAAAGGGCGGGATCGATGTCGTCGAGGGCCTGCAAATGTCCAAGATATTAGCAGCCACCGGACAGGTTGATTTCCTCAACGTGATCCGCGGGCGCATCCATACCGACCCCGCGATGACCGATATTATCCCAGTGCAAGGTATGGCGAATGCGCCCCATCTGGATTTCGCGGGCGAAGTGAAAAAGGCGACGGGGTTGCCGACATTCCATGCCGCGAAAATCCCGGATGTGGCCACCGCGCGACACGCGGTCAAAGCGGGCATTCTGGATATGGTCGGCATGACCCGGGCCCATATCGCGGACCCCCATATTGTGCGTAAGATCATGGAAGGGCGCGAAGAGGATATCCGCCCCTGCGTGGGTGCCACCTATTGTCTGGACAGGATTTATCAAGCGGGCGACGCGCTGTGTATGCATAACGCGGCAACGGGGCGCGAGCTGACGATGCCGCATGACATCCCGAAGGCGGCGATCCGCAAAAAGGTGGTGATTGTCGGCGCTGGGCCAGCAGGGTTGGAAGCGGCGCGCGTCGCGGCAGAGCGCGGCCATGACGTGACGGTTTTTGAGGCGGCAGACCAGCCCGGCGGGCAGGTCCGCCTGACGGCGCAATCGCCACGCAGGCGAGAGATGATCTCGATCATCGAATGGCGCATGATCCAATGCGCTCACGGGGCATTCATCATTGGAGCGATACGCAACGCCATCACAGTGGCCTGATTTATGCTCAGACAGGTGAACGGCTTCCAGTTCTGATCACAGCAGTGCAGCGCGCAGGGCAGCTTGT
>CBFHTU010000043.1:0-20002 GCA_965658825.1 Yoonia sp.
CCTCAAGATGCTGCGGTGCGGCTCGTCAGACCGGACCTTCGCCCCAGCGGCATTCCCGCGCGAACTCTCCGAACCAATCACCCAGATACGTTGAACTGACGAGATATAAAATCAAACACTCGTCATAGCCGTTGCAAGTGGCACGAGAAAGAGACCGAGCATGATCAAGCAAAACATGGCCAATACAAAATAGAAGCCACCCCGCCAGGACGGCGCTTCAGCCAACCCCAGATAGTGCGCCAGAATAATGCGTGCCTTCAGCCAAGCCAACAACAAGACCAAAACTCCAGCACAGGCTGGCCAGATCGCCCAAATTTCGGGGCGCGACAGCATAGTAGAAGCCAGACTGAGAGCGACCAATCTCCCCCAAGCGCGATATATGGCCCGTGGTTTCATTGCAGCAGATAGATGACAGGAAACAACAGAACCCAAACCAGATCGACCATATGCCAGAACGCAGTGGCATCTTCGATATTGTCCGGATGATCGCGCCAAGCCACCAAAACCAAGATGACGACTCCGGCCACAACATGCGCCGCGTGAAAACCCGTGAGCAGGAAGTAGAAATTGAAGAACGGATGAGTATCCCAGACGATACCGGCCGCGGATTTGGCGGCAAATTCACCGCCCTTAATCCATAAGAACACAACGCCAAGGGCGGCAGCAACACATAGCGCCAAACGCCGTTTGCGCCGTTCATGGGGTTGTTTCATCTGGCAAGCGAGGGCGGCAAGGAACCCGCTAGTGATCAGAACAACAGTGTTGATCCCTGCCCCCGTGCGATCAAGCATGCTCTGCGCCTGCGCAAAGCCGATGGGGTCGGTAATGCGAACGGACAAGTAAATGATCAGGCCAGCCCCGAAAACCAAAAGTTCGCTGATGATAAGTATCCACATCAGCAAATCGCCAGGTAGCTCTTCTAGCGCGTTTTGACTGTTCATTGAGTTACTGCCCACGATTTAAAAAACGGGCGCGTCAGGATTTGGCATCGGTGACCAAGCGCATGCCAAGGTGTGCGGGTGGTGCGCCTACCGCACAGCCCCCTCTTGCGGGGTCGCGCACGAGGAAAGGGATGGCGGCGATATGTTCACCGCCGACATAGAAGGCTGGGCATTTGCTGATGTCGATTTCGCCTGCTGATACCCCCGCGTAGCATTCGGCGGTCCATTCCCAAACGCTGCCGTCGAGGTCAACGATCCCCTCTTTTGTCGTCGCAAAAGCCCCTTGCGGTTGCAGGGTCCGTTTGGTCTGCGGTTCGAGTAAATATGCAGAGGCCCATGACAATTCGGGGTCGGTAAAAATAGGATCAGGTGTATGGGGCATTACTTCGGCTGCCATGAACTCCCATTCCTGTAAGGTGGGCAGGCGGTAGTTTTGGCGAGTAACGCGATTGATCCACGCCAGATATTCGGCCACATCGGTATAGGAAAGCCCCGTTGCGGGCATTTCCGCCTCGGTGCGGTTACCCGCGACCCGCAGCATCAACGCACAAGCACTCGCCGCATGGCAGCGGTTCCATTCTGCAACCGTGATCTCGTATTTCTGAACCGATAGGGCCGCGCCATCGGAAAACACCACGAGATGCTCGGCCATTTGCGGCGCGACGCTCAGGTCGGCTTTTGGCCAACTCCGGCTTGCCCCAAAAAGCGCCATTGCCCCAAACCCAACCACCAACAGGTGCTTGATCTTAAATTTTGAGGCAATGGCGTTCATGGGATTTACTCCAGTTTACGTTGCAAAACTGTGCGGCGCGACAACCTGTTCCATCAGGTTATTGTCCCACTCACCCTCGACAACAAAGTGTGCAGTGGCCCCCAGCAATGAGGCCTCAATCAGGTTGTGGTTCACATAGGCGTAAACGCCTGGTTGTTCGAAAGTATACATCGCAGCCATCGCTGTGCCGCCGCGCACGAACCAAGTCTCGACGTCCTTCAACGGAGGTGTGCTAAACGACGTTTCCCAGACGTAGTTCCCATGCCCACCGATCAAGTGCGGACGGCTGTCCCGGTTCGCTTGGTTGTGGATCATCAGAACGGTTTCACCCACTTTTGCACGCAGGGCCGCTTCACCGGTCAAAGCGCCAACAGCGCCGTTAAAGACTGAGTGGGTCGGTGTTAGTGTCCGCATCGCATCGAGACTGTCGGCATAGTCTTCTCCAGCAACCTCATACTTCAAGAAATCGCCGTATTCGTCTTTAGGCAGGTAGTAATCCTGCTCGCCGATATAGGCGATGCTATCATAGGTCAGCGCATTGCTTTCGGCATCCTTGAGGCCGTCACGGGGCAGCACCATCACCGCACCGTTCATGCCGTGGGTCACGTGGTAGGGGATCATCGCGCCACCGGGGGCGCAGTGATAGGTAAAGCAACCAGCCTTTGTGGCCTTCCAGCGCAGCACGGTTTCTTCACCCGGATAAACGTGGGTCAAACCACCGCCACCAAGCGCACCAGTAGAGGCGTGGAAGTCGATGTTGTGCTCCATCTGGCTTTCAACAGGATTGCGCAAAGTCAGTTCAACCATATCGCCTTCATGACAGATAATCAGCGGACCAGGCACAGAACCGTTATATGTAAGCGCCCAAACCTCGGCGCCTGTGTCCTCGTCGATCACCATCAGGCGCTCTTCGGTCACCAATGTGATTTCGATGATCTTTGGACCACCTGCTGCAACCTGCTCATGCGCGGGGGCAAACGGCGGAGCGACCAGTTCCATCTTCACGCGGGTGTAGCCCGACAAATCTGCAGGTGCTGCCTCGGCAGCAGTCTGCTGTTCAGCAGCTTGGGTGAAGTAAGCCATTGGGGCGGACTTTGGCAGAGGCGCACGGCGTTGGGCGGCAAAGCTTGCACCACCAGTCATCGCAGCGGCACCCGCAAGAACGGACCCGCGCAATACATTGCGGCGGCTTGTCGGCATGAGGCCTGGATTGATAGTTTTAGTCATTGTCTTCTCCTATTCGGAAAGCGTTGGGCGGGGCCATTCGGCCCACACCTTAAAAGTCAAAGATTGGAAAGTTGCTCTTCAAAGCGCTTCATGGCGCCCTTGGGAATGCGGCCCTCAAGGTAACCCTCAGGTGCTTCAACAGCCTCACCCACAGCAATGGTCATCACCATGCCCATCGCGTAATGCGGTTTGCAGCGGACGCCATAGAGACCCTCGGTCTCGAAGGTCACATCAATTTCCTCGTTGATCTTGCCTTCAAAAGGGACAGCGCCCTCAGGCATCATCTCCGGAATGGATTCGGCGTTGTGTCCGCGATCTTCTGCGATGAATTTCACCGTGTCGCCAACAGCAACCTGTAAGAAGCTTGGCTCAAAAATCATCGCGCCAGCTTCACCGCGGTTCAGCATCTTCACTTCAAAATCTTCGGCAGCGGCGGCACCTGTCAGGGCCACGCTCAATGCAATTCCAGAGGCAATCATTCGAAACATGTGTTTTCCTTTCGTGTTTGATTGCCTCACTTTTACGCATTGGTAACCACGCCTACTTTGTCGCTGCGCAATAAGACGGAGGGTTTTTTGTTGATGCAGATCAATTCGGTTGCTACTTTCGACACGATCATGCGAATTTGGCGTATGAAAAGCTCACGCCGTCCCTCCACCCGCAATCAACTCGACGAAAGCCTGCTTTCGACGTTGCCGCCGTTCGCACGTTTGGAAACGTCTGAAATTGTGAATATTCTCGGGCAAGCGACCACCCGCCGTTTTGATGTAGGCGACACGGTGTTCGAGGAGGGCGATCATGCAGATCGGTTCTACCTACTGCTCGACGGCTATATTCGCGTCGTACGGATTACCCCTGACGGCGATCAGGTTATCGCCTTGCATATCCCGTCGGGCCAGCTTTTTGGCATTGCGAAAGCACTGGGGCGCGACACCTATCCAGCAACCGCAATGACCGCTACGGAATCGCTTGTGCTGTCGTGGCCGACGTCACTTTGGGATGAATTCGCCGTCAAATACGAAGGATTTAGCACGGAAACCTATAAGACGGTCGGTCAACGGATCGGTGACATGAATAACCGCATAGTCGAGATGGCAACCCAGCATGTTGAGCAACGCATCGCCTGCGCCATTCTGCGGCTAATCAACCAGACAGGGCGCAAAGTCGAAAACGGGATCGAAATTGATTTCCCGATCACACGTCAAAATCTATCTGAAATGACTGGCACGACATTGCACACCGTCAGCAGGCTTCTGAGCGCATGGGAAAAAGACGGGATTGTCGAAAGTGGCAGGAAGCGGATTACCGTCTGTCAGCCACATCAGCTGGTCATATTATCCGGCGCACAGGTATGAGAGTGGCCGCGAGCTCTGAATAGAACGCGTCGACGTCGAGACCGTATTCGGCGCAAACATCAATCACCGTGTGAAACCTACTGACCAAACATCCGACACATAGCATTTTGTGACGCAAAAAAACTGGGATGGTTTGCGGCCATTCGTTGATAAGATTCAACAACGGTAGATCCGGGTCGTCCAGCTTAACTTTTGGCATGACGCGTCTCCTGAAGTTTCGATCAATCTAGGCCGAAATCCGTCCGGAACGTTGCGCTGGCACAAACTCCTTTAAGTTGAATTGACCTAGGAACGGGAGGTCAAATCAATAAACGGGGGCCGCGGGATGGCTGAAATCTTAACAAAATCAAGGGCGCGGAACATTTTCTACGGCGGATCAATCTTCTTCGTGGTTGTTTTCATCGCGCTTACCGTAAACAGCCACAAGTATGTGGTCGAAGTTTCAACCGCTGGCATGCCGATCAGCGAAGAAGTAATTCTGGGCAAGCATGTCTGGGAGCGCCACTCATGCATCAATTGCCACACACTGCACGGCGAAGGTGCGTACTTCGCGCCCGAGGTCGGCAACGTCATGACCCGATGGGGCGTGGCAGATGACCCAGAGGCAGCCTTCGAGATATTGCAAGGTTGGATGGAAAGCCAGCCAAGCGGGATCGACGGGCGCCGCCAGATGCCGCCATTCAATCTCACCGATGAAGAAATCCGCGGCTTGTCGGAGTTTCTGCGGTGGGCCGATCAAACCGACACACAGGGCTGGCCGCCCACTGATGCGGGATAGGAGACTAATCCAATGAAATATCAATCACAAAGAGTAGCCTACTGGTACTTCCTTGCCGCCATGGCCTTGTTCGGCATTCAGGTTCTTGGTGGCCTTCTTGCAGGGTGGGTCTATGTCTCGCCCAACTTCTTGGCAGAAATATTGCCGTTCAACATCATCCGAATGATCCACACTAACGCGCTGATCGTCTGGCTTTTGCTCGGGTTTTTTGGTGCGGCCTATTTTCTGGTGCCTGAAGAGGCCGAGCGTGAGATTTATTCGGTCAAACTCGCCTACCTGCAACTGATCATTTTGCTGGTCGGCACCTTGGGGGCTGTCGGGTCTTACCTGATGGGCATCCATGGCGGGCGCGAGTTTCTTGAACAACCGCTTTGGGTGAAATTCGGGATTCTGGTCGCGGCGCTGATCTTCTTGTTCAACATCTCGATGACGTCGCTGGCGGGTAAGAAGACCGCGATTACCAATGTGTTGCTGATGGGACTTTGGTTGCTGTCGTTGCTGTGGGTCTTTGCCTTTATCAACCCAGACAATCTCAGCTTGGACAAAATGTATTGGTGGTTCGTCGTTCATCTTTGGGTCGAAGCCACATGGGAACTCGTTATGGCCGCGATCCTTGCATTCTTGCTCTTGAAACTGACTGGGGTGGATCGCGAGGTCGTCGAAAAATGGCTCTATGTCATCGTCGCCACCGCGCTGTTCTCGGGTATCCTCGGCACTGGTCACCATTTCTACTGGATTGGCTTGCCTGGCTATTGGCAGTGGATCGGGTCGATTTTCTCCACATTCGAGGTCATCCCGTTCTTCCTGATGATGTCCTTCGCATTCGTCATGGTTTGGAAAGGCAAACGCAATCACCCTAACAAGGCCGCGCTTTTGTGGTCGCTTGGGTCCAGCACGGTCGCATTCTTTGGCGCTGGTGTCTGGGGGTTCTTGCACACTTTGCATGGCGTGAACTTTTATTCCCACGGCACGCAGATCACCGCTGCACATGGACACCTTGCGTTTTACGGAGCCTACGTGGCCCTGAATCTCGCGATTTTTACCTACGCGATGCCACTCTTGCGCGAACGCCAGCCCTATAACCAAGTGCTGAACATGGCGTCCTTCTGGCTGATGACAGGTGGCATGGCATTCATGACCTTCGTGTTGACCTTTGCGGGCACCATCCAGACCCACATGCAACGGGTCTTGGGCGACTATTACATGCAAGTTCAGGACGATCTGGCAATCTTTTACATGATGCGGTTTGGCGCGGGTGCGGCTGTGGTGATTGGCGCTCTGCTATTCATCTATTCCCTGATTGTCGTGCGCAAACGCGAGATCATTGAACCGGGTCCAAACGTAACTGTCGCAGGGGAATGATCATGAAAGATATCGTTACCACTATCCCCCACTACCGGCCGCAGGGTCGTGAATGCGACCTGTTCGAAACGGCCCATACAAACGGTTTGCCCCTTCTTTTGAAGGGGCCGACCGGCTGCGGCAAAACCCGCTTCGTAGAACACATGGCGGCGAAACTGGGCAAGCCGCTTTTCACGGTTGCTTGCCATGATGATCTGTCCGCAGCAGACTTGATCGGGCGCTATCTGTTGAAAGGTGGCGAAACGGTTTGGGTCGATGGCCCGCTCACACGCGCCGTGCGTGCTGGTGGCATTTGCTACCTCGATGAAATTGTAGAAGCCCGCAAAGACGTGACCGTAGTGTTGCACCCGCTGACGGATAATCGTCGCACGCTGATGATTGATCGCACAGGCGAAGAGCTGGTTGCGCCAAAGGACTTCATGCTGGTTGCCTCCTATAACCCGGGCTACCAAAACGTAATGAAGCGGATGAAACCATCCACCCGCCAGCGGTTCCTGTCCCTGACATTCGATTTCCCGAAGCCCGATCTGGAAATCGCAGTGATCGTCCAAGAAAGTGGGCTGGACGAGGCGCGGACGCGCAACCTTGTGCGGCTTGGCGGCCATATCCGGCAACTGTCTGGCATGGACCTAGAGGAAGGCGTTTCAACACGTTTGTTAATCTATACGGCGACGTTGATGGCGGGCGGCATGTCCATTCCTCACGCGATCGAGGCCGCGATCATCGAACCGCTAAGCGATGATGGCGACGTGCAGGATGCCCTGCGCGATCTAGTCGCCACGATTTACGGATAGGGCCACGCGATGCATCTACGCGACCTCATGGAGCCCGAGGAAACGATCGGCAACCTGTGGCACGATATGGCCTACGGGATGGGGGCCGATGCGACCTACCCCGATGCGGCTGTGGCCTTTGCCGATGTGCGCCTCAGCCTTGCAGTGCTGTTTCGCGCTCTTGGCGGCGACGGGGGTGTCGAGATGGGCGAGGCTGCGGCCACGCTGGTGGCGCATCGCCGCGATCTACGCCGTAAGCTGGGGGCGGAACGGGAAAAGGAATACGTTGCGAGTTTCGATGGATCCCGTCTTCGCCTGCCCCCCGTGATGCAAGCCTTTCCCGAACGCCGCCTAAATCGCGCCGCCTACGCGTGGCTCGTGGCCTTGGCCGCATACGCCGATGTACCCGCCGCAACAAACAATGCCCGCGCGGCCGATTGCGCCAATATCCGCGCGAATGCCGCCGCCGCGGATCGTGCCTTCGCGGCGTGTCCAGGGCTACAAGCCTCTTACGCCAGTATGTGCGAAATCACTCTCGCCGCCCGTCCAACGCTTAGCCTACCCCCTGCCGAAGCAGCAATGGAACAGGCCGTGCGTGACCAGCTTTGCGGGGCGGCGCTCGCCAAACAGGATCATCAAAGCGACCGTCATTATAAGCCCTTCGCACCAGTGCCGTTCTGGTTGCGGTTCAATCCGTCCCAAAACGGCGACGCATCGCAAACCGATCCTGACGAGGCAAATGCCCCGCCTCCGGCCGCAACGACAACCACACGCAAATTGGGCGAGCGAAAAGAACGCGATGAGGCAAACCGCAAAGACAGCTTCATCCTGCACCGCTTTGAATCAATCCTGTCTTGGGTTGAATCGATGAACCTGAACCGCAGCGTCGATGATGACGACGATGAGAATGCCCAAAAAGCGGCGGATGATCAGGACACCATTACCTTGTCCAAAGTAGACAAACGTGCAGCGACACGCCTGCGCTTGCACCTTGACCTTTCACCAGCAGAGGCCGACCATGAAAGGCTGGCAGGCACGTTTACCTACCCCGAATGGAACCACCAAAGCCGCAGTTATATGGACGCGCATTGCCGCGTGTTGGATGCGCCCGCGATACCCGATCCGAAGCATACGTTCGTTCCGAATGCCGCTCGTATTCGTGAGGTGCGCCGCCAGTTTGAACCCCTGCGCCCGCGCCGTGTGCTGCGCCCGCGCCAGATTGACGGGGCCGAGCTTGATCTCGATGCGTTGATCACTGCACAGGCCGATCTGGCCGTGACGGGCCATGGTAGTGATCGGGTTTGGCAATCCGCCCGCCAGATCGACAGAGATTTGGCCGTGGCGTTTCTGATCGATACGTCCCGCTCTACCGAAGCGGCTGTCGGCGAAACATCGGTCATCGACGTGGCTCGCGAGACCTTGGCTGCCTTGGCGTCGGGCATTGATGCGGCGGGGGATCAACTTGGTATTTGGGGGTTTTCGTCGCTGCGTCGGGACCGCGTGTTTCTAACGCGCTGCAAGGGCTTTGAAGATAAGATGTCACCGGCCATCACCGCAAACATCTGTGCGCTGCGGCCTGGACATTACACCCGCCTTGGCACGGCGATCCGCCACACCTCTGCGATGCTGGCCGATCAAACCGCCGCGCGAAAATTGCTCATCGTTCTGACAGACGGCAAGCCGAATGATCTGGATCACTACGAAGGTCAGCACGGCGTGGAAGACAGCCGTATGGCGGTGCGCGAAGCGCGCCGTGCGGGCCAGTCGCTTCATGGTGTGATCATTGATGAAGACGGACAAGACTGGTTCCCGCGTATTTTCGGGCGCGGCGGCTTTAGCTTGCTTTCCAATCCAGCGCGCCTGCCCCGCGCGCTGCCCGATATCTACCGAACTCTCACACAGGAGACTTGAACATGCGTATTTCCACCCTTTTCCTTACACTGATAGCGACACCCGCCCTTGCCGAAGCTTTTGAACGCCCCATCCCGCAGGCACAATCAGCCACAGCAGAAATCTGGTTTGCAGTGGCCTCCGTTGTGCTGATCGCGGCCCTTTGGCTGGTCAACCATCTTGTCATGCGGAAATGACAATGTCGGGCTGGTCATCACGCAAAATCGCGTTGGTCCTGTATCCCTTCGGTGTCGGTGCGATGGCTGTTAACGTGTTTTTCGCGTCCCTCATCGGAAGCTGGATGGGTGGGCCGGTTTTGACAACCGGCTGGTCCATCGGCGTCGGATGTGTCATCGCAATCCCCGCGACATGGGCCTTCGCACGTCACATCCGCAAACTTATGGACGCTTCAGAGCCAAGGGACACAAGATGAAAATCGATATGTCAAATCCCGATCAACCTACAATCGACGCCTGCGACTTAGGACTGCTGTTCGATATCGAACCCTCGCAGGTTCAACCCCTCATGCGGGCAGGCAAAATCACGAGCCGTCTTGAAACGGGTGTTGATGAAGACGCTTGACGGTTTCGCCTGACATTCACCCACGCGAACAAACGTGTGCGCTTAGGCTGCGATCACGCGGGCAATGTGTCCTCGACTGTGAGAACACCAATCGGACCACTGGATTTGGACTATGACACAAACAACCGCTGAACAAATGCGCCAATGGCGCGGCCCCGCAATCCTAAGCTTCGGTTTTCGCACAATGTTCATGCTGGCGGGCCTATGGGCCGTCGCGGCAATGGGGCTTTGGGTTCTCATGCTGACGGATTTGATCGCACTCCCCACGCGGTTCGATCCCGTAACATGGCACACCCATGAATTTCTGTTCGGCTACCTGAGCGCCGTCATTGCAGGCTTTTTGTTAACGGCCGTCCCCAACTGGACTGGACGATTGCCCGTCGTCGGCTGGCATTTGGCGGGCCTCGCAGGTTTGTGGATGATCGGGCGCGCCGCGGTTTTGATGTCGGACTACCTACCAGTCTGGGCGGTGATTTCTGCGGATTTAGCGTTCTTGCTGGTGTTGTGGGCGGTGATCCTGCGCGAGATTATCGCAGGTCAAAATTGGAAGAACCTCCCTGTCCTTATCCTTGTCGGAGTGTTGATGGTTGCAAATCTGGTGTTTCATCTGGAATTTGCAGGCGGGGCTTACGCGCCACACGGCTTCGGCTTACGGCTTGGTCTATCGGTGGTATTGGTGCTGGTGGTTTTGATCGGTGGCAAAATCATCCCGTCCTTTACCCGAAACTGGTTGGCCAAACAGGGCGCAACGCGTTTGCCAACCTCGCCGATGCAGAGATTTGACAAAGCAACGTTGGTTGTGACGATCATGGTTCTGATCGGCTGGACAGCTGTTCCAGATGCGCGTCTGACGGGTGTGGCATTGCTGGTCATGGCGATCTTGCACGTCATCCGTTTGACACGTTGGCAGGGCATTGCCACAGGCGCGGAACCCTTGGTTTGGGTGCTTCACGCGGCGTATGCGTTTGTTCCGCTTGGCAGTGCGCTGAACGCGCTCGCTATCCTTGCCCCCAGTGCCCTGTCGCAACCCGCCGCTATCCACGTCTGGACGGCTGGCGCGATTGGATTGATGACCTTGGCTGTGATGACACGGGCGTCGTTGGGGCACTCGGGGCAGGATTTGCACGCAACGCATACCACGACATTGGCCTATTGCGCACTGATGGTCTCCGTCATCGCACGCGTCTTGGCGGACGTTTTGTTTGATCTGCGCGGCGTGTTGCTGGATGCCTCTGGCGTTTTGTGGATTGTCGCGTTCGCAACCTTTGTGGTTGCCTATGGTCCAATGTTGGCAACCCCAAAACCAGAACGCACATGATGACATGGCTTGGCTTTACCGCTGTCTTTGCGTTGTTCTTTGCGACACATTCGGTTCCTGTACGCCCGCGAGTGCGCGTAGCCTTAGTGCGCTACCTCGGCCCTCGGGGATTCACTTTGGTCTACTCCGCCCTGTCGCTCGTCATGCTAGCCGCGATCATAGTCGCTGCGGGCCGCGCCCCCTATGTGCAGCTCTGGCCGCAAGCGATCTGGCAGCACCACATCGTAATCGTAGGCATGTTTGTCGTCTGCGTGATCCTTGCCTTTTCGCTGGGAAGCCCCAATCCGTTCACATTTGGTGGCGCGCGAAATGACCGGTTTGATTCATCCCGCCCCGGAATCGTACGATGGCTGCGTCACCCGAGCCTCACCGCTATTACTCTTTGGGCTTCTTTGCATCTTCTGCCAAATGGTGACCTTGCGCATTTATTGTTGTTTGGGATTTTTGCCATCTTCGCAGTTCTCGGCAGAAGCTTGATTGATCGGCGTAAGAAAAGTGAGTTGGGGCTAGAATCGTGGGAAAGTTTCCAATCTGAGATCAAGAGATCGTCGCACACGCTTTCCTTGGCATTCAGCTCCGAATTCTTCAAACGTCTCGCCATCGCCGTAATCCTCTTCGTGACCTTGGTCCTGTTACATACCGACTTGATTGGCGTTGCCATTCTTTAGAATGGTTGGACTGGGTTGGATCGAATTAGGTTTTCGCGGCCGAAATCTTTAGGAAAGTTATTCTCGCAGATATTCAATTGACGCAAGGGACAAGGAGCAACAGAGAACTGACGTATCGTGGCGTCTTCCGCGGAAAAAGGCCCCCCGAAGGAGCGCACCGCTCCAACGTTATAGATAACGACTGTATTGAGGGATTTCCGAAATTTTTGCGAGTTGTAAACTAATTGCTCTGTCGGCGGTGCTGTTCGTATTAATTGCGATTCCGCCCGTCACGGCGCAATAAAAATTTTTCCGCTTCTGCAGAATTCGGAGCCCCGCAAGGGCGCGCTGCGAAAAAACCGATTTCATGCCGTGGATTTGTTGCCGAAATTGGACTGTTCGCAGCATTCATGAATTTGAACTCTTGATAACTGGCAGCTTACACGCACGTGTCTTAGTCACTTTGCGTCTGCAGCGAATGTCTGCAATCCGCCCAAATGGCTATTCGTTAACTAAATAACTGTATTTACTTTGCGCTCTTACAAAACGATTGTCTAACTCGCCGCCATTGTTCGAAATCCGACGCCCTAGCCGTTTGGGCATCATGTCGAGGAAAAACTGAAACGCCGTTGGCGGCGTGCCTCGGATGGCAGCTGAGGAGATTGCGAGGCCGAAGATTTGGCTTTCTAGTTCTTCTATCTTTCGGGACTTTTTGATTTCGATGTACTCATCGGGGGTCATTGTCGGGATGTGATCGAAGAGGTCATTTAGGACCGATTGCCGTGTTGCATTCCAGATGGTGTGATCAGGCCAGCGAGCGCGGTTGGTGTCACTCGTCGGCTCAGTATACCGAATGTCCGATAACATTTTGTCAAATACGCGAGGCAGTAATTCGTAGAGCGAGGCCCAGCTATTGATGTCCCATATATCCTTCAAGTGTCGTTTGGCAGCTCGTAGCTCGACCCGCCAGATTTGCGAGGTTTCGCGGTTTGACAGGTCGAGAGAACAAGCCTCGGGGCCGTGGATCGCACGCGCCCAAATCGTGGCCCATTCGGGTTTGTGTTTGACGACAACCTCTTCGCGTTTGTCATAGATGATCACTTGGCGGTTTGGCATTTTGCCGATTGTTACCGAGGTTGTGCGATTGGAGCGCCCGTTTGTTTCAATGTCTAAAATCTGATCATGGATTTTTCGACTGGCACGGGAATGAATGATAAAATTATCGGCGGAAACTTGAAAGTCAGGCGCAAGGAAGTCGACGGCAAAATCTATACGTGATGGATGGAACGCACCAGTTGGAGCGACGATGTCGAGATTGCTCAGAAGTGTTTCGATACGTTGACGTAAACCTTCCAAGCCTAATATGACCAAGGCGCTAGACGAAGCTGAAAAACGAATGCCCCACGGATCATTCTTCGAAGGCTTCTTGAAAAACCAATCACCTGTTTCCTCATGCCTGCAGCTATAGGTATAGCCTCCTTTTGCGCCAGTTTCGCGGACTTCGAGCCATTCACCACCGATCTCGCAAGGGGCTGGCACTCCGATTTTCTTTGCATGATCCTTGTAAACATCAAGGAGATCGCAAAGCGCCGAGGGTGTCGACACACAAATCGCGAATTCTAAACCGTCGAAGCCTGATCTGATGGGTTTCATCTGTTGATGTATTTCTAGAGGGGGGTGCTACAAGGACCCCCCATTGAACGGGTCGTCACCACCCGACGCGCGCGCCTGCGACCTAGAGGGCCGCGCGCGCGTCGGGTGGCGACCTAGGGCGAGAGATACTGTGAGGTGTGAAGGCAGCGCCTTGCGTTGCGCCAAGCGAGCACATCGGCGTGGCTGTAGCGGACCGAGCGGCCGATCTTAAAGTAGGAGGGACCTTCGCCTTTCACACGCCATTTCTGCAATGTGCGTACCGATTGGCAGAGCAGCAGTGCGACGTCAGCTTCTTTGATCATGTCGCTTTGGGCGATGGTCGGGAAAGTAGTTTCGATCATTGTGCAGCCTCGCAGTAGGTTGAATAGCTGCGAAGCTAGGCGCGGTAATTTCCAAATGCATCTGAATGCATAGGAGAGGTTAATCGGATTTTGCGTTTAACTCTTCTGACGTTTTCGCTTGCTCTGCGATTGCGCCTTTCATTGCGGATAAAATGAGCGTTTTAGGCGTTTCTGGTGACAGCACTTCGAAGGCTTTAACACAGAAAATAGTGGCGCGGGATACAGGCTGGCCCTGCGTTTCATCGCGAGTAAAGGGGGCGCCGAGTGTTGCTTTGCATAAAAACAGCATTGAGCGAGTCCACGCCTTTAGCGGAAAGTTGGGCTGTGGACCGCGCTTGAGTTTTCCAATAGGTCCCGTCGCCAATTGCGCGGCGCTCGCGAGAACATCTAGCGCCGCGATGATGTCAGGCAGGGCAAAGTCGGTGTGATTGAGGCTAACCGTTCTGATCTCTTCTGCGGGATCGTGCGCATCCGCACGCTGACCAATTTCTGATATATAAGGATCAAAATTGGACACCGCGCTACCGTGGCGGATCATTTCCCACTGGGCGTCTGTGACGCCTTCCAGCGCACCCTTAGCAACATCGAGAGCAGCCGACAGATCAAGGAGGCTGTTGGTCAGGTTCTTAGGCGTGACGCTTTCAACGGGGTCGCTTACGTGGCGCTGCCATTGATGGGCGGCAGTGCGAAGACCTTGGCGCAGTTTGGGTGCTAAGTCGAGACTGATACCCAGATCATCGCAGAGCGCGGCAATCATTGCGTCGGAGTATGGATTTGGCGAGCGTTCCGTCAATTGACGATCCTTAAGCGTGGGGTAGAGGATTGCCCAGCATTAAACCCAAGCGCAGCTCCTAGAGCCGCCGCGTTCTCTTCCGCAGCCTGCCGCACTGGATCGTCCGCGAGGTGTGCGTAGCGCATTGTTGTCTGCAACTGAGTATGTCCCAAAAGTCGGCCTACCATTTGAATAGCCATGCCAGAGGACACCGCGTTTGAGGCGTAGGTATGGCGCAGATCGTGAATTCTGACGCCTTCTAAGTTCGCCTTCGCACGAATGCGTTGCCAAGGGTGTTGCAGGTCCGTGAGGAACTGACCATCAACCGTGCCACAGATCACATAAGGATTGCCAGCATAGCGCGGTAAGCTCGCCAAGACGCTACGCGCTGAGAGGGGCAGGGGAATGCGCCGTGCGCCCGTCTTAGTGTCTGGCAGCTCCATTCCCTTGTCGGTGATATATTCCCATTTGAGCTTCTGGATTTCTCCGAGGCGACAACCCGTCAAGATCAGCAAGCGGTAGGCCGCGATAGAGAAGGGCGACTCTGAGCCATCGGCAAGACACGCCGCCAACGTCGCACCAAGACGCGACAGTTCCGCTTGGCTGAGATAGCGTTCGCGCTTCATCTCTCTGAACTTTGGCACATGGCGGCACGGGTTCGACCCATCAGGACGAAGGCCCCAAACTTCCGCCAAGTTGAACATCTTGGAGAGTACGCCCAACACACGGTTCGCCTGATAGGGCTTGTCTTTGAGGCCGTGATGCAGCGCGGCAATGTCCTTGCGCTCGACATCGACAACTTTGAACGACCCGATTGCCGATTTAATGAAGATATCGAGACAGCGCCGATACTCCTTTTGCGTTGTCGGTTTGCAGCGCTCGACGACATGCACATCAAAAAACCGATCACACAGCGCCGAGACCGTGGAGGCGCGGCGATGCTGGCTGATCTCTTCGGCGGGGTTCTCACCGCAAGCGACGCGGCCCAAGATCACCTTTGCTTGCGTTCGCGCCTGATCCGCCGTGAGGACGCCGTGTCGCCCAATCGACGCGCGGCGTGTACGGCCACCTTTCCGATACTGGATTTGATACATGCGTGTACCACTTGGCAGGATACGGATTGCGAAGCCCTTCACCTCGTCATCCCAGATGAAATAGTCGCGCACTTTAATGGGGCTACTCTCAACTAATCTCTTGGTGATCTTTGGCATATTTATACTCCGAAAAAGCTAAAGCCGTGCCTATTTGTGGAAGCATTGTGGAAGGTTGCGGCGGCAAGTCGTGGAGTAAGACGTAGAAAAGAAGCGCAGTCGTCGTCAACGAAAAATGATTGGATTCAATAAGATAGATTAGAGCGTCGCAGTCGGGCGCAGGCCATCGCAACCATAGGTTGCTCGCTCATGACCTGAAGGTCGTAGGTTCAAATCCTACTCCCGCAACCAAATTTACCAATAACTACAATCCATTACGCCCCGCCAAACGCGGGGCTTTTTGCTGTCCAAATCCCAGGTCAACAATAGGTCAACAAAACAACCCAAACCGCGTGCGAATCCAGTACCTTAGGAGCCAAACCCGCAGCCAAATGCGTCAAAGCGGCGGTAGCCGTGGCCTAGCCGGGAAAAGCTGGGACATAAGGCAAACTGCGTGAGCTATCACAGCGAGAAAGACCCACTGGCGCCTGCCGACAACCCAATTTCCTTGCACACTGCCAAAGTCGAAACAAAGCTCACGCGCTACGTCGCCACTTGCTGGTCAAGCCACCCGCTCGGCAAGTACCTCGCGAAAATCCGGAGGCCCCGGTGGAGAAAGCTGACCTTCAAGCAACCCGCAGCGTATTCAACGAAAGAGCCCATACTGTGAATTCGTATTTTGTGCTGCGTGCGCTCGCAGCGCAGGAAATGCCGCATGAGCGAGAAATTTCGTGCCGCTGCGCAGCGGGAGAACCGGCCATTTATGCAAAACGCAGCAAGATCAAACTGGCGAACTCACGCACTGCGGACTCTCCAGACCTTAACTGCTTCGGCTCGAATGGCCGATCTTGGCGCTTCACGAAGTATAGCCCCCGAACTGCTGAATACGATCTTCGAAGGTTGTCACCTTCTCCGCCGCACTATCCGATCGCGCCGCCATTCCGACCAGCAGCATTTCCGCTGCGAAAAAAGCCGAATTGAGCGATGGCATGAAATGCGGTCCGGCCATGGGAAGGCGCAGCACCTTCCAAGCCCCGACCGCGATCGGCGAGGAATGGCTGTCGGTCAGTGCTAGAACCCGCGCGCCGCAGGATTGGGCAATCTGGCAGGCCCGCACCACCTCTGCCGAGTAATGTTCATACGTAATCGCGACGACAATATCTTCGGGGGTTACCTGAGACATCTGGTCAACAATCCCCCCCGGCATCGTTGGCACTTCTACGAAGTTCGGGAAAGCCATGCCACCGACATACGAGAAATAATGGGCGATGGAGTAACAGCTGCGCACCCCGACCGCATAGATCTTGCGCGCATCGAGCAGCGGTTCGATGCAAGCGTCGAGAATTTCAAGCGTTTCAGCCGAGAAAAGAGAGGCAGTATTTTCGCGATGCGCATCGATTACGGCGGAAAAGGCATTCCCGCCCAGTTCGTTCCTGAGCGCCCGCGCCCGCTCGCCATAGGTTGGTGACGTCATCTGAACGATTGCCTGCACATCCCCACGAAAGGCGTCGAAGCTGGCATACCCGAGTTCCTTGGCCATCCGGGTCACGGTATTTGGGTTAACCCCCGCTTGCTTCGCCAGCCCTCGAATCGAATGGAAGGCAACCAGCGACAGGTTATCCAGAACCCAGGGCGCAAACGTGCGAAGCGCCGGTGTCCCCTCAACGCTCACGCGCGCCAAACTTTCCTTCAGTATCACTGTATTGCTCATCAAATTCATACCCTTGGCTTATTCAAATCGAGTATCGCGTCGACCCTCACTTTAGCAAGAAGAAGCATATAATTCACTTGTATTATATAGATCACATCGGTAATGCAAATGCATTATATTCTAGACAAGTGCCCATGCCAAGACACGGTGGCGCTTTTGCATGCAAGGACAGCCAACATGAACAGCCATATCTTCGGTCGATCGACCAAGGGCGTGCTGCCCGTAGCCACCGAAGGGGAGGGCTGCTACATCATTGCTGAAGACGGGCGCCGTTATCTCGACGGTTCGGGTGGTGCGGCGGTTTCTTGCCTTGGGCACTCAAACCCGGCAGTACGCGCGGCCCTTCATGCCCAGATCGATCATCTCGCATTTGCACACACCGGGTTTTTCACCTCAGCCCCTGCCGAGCAACTGGCCGACCGTTTGATCGATAACGCGCCTGAGGGGATTGAGCGGGTCTATCTCGTGTCCGGTGGGTCGGAGGCTGTCGAGGCTGCGATCAAGCTTGCGCGTCAGTATTTCCTCGAAATCGGCCAGCCAAACCGGCACCGTGTCATTGCGCGCCGCCAAAGCTATCACGGCAATACGCTGGGCGCGCTGGCGGCCGGTGGAAACGCGTGGCGCCGGACCCAGTTTGCGCCGCTGCTGGCTGACACCACACATATCAGCCCATGCTATGAATACCGCGACCGTCAGGAAGGCGAAACTCAGGAAGCCTACGGGCTCCGCGTCGCCAATGAGCTTGAAGCCGAGATTTTGCGGCTTGGGCCGGACACGGTGATGGCGTTCATGGCCGAGCCGGTCGTCGGTGCAACATCTGGCGCGGTGCCCGCAGTTCCGGGCTATCTCAAACGTATCCGCAAAATTTGTGACCAATACGGTGTGCTACTGATACTCGACGAAGTAATGTGCGGCATGGGTCGCACAGGGCATTTGTTTGCCTGTAGCGAAGACGGCGTTGCACCTGACATGATCACCATCGCGAAGGGTCTGGGCGCGGGCTACCAGCCGATTGGCGCGCTGCTGACCTCGACGGGGGTCTATGATGCCATCGCGGCGGGTACCGGATTTTTCCAGCACGGCCACACCTATATGGGCCACGCAATGGCGGCCACGGCTGCCAATGCGGTGTTGGGCGAGATTCTGGACCGTGATCTGTTAATGCGGGTCCGCGCGCAGGGGGATAAACTTGACGGCGCCCTGCGGGCCGAGTTTGGCCAACATGCGAATGTCGGCGACATTCGCGGGCGCGGCTTGTTTCGCGGTGTGGAACTGGTTGCCGACCGCGAGACCAAAGCGCCGTTCGACCCGTCACGGGGCCTTGCCGCGCGGATCAAGAAGGAGACCTTTGCCGCCGGTCTGATCTGCTATCCGATGTCGGGCACAATCGACGGACAGCGGGGCGACCATGTGCTGCTTGCGCCGCCCTTCATCATCGAGGACGCGCAGATCGACGAGCTTGTCCGCAAACTTTCGACAGCCATCGAACGGGCGCTTGCAGCATGAAAAACCTGCCCTTTGTGATGGTCGCGCCAAATGGCGCGCGGTTGACCAAGGCCGATCATCCGGCCCTGCCCATCACCATCGACGAAATCGTGACCTGCGCTCTTGCCTGCCGCGCGGCGGGCGCGGATGGCCTGCATGCGCATGTGCGCGATGCACAGCAGCGCCATGTGCTGGACGCCGGTCTTTACGCCGAGCTACTGGCCGAACTCGGGCGGCGGGCTCCCGGCTTTTATGTTCAGGTTACAAGCGAGGCGGCGGGTGCGTTCACACCGGCAGAACAACGCCGTCTGGTTCAGGATCTGCGGCCCGAGGCTGTTTCCGTTGCATTGCGCGAAATCACCGCCAAACAGGATGCGGCCGTGACCAAAAGCTTCTTTGCGATGTGCGACGAAGCCGACATCGACGTTCAGCATATTCTTTACGATGAAGCAGATGTTGCCCATCTTGCACGCCTTGTCGCGCAACACGACGTACCGCGTGCCGGACTTAAGGCACTAATCGTGCTGGGGCGCTATACGACAGGCCAGACAAGCGCCCCCGAAGATGTGGCGGGGCTTGCGGAAAACCTCAAATCCGCGCTTCCCAGTGTTGATTGGTCGGCCTGCGCCTTTGGCCAACAGGAAACCGCCTGCCTCATCGAGGCCATGCGGCATGGCGGCAAAGCCCGGATCGGGTTCGAGAACAACCGTCTGAACGCTGACGGCAGTGTGGCTGCTGACAATGCCGAGCGGGTCACCGAATTGATGACGCAGGCCAAACTCTCTGGTTTCATCTTGCAACAGGAAGCTAAATCATGATTTCCCTTTGATCCGGATGTCCACCTTTGCGCTGTGCGCAGCGCTGGCAATTGCCTCTCTCATCGGCCTGATCTGGTCCGACGCATATCTGTGGCGCGCAATCGGCTTTGGCATTCTGACCCTTCTAGGAATCTGGGATGTGATGCAGGAACGCCATTCTGTCCTGCGTAATTATCCGATCCTGGGCCACATCAGGTACCTCTTTGAGAGTGGAATGCCCCCACTGAAGTGGTCCGGCAAACTTGGACAGCGTGCTAAGATGTATCCAACCCGAACGACTGGATACGAGAATGACGAAGCGACGGGACTTTTCGGACAAGGTTAAAAAGGCAGAGAACAAGGACGGCGAGATCAAGGAGCTTCATGCCAAGATCGGCCAGCTCGCGG
>CBFHTU010000044.1:0-19944 GCA_965658825.1 Yoonia sp.
CCGCAAAAACACAGGTCATTCGGTGACAGCTTGGCGGCCTGCTATCCCGCAAAAATTAAGAACAGCCGCTTTTGGTTGCAGGTGACCCGCATAAATGCGCGGATTTCATCGCCCAGTGGTGCGCAGCCTGCCCCCAGTCGTTTTGAACATACTGCTCGGGTATCAGGCCTCGGAGTGCAAAAGCGCGAGCCAGACAATACCGGACCAACCATCAGGAAGGTTCAGCATAGACCTTGGCTGCGCAAATACTTTCATCAAGTAACTTAACAAGGGCAGAAATCCCTGCGCGATCCAGCACAGCCGTTGTGCGCAATTCCTGCGTCTGCCTTGCGACCAGCACAAGCCCCATCGTCGCAGATGCCCCCTTCAAAGCGTGTAGTTTTGGTTCGAAAGTAGCTAGATCTTGTCGGTCTTGGTCGGGTTGCATCGATTGCATGAGGGCAATACCGTCCTTTGAAAGCTGATCCAGTAGCTCCAGAAACAAGTCTGCGCCCAAGTCGTTTAACACGGGCTCTAGCTGGCGCATATCCAAGAAGTCATCGGTTGTGACACATTGCGTCGGTGCGAGCACGCCCTTGAGGACAGACGCAATTTTGTCGCGGGTGACCGGTTTTGCGACAAATTCATTCATGCCAGCGTCAATGCAAAGCTGCCGGTCTTCTGGAAAGGCATTGGCCGTGAGGCCAACAATCGGAACCAAAAAGCCGAGATTTCGCGCAGCTTTGGTTGCGGTTAGCCCGTCCATGACAGGCATCTGCAGATCCATAATGACCAAATCGAATGTTGTGTTTTCCAAGAACCGCAAGGCAATTTCACCATTCTCGGCGGTCGTCACGGTCGCGCCAAAACTCTCAAAAAGCGCCTTGGCGATTTCTCGATTGATGAGTTGATCTTCGACGATCAAAATATGGGCGTCGTAACAGATAGTATCGCCGTTTTTGCCAATTGTCGTCTGTTGAGGTGGTGTTTCATATGGCTCGACGGAGGTCACAGGCACTTCAAACCAAAATGTGCTCCCTTTTCCAGCAACACTCTCCATACCAATCGTCCCACCCAGACCCGAAATGATCCGTTTTGAGATCGCAAGTCCCAAGCCGCTGCCACCAAAACGCCGTGAAGCCGAGCTTTCGATCTGGCTGAAATCCTGAAAAAGCTTGGGCTGGTCTTCGACTGGAATGCCGATTCCACTGTCCGTCACTGCGACCCGCAGGATGTCACCTTCAAGGAGTTTGGCGTTGACTTTAACGGAGCCTGCAGGCGTAAATTTTACGGCATTTCCGACCAGATTGAGCAGAACCTGCCGTAAACGCACGTCATCGGTGGTCACGCTGAAAGGCGGCACGTCGATGTCAAACGACAAGCCCGCATCTTGCATGCGATGCTGAAAAATATCCGAGAGAATGTCCGCCATCTCGGGGAGAGCAACTGACGAAAACTGGCAAACAACGCCGTTTGCATCGAGGTTCGAAAAGTCGAGGATGTCATTGATGACGTCCAGCAGAGCATGACCAGACCTGCGGATAGTGAGGGCACGCCGCGCCTGTTCTTCGTTCAGGCTCGTTTGGTTCAAAAGATCGACAGCCCCGATAATGCCATTAAGGGGCGTTCTGATTTCGTGGCTCATTGTCGCAAGAAACATTGACTTCGCCTTGCTTGCGGCTTGCGCGGCCGCAGCACTTTCGGAGTTCTTGCGAGACAGGTCGCGCAGTTCGCGTTCAGTGTGCAAAATAAAGCGCAATTGAATAAATTGGAGGGCAATCGTCCCGATAAAGACAGCCGCCATCGCCGCCACCAATTGCGCGAGCCATTCATAGTATTGAGAGGTGGTTTTCCGATCTGCGACGCGTGCGATACCAAGCCTCTCATTGGTTGCGACAACGAGCGCGTTGCTCTGGCTTTGGATCACATATGCGTCGCGAAGCAGGAACTGAAGGCTCTCGTCAAATTTCGACGGGTCTTCTTTCAATGCATCAATCTTGACCGCCATGTCACGTACTGCGGATTGAAGGGACAGCGCGCTGACCTGCAAATCTTGCGAATCCGCAAACTGTTCGTTGAAAAATCCCCCGTCGAGAAGCGATATCCGACTGTAGACCAGATCGAAACTGAGGCTGACGGTTTTGAAGGCGTCAGCAGACGAACCAATTTGTGCGACAAGGATCGCATCTACTAATCTGGACGCCTCGCGGTGGGTTTGAAACACTGCCCACATCGCATCCTCTCGCACACTCTGACGGATCACTTGCTGGCGATCTCTCAGGTTTGAAAAGATATATGCCGTCGCAATAATCAAGATGACACCGAGGCAAATCATACCCGTCGTTAACCAACGGATAGATTGTCTGGTGAGTAAGCTTAGCATGGGCGGTGGATCAGTCTTTCACCTCAATGCGCGCGATTTGCCAAACCGAGCGCCCGAAGTAGACTTCGTTAAACAGCTCAGGGCTTTCATCAAAAGGATAGATCATAAAGAGCGGTCCCTTTTCGCGGATTGACAGCTGCTGCCCGTCAATATGCGTGGCGAAAATCACTGGGAAACCGCGAAGGTCTTGGACAGGGACTTCGGCAGAATAATCATTGAGGGCAATGACGGTTAATGTCTGGCCTTCGGCGCCAACGGCATCGAGGATCGCTGCGCCCAATGGGCCGCTGAAATCATGGGCGCCATCCAGCCAAGGCGTTGAGGCGGTCGTGGTCCGTTGTTCTAGGGACTCCAACATTTCACGATCAAAATTGGCAACGCCGTCGCCATTTGTATGCGCGATACTGCCCGAAACGGTAAGAATAATATCGCCCTGTGGGGTTGGCAGCGTCTCTGCATGAGCGAAAGAACTGGCAAGAATGAAGAGGGCTGCGAGAGAGTGTTTCACTGAATTTCCTTTCAAGGTTTTAGGCAACTTGGTTCTCGGATGCTGACTGTTCGTAAACATCTTGAACTTTGTCTTTGCAGGCGGTGAGCGCTGCGACGCAGGCGGGATCAAAGTGCTTGCCTGATTGGCGTAACACTTCGGCATAACCTTCTTCGAAGGTCCATGTCGGCTTGTAGTTACGCTCAGAAAGTAAGGCATCGAGTACGTCTGCGACGGCCACAATGCGGGCGGACAGCGGGATATTTTCGCCAGCCAGCCCGCCACCGTACCCTGAGCCATCCCACTTTTCATGATGATAAAGAGCGATTTCATGCGCCATCCGAATGAGATCACTCTCGCCATTAGCCAAAATCTGGGCGCCGATTTCGGTGTGGCGTTCAATTTCTTTGCGTTCTTCAGGAGTGAGCGACGACGGCTTGTTCAAGATCGCATCGCTAATGCCGATCTTGCCCGTGTCATGCAGCGGGGCTGCCAAATAGATCGTGCGGCAAAATGCCTTAGATAACCCCATGCCGCGCGCGACAATTTCAGACACGGTCGCCACGCGCGAGATATGCTGTCCGGTCGATCCATCGCGGGTCTCGATCGCCAGTGAAAGCCGCCAGATCAATTCTTCCTCGCGCTCGACAAGTTTACGGGTCGCAAGTTGCACTTCTTCATCAAGAGATTTCGCGCGGTCGATGAGGGCCAATTGCGCCTCACGCAGAGACAAAAGGTTTTTCACCCGAATACGCAACTCTTCGGGATCAAAAGGTTTATTCAGGAAATCCGTTGCGCCTGCTTGAATAGCGGTCAGCCTGACCGCGCGATCCACATCCGCCGTGAGCATGATGATGGGAACATGTGAATAGGTGAAAAGCTTGCGGATAGCATGAATACAGTCGATCCCGTTCATCTCGGGCATTTGGTAATCAACCAAAATCAGATCGAAGGTGACTTCCTTACACCTAACGATTGCGCGCGAGGCGCTTGAATGTGCCTCGACCTGATAGCAGTCCTGCCGTTTTAGGGTCGCGTCCAGAATAGTGCGACTGATGTGTTCGTCATCAACAATACAAACGCGCATGACACTCCTAACCCAAACCTTTTCGTCCGGTTCACCTCTTCTTATAGGGCGATTGCCTTAAAAACCTTTAACGCCTCATGCCTTTTCGACGGAAAGTGAAATGTGACAACAGTTATCGACACAGTGGGTTAGACGCGTCTTAATAGTCCTTACTGAGGGAATGAGATGACGCAGAAACCATCACACGCAGATATCGTAATCGAAGCGACACAGTCGCCCTCTGCGGCGGCAAAGTCGCGGGTGGCGGCAAGTTGGCATCGCTCGGCGGTGAAGCATGGGTTGAACCCCGATGAGCGACGCGCCCCTGACAGGATCGCGCAAACAAGCCTGCATCATCGGCTTGCCGCTCTCGACAAATTCATGGCTGTGGCGGGGCCACGGCTGGACACATTGTTTTCACTCGTCGGGCAGTCAGGCTGTGCGGTTTTTCTGACTGATACGGACGGGGTCATTTTGGATCAAAGGCTTTCTGACGCTGACGCCGATGCCTTTGAGGGATGGGGCCTGAGCACCGGAGCAAATTGGAGCGAAGAGCGAGAAGGCACCAACGGCATCGGCACCTGCTTGACCGAGCAACGTCATGTAATCATTCACCAAGATGAGCATTTCTATACCCGCAATACAGGCATGAGCTGCATTGACGCCCCGATTTACGACAGCGACGGGCAACTGGTCGCAGCCCTTGATTTATCATCAGCCCGCGCGGATCAGACCGAGGCGTTTAACCGTCTGATTGCGGCGCAAGTCGCCCAAACGGCCCGTGCGATTGAAGCTGCAAATTTCCGCACGTCATTTGCATCCGCGCGAATTATTGTGGCCGAAAGTGATGACGCAGAGGCCGCCACCCTACTGGCGATCGACGCATGCGATTTGGTGATCGGGGCCACGCGCGAGGCGCGGCGTGTATTCGGGCTACCGCGCACCGGCGCTTTGATCGCGCGGCCTGCGGCAGATATTCTGGGTCGCGAAGACGGCCCGACAGGGTTTGCGAAGGCCGAAAGGGCCGCCGTGATTCGCGCCCTTGCGCGGGCTGGCAACAACGTATCGCAGGCCGCCCGGCAGCTTGGGATCGGTCGCGCGACGCTTTACCGGCGGATGAAGCGACTGGGCCTCGACGATAGTTAGGGCAAACTGTCTCATCAGTGAGACACCTTTTATCTCCCGACAAGCTGACCCCACACGACAGCGCAAAATCGTGCCGTCACACTCTTTGATATCCGGGAGGAGAAGCCGGACCACCAAGGAGGAAACACAATGAACGACATGACCAACACCGAGGCAGGCACCTATGTCTCGCCTTTCAAACTGCGCTATGACAACTTCATCGGCGGTGCGTTTGTGCCCCCCGTGAACGGCAAATACTTTGAAAACGTCACGCCGATCACAGGCGGCATGATAAATGAATGCGCGCGCTCGGACGCCGCCGACGTTGAAATGGCTCTCGATGCCGCCCATGCAGCCAAGGACGCTTGGGGCAAAACATCCGCCACGGAACGGGCGAATATCCTGCTCAAGATAGCCGACCGGATCGAGGAAAACCTCGCACTTCTGGCGACAGCCGAAACCTGGGATAACGGCAAGCCGATCCGCGAAACGATGAACGCAGATGTGCCGCTTTGTGCCGATCACTTCCGCTATTTCGCGGGCGTCCTGCGCGGTCAGGAAGGCAGCATGAGCCAGATCGACAACGACACCGTCGCTTATCACTACCACGAACCTCTGGGCGTCGTGGGGCAGATCATTCCGTGGAACTTCTCGCTTTTGATGGCCGCGTGGAAGCTGGCGCCCGCCTTAGCCGCCGGCAACTGCATCGTGATGAAACCCGCCGAACAGACACCCGCCGCGATCATGGTCTTTGCCGAGTTGATTGCCGACCTGCTCCCCGCAGGCACATTGAACATCGTCAACGGCTATGGGGCCGAGGTCGGCGCGGCGCTCGCCAGCTCTTCGCGCATCGCGAAAATCGCCTTTACGGGATCGACCGCCACAGGGCGCAAGATCATGGAAGCGGCAACAAAGAACCTGATCCCAGTCACGCTGGAACTAGGTGGCAAATCGCCCAACATCTTCTTTTCGGATGTGATGGCCACAGACGACGCCTTTCTGGATAAGGCCGTCGAAGGCTTTGTCATGTTCGCGTTCAACCAAGGCGAGGTCTGCACCTGCCCGTCCCGCGCGCTGATCCAAGAAGATATCTACGAAGAGTTTATCGCGCGCTGCATCGCACGCGTGGCCGCGATCAAACACGGCGACCCGCGTGATCCCGCAACAATGGTCGGCGCGCAGGTCAGCCAGGCCCAGCACGACAAGATCATGGGCTACTTCACCATCGGCCGCGAAGAAGGGGCCGAGGTATTGGCAGGCGGCGGTTCTGCGCGGTTCAACGGGGAATTGGCCGGCGGGACGTATATCCAGCCGACAATTCTGAAGGGCCACAACAAAATGCGCGTTTTCCAAGAAGAGATCTTTGGGCCCGTCGTCTCGGTGACAACCTTCAAGGACGAGGCAGAGGCCTTGGAAATCGCCAACGACACGATGTACGGCCTTGGTGCGGGCGTTTGGTCGCGCGACATGAACACCTGCTACCGGTTTGGCCGCGCGATCGAGGCGGGCCGTGTCTGGGTCAACAACTACCACGCCTATCCCGCCCACGCGGCCTTTGGCGGGTATAAGCAGTCGGGCATCGGGCGTGAGAACCACAAGATGATGCTCGACCATTATCAGCAAACCAAAAATCTCTTGGTCAGCTACAGCCCGAACAAATTGGGCTTCTTCTAAGCACGACAAAAGCGGCCTTTGCACACTCTGCAAGGGCCGCGCGCCATGTCAGATTTGCACGCGCAAAACCTGAGGAAGCATCTCTGGAATATCTTCGGCGATCAGACCCGGCCCGAATGCTTCGGCGCACCTCAGGTGAAGCGCCGCCCCAATTGCGGCTGCATCCATCGCGGCGAAACCTCGGGCCAATAGCCCCGTGATGAAACCTGCGAGCACATCGCCCGATCCCGCAGTGGCAAGCCAACTTGCATGCTGGAATGCGCGTGCAGATATCTCGCGGCATTCCCCGTTTGGTGCCGCGATAAGTGTATCGACGCCTTTAAAAAGAACGACGCAATTCGCTTTGGCCGCTGCCGCTTTTGCCAAACCAACGCGGCAGGATGTTCGGGCGTAAACGTCTGGAACAAACCGACGAAGCTCCCCCTCATGCGGGGTCATCACGTCTTTTGGGTGCAACGCTGAGACGCGGTTGTCATCTGTGGCGGACAAGAGCGTGATGGCATCCGCGTCCACGCATATCGGGCAGCCTTGTGTGAGGGTAGCGGCAAGTTTTTCCTTGGCGCGGTCATCAAGTCCAAGGTTCGGGCCGATGCAAATCGCCGACGGGTTCAGGTTTTTCAAATGCTCGGCGAAGGACGCCTCTGCGTCAAACGGCTTGATCATGATCGCTGTCAGATTGGGCGCATGCTCTGGCAAGGCGTCAGCCGTGCAGGCCACGCTCACCAGACCCGCCCCAACCCGAAGCGCCCCCCGCGCAGCCAGCCGCGCAGCACCGCCGTTGCCAAATGGGCCAGAGACTACGACCCCATGGCCGTAGAGATATTTATGGCGATCTCCCGATTTTTGCAGGTGCTTCCAGTGATGCGACAACATTTCAAACGTCGGGGCAATTTCGGTCATAGGTCACTCTTTTGTGGTGCATGACGTTTCTTGAGGGCCTCAAAGCCAACAATCACATCAAGAAGTTCTGTGGTGATTTCATTTTGCCTGACGCTGCGGGTTTCTGACAGCAACTCGGCAAGGCGGTCATCGACCGTATGTTCGGCCTGCTGCATCAGCGCCAGCCGGGCCGCGTTTTCGGTGACCAACGCATCTGCGGCCGCCCGAAACATGCTGGCAAAGAGATGCCCGCGCAGAAGAGACCGGAATAACGCGGCGGGCGGCATCGTACTTTGCGACAGGCTCCGCGAGACCCACGGCGTCGATTGGAAGCCTGCGATCAACTCAGCACTGAGGGGCAAAAGCGCCTTGAACTCCGCCGTTTGTGCGGTGTCTCCGCCTTGCGAAGAATAGGCCAGTGCCACGGCGATTTCGCGGGGCGCAATCCCCTGCCCGATCTCGTCAAGTTTCTGCGTGAGCAGATTGGCCATGCGCCCGATGCCATCCACAGAGGCAGGCGGGAAAAACACGGCCCCAACCGCAAGGTGTTGATCGGCCAAAGCATCCGCCATCTGCGCCCCGACACACAAGATCAGCGTCGGCGTGCTGCCGATCTTCGCCTTCACGTGGGCGGCGAGGACTTCGTTATAATTCCCGCAAAGCCCGTGATCGGTACCAAAGACGACGCAGACCGATTTGCCGACCTCAGGTTGCGGCATAGCCACGGTTGTCCCCGCGAAAAAGGCGTGCAGACCGTCGAGAATAGTTGCGTGATAGGCCCCGACGGCATGGGCGGCGTGCTCGTAAGGGGTCGCGTTGATGACAGAAAGCGTCTTCATCGTATGCACGACGCTGCGGATGCCCTGCATGCTCTGGGTGCGGCGCGAAAGGGCCTCAAGCGATTGGCTCATGGTTGGCCTTTCATGGTGTCGCGCACCTGTTTGCCCAAGGCCGTCATGCGCGCCCGTGCCTCTTCACCGAAGGGCGCGTTTTGCGCGATTTTCTTGGCGATATCTTTCAGATCATGGCTGGCGGCGGTGCGGATTGCTGCCATCGCGGCGACGGTATCGGCCTCGTTGAGACCATCAAGTTGCCCATCCATCGCAGCGACCAGAACGGCGAGTTGTGCGACGGCGGGCATAGGATCACGTTCGGCCTGCTGTAAAGAAGCGCGCACCGCTGCACCACGCGTGAGGCGCGCGCGCGTTTCGTCGTCCAAACGGGTGCCAAAGCGGGCGAAACTTTCGAGTTCTTCGAATTGCGACAGGGTCACGCGCAGGTTGCCTGCGACCGATCTGAAGGCCGCACTCTGCGCCTTGCCACCCACCCGCGACACCGAGACGCCAAGATCAACCGCGGGAAACTGGTTCTTGCGCACAAGGCGCGGTGACAGGTAGATCTGCCCGTCGGTGATCGAAATCAGGTTCGTCGGAATATAGGCCGACAGGTTTTCGGCTTGGGTTTCGACGACAGGCAGAACGGTGATCGACCCGCCGCCGATGCTACTCGCGAATTGCCCTGCCCGTTCAAGCAGACGGGCGTGGATATAAAAGATGTCGCCCGGAAAGGCCTCGCGGCCCGGTGGACGGCGCAGCAGGAGGGACAGCTCGCGGTAGGATTGCGCGTGGTGCGTCAGGTCGTCCAGGATCAACAGGACATCCCTGCCCTGCTCTGAGAAATGCTCGGCCATCGACATCGCCGCATAGGGCGCCATGAAGGCCAAACCGGTCGCATCCTCCCCCGCTGCGGACATAATGATGGTCCGGTCCATCATGTCGCTGTCGCTTACGGCCCCAGTGACCTTGGCCACCGCATCACCGCGCTGCCCGATCGCGCAATAGATGCAGATCACATTCGTATTGATCTGGTTCAGGATGACATCGACCACCAGTGAGGTCTTGCCCGTCTGCCTGTCACCGATCACAAGCTGACGCTGGCCCAGTCCAATCGGCACGGCGGCGTCGATCGCCTTGATCCCCGTCGCTAAAGGGCGCGAGACCGCCTTGCGATCCAGAATTTCCGGGGCCTCGGCCTCGACGGGGCGCAGCGCCTCTGCGGTGATCGGCCCCTTGCCGTCAAGCGGTGCGCCAAGGGCATCGACCACGCGGCTCAACAGGCCCGCGCCCACCTTTGCACGCACCACAGTTTGCGTGCGGGTGACAGTTTCACCAACCCGCACAAGAGCGCTTGGCCCCAGCAAAACAACACCAAGTCGGTTTGGTTCCAAGTCGAGAACCACGCCTTCGACGCCGGACTCGAACCTGAGCAATTCGTCGGAAAGCGCGTGCTTGAGCCCCTCAACAACCGCAATCCCATCTGCCACTTCGGCCACCCACCCGTTTTCGCTCACCTGTGGCGCGGGCGTGGGCACTTCAAGGATCGCTTGGATCAGCGCCTCGGGGCTTTTTATATCAGGCTGCATCGGGTGCAATGTCCGTCTCGTTTTCCTGTCGTAAACGGTCACGCACCAGCGCCTCCAGCCCTGCGACATAGCTGTCGACAGTCCAACTCACCTCTGCGCCACCGATCCGTAAAACGATGCCCGCCGCCTGTGTGTCGGAGGTGTCAAAGCGCAGGATGACGTCCGGCAAGATCGTTTTGAGACCTGCCTCAAAAGCCTGTTGTGCAGAAGGCGGCAGCGGCTTTTGACTGATGGCTACGCCCTGCGTGGTCTTGTCCTCCAAATGCGCAAGGACAGGTTTGATTTGCGCCGCAAGCCGCCGTGCGATCCGCTCTTCCAAGCTCTCATCGGCCAGTTCCATCAGCGCCTTGCGGGTCAATGACAGCAATGCGCTGGCGCTGGCGCCATTGAGCCGCTCAAAGTAGTGCTGTGTGTCTTGTTCAAGCTGAGACAGCCAATCGGTCCGCTCTTGTTCCAAACCCTCTCGCGCGGCAATGACCAGCGCATCGCGCTGCTCCTCCGCGCTTTTGCGGATCGTTTGGGTCATCTCGGACTGCGCCAGATTGAGCGCTGCGACCTTTTCACGATACGCGGCTTGCTCGCTTTCAGCCGCCTGTCTGGCTTTCACGGCCTCTTGCATACGGCGCGCGATCTCGGTCTCGCGTGCATCGATCCCGTCTAGAATAGGTCGGTAGAGAAACCGCTTGAGCAACCAGACCAGAACCAGAAAATTGACGATCTGTGCAGCAACGGTGATCCAGTCGATCGACATGGTTTATCCGCCCGCTGCCACGGCCGCAGCCAAGGCTGCGTCCCAGAAAGGGTTGGCGAAAATCAGGATCATCGCGACGACAAAACAATAGATCGCGGTGGATTCGATCATTGCAAGGCTGACGAACAAGGTCCGCGACAGGGTCGGCGCCGCGTCCGGCTGCTGGGCAATCGCGCTCAGCGCCGTGGAGGCCGCACGCCCCTCGCCCAGCGCAGGGCCGATGGCGCCGAATGACACGGTGACCCCTGCGGTGAAAATTGAGATTGCGGCAATGAGACCCAGATCTGTCATGACATGTCCTTCTCGGATTTGATTTGAGGGGGAATTGCAGTGGCGCTGGCGATGTAAACCGTGGCCAAAATCGCAAAAATGTAGGCTTGAATGATGCCTGTCAAAAGGCCCAAAACATCCATCACCACGGGAAAGAAAAACGGCGCGACGCCAAGCAGGATGGCCGCGATGACCGCCCCGCTCATGATGTTACCATACAGGCGGATGGCGAGCGATATGCCGCGCGAAAACTCTGAGATGATGTTGAACGGCAGCATAACAACCGACGGCTGAACGTAGGTTTTGAGGTAGCCGCCGATGCCGCGGCTGGACACACCAAAAATCGGCACCGCAATGAGCACCGACATCGCGAGCGCGGTTGTGGTGGAAAGCGACGACGTCGGTGGCGCAAAACCGGGTATCACCAAAAGCAGGTTCGAGGTGGCGACGAACAAAAACAACGTCCCCGCGAAGTAAAGCAGGGGCCGCGACGGCTTTTGTGCGATTTCCGCGATCTGGCCCTGAATGCCTTGCACGATCACTTCAAGCGCCGTGCGCCAGCGGTTTGGCGGCACATCCGGACGCAAGTTCCATGTGATGATGATGGAGGCCACAACCAGCAAACCCATTACGATCCACGTATAGAAAATGGTCGCGTTTATGGGCATGCCGAATGCAGTGAACATGATGATTTGATCGGGGGTGAGGGTCATGCTGCTGTCCCACTGCGGGCCACTGTGGTGGCGATGAAGCGCACGGTAAAGAACGCGGCTGCGTATCCGGCAAAGGCCCAAGACCCGCCCTGCGATGTCACAAGCCAGCCCGCGCCCAGCAACATGGCCATGCGCACTGCCGCGCTGATCGAGAGGATGCGGATGGGGCCTTCCCTGCGCAGTGCGAGCCGCATCCCGTAAGCCAGCCCCCCAAAATAGAGCGCAGAAATGCCTGCACCGACAATCAAGCCGATCAGAACTTGGGTCCACTCGAAGGGCATCATTCGCCGTTCTCCTCTTTCTTAATCCAGCCGGTCACGATGAATGCGCCGATCACGACGCCGCCAAGGATCAGGGCTATCGTCCATGAAAACGTTTGTGGATAGGCATGGTCGAGCCAGCGCCCCAGAAACGCGCCGCCCACGGTTGGCACAACGATCGACCAGCCGATCATCCCGAATGTGCCGATGCCGCGCAGCGGACTTGGCCCTGGCTGATCACGGGCAGATTTCATGCGACTGGCTTGTCGCAGAATTTTGTCTTTGGATTTATCGGGCGGATGCGTCATGGCTGCGGCCTCTGCAATTGGGCGAACCTGCGGACCATATTGGCCTCAAGCCGCGACATTGCTGAGCGCGCTTGCCGCTCGTCTTCATCCATCTGCACAAAGCTGTCTTCGACGGTGTCTTTCAGACTATCAAGGTCATAGCCCTTGACCCCGCGCAGCGCAGAAATGGCGACATCATGGCCTTTCTTGACCAAGATCCCTTCATCAAGCCCGAAGATAGCCTCGGCTCCATCGGCAAGGCGCAGGGTCAAAACCGACGGCACCAGTGCAGTGACAATATCCGTGTGGTTGGGCAGAATCCCAAAGGCCCCGTTCTGCGCCACGGCCGCCAGCCGCGTGGCCTGTCCCTCAAAAAGGATGCGGGTCGGCAGGCGCACGGTCACCTTCATATCGGCGGCAAAGCTCATGATTTTCCCACCAAGTCGCTGAGTGCGCCGATCATGTAATAGGCGCTCTCGGGCACGTCAAAATCCGTTTGTGCAAGGATCGTTTCGCAGCCGTCCAATGTATCGGCGATGGGCACCATTTTGCCTGTCACACCGCTTGTCGCGCCCGTTGTCACAAAGGGCTGCGTCAAGAACCGCTCCAGCCTGCGCGCCCGCGCCACGGTGGCACGGTCAGCCTGCGAGAGTTCTTCGAGGCCAAGCATCGCGATGATATCGCGCAATTCTTCGTATTCGGCCAAGGTCCGGCGCACTGCGCGGGCAATGTCGTAATGCCGCTGCCCGACCACGCTTGGCGTCAGCATCACAGAGGTCGAGGCCAAGGGATCAACGGCGGGATAAAGCCCCTCGCTGGCGCGTTTGCGCGACAGCACCACAGAGGCGGAAAGGTGCGAAAAGATGTGCGCGGCGGCAGGATCGGTGAAATCATCGGCAGGCACATAGACCGCTTGGATCGAGGTGATCGCACCTCGATTGGTCGAGGTGATCCGTTCCTCAAGGGCGGCCAGTTCAGTGGCCATCGTCGGCTGATACCCCACCCGCGACGGCATCCGGCCCATGAGACCCGAGACCTCCGATCCCGCCTGCACAAAGCGAAAGATATTGTCGATGAGCAGCAGAACATCCAGCCCTTTCGTGTCGCGAAAATATTCGGCCATCGTCAGCGCAGTATTGCCGATCAGGAACCGCACGCCGGGGGCTTCGTTCATCTGCCCGAAGAGCATGACGGTCTTGTTGCTCACACCCGCCTCGCCCATCTCGCGGTAAAGCTCTTCGGCCTCGCGGGACCGCTCGCCGATCCCGCAAAACAGGCTGACCCCTTTGTGGCGCTGCACTGTGTTATTGATCAATTCGGTGATCAACACCGTCTTGCCGACACCCGCCCCGCCGAATAGTCCGGTTTTTCCGCCGCGCTCGATTGGTGACAAAAGATCAATCGCTTTGATCCCTGTCTCCAAAATCTCGCTGTGCAAAACGCGGTCGCTGAGCTTCGGGGGCGGCTGGTGGATCGACCTGCGCTCGGTCGTCGCGGGCGCGGGGCGGCCATCTATCGGGGCACCAAAAACGTTGAGCATGCGCCCCAAAACAGTATCCCCCACAGGCACGGTGATCGGCCCGCCGGTTGCTGTGACCATCACGCCCAATCCAAGCCCGCGCACAGGCGCCAAAGCCATCGCGCGCACCAGCCCGTCGCCAATGAGCGCTGTCACTTCGAGCGCGATTTTTCCCGCATAGAGCAGATCGTGAATGCGCGGAACCGCCCCGTCAAAGGCGATATCGACGATGCCGCCGCGAATGGCCATGATCCGCCCCTCTTGGGTCTTCTCCGCAAGGGTCTCGGGTAAAACAGTCATCAGGTCGGCTCATTTCTTATTGGGCCAGTGCGGCACAAGACATCCCCGGCGCCGCTTTGACCGGCTAGTAGACAAGGAAGACAGGTTGCTCGGTTTGCGCAATTAAGGTCCGGGTCGTGCCGCCAAACAAGGCCTCACGGGTGCGCGAATGACTATAGGCGCCCATGACGACCAAATCCGAAGCCATTTCTTTGGCTCTGGCCAAAATAGCCTCGCCAATCTCCAGCCCCCCGCTCTGAAATTGCTGAACCACAACATTGCATCCATGGTGCGACAGCCACGTGGCAAGATCAACACCCGGATCTTCGCCATGGTTCACATCGGGCAAAACCGGATCAATAATGCCCACGATCACCTCTTCGGCCTGCTGCAAGATCGGCAGTGCCTGATGCACCGCCCGCGCGGCATGAAGCTGCGTATTCCACGCCACGAAAACGCGCTTGGCAGCACCCAACCCGGTCGCATCTCGATCATTCAGAACGACGCCGATCGGCGACCGGAACAACACGCCATGCAACACCTGTTTGAACAGATTCGACTCGTCGCGCAGGTCATCACCCACAAGTGCCACGTCACAATAAAGCGCCCTCTGCGAGATCGCATCAGCCACCAACGCGGGATCGCTGGCTACCGTGGCAACCTCACCCGCGACGCCGTGCAGCGACAGCAGCGCTTCGATTTCGGTCACTTTTGCAGCCAGCACCGCCTTATGTGCATTAAGGTCCTCTTCCCAGTTTGGCGGCACTTCCGAAACCCCATAGGGCGGAACTCCGATCGCATAAAACGGGAACACAGGCATTTCGCCCACAACGAGGATCGAGACCCGCGCAGGGATCGCACGCACCGTCTCCAGTGTCTTTGCAAGCCCGCTCGCAGACGCATCCTTGCCGACAACAATCATAATTGTACTATTCTTCATGGCAGTTTCCTCTTGGGTTTTATGCACGTCCTGCCCTGCGGCGCGACCGGCATCTGGCGAGCTTTAGCCGGCGTTGGGGTCAGTGGCATCCGGTGCCAGAGCTTTGCCCAGCGCCATGAGTTTTGCGGTTTCGGCGGCATAGTCATCCATCGCTTTTTGAAAGAACTGCGCTTGAATATGCTGAATTTCCGCGAGGTTTTTGGCGCGCATCAAAGCATGTTGGGTTTGCACGTCTTCGGCAACCCGCTTGGCCAGAAAGCCCATAACCTCCTGACCATAATCGGCCGTTTTCTCGATCCACGCCGTCCCAACGGACGGCATCGTCGGAAACGTCGTCGCCTGCATTGCCTCCAAGACGTCTGTCATTGGATTTCCGGTTTTTGCAGAATTCTTAGATTTGGTCATCGGTTTTCCTCTCTGGCTAACGGATTATCAAATCATAATAGTCCCCTCACGGTCACCGCGTTGATTCATATCAAATGGCGCGGCGAAATAGGCCAAAACCCGCTAGACGTCTGGTAAAGCGTGACGCGTCCGGTTCCGTCTCTTACCCGACAACAAAAACGCGAGGCTTGACTTCGATCAAGGTGGCGGGTGGAAATCTCTACGAAAGTTCAAAGAGACATGATTTGGAGGACCCCAAAATGGATTACGCATTTTTCGAAAAAGCGATACAAGACAGGCTTGCAGAGCTCGGTGTGCGCCTGCGCGACATTGATCATGACCTCAGAGATGCCAAACCGAAGGATCTCGAAGACCAAGCCGTCGATCTGGAAGACGACGAAGTGCTTGAGGGCATCGGTGCCGTAGCGCAAAAAGAAGTTGCTCTGCTCAATGACGCCTTGGGGCGGATCAAAGACAAGAGCTATGGCACCTGCAAATCCTGTGACGGGCCAATTTCCGAGGCGCGGTTGAATGCGGTGCTTTATGCACCTTTATGTCAAACATGCGCGAGTGACGCAGAGCACTAAACAAAAGGTCGGAACGTAATGGCGGATTCAGTCAGATTGGCATGTTTGAAATGCGGACAAGCGAACCGTGTCCCTGCGGACAAGATGGACGCAGGGCCGAAATGCGCGAAATGTGGTGCCGCCTTAATGGCCGGGGATGTCGCTGCCGTTAACTTGCGCAGTCACGATAAAGCGGTGCAGTCCGACGAAATCCCGCTGATCTTGGATTACTGGGCACCGTGGTGCGGTCCTTGCCGGACCATGGCCCCCGAATTTGCGAAAGCGGCACAAAATTTGCGCCTGAAAACCCGTTTTGCCAAGATCGACACGGAACAGTTTCCGGCCATTTCGCAGCGCTTGCAGATCAGGGGCATCCCGCTGCTGATCCTCTACGCCAAAGGCAAGGAAGTGGCGCGCCTGTCAGGGGCGCGGCCAGCCAGCGACATCGAAAGTTTTGTGCGCGGCCATCTTTGATCTAGATCAGCGCCCCGTCGTTTCATTTACGGCATGATGAGCCGTGTAACCGTAAAGGAACCCTGCAATGAATATCAATCTCGCCGAGAGTGACGCCCCCGATCCACCCAAAGACCCGACGCCTGCCCCAGCGCCGAGCGAAGAGCCAGAACCGAACTCACCTTCCGAGGTTCCAGAGCCTGATGCCCCGCAAGAGATGCCTGAGAGTGATCCATTCGAGGACGAGAACTTCCCTCTTTGATATCTCGCCCGTGCCTCAAAAACGGCCAGTTTTCAGGCCGTTCAACCTAGCTTCGAGAGTACACCATGGCAAAAGCGCAAAACAACGAGCAACCCCCGCCCACGCAGAGCGATTTGGACGAGGTTTTGGCGCAGCTCGCCGCGCTGCGCGAAGATATGGCCCTTTTGGCGCAAAGCATCTCGGGCACCGCGACCAAGCACGAGACCACTTTCACTGCGGATTTTGCCGAAGGGTTTGAAGCGGCGAAACAATATGTGGAAAGCACCGGCAAGTCCGCCGAGCGTCAACTGCAAGGGTCAGTTGCCGCCAATCCGTTGCTTGCGCTTGCGCTGGCTGCGGGGGCTGGTTTCTTGGTTGGCGCTATTGTGCGGCGGTGAGTGATATTTTCAAACATATGCTGGGCGATATTGAGCGGCGTGTGTCGCTGGCGGCGCAGAAACTCTTCAAGCGGGTGGCGCTCGGCGTGATTGCGCTGGTCATGACGCTCATGGGACTTTCGTTCCTGACGGCGGCGGCATATCTCGCCCTCCGCTCGACGATGACCGACCTGCAAGCGACGCTTGTGTTCGGCTTTGGGTTTCTGCTCCTGGCGGCTGTTTTGCTCGTATTTGCGACACGACGGCCGCGCGAGAAAATTGCCGAAGAGCCCCCCACGCCAGCCGCGCCCACGCCCGACCCCAACGCCCTTGGGTCCACGGTAGCTTTTACCGTGGCCTTCATTCTCGCGCGGACCTTGTCAGACCGCAGACGTAAGAAAACGTAGCCCGCAGGGGACGCTGGCCCCGATATGGCTGTCTCGTGAAAAGGAGTTCTGATGTCAACCGACCCATATGAAACCCTAGGCTTGACCAAGACCGCTACGGCCGACGAGATCAAGAAGGCCTACCGCAAGCTTGTGCGCTCCAGCCACCCTGACCTGAACCCCGATGATGCAGGGGCCGAGGCGCGGTTCAAGGCGGTTTCGGCCGCCTACGATCTGTTGAAAGATCCCGAGACCCGCGCAAAATTTGACGCAGGCGAGATTGACAGCACCGGTGCAGAGCGTCCGCAGCGGCAATATTATCGCGATTTTGCCGATGCGCCCGACAATGCCTATCGCCAAAGCAGCGGGTTTGATGCGGGGTTCGATCCGTCCGATATCTTTGCCGAAATTCTGCGCAATCGCGCACGCCAGAGCGGCGGCGCAAGATTTGAGGACCGCGGGTTTTCTGCGGCAGGACCTGACATGCGCTACTCGCTTGAGGTGCCGTTTCTTGATGCCGCACGCGGTGGCGAGGCACGGATCACGCTGCCTGACGGGCAAAGTATCGCCGTCAAAATTCCACGCGGCACCGAAGACGGGCAGACGCTACGCTTGCGCGGAAAAGGGGGCGCAGGCTTTGGCGGCGGTCAGCCGGGCGATGCTTTGATCACCATTCTTGTGAAACCGCATCCTGTCTTTCGCCGTGACGGCGATGACATCTTGCTCACATTGCCCATCACCATTGACGAAGCGGTCTTGGGTGGCAAAGTGACCGCGCCAACGATTGATGGCCCTGTTGGTCTGACCATTCCTACGGGGGCCAGTTCGGGGCGCGTGCTGCGGCTGCGCGGACGCGGGATTGAGCGCAAAGGCGGCAAGATCAAAGGAGATCAAAAGGTTGAGCTGCGGATCGTATCTCCGCCTGATAAGGACAAGGAACTGGCTAAATTTCTGACCGAATGGCGCAAGACACATGCCTTTGACCCAAGGTCCGAAGTGTTGAAAGGAGCAGGCCGATGACAGTGTTTTTCACAGAAGAAGAAGTCGTCACCACGGTCACGCGCCTGACACGCCGCAGGCTTGTCAGATATATCGAGGGCGGCGTGGTGAAGCCGCAGAAGGCTCCGGAAGGCTATGTGTTTGAACAGATAGATGTCGCAAGGCTCGAACTTCTGTGTGATTTGACTGACGACCTCGACCTTGATGAAACCGCGCTGGGCGTCGTCGTTTCGCTGATTGATCAACTTCACACAGCGCGCCAGGACCTCGCGGCACTTGCCCGCGCGATTGACAGCTTGTCACCTGAAACCCAAGCAACCGTAATAGCGGAACTGAAATCGCCGTAACCCCTTATCTGATGAAAGACACAGAGTGGCATCCTCATGAAGGATTCAAAAGCATTGGTAGCGCTCGTCGGCCTCGCGTCGCTTGCGTTCGGCTGGGTGATCTATCCGTTTCTTGGGGCGGTGTTCTGGGCAATCGTGATCGCGATTGTGTTCTACCCGTTGTACCAGCGGATTTTGTGGCGACTTCATGGCCGGTCAAATCTCGCGTCCTTGGTCGCACTCTTGCTGGTTTTTATGATCGTGATCATCCCATTGCTGCTGGTTTCTGTGGCGGTCATCAGGGAGGCGACGTCTTTAGTGGCAGCCATCCAGGCCGACGAAGCCTCGCTGCAAAGCCTCTTTGAGACGGTGTTTCGCCTCTTGCCGCAGCCGTTGATTTCGGTGCTCTCGGGCGTCGGGATTGCCGATTTTGACGGGTTTCAGACGCGGGCGGCCGCAGCGGTCAGCGGATGGATTAGCACGATCGCGCCGCAGGTTTTTCAGTTGGGCCAAAGCACGGCCAACTTCTTGGTCAACCTTTTTGTCATGCTCTATATGACGTTCTTTTTGTTCCGCGATGGCCAAGCGCTTTTGGGTCATCTCAAGTCAGCCATGCCGTTCCACCCTGAAGTGCAAGACACGTTACTTGCGCGCTTCAGCCTTGTTGTGCGCGCGACCGTGCGGGGTGATATTCTGGTGGCGATGCTACAAGGCGGGCTCGGCGGGCTCGGGTTTTGGGTTCTCGATATGCCGTCGGTCATCTTGTGGACCGTGCTGATGTCCTTTCTGGCGCTGTTACCTGTGCTGGGCGCGGCCTTGGTCTGGATCCCTTTCGCGGTCTATCTTTTGTCGACGGGCGAAATGGCCAAGGGCTTTGGGTTGATGGCCTACGGCTTGATGGTGATATCCCTCGTGGATAATTTCGTCCGCCCGGCTCTGATTGGTCAGGCAACGAAAATCCCCGAATTCATCGTGTTGATTTCGACGCTGGGCGGGGTTGCGGCATTCGGGCTGCAAGGGTTCATCACGGGGCCCGTAGTCGCCGCAATGTTCATTTCGGTGTGGATGACGTTTTTGGCACGAGACCGGTTATGACAAGACTGGACCCGTCGCGCTTTCGTGCCGCCCAAGTGCTCGTTTAAGCCACGTTCCGTTCGAAAACGACAGGGCTTTTCCAG
>CBFHTU010000045.1:0-18935 GCA_965658825.1 Yoonia sp.
CACGCCATTCTCAGCAGGGGTGCCGCCCAGAATGTCCTTGAACGGATGCACGGGCAGACCTGCGTCCTCGGGGTGGACCTCACGGCCTGTAATCTTGCCGTTTTCCAGCACGGCAACTTGCGACGCGGCGGAGATCGCCAATTCGTCGGTGCCGTCACCCCCATGCACAAGCCACGCTTTTTCAGACCCAAGCGCGAGGAGCGTTTCAGCCATCGGAAAAATCAGATCGACCGCAAAAGCGCCAGTCAGCTGGCGTTTGACACCCGCAGGATTGGTCAAAGGACCAAGAATATTGAAGATCGTCTTACAGCCCAATTCTTGGCGCACGGGCATCACATGTTTGATCGCAGGGTGGTGCATCGGGGCCATCATAAAGCCGATACCAGCCTCAGCCAGCGCGCGTTCGACCACTTCGGGGCCGACCATCACGTTGACGCCCATCTGCGCCAGAGCATCTGCTGCGCCCGACAAGGATGACAGGTTCTTGTTGCCATGTTTGGCAACGGGTACACCGGCCCCTGCCACGACAAAGGCGGTCGCGGTCGAGATGTTGAGCGTGCCTTTCCCGTCGCCGCCGGTGCCGACGATATCCATAGCACCTTCGGGCGCTTTCACGGGCAGGCATCTGGAGCGCATCACGGCAGCAGCTGCGGCATATTCCGAGACGGATTCACCGCGCGCCCGCATCGCCATCAAAAGGCCGCCCATCTGGGCAGGGGTCGCGGTGCCGTTGAACAACTCCTCGAATGCCATTTCGGCCTGCGCACGCGACAACGGCCCCTCGGAGGCCGCGTAAATCAGGGGCTTCATCGCGTCGCTCATGCGGGCACCTTCAGCGTATCTGTGAAGTTTTTCAAAAGCTTGTGACCATGCTCGGAGGCGATGCTTTCGGGGTGAAACTGCACGCCGTGGATCGGCAATGTCTTGTGTTGCAGACCCATGATGGTGCCATCGGACAGCTCGGCGGTGATCTCTAGGCAATCGGGCAGGCTTTCGCGCTCCACGATCAAAGAGTGATAGCGGGTGGCCTCAAACGGGTTTGGCAGGTCTTTGAACAGGCCCTTGCCTGTGTGGCGCATCGTGCCCATTTTACCGTGCACGATTTCACCCGCGCGCACTACCTTGCCGCCAAAGGCCTCGCCAATAGTCTGGTGCCCGAGGCAGACGCCGATCAGTGGCGTCTTGGTCTCTGCGGCAGCGGCCGTCAGCGCAAGACAAATGCCCGCCTGCGCCGGATCGCACGGGCCGGGCGAGAGCATAATCCCCGCCGGATTCATCGCCATGGCATCTTGCACGTCGATGGCATCATTGCGTCTAACGACGACATCTGTGCCCAATTCGCCGAGGTAATGCACGAGATTATAAGTGAAGCTATCGTAATTATCGATCAAAAGCAGCATGTCTTCGCCTAGCGTGGTCAATTAGGGGCTACCGATCCCTGACAGGGTAAAGGTATAGTGAGGACTACATGGGCCGACTGACAGGGCAGCGTCAAGGTCGGTCTGACAAAAGCAAGGGGACTATTGCGTGCTACGAGGGATATTTTCTGGCGGACTGGTGGGTTTGGTCGTAGGCGGGGCGGCTTTGACGGTGGCCTCATTGGCGACAGAGCAGCCCGCAGGCAACACTCCGCCTGCGCCACCGCAAGTCACAGCCCCTGTGGCGGCGGAGGCGGGGATAGAGCAGACCCAAGCGCCACAAGAGGTTGCGGCCCAATCCGAGACCGTGCCGGTCGAGCCGAACGCCGCACCGCGCGTGTCGGCGCCGCAGGTCGAAGTGACCCAACCGCAGATGGACACAAGCTCTACGGATGTCCCTGCGGCGGTTGTGCTGTCAGAGACTTTGGCCAGCCCCGAAGAGGCGCCAAATCCGCCTGAACTGATGGCCGATGCAGAAGAACCCGTCTTACCCAATCCGCAATCCATGGCCCCGCAAGTGCCAGTGAATGAACAGGATTTATCCGTATCGACGACGCCTGCGGCACCTTTGGAGGCGGAACCCGAGGCTGTGGTCGCTGTGATCGAAGAAGAGATGCCCGCCGAAGTGCCCACCGTTGATATCCCCGTGCCTGCCCCTTTGCCCATCGCCCAAGAAGCCCCGAGTGCGGCACCTTCGGCCCCTGCTGTTTTGACCCTGCCTACGGCCCCTGCGATGCCATCGGGCGACGAGACGATTAAGGTGAACCGCGTGGTTACTGCGACACCGCAGGAAGCGCCCGCGGCGCCTGAGGCGGACACTATCCCCGATGATGCGCCTGCGCTCTTGCGCTTTGCGGCGGCTTTTGAAAACCCCGAGGGCAAGCCCTTGATGTCGATTATCCTTTTGGACGACGGCATCATGAAGGGCGCGGATTCGGCGCTGAAAACATTGCCGTTTCCCGTGACGGTTGTCCTTGATCCGTCCACACCGGATGCGGGGGCAAAAATGGCCGCATATCGTGCTGCAGGCATCGAGGTCGGCGTCCGCTCCGCTTTGCCCGCGGGTGCCTCTACCTCTGATGTCCAGATCGCGTTTGAGGCCAGCTTCGGAACCCTCAACGAGACCGTACTTTTGTTTGATGCAGGTACTGGCGGGATGCAGAACGACCGCGCTGTGACCGAGCAGGCCTTGTCGATCCTTGCCAAAGACGGGCGCGGATTGGTGAGTGTTTCCAGTGGTTTAAATTCTGCGATGCGCGAGGCAGATAAGGCCGGAGTAGCTGCTGCTATCATCTTCCGTGACTTGGACGGGCAGGGCCAAGATGCCCGTAACATCCGTCGGTTCATGGACCAGGCGGCCTTTCGCGCGCGTCAGGAAAGCGGTGTGATTCTGCTTGCCCGTATTCGTCCCGATACGATCTCGGCGCTGCAACTTTGGGGCACGGCAAACCGCGCGGGCCAAGTCGCTTTGGCCCCCGCATCGGCAATTCTGACCCGCGAAAAATAGGGACACCGCCTGCACGCGCAGCAATGTCCCCGATGTGTTAGCTGTTGCCCGTACGGAACATGGCTGCGTCTGCCGCCGCCTTGCGGATCGCGTTGGATTTATGCACGGTCTCTTGATACTCGGCCTCGGGGTCGCTGTCATAAACCACGCCGCCGCCCGCTTGGATGTAGAGCTTTTCATCTTGCAGTACGGCCGTCCGCAGCGCGATGCACATATCCATGTCGCCATTGGCCGAGAAATATCCGCAGCCGCCGCCATAAACGCCGCGCTTTTCAGGTTCCAACTCGTCGATAATCTCCATCGCGCGCACCTTGGGCGCACCCGAAACGGTGCCTGCGGGCATGCCCGCGAAGAAAGCGGAGAGCGCGTCTTGATCGTCGGCCAGTTCGCCCACCACGTTGGACACGATGTGCATGACGTGGCTGTAGCGCTCGACGATGAATTGCTCGGTTGGTTTGACAGTGCCGATTTTGGACACTTTGCCCGTGTCATTGCGGCCCAGATCGAGCAACATCAGGTGCTCGGCCAGTTCCTTTTTATCGGCCATCAGGTCAAGCTCGTTGGCCTTATCCTCGGCAGGGGTGGCGCCGCGCGGGCGCGTACCTGCGATGGGGCGGATCGTGACCTCTTTACCGAAAACCCGCACGAGGATTTCGGGGCTGGCGCCGATGACCTGAAAACCGCCAAAGTTAAAGAAGAACATGAACGGCGAGGGGTTTGTGCGCCGCAAGGAGCGGTAAAGCGCGAAGGGTGGCTCGCGGAACTCTTGGGTCCAGCGTTGGGAGGGAACCACTTGGAAGATGTCGCCTGCACGGATGTAGTCTTTGGCTTTTTCCACGGCAGCGAGATAGCCGTCATGGGTGAAGTTCGACACGGGCGGCGAGGCCTCAAACGCGTCCGACAAGGTGCGGTGAGTGGGTAGGGGGCGGTCGAGCGCGCGGGTGGCGTCCATGACGCGCTCGGCGGCTTGCGCATAGGCCGCTTTGGCCGACAATCCCGCATTGGCCCAAGCGGGGGCCACGAGGATCACATCGCCTTTCACGCCGTCAAGCACGGCCACCACAGAGGGGCGCAGCATCATGGCGTCGGGCAGGCCAAGCGGATCGGGGTTAACGTCGGGCAGGTGCTCGACCAGACGGATCATATCATAGCCCAAATAGCCGAACAGGCCAGCAGAGGCAGCAGGCAGGTCGGCGGGCAAGTTGATTTTGCTCTCGGCGATCAGCCCGCGCAAAGCGGTTAGCGGGTCGGTGTCGATCTCGGAAAAGCTCGCGTCGTCAAAACGCGCGTTGCGGTTCAAGCGGCTGGTGGTGCCGCGACATTCCCAGATCAGATCGGGGTTCATGCCGACGATCGAATAGCGCCCGCGGACCTCGCCGCCCGTCACCGATTCGAGCATAAAGGCGTTCTTGCCGGCATCCGCAAGTTTGAGCATCAGCGAGACGGGGGTGTCCATGTCAGCGGCGAGCCGCGCATAAACCACTTGGTTTTCGCCCGCGTCATAGCCGCGCGCGAAGCTGTCGAAATCAGGGAGAAGAGCCATCTAATTCGCTTACTGCAGTTGGGCGTGCACGGCGTTGAGTGCGGCCTGATTGATATTCACGTCCGTGCGCGCTTGCACCGATGCCGCAAAAGCCTCGAAGATATCCTGGCTGATGCCTGCGGCGGCGGCTTGGGCTGCGGCCTCTTTCTCGGCGGCGGTTTGCGCGTCGTTTTCGTCAGGTGGGGTCACGCTGTCGAGGCGCACCAAAAGCACGCTTGCGCCATTGTCGATCACCTTGACCTCGCCCGTCGTCATCGCAAAGACATCCGTCAGGAAGCTGGGCGGCGTGCCTTCGACATATCCGCGGCGGGTCAGAGCAAGCTCTTTCCTTTCGGGCAGACCAATGGTGTCAAAGGCTGTCAGGGGCAGGATTTCCTTTGCCGTTTCAGCGGCTTGCGCGAGAAGGGCGGTTTGCTCGGTTTGCGCTTTCCAACCCGCCTTCACGTCGTCCATAACCTCTGCGATCGGGCGGATGGCGGGTGCCGTGATCCCGTCGAGCCGGATGGCAAAGATGCCGCCATCTGGCAGGTCCATCAGCGTCGGGTAGTCGCCTTCCTTCACGGCCTCGGCCGCTGCGCGGAATTCTTCATAGGCGGCGATACCGTCATGGGTGTCAATGCTCCACGCAATGGTACCAAGGTCCATATCGGTCTGCCCGGCGAGGTCTTCGAGTTTCGCACCGCCTGCCAGCAGGTCGTTGATCTTGTCGCGACTGTCGTCGATCACGCGGCGGGCGCGGGCGGCGGCAAGCTCGATGCGCAGGTCGTCTTGCGCGTCTTCAAAGGTGACCTCTTCCGCTGCCAGAACCGCATTCATCCGGAACAGGGCAGGTCCGAGAGTGGTGTCGAGCGGTCCGACCACATCGCCCGCAGCAGCGGCAAAGATGGCATCCGCGTTGGCACCAAGGTCGTCTCGCGACACATCGCCAAGATCCACGTCGGACAGTTCAAGGCCACGCCCTGCCACCAGCTGATCAAAGTCGACCGTGTCGCTCAGTGTTGCCATCGCCGCTTCGGCAGCGGCGGTGTCCACGAACACAAGCCGTTCAACCAAGCGCCGTTCCGGCACCATGAAATCATTGATCCGCTCTTGGTAAAGATCGCGTAGGGCCTGTTCGTCGATCTCGATGTTGTCCTGAATCATATCGGGGATCAGCCACGCATAGGTGATGTTACGCTCTTCCGGCTGGGTGAATTCCTCTGGATTCGCATCATAATAGGCCTGCAAATCGGCCTCTGTCGCGCCTGCGAGCGGGGCTTTCAGATCGTCAGCTGTGAGCGTTGCGTAAGTAATTGCGCGCGCTTCGCCGACGAATTGGCTCAGCGCTTCGGCATAGGCTTGCGGGGCAGGCACGCCGCCGACGACGGCACCCTGCAACAGGGTGCGCGCGATATCTTCGCGGATGCTGGTTTCGTATTCGGCCTCCGAGAGGCCCGATTGTGACAGCGCAAAGCGGTAAGCCTCGCGGTCGAAATCGCCGCTGAGCCCTTGGAAGGCGGGGACGCGCAACACTTCGTCACGCACACGGCTGTCGCCCACCGAAATTCCAAGCGCGCTGGCCTCGTTGTCGAGGGTGCGCCGTGTCACGAGTTGTGCCAGAACCGCCTGATCAAGCCCAAGCGCCTGCGCTTGCTGAAACCCGATTGGGCTGCCGACTTGTGCCCCGAATGCCTGCAATTGCTCGCTCAGCGCCCGCTGGTACCGCAGCACCGAAATCTGCTTGTCACCCACGGTGCCGATGTTGCGGATATTGCCAGAAAGCCCGCCTGTCCCAAAGCCCAACAGGCCCACGACCAACAGGCCCATGATGATCCAGAGAAAATACCGGTTTTTGCTTTTGGTCGCCATAGTTTGGTGCCTTATCCGCGAAGTTCATTTGTGCCCGCCACGGGCCGTTGCAAATGGATAGGGCGCAAACCCATCAGGTGCAAGGGGATGGCTCGGTTTGCCCGCCAGATGATGCGCGAAAAATGCCAGATGCGGCGGTGCCGGAGCGGCGGAGTTCTGCTTGTGGCGCATGACGCGCAAGGTTATGGCATTTTCGGGCTGTGGTGATCGGTTTAAGGTCGCGCGAAACAGGGACGGATTGCATGATTTTTGGTCATTTTGGTTTTAAGGCGGTTGCCGCTCTCGCCCTGGCACTGACAGGTATCGCGGTACAGGCCGAGACGTTTTCGGTGCAACTCGCAGGGCGCGATCTGGGCCAGCTGGTCTATCTGGGCGGGGCCAGCCCCACGCTGCAATCGACCCTCGATAACACTCCGTTGAGTTTGTTCAACGGCACATTTTCAGCGACCTCCGAGCGCACGTCGGCGGGCCAGCAGTATCGTGGTATCAGTCAATCCTCGCGCAAAAACCGCGATATCAGTGTCTTGTTCGCGGACGGGCGCGCGGTTGATACGGTCATCACCCCGACCAGCGAAATGACCGCGCTTTCCGATGTAGCTGCTGTGCCTGTCGGGGTCATTGATCCCGTGGCCGCTTTCGGCCAGTTCGTCAGCGCCAAAGGATGCCCTGCCGCATTCCGCTTTTACGATGGCAGGCGCGCCATATTGTTGCAGCCCGTCGCACAAGCAGAGATCGCGGGCCAGTTGGTCTGCGATATGCACTACCGAGTATCCGACGGCCCGGGCCATCTGTCACCGCTTTATATCAAGTCGATATCGGTCAATCTGGTCTATGATCTGGCAGGTGGTCAAAGCCTGCGCAAACTTGTGCTTTCGGCGGCGGGATTTGACCTGTTGCTGATGCGTCCGAGCTAAAGCGCCGCAAGTCGCCCGATCAATTCGCCCACACCGCTGCGGTCGATATTCGCAAAGGCGATCCGCAGATGGTTGGCACCGCCGGGCACCTCATCGGGCATGAACATCGTCGCGGGCAGTAACAGCACGCCCGCGTCGCGCACGAGTTTTGGCGCGAGCGCATTGGACGGGATGTCGAACGGGTGCTGCACATAGGCGAAATATGCGCCACAGCCCTTCAGCACCCAGCCTTTGGCCGCCAGCGTCGGGAAGTTATCTGCGATTGCTGCGCGGCGATCGAGGATTTCCAGGCGTTCGCCTGCCAGCCATTCGCCCAGGTTCCGCATCCCCCAAAGTGCGGCCCTTTGCCCGATTTGGTTGGGACAGATGGTGACGGCGTCGAGGAACTTTTCGACCTCTGCGAGCCGTTCTTCCGAGGCGATCATTGCGCCCACGCGGTGGCCTGTCAGGCGGTAAGCCTTTGAGAAGGAGTAGAGATGAATGAGGGTATCAGCCCAGTCAGGGTCTTGGAAAAGACTGTGCGGCGCGCCTGTCCGACTGTCGAAATCGCGGTAGGTTTCATCGACGATCAGCGCGATTTTGCGCGATTTGCACAACTCGTAGAAGGCCTTCAGCGTGCCCGAGGGGTATTCGACGCCAGCGGGGTTGTTGGGGCTGACCAATGCGATTGCGCGGGTGCGCGGCGTGATCAGCGATGCGGCCTGTTCAGGGTCGGGGATCAGGCTCGGGCCTGCATCCAGTGGCACGGTTTTCACGCCGGCCATATCCAGCCACATGCGATGGTTGAAATAGTATGGGACGGGCACGATGACCTCGGAGCCTTCATCGCAGAGCGTGGCGATGGCGGCCGCGAAAGCTTGGTTACAGCCTGACGTGATAGCGACCTGAGCGTCGCTGATCGGGGCGCCGTAAGCTTTGGACCAGCGCGCGGCCACTTCTGCCCTGAGGGCAGGCAGGCCGAGGACAGGGCCATAGAGATGGGCGTCGGGGTCATTGAGCACGATCTCGGCGATGGCTTTGCGGAAGACCAGCGGCGGCGGATCCACGGGTGCCGCTTGGCTGACATTCAAAAGTGGGCGACCTTCAGGATGGATCACACCATCGAGCCAACGGCGGGCTTCCATAACAGGCGGGGCGAAGGTGGCACTTGTGCGGGTCATTTACGTCGTCCTTTGATAGGCTATCCATTCGCGCCAAATCAGCCAGATCACAAAGATGTCGATGACGCACAACACAATCTTCATGATATCGCCGGAATGTGCAAACCTATTGAATTGGTAACCGATAAATCCGGTTAAGGCCAAGGCCAAGACAGGTTAGGTCCACCGCAGTCCTGCAAACAGAACCCGCCCGGTGAGGGGGCCGCTGGGGGGAAGGGGCAAGGGCCGGACCGGCCAAGATTTGCCCCGTCTCCAACAGGCACTTGCCGAGCCTGCAGGCAAGAAAGCTCGGATGCGCCCTTTTGCTGACCGCCTGCGTCGCATTGCTTGCGGACACGAAAACCCTAGTCTTTCCTGCGGCCTAGTCTTTCCCGCGGTATGGTTCGACATATTGCAGCGCCATATCCCATGGGAAGAAGATCCATGTGTCTTGGCTCACGCCCGTGATGAAGGTATGCACCATCGGCTCGCCTTGTGGTTTGGCGTAGACCGTGGCGCAATGGGCGTTGGGATACATCTTACGCACAACTTCGAGCGTTTTGCCGCTGTCGACCAGATCGTCGATGATCAAGATACCGGTGCCGTCGCCCATGATCTCGGGGTCCGGATATTTCAGCACTTCGGCCTCGCGACGCTCGTCCGCCTTACCCCCAGATGAATGATAGGATTTGACCGAGATTGTATCAACGGTCCGGATATCCAGTTCACGCGCCACAATCATCGCAGGCGCCATGCCGCCACGGGTGATCGCGACCACGGCCTTCCAACCGCCGTCAATGGGCCCTTTGCCGTCAAGACGCCACGCAAGCGCGCGGCTGTCGCGGTGGATTTGATCCCAAGAGATATGGAAGCCTTTTTCGTGGGGCAGGCGGTCTGTCATAGTCGTCGTCCTTAAACGGTGGAAATATCGGGTGCGTCGACGGCCTTCATGCCGACAACATGGTAGCCGCTATCGACGTGCAGGACTTCGCCTGTGGTGCCCGACGAAAGGTCGGACAGCAGGTAGAGCGCGGATTTGCCCACGTCCTCGATGGTGACAGTGCGGCGCAGTGGTGAGTTCAGCTCGTTCCATTTCAGGATATAGCGGAAGTCGCCGATACCGGAGGCCGCGAGGGTCTTGATCGGGCCTGCTGAGATCGCGTTGACACGAATGCCGTCTTTTCCGAGGTCTTCGGCCATGTAGCGCACGGAGGCCTCAAGGGCCGCCTTGCAGACCCCCATGACATTATAATGTGGCATGACGCGCTCTGCGCCATAATAGGTGAGCGTCAGGCAGGCACCGCCTTCGTTCATCATTTTGGTGGCGCGGGCCACAACGGCGGTGAAGGAGTACACCGAAATATCCATCGAGGTCAGGAAGTTCTGGCGCGAGGTGTCAACATAGCGGCCACGCAATTCGTTTTTGTCCGAAAAACCGATGGCGTGCACGATGAAGTCGAGCTTGCCCCATTTGGCCTCAAGATCGGCGAAGAGTTTATCGACGCTATCCATGTCAGACACATCGCAAGGCAAGACAGTGTCGGACCCGAGAGAGGCCGCAAGCGGGTCGACACGTTTCTTGAGCGCATCGCCTTGATAGGAGAAGGCAAGCTCTGCACCTGCATCGGCCAAGGATTTTGCGATCCCCCACGCGATGGATTTGTCGTTGGCCAGCCCCATAATCAGGCCACGCTTGCCCTGCATCAGATTGGATGTCATTTTTCCTGCTCCCGCATTGGTCATCTGTTAGGATCGGTTTAGGTGATTGACAGCGCCACGACAAGACATGAGCGTGGAATGGAAACCAGAGAGGGCAGGGCCATGAGTGACCGCGCAGGAATTTTCGCAGGCGACGATCCGTTTGAAATCGCACAGCACTGGCTGGACGAGGCGACCAAGAGCGAACCCAACGACCCCAATGCAATCGCGCTTTCGACCGTCGACGCAGACGGGATGCCCAATGCGCGCATGGTCTTGCTCAAAGACATCGAACCCGACGCCTTTGTTTTCTATACCAATTATGAAAGCGCCAAAGGCCAAGAGATTTTGCAAAGCGGCAAGGCGGCGTTTGTGCTCCATTGGAAGTCGTTGCGCCGCCAAATCAGGGTGCGCGGCACCGTCACGCAAGAGAACGGCCCGCAGGCGGATGCCTATTTTGCCTCCAGATCGCTCAAAAGCCGGTTGGGCGCACATGCCTCAGCGCAATCACAACCGCTAGATGGGCGCGCCAGCCTCGTGGCCAAGGTCGCGGCGCTGACTTTGAGCCTTGGCACACATCCACGGCGCCCAGAAAATTGGGGTGGTTTCAGGGTTTCTCCCCTCGAAATCGAGTTCTGGGCCGATGGCGCCTTCAGGTTGCATGACCGGTTTCAGTGGCGGCGTTCTGCGCCTGAAAACCCGTGGTCAATCCAGCGCTTGAACCCATAAATTTCACGCTTCGTGAATTCTAAGGCTTGAATCTGCTGGTGTAATCTGGTGGTGATCGTACCAATCAGAATAATTACAACGATCTTACTCCCGTAGGTCGAAGGTACACAAGGTTATGACAGTGCAATACGACGATACACCGACCCTCACCATGAGTGGGGTGGTCAAGTGGTTCGATCCGAGTAAAGGATTCGGCTTTGTCGTTTGCGATGCCGGTGGGCCCGACATTTTGTTGCATGCGAATGTCTTGCGCAATTTTGGACAGGGATCGGTCGTTGACGGGTCGACCATCACGATGGAAGTCCAGCGATCGGAGCGCGGGATGCAGGCTGTTACTATTCTTAAGCTGGCTCCGCCAGTCGACCCAAACAGCGGCCCCGCTCTCCGCGATATGGCCGAATATTCACCCGATCAAATTGCCGCCCAACCCGTGCTGCCTGCTCGAATCAAATGGTTCGACAAGAGCAAAGGGTTCGGGTTCGCCAACGTGTTCGGCGACCCGGCTGACGTGTTTTTGCATGTCGAAGTCTTGCGCCGCTGCGGATTATCGGATTTGCAGGCAGGTGAGGCGATCGGCCTGCGCTTGATTGACGGAAAGCGCGGCCGCATGGCCGTGGATGTCGTCAGTTGGGAAACCGTTTCGAAATGAAAACTCTGATTCTGGCAACTTTGCTCGCCGTCACCTCGACGGCGGCTGTTGCGCTGTGTTCTGAAGACCGCGTGACCGTGATGGGCGACTTCGGGCAGGCGCGCTTTACCGTATCTGTCGCCGATGACAATCAGGAACGCGCGCGCGGCCTGATGGAGGTCGCGGAAATGCCGACGATGGCGGGGATGCTCTTTGTCTATGAGCAACCGCAACATGCGACCTTCTGGATGAAGAATACGCTGATCGGGCTGGATATGCTTTTCGCGGCACCGGATGGCACGATTCTGGCGATTCACGAAAATGCGATTCCCATGGATGAAACAGTCATCGATGGCGGGCAGGGCGTGAAATATGTTCTCGAGATCACGGGCGGCCTGTCCAAGCGTTTGGGCATCAAAATTGGCGATATTTTGCAGCATCCAGCGATCTCTGAAGGCGCAAAATCGCCTTGTGAATAAAATGTCGATTTAGGGGTTTTCAAATCGTTTTGCTGACAGTAGACAGGCGCCAGTCGGGGCGTAGCGCAGCCTGGTAGCGCATCTGTTTTGGGAACAGAGGGTCGAAGGTTCGAATCCTTTCGCCCCGACCATACCACCGCAAACGCGGATGGGGACGAAAGCCAGCCTTCGGGCTGGTTTTTTCGTTTTCAGGTCTCGGGTCATGCTTGGGTGGAGTGTCGCCGGTTTGCACAGTCCAAAATTGTTAATGACCAAAATGATTCTATTGCGCAACGCAGTGGATAACTTAAGGCGATGGATGAGCCTTTTGACCTAAGTCACCTGTTTCTCTGCGTTTCTGAAAATGCTGGTGGCGTTAACGAATTGTGGACAACTCGGTGGGTGAATCGGTCGGGTCCTTCGCGCTGTAATATATGGTGTGAGGTCAACAATTTTAATCAACATTCGGGGTTAAAAATCCGTTGACGGTGGGGGTGGCAATGCGTCAGGTAGTGCAAGCCGGATGAGATGAAACTAAATGTAGTATCCGCGCAGCGAAGGTTCCAAGATCAGGTTTCACACCAAATCTTACAGGGCCGAAAGGGGTTGGTTGACCGAATTTGACTCAACGCTCCACGTTGCGCGCCTCAGTTTTGGCGTTCGCAGTATCCTTCAAACGGGATGCTTATTTATTTGAGGTCGCAACGTCGGCCGCACAGGATAGAGGCAGACGACTATGAAAATCGAACGCAATTTCACAACAGCTGGCAAAGATGCCTATGCAGCGCTCGCATTCAAGACAACGACATCGGAAATTCGCAATCCCGATGGCACGGTTGTTTTCAAGCTCGATAATTGTGAAATTCCGCAAGATTGGAGCCAGGTCGCCTCTGATGTCATCGCCCAGAAATATTTCCGCAAGGCGGGTGTGCCTTCTGAAATGAAGAAGGTGAAAGAAAAGGGCGTGCCTGCATTCTTGTGGCGCTCCGAGCCTGCCGAAGGGGCTACATTTGGTGGTGAGACCTCTGCCAAGCAGGTATTTGACCGCTTGGCTGGCGCTTGGGCCTATTGGGGCTGGAAGGGCGGCTATTTCACGTCCGAGGAAGACGCCCGCACCTATTTCGACGAGATGCGCTATATGTTGGCCACACAACGTGCCGCGCCAAACAGCCCGCAGTGGTTCAACACAGGTTTGCACTGGGCCTACGGTATCGATGGTCCTGCACAGGGTCACCACTATGTCGATTATCAGACAGGCAAGCTGACCGCGTCGAAGTCGTCTTATGAGCACCCGCAGCCGCATGCTTGCTTTATCCAGTCCGTATCTGACGATCTGGTAAACGACGGCGGGATCATGGATCTTTGGGTCCGTGAGGCACGTCTGTTCAAATACGGCTCTGGCACTGGCACGAACTTTTCCAGCCTGCGCGCGGCGGGCGAGAGCCTGTCAGGCGGTGGCAAGTCGTCGGGGCTCATGGGGTTCCTCAAGATTGGTGACCGCGCTGCTGGTGCGATCAAATCGGGCGGCACGACACGCCGTGCGGCCAAGATGGTTATTGTTGACGCCGACCACCCGGATATCGAAGAATTCATCAACTGGAAGGTCATCGAAGAGCAGAAAGTTGCCTCTATCGTGGCTGGCTCCAAGATGCACGAGCGTCACCTGAACGCGATCTTTGCGGCGATCAAGGCCTGGGATGGCGCGGTCAATGATGCCTATGACACCAAGGTGAACGAAGGCTTGCAAGGTGCTGTTCGCGCAGCGAAAAAGGCCTGCATCCCCGAGACATATGTGAAGCGGGTTCTGGATTATGCAAAGCAGGGTCACACGTCGATCGAGTTCCCGACATATGACACCGATTGGGATTCCGAGGCCTATTCGTCTGTTTCCGGTCAGAACTCCAACAACTCGATCCGTGTGACAGATGCTTTCCTCAAGGCCGTTGAGAACGACGACGATTGGAAGCTGGTCAACCGCAAGAACGGTGAGGTCGCCAAGATCATTCGCGCACGCGATTTGTGGGAAACTGTGGGTCACGCCGCTTGGGCCTGTGCCGATCCGGGTATCCAGTATCATGACACTGTGAACGCGTGGCACACTTGCCCCGAAGATGGCGCGATCCGTGGGTCGAACCCTTGCTCGGAATATATGTTCCTTGACGATACGGCCTGTAACCTCGCGTCGATGAACCTGCTGACGTTCTATGCGGACGGCGAGTTCCAGGTTGAAGACTATATGCATGCGACCCGTCTTTGGACGGTGACGCTCGAAATTTCCGTGATGATGGCGCAATTTCCGTCCAAGGCGATTGCGCAGCGGTCTTATGATTTCCGCACGCTGGGTCTGGGCTATGCCAACATCGGCGGTTTGCTGATGAACATGGGCTTTGGCTACGACAGCGATGAGGGCCGCGCGATGGGCGCTGCACTGACGGCGATCATGACAGGGGTTGCATATGCGACATCTGCCGAGATGGCGGGTGAGTTGGGGGCTTTTGCGGGTTATAAGAAGAACGAGGCGCATATGTTGCGCGTCATTCGCAACCACCGCAATGCGGCGCTTGGTATGAAGGACGGCTACGAAGGCCTTGATGTAAAACCGGTTCCGCTGGATCATGCCAACTGCCCCGATATCCGGTTAGCCGAGATTGCCGTATCCGCATGGGACGAGGCACTGGAGCTGGGCGAAAAGCACGGCTACCGCAACGCGCAAGTGTCTGTGATTGCCCCAACGGGTACGATTGGTCTGGTCATGGATTGTGACACGACAGGGATCGAGCCTGACTTTGCGCTGGTTAAGTTCAAGAAGCTGGCAGGTGGCGGCTATTTCAAGATTATCAACCAGTCGGTGCCGGCTGCGCTGGAAAAGCTCGGCTATGGCTCGGCTGTAATCGAAGAAATCATTGCCTATGCTGTGGGTCACGGATCGATCGGGCAAGCGCCTGCGATCAACACCACGTCGCTGATCGGCCATGGCTTTGGACAGGCCGAATTGGACAAGATCGAAGGCTCGCTCAAGGCCGCGTTCGACATCCGCTTTGTGTTCAACCAGTGGACGCTGGGCGAGGAGTTCTGCACCAAGACGCTGGGGATCCCTGCGCTCAAGCTGAACGATCCGACCTTTGATCTGCTGCGCCACCTCGGGTTCTCCAAGCAGGACATCGAGGCCGCCAATGACCACGTATGTGGCACAATGACACTGGAAGGTGCGCCGCACCTCAAGCAAGAGCACTATTCCGTGTTTGATTGCGCGAATGCTTGCGGTAAAAAAGGCAAGCGTTATCTGAGCGTTGACAGCCACATCTACATGATGGCCGCAGCCCAGTCGTTTATCTCTGGCGCGATCTCCAAGACGATCAACATGCCAAATGACGCGACAATCGAGGACTGCCAGAAGGCCTACGAGCTGTCGTGGTCCTTGGGTGTGAAGGCGAATGCGCTTTACCGCGATGGCTCCAAGCTGTCGCAGCCATTGGCGGCGTCCTTGGTCGAGGATGATGACGAGGCGATGGAAACGCTTGAGAGCGGCTCCCAGCACGAGAAGGCCAAGGTTCTGGCCGAGAAGATCGTTGAAAAGATCATCATCAAGGAAATCCGCAACCGCGAGCGCGAGAAGATGCCGCAGCGCCGTAAGGGCTATACCCAGAAGGCTATCGTCGGGGGCCATAAGGTCTACTTGCGCACGGGCGAATACGAGGGCGGCAAGCTTGGCGAAATTTTCATCGATATGCATAAAGAGGGCGCTGGCTTCCGCGCCATGATGAACAACTTTGCGATCGCTGTATCGGTGGGCCTGCAATACGGCGTGCCGCTGGAAGAGTTCGTCGACGCCTTCACTTTCACCAAGTTCGAGCCTGCGGGTATGGTGCAGGGCAACGACAGCATCAAGAATGCCACGTCGATCCTCGACTACATCTTCCGCGAGTTGGCCGTGTCCTATCTGGACCGCACCGATCTGGCGCATGTGAAGCCGGAAGGCGCCGCCTTCGATGATATCGGGCTTGGCGAGATGGAAGGGATGTCCAACATCAAGTCACCGTCTGAGGCGGCAGCGAATAAATCGCTCGAAGTGCTGCGACAGATCAGCTCCACAGGCTACCTGCGCAAGCGGATGCCACATGAGTTGACACTGTTGCAGGGCGGCATGAACGCCAGCTTGGATAGCGCTTTGGACACGGCTATGGGCAATACGGCAGTTGCGATGAAACCCGAAACGTCGCTGTCGTCCGGCACGACCACAGCCACAGGGATCTCTGCGCGCGACAAAGCGAAGATGCAGGGCTATGAGGGCGACCCTTGTGGTGAATGCGGCAACTACACACTGGTGCGCAACGGCACCTGCATGAAGTGCAACACATGTGGCGGTACGTCCGGGTGCAGCTAAGGTATTGGGCGCGATCTGTAGGTCGGACCATCGGTCCTCCCAAATCGGGGCTAACTCGTCCCGGATCGGGGCAAACCTGCTCCCAAGCGCTGAAAACTGAATAAAAAGGATCCGGGGCGGGTGCGCTCGCCCTCGGTGCAGATCAGGCCACAGGCAAAAAACACGAGCGGTATAATCACGAGCCTGATCAGCAAAACTAACGGGGTCCCTTAGGGGGCCCCTTTTTTATGCATGTATTGCAACCTATGTGCCAACTAGAGGCCAATCTTATCTTGTGTCTGCCGATCGGACGATCTGCGGTGTAATCTCGGTGGAAGTTAGGTGCCTTCAATAGAGGTCCGAACCGCCTCCGCTGATCGGGTGCAATCGCGTTACATCAGGCTTGGATACGCCTTGCCTTTTTTCTGGGCCTTAAGTTTCGTCGCGGTGCAAGTATTCATCATGAGTTAGAAGTGGTTTGCTCAGTCGGTTCGTGCAGCATCTTCAAGCTCATCGAGTCTTGCCGCCGCGCGGAATACACCACTTCTGACATTTGCGTCCCCGCCAGCATCTCGATAGATCTCGCGCAACAGATCGAATAGCCTTACGTCCGGTCGCACACCTTCTTGCAATCCACGAATGCCGCGCACGATTTGGGCATCAGTGAACTGATCACGTAAAGTGTCAAATTGACCAGCCTGTAATTCTGCAACAACCTCCACAATCGCGCCCCCAGGAGGTTCAAAAGCCGAGCGCCGCCCGCGCAGCCTTTCGAGAGCGTTTTCTTTCGACACGCGATAGACTGCATTCGTCGCTTCGAGTTCGCCGATCGCAGCATTCCGATCTCCACCCGCGAGACGGACAAAGTAGAAAAGTGGAATCCATTGACGCTGAACCTTGGCTGAAACACTTACATACTGCATTGGTGAACGAACGTCTTCACGAATGAGATATGCCATCAACACCGTTTCGGCATCCAGAGCTTGCCCTTCAATGCGCTCAATGACTTGCCCCTCTTGGTCCACAGTGTGAACATCGCCGACCAACCGTAGTGCAGTTGCACCTGCCTGTTCTTCAAACTCGCCTTCGCGGATAAACTGAAGCTGATCCGCTAGGGCACGATCGATCACGATACGTTTCGCGCCTGCGTCCAACACCCCTTTATCCGTATCCACGATTAGTGCCTTGTCCGCGCCGATTTCACTCAATCGGTTTGCACTGGCCAACAGGGTTTGCGTTGTTGCCCTGTCACGTTCGCGCAGCATTGCAAGTAGATCGCCGAATTTTATCTTTCCTGACTGACCAGGATACCGAAACAGGATGGTGCCATCCTCTAGACCATTTGCATCACGACACACAATCACGGGCGGTGTCGGATACTTTTCGACGTGGATTACACCGATTAGATGCCCCCCTACGTCGATAACTTCCTTACGAAAGCTGGGTGTAGGTGTCAGCAAGATTTTCACCTTGTCCGTGATCCGCACAATATCAGTATCTTGAAAAGCCGTGTCAGGCATTCCGACGACACGGCTTTCAGCGTCTTGGATCCCGATGAAGATGAAACCGCCCCGGTTGTTTGCCAATGCAGCAATAGCGCGGATGATTGGTTCCATGCGGCGCGGTTCGAATTGCGCTTTGCATTCCTGATCTGACGTTTCCCCGTCTGCGAGATACCAGTTACCATTGTCGTTTTGGATAAAGAGGCTAAGAGCGCTTTCGGCCAAGGTTGGTTCGCGGGGTGCTCCGGCCTCAATGACTACCCCAACCTCGGCAGGCGCAAAACTGCTTAGAAAGGCATCTAGCGCAGGCTCAGTCGCCACTGGAACCTCAGGTCCATAGTTGCCCGCGTTGATCCCAGTAATGCGGCCCGAGTTCACGGGGCGTTCTTGCCGGTTGAAGTAGAACTGGATGTCCTGGTTCCGCATTCCTCGGCCCAGCATAGTTTTGATCAGGCCAATTTCTTCATTTGTGATGCTTCTGCGGGCCATTTTCTAACTGACTTTACGTTGCATTTGTTCGGCGATGCGATGGCAAGTGGTCAATGATCGTCTGTTGGGTTTCGTTTTCCCAGAAATAGTAAATGCGTAGGCAACGCTTGGGGTCGCGAGAATTGCCGTTGGTTTTGATGTGCCAATCAACGTTATAGCGCCTGCCTTTCCAATCAGTGGGATAGGTGTCGCCGCCACAAGACGCATTTATGATCCCGTTCTCGACTGTGACATCCCTAAGTGAGCCTCCGCCGTTGACGCGCGTTTCGTGGTGTTCCGATGCCAACCAAATTATGGAACGGGCCACCAATTCAACATTCTCATACTCAGGTGATTTAAGCATACGGCGCGCAGATGGTGTTAAAAGCACTCGGTCTGGATAGGTTTGGTCTAGCCAATCGGCGAATTCGCCCCATTCCAAAGGTAACGGAGGCTCTTCAGTCGATGTTTCACCTCCCTTCGATAGGGCATCCTTTAACTGTCGGACCTTAAACAACAACGAGCGGTTTTCTTGCTCAGCAGCAAGAGCGCGAGCCTCGGAGGCCTCGCTTAATTCAACGTATCCGTCAATCTCAGTGGTTTTTTCTGTAACCTGTATTTCCAAGCTTTCGATCAGTAAATGGGCCGCATCCAGTAAATCTGCATCAGGGGCCGAGTGGTCGCTTTGGTCTTTGGCCTTAAGGCGGCGGCTGATTGTTC
>CBFHTU010000046.1:0-17557 GCA_965658825.1 Yoonia sp.
GCGTATGTGACCGCCGCTAGGACAGCACTTTGCGCGCCATTGGTTCAAGCACAATGGCGAGCGATAAATGCGGTGCTGTGGGGGCTTCTTGCGCGTGTTCGGCCCTTTGTCGAGGGCCTGCAATCCCATGATGTTCATCAGGCGACGCAGGCGATGCCGTCCGGCTGAGAAGCCAGACTGAGGAAGGTAAGCCGCGATCTGGCGGCTGCCAAAGACCGGGTATTTCGTAAATATCCGATCAATCTCATGCATCAGCTTAAGTGTCTCGGCATTCACCACAACCGGCGTGTAATAGATCGACGAACGGCTGATCTTGAGCAGCTTACACTGGCGCGTCAGGCTCAGTTTTATATCATCTTTGTGGATCATCTCGCGGCGTTCAGACGGGCGCATCGCTTTAGCCCTTGTGACAAACTAGGGGGACCGTGGCCCCTGCGGGGCCGCGTAAGCCCCCGTACCATTCTCCACCGCGAGCTGGCCGATCTTGGCATGAAGCTCCTTGATCTCGCCGTCCTTGTTCTCTGCCTTTTTAACCTTGTCCGAATTTGCCGGACCACTTCAGTCCACGAGGTCCTGCGTCGTGACGTTATTGATCGTCGTGTTGACGGAGGCGACGAAAGCGAGCAGCGTGTAGGCAAATATCCGGGCCGAGGTGCCATCCACTTGTTCGTTATCTTTCAAATCGCGTGAGCTTAAGCCAATGTCGATCGCGCCGGCCACCGTTGCCTTGATCCCACCGCTACTGCCGAGGCTCGGTGAGGATATCAATCGTCGTGTCTGGATACAGGCTTTGAAAGGCATCGCCCAACCGTGCCATCGACCCCAGAGCGGCCCCCGTCCCACCGATGCAAAGCCTCTCTGCGGACCCGATACTTCCCAGCGGGGTTGCAATAACGAAAAGCCAAATTCCGAATGTTTTTGCGTCTTACTGGTCCCTGAATGATGATGGCCTATCGTGACCAGACAGATCGCGGACCAGTTTTTAAGAACCTGTGAAGATTGCGGAACCGCACCAGAAATTCAGCGGTAAAATGGATTAAATTTAAGTTATATCGCGCTCGTCGTGCTGTTTGTGCGGGCAGGCTACGCAATCGGATCCGGGGATGCAGGCGATCCCTCCGCAGGACCCTTTGATTGGCGCGCGCCCGAAAATCACCCCCAGACAGAGCGCCAAAAACGCGGTGCAGATGATACCGAATGCCAGAATGAAAGTCGCCAAAGCCGCCTATCCCGTATATCGGTCAGAGAAATCATGCGTCATCGTCTCAATGAGCCCCGATGGGCTCCGCGTGAGGAAAAGCGCGGGGATCTGGTGGCGTCTGGCAAAGTCCACGCCGTCATGTGGCCCCATCGCATAGAGCGCCGTCGCCAAAGCATCTGCCGTCATGGCACGCGGCGCAAAGACGCTGACGGAGGCAAGCGCGCTTTGGGTGGGTTGCTGGCTTTGCGGGTCGATGATGTGACAATAGCGACGGTCGTCGTAGAGGTAGCTGTTCACCAGATCGCCTGACGTTGCCAGCGCTTCATGCGCCACGGTCACAGTGCCTTGCAGTGTCCGGTCGCCAGCCGCTGGCCGCTCCAGTCCTGCCTGCCATCTGCGTCCTTGCGGATGCTGTCCTTGCGCAAAAACCTCGCCGCCAAGTTCGACAAAGAAGTCCTGATGGCCAAGCTGCCGCAGCGCCGCTGCGATACGGTCCAAGGCAAAGCCTTTGGCGATGCCACACAGATCAAGCGTCTGCGCGGCATGGGCTTTGCGCAGCCCCGTTCCGGTGATGGCGAGATCAGCAAAGGCCCCGGCTGGGGCACTTGTTATCGGGCCAAATCCATAGCGTCCAACGACCCCGCCCAAGGTCGGATCAAAGGCCCCTTGGGTCAGTTCTGCAATCCGTCTGGCCTCAAGCACCGTTGTAATGATGTCAGCAGACACAAGGAATGTCGCGATGGTCCGGGTCTGGTTGAAAATCGAGATTTCAGACGAGGGGTGAAAGGGCGACATCATCATATCGACCGCGCCAATGATCTCGGTGACCTCTGCGACAACCGCGTCGGTCTCAATGTCGAAGGGCAGGCTAACACGCCAATGCGCGCCAAATGCGGGGCCTGCGATTTTGACGATATCGCCTGTTTGCGCCCAAAGCGTTGTTGCGATGAGCGAACCGGTTGTGCCTGCAAGAAAGGTGCGCCGTGTGAGTGTCATCTGTCAGGCTCCAAAATCATCGTTGAATATCCGGTCGGGATCGACGCCCAAATCATCCAGCATCGCGAGAACGGCTTTGATCATCGGCGGCGGGCCGCAAAGATAGTAGTCGCAATTATGCGGGGCAGGGTGGCGGGCTAGCCCGGAGCGCAGGGCGACCTCGTGGATGAAACCCGTCTCTCCGTGCCAGTCATCATCTGGGGTAGGGTCCGAGAGCGCCGCAGTCCAGTTGAAATTCGGGTAGGCATTTTCCAAGCGCTCGAACTCTTCCTCGTAGAACAGGTCCACGAGGCTGCGCGCGCCAAACCAAAAGCTGATCTTGCGCGTTGTCTGTTTGTTGTCCAGCTGATCGGTAATGATGGCACGCAGCGGTGCCATTCCGACGCCGCCGCCGATGAAGACCATCTCGCGGTCGTTATCTTGTGCGGCGAATGTCCCAAAAGGGCCAGACAGGGTGACACTGTCGCCTGCGCGCAGGCCAAACAGCCAGGACGAGACGATGCCGGGCGGGCAATCTGTCAGCCCCTGCGGTGGCAAGGCCAGACGGATCAACAGGACGATATGTCCCTGCGTATCGCTGGCAGGTGTGGCAATGGAATAGGCACGGGTTTCTGGCGATTTGCTGGAGGCGGTCAGACCGTCCAGTTCCATCTCGTCCCATGCGGCTTGGTGCTCTGGGGCGATGTCATAATCGGCAAATCGCATATCATAGGCGGGTGCCGTGACTGTCACGAAGGCGCCAGGTGTAAACGTGAAAGGTTCATCCTTGGGCACCTCCAGGACGATTTCGCGAATAAGCGGCGCAATCGTGCGGCTTGAAGCCACGCGACAGTCCCATGTCTTTGCGTCCAGCACGGTATCGGGCAGAACAATGGACATATCCGCGCGCAAGGTCGTTTGGCACGCCAGCCGCAAGCCCTGTGCAAGATCGCGCCGCGACAGGAGCGCTGTCTCGGTTTGTGCGACGACGGGAGGACCGTTGACGATCTGCACACGACATTGCCCGCAGGTGCCCGCGCCACCGCAAGCAGACGGGATCGAAATCCCGGCGTCGCCAAGCGCCGTGAGCAGCTTTGTTCCGCTTTGTGCCGTGATGGTCCGGTCTTGGTTGAGGGTGATCGTCACGGGCTTGGACGGGATGAGGAGCACGCGCGCGACCAAGACCGAAGTTGCAAGAAGCAAGACGATGGTCACAAAAACGAGGCTGCCGAGGAGAACTTCGGTCATGGCAGGCTGACCCCCACGAAGGCCGAAAAGCCCATCGACATGAGGCCCGTGACGATGAAGGCGAGCCCGAGACCGCGTAAGCCATCGGGCACATCGGCGTAGCGCATGCGCTCTCGGATGGCCGCAAAGGCCACGATGGCAAGAGCCCAGCCGATGCCGCTGCCGATGCCATAGACCACGCTTTCGCTGAAGTCATAGCGTCGGTCGACCATAAACAAACTGCCACCGAGAATGGCACAATTGACGGTGATCAGCGGCAAGAACACCCCCAGACTCTGGTGCAGGGACGGAGCAAAGCGATCCAGCGACATTTCCAGAACTTGTACAAACGCCGCAATCACACCGATAAAGCAAATCAGTTTGAGGAATGTTAAATCGACCTCGGGCAATCCGGCCCAGCCCCATGCGCCCTCAATCAAAAGACCCTGAAAAATCAGATAGTTGATCGGCACAGTGAGCGATTGCACCACGATCATAGACGCGCCCAAGCCCAAGGCGGTCTCGACCCGTTTGGAGACCGCCAAGAAGGTGCAAATCCCCAAAAAGAACGTCAGGGCGAGGTTTTCCTGAAACACGGATTTGACGAGGATGTCGATCATGGCTGATCCTCCGCCGTCTGCGTGACGATCGGGAAATCATTGGCCTCGACCTGCGCGGGGTTACGGGCGCGGATTGCCCAGATCAGACCCCCGATGATGAAAAATGCGCTGGGGGCCAAAAGCATAAAACCCAAAGGTTCAAACCAGCCGCCATCGCTTGCCAAGGGGAGCACGGTCATGCCAAAAAGTGTCCCTGATCCAAGCAGTTCACGAATGGTCGCGACAATCATCAGGATCAGCCCATAGCCAAGGCCATTGCCGACCCCGTCAAGAAAGCTCGGCCAAACAGGGTGGTGCATTGCAAAGGCTTCAGCGCGCCCCAGTACGATACAATTGGTCACGATCAGCCCCACAAAAACCGACAAACGTTGACTGATCTCGAAGGCAAAGGCGCGCAGCAGTTGATCGGTGACAATCACCAAGGACGCAATGATAGTGATCTGCACGACAAGCCGGATCGAGGCGGGCAGATGTCGCCTGATCAGGCTGATGAGGGTGCTGGCTGCGGCAAGCACGCCGATTAAGGCGAGGCTCATGATCAGCGCGGTGTCCAGCGAGGTCGTGACTGCAAGCGCCGAACAAATCCCCAGCATTTGCAGCGTGACGGGATTGTTGTCGATCAAAGGCGCGGTCAGATGGTGCAGGCTGGATGTGCGCATTGTCAGAACTCCCCTGCTTTCAGGCGTGTAAGGAACGGGCCAAAGCCTTTGCTTCCAAGCCAAAACCGCACAAAGTTGCTCACGCCCGTCGTTGATCTTGTTGCGCCCGTGATCCCGTCGACTTCCAAGGCCGATGTCGCGGCGCCACGCATGACCGTGATCGTGACTTGGCCTTGCGCATCGGTGGTCTGCTTGCCCGCCCAAAGCGCCTGCCACGCGGGATCGGAAATGCGACTGCCAAGCCCCGGCGTTTCGCCCTGTTCATAAATGCTGAGCGCCGCAATTGTGCGCAGATCTGGGTGCAGGGCAAGATAGGCGCGGATCATGGACTGATAGCCTTTGCCATAGACCGGCAGAACCACAAGCGCCAAGCCATCCGCACCGCGCAGCAGATAGACGGGCGCGAAGTCGGGGCGTTGTCCGATCAAGGCGATGTCATTGGCGGCTGCAAGCGGCTGACCCTGTGCCGGATCGGTTTGGGCGGCGAGAAAATCGAATTGTGCGGCGTCGATATCGGGGGCTATTGCGCCGGTGTCGAGTGCGACGATCACAGTCTCAAGTGTTTCGGCGCCGGTCTCGCGCATTACATCAGCCAAGCCTGGAAGGGTGGCGATCATCGCGGCAAGCCTTGCCTCGCGCACCGCTTGGATATGGGCGTCTTGGCGCGGCTTGAGGACAACGGCAGTCGTGGAGACCGCAATGGCGGCCACAAGGGACACGAGAAATGCGACGCCAAGGGTTTTGGCCCGGCTGTCATTGGGCAGGGCGAGAAATCTGCGCCAAAGTGCGAGGGGGGACTTATGGCTCAAGCGACTGCCTCCTTGCCCTGCGCCGCTGATTGGCGTGAATGGCGATCTGGTCGAGCAAGGGCGCAAAGATGCTGGCGAGCAGCGCGCCAAAAACAACCGCAGGCAAGGCCCCAAACCCGTCGCCTGCCTGACCAAGCACGACAACCAGCGCCGCTGCCAATGCCCCGTAGAGCCAGCGCCCCAGATGCGTGCTCGCCCCCGCGACAGGATCGCCGATCAGAAAGACAAGGCCGAGAATGAAGCTCGCGTTTTGCAGATCGTGTTCATCGGGAGAGGCTGGAACGACCTGCAAAAGCGCCGCGAGACACAGGCCAAATCCCGCCACGATACGCCATGACAGCAGCCCCGCGGCCATGAGGATAGCGCCGCTGAAAGCTGCGGCAAGCGCGACCTGCGGCATTGCGTCATTGGATGGCGCTGCAGGAAAGGAGAACAGCAAAAATGCCAATCCGACGGTCGCTCCATTCAAAAAACTCCTCCCATGACCGCCAAATATCAAATTACCAAACACAAGGCCAAAGGAGAGCGCGAGGGCCGCCTGCCAGAGTGGCGTTGAGGCTGGCAACAGGAGTGCGAAAACCATGGCCGTGATCGGGCCATGCCAATTGAACACAGACCTGCGCAGGACTGAAAACAGCAAGGGCCATAAAATCCCTAACAAAAGCGCGAGACCGAATGTGCCGAATTCCGCAAGCCCGCCCATGATAAGGCCGGTGATCAGCGGCGGCAAAAGTGCGGCGCAAGTCACCGCCGTTACGCGGTGAGCATTCCACTGTGGTGGAGGCGCAGAAATCATGCAGTCCGCTCCTTGGACATCAGTTGAAACATGTGGCGCAAAAGCTGGCCGTAGTCCTGCCCAGACGGACACATCCTGCTGAGCAGCGCCAAGTCTTCTTCCAATAGCTCAAGGCAGCCAAGCCGCTCGGCGGTGTCCACATCGCAGATCGCCAAGGCGCGCAGCAAGGGGGCGGGGAGAATATCGAACGGAAACGCGCGCTCATAGGCTTCCAGTGGAAGCGTTGCGCCAAGTGGTGCGGTTGGCAGCGCCTCCATCAACCGACGCCAAAACGGTCGGGCGGGCAGGGCGATCGCATCGCCGTTCAGGGCCGTGATTTGCAGGTCACGGCGTTGCAGATACGCGGTTTTATGACCTCGTAAGAGAGACCCTGACAACAGAGCCGAAGCCTCCGTCGCTTGGGCGATCTCCGATAGTTTTGCGCCAAGTGGCGCTGTCATCATGAGCGGGGCGGTGGTATTAGGGCCGCAGACGGTGACGGTTCTCGTGGTCATGATACGTCCGCTCGCCAAAAGATGCCCGATCGCCACCACCTCCTGATACCCGATTTCCCACACGACCCTTTGACGCGAAACGGGCATTATGCGGTGGATTTGCGGCCCCGCATCACCCGAAGGGTAGGGGCCGGCAAAGGTCGCGATTTTAAGTCTGCCGTCTTGTGCAAGCAGCGGTGCGCCTTGCCGCTGGCAAACCACGACGGGGCCGCGTGTCAGTTGCAAAAGCGCCTCCGTTCCGCGCTGAAAACCAGCGAGATGCGGGGCGAGAACACGGCGCGGGTCAGGGGCTTGCGGATGAGCCTCTGTTGCAGTCACGAAAATGGCGGCGGGGGTGGCATCTGGTGGGGGGATCAAGCCAAAGGGGCGGGTGCGAAAACCGGTCCAGGCGCCGCTTTTCAGCAAGAGTGCGCGCAGGGCGGGCGCGTCGTTGCCACACTTATCCACGTCAAAGGTGATGGCGCTGTCGCCTGAGGCTAAGATCTCGAGCATTTTCAACCGCCGTCTTGCGCCAAGCGTGATCCGGCGCACTTGCCCGCTTGCCGCTGCAACAAAGCAGATTTCAGGGCGCTGACGATCCACGCAAAGCGTATGGCCTGCGTGCACGACGTCTCCTTCTTGCACGCGAAGGTCAAAAATCACGCCCGGATAGTCGTCGCCAAGCAGCGCAATTGCGCTGACCGCGCTTCGATCTATCGGGGGGCCTTGGGGCTTTGCTGTTGCCGGCAAGGTCACGCCATTGCGAAGCTCAAAATGCACTGTCACGTCTTCAAGGCCGCGCAAGCCTTGTTGCATCAACAGCGGCCACGTCGGCAAGGTTCTCGATGCTGTCGATCATCAGTTGGATGACATAGTGCGGGTTATGCGCGAACGCGCCTTTGTCCTTGGCGACAAACTGATAGTTATAGGCCGCCTTTAACAGGCGCGGTGTCCATGATTGATAGCGGTTCGGAAAGACAGCCTCGATGCTATCGGCCACGCCATCTTCATTAAGGTCGCTAAAGAAATAGGGGTAGGCGGCATCGGTATAGGCGATGGGCGTGCCGCCGACCTCTTTGGCGTAAACCATAATTGCGGCCGCCAGTTTTTGATGCAGGGTCGCGACCACCTCTCCGATGCCAGCCGTCGTATCGCCGTTCATCAGGATATCAAGCTGGGTGGTCCGGATCGCACGGAAGTCAGTGACCCCCGCGTGGCAGCTTGTGCAGCTTTCCAGCGCAACTTCTGTCTTATGGGGGTCGTGACAGGCAATGCAGGTGTCGAGCCCTGCGACATGGGCAAATGGACCGGCATAGGTGCGGTCCGCATATTGGTATCCACCGCGCACAGTGCCGCCCAATTGGGTCGAGGCCGCGGCGGCATAGTGAATGTTGATGAAGGGAAGGTCGGGGGAAACGGTGTCTTCGTCCAGATCCAGAATGCTGGCATCCACCCGATCCATCGCGCTGCGGCCCTGATGGCACACGGCACAAATGGCACCGCTATTGGGGATGCTGACGGTTTGCCCGTTGGGAAACAGCACATTGTCCAATGCCTTGGCGTTGTCATTGTGGCAGGCCGCGCATTCAATCGAAGACCCGATCGGGACACTATGACCGATGACAGCCGCAGACGCGGGCGGCGTGCTCAGGTAGTCGATGACCCCCGCCGTCGAGTGACAAACGGCGCAAGTGCCGGGAATTTCGCCCTCGGTATCCCAGTGCCGAAAGGCCTCTGCGGTTGAATCCGCATGCGGCGAGGCAAGCCAAGCGTCCAGGATTTCGAGGTCGGTGGGTTTTTCTTGTGCCGACAAAGGGAGCGCCACGACGACACCAAACGCGCAAAGGAAGCCTCTTAAATAAGCTGTCTTCATCACCGGAACTCCCATCTATCAATCGTACGGCTCCATAGTAGCAATAGCAATACAAGTTGGGATTGATCCACATCAACGTATTTTTGTGCATGGCTCAGTCTAATCAGGTCAACAGACTGGAAGCTGAGGCGGAGAGCATTTTAAGTGACTGATGTGAAAATGAAATTTTGTGGCGCAGCAAAGCATGTGACCGGGTCGTGCTATCTTTTGCAGACGCCGCAAAGCACGTTTCTGGTGGATTGCGGCCTGTTTCAGGGGCCCAAGCACGTCAGGGCGCTGAATTATGAACCCTTCCCGTTCGCGCCCGAAAAAATCGATTTCGTGCTGCAAACACATGCGCATATCGACCACTCGGGCTTGCTGCCAAAACTGACTAAGACAGGGTTCAGCGGCCGCATTTATGCCACCGAAGGCACCAAAGATTTGCTGACCTTTATGCTGCCCGACAGCGGCTACATCCAAGAAATGGAAGTCGAGCATCGCAACCGGCGCAACCAGCGTCGCGGCAAGGCTGAAGTGTCGCCGATCTATACCCGCAAGGATGCCGAAGCCTGTTTGACGCATATTGTGGCTGTGGAGTACGAGGACTGGGTGACTGTCAGCCCCGATGTGCGGGCGCGGTTCTGGAATGCGGGGCATATTCTGGGGTCCGCCTCGATTGAGATTGAAATCGACCAAGAGCAGGGGCAGCCGCTGCGGCTTTTGTTCTCGGGGGATATCGGCCCTGACAATAAATTGTTTCATCCCGATCCGGATGCCCCCGCTGATTTTGACTATGTCATCTCGGAAGCCACCTACGGGGACCGCGAGCGGCCGGAGACATCGGTGGCAGAGCGCCGCGCAGCCTTGCTAGTGGAGGTCGCAAAGGCGCTGGCTGACGAGGGAATGTTACTGATTCCCGTTTTTGCCGTGGAGCGGACGCAGGAATTGATCACGGATATTTTGGCGCTGCAAGCGGCAGGAGATATCCCCAGCGTGCCGATCTTTCTCGATTCCCCTCTCGCGATCCGCGTGACCAAAGTGTTCCAAAAGCATGCTGGCGATTTGGAAAACTTTGCCGCAAGTCCCCAGCTTTTGAACAGCCCGCTCATCCATCCGACCGAAACCACAGACGAAAGCAAGCGGATCGCCAAGATCACGGGTGGCGCGATCATCATGGCGGCCAGTGGCATGTGCGATGCGGGGCGTATCCGCCACCATCTCAAGCAATGGCTCTGGCAGAAAAAGGCGACGGTTCTGTTCGTCGGGTATCAGGCGACCGGTAGCATGGGGCGGTTGATCAGCGAAGGCGCGAAATATGTGACGATCCAAGGGGAGCAGATCAAGGTGAAAGCCAAGATCCGCAATCTGGACGCCTATTCGGGACATGCAGATGGCGCGGAACTGGCCCGCTGGATTGTCGAGCGCAAACCCATTCGTAAGGGGGTGTTTCTCACCCACGGCGAAGAAGACCAGATCGTCGCCCTGCAAGACAAAGTGGTCGCGCTCGGGATTGATCCCGCGCTTGTGATCATGCCCGAGCTCGATGACGAGGTCACTTTATCCGCGGCAGGGCGCCCGACCTTGAGGCCTGCTGACACCCAGCGCATCAAAGAGGTTAAACCGAAATCGCCTGATTGGGATAACGACCTCGCAGAACTGGTCAACGCGCTGCGCGACGGCTTTCACGAGGCGGCAGACGAAAAAGCGCGGGCGGTGTTTGTGAGGAAAATGCGCAAGGCGTTGGAGATGGACAATGCCGAATAGGCTTCGGCGCAGCGCCTGCCGTTGATGGCCTTGCGGCAGGGCGAAACCATAACAATGCACCGCCCCCTCTTGCCCCCAATTCGGCATTTTGACGCTAAAAGCTGTCGGCACACCCATTTAGGTGCCCGATCAGTGCGGCCCGCAACCCAAATATTGCGGGACAAACGGTCTAGAACGTCGGGGGCGTGCAGGCGCTAATGATCCGGCAGGTCTCGAGGCCGATATTGCGAAAGCGATGCGGCTGCCTGCTGTCAAACAGATAGCCCTCGCCGGACTTCAATACTTTGATCTGGTCTGCGACCGTAATTTCGATTTCACCCGCGACAACAATACCTGCTTCCTCGCCTGTATGTGTCAGCAGATCGGGGCCTGTGTCCGCGCCCGCCGGATAGCATTCATCAAGCAGTTGCAGGGTGTGACTGCTTGCATTGCCCAACTGGCGCAGGGAAAGAGGAGCATGACCCGTTTGAGGGGCCACTTCGGTGAATTCATCAGCCGTATAAAAATACTTCGGGCGCTCGGAGTCTTCTAAAGTTGCAAAGAATTCCGCGATGCTCATCGGAATAGCGTCAAGGAGCCGTTTGAGCGAGGCCACAGAGGGGCTCGTCTTGTTTTGTTCAATCAAGGAGATTGTGCCATTGGTCAGCCCCGCACGGGTTGCGAGTTCGCGTTGCGACAAGCCGCGTTCGAGGCGGATCGTCTGCAATCGGTGTCCTATGTCCACGTGTCTGGCCTTTCGGTGGTTTTGTTGCGCGCCCCTCACCCTACAGGCAATAACCCGCCAGTTTCCAGTTCCGAATCCGGTTGAATGTGCGATTAGTGTGACCCAAAGTGGACAGCGGCTGAATCCCTGTTGACAGTTTATCTAAACGGAATATGAGAATTTTAAACGCTCTGCTATTACGAGTGTCATTAATGCCCGCAGAAAGGGAATCATGATGTCGACGAAACCAAAGAAGAAATCGGCCCAGCCTGTGGCCGAAGTGAAACCTGCAATTTCGATTGTGCCCGAGTTTGTGGCGCCCAAAACGACGAACGCATCCTTGGTTGCACGCCGTAATGTGGCGGTGCCACGCGGTGTGGCCTCCGCGACAGCGGTTTATGCAGACCATGCTGAAAACGCCGAGCTTTGGGATGTTGAAGGCAACCGTTACGTCGATTTTGCGGGCGGCATTGCGGTGCTGAACACCGGCCACCGTCATCCGAAAGTCATAGCCGCCGCAAAAGCGCAAGAAGACCACTATACACACACCAGCTTTCAGGTTGTGCCCTACGAGCCCTATGTTGCTTTGGCTGAAAAGCTGAACGCACTTGCACCGGGTGATCATGCCAAAAAGACGCTTTTGGTCACGACAGGGGCCGAGGCCGTTGAAAACGCGGTGAAGATCGCCCGCGCCGCAACTGGCCGCCCCGGTGTGATCGCATTCACCGGCGGCTATCATGGGCGCACGCTTTTGACGCTTGGCATGACGGGCAAAATCTCGCCCTACAAAAAGGACGTGGGCCCGTTCCCGTCGGATATTTTCCGTGCACCTTTCCCAAGTGTCCGTGACGGGATCACCGTCAAGGATGCGCTCACAGGCCTGCAAAACCTCTTTCTGACGGATGCACAGCCAGAGCGGATCGCCGCGATCATCATCGAGCCCGTGCTGGGCGAGGGGGGCTATACCCCCGTGCCGTTCGAGATGCTGCGCGAGCTCCGTAAAATCTGTGATACCCACGGTATCATGCTGATTGCTGATGAAATTCAGGCAGGCTTTGGCCGTTCCGGGACATGGTTCGCGATTGAGCATTCTGGCGTTATCCCCGATCTGATCACCGTGGCGAAATCCATGGCGGGTGGCTATCCGATCGCAGGCGTGATTGGTCGCGCCGAAGTGATGGACGCGGTCATTCCAGGTGGTTTGGGCGGCACATATGGGGGCAACCCTGTTGCTTGTGCGGCAGCCTTGGCGGCGATTGAAGCGATTGAGCAAGAAGGCCTTCTCGGCCGCTCGATGGCATTGGGCGAAGTCTTCCGCGCACGGTTTGCTGACATTGGCGCGCGCGTTGCACCCTACCGTTTGTGGGATATTCGCGGGCTTGGTGCGATGATCGCGGTCGAATTTGTGACCGATTTTGAGACAGCCGCACCAGATGCTGCATTGACCAAAGCGGTGATTGCCCATGCGCTCAACCGTGGCCTGATCTTGCTGGGCTGTGGCCTGCACGGCAACGCGTTGCGTATCATGGTGCCGCTGACGGCCTCTGACGAGATCATCCATGAAGGTATCGATATTTTCGAAGCGGCGCTGCGTGATGCGATTGCTGAACTGAACGGCTAAACACCATTCGGGTATCGGGTTGAAAAGGCGGGCCAAGTGCCCGCCTTTTTTGTGCCGAATGTCTTCGATTTTTCGAATCAGAGCGCGTCTTCCGCCTGGTCAATTTTGCTACGCCTACTTGAATTGCGACTTTGTCTGCTGCGTGCTTGCTGGCAAACCGGGCAAATTTTCTTTGGGCGGCGACAAGCAAATGCCCAGCGGGATTTTGGCGGGAATTGCTACAAAGTATCAATGAGATATCGGTGATTTAGTAGAATCCAAGGTGCCGCGCCGAGGGCGTGAGGTCGCAAAACTCACGCTTGGAGTATTACACATGAGTTTTCCTTAACTCTCTTGCTTAAAAAAATAAACACCATTACCGTCAGGGGAAGATTTCGAAGAATGTCCATTCGTCTTTCGATTTTCGCAGCGGGAATTAAGGAGACTTCATAATATGTCGTATTCGCTTTTTCATTCTGTGGAGAAGGGTGGCTAGTGTGTAAACCGAGGGTCCGCCCATTGGGCCAAATCCAAATAATGAGATCCGCTAAAAAAGTGGGCAGAATTCCAAACCAAATTCCGGGAGAAGACTATGAAGCTAATCAAACAACTTGCTTTCGTCGGGGCGCTCATGAGCGGGTCGGCTGCCACTGCTGAAGAGCAGTTCATCACTATCGGCACGGGTGGCCAGACGGGGGTTTATTTTGTTGTCGGCCAGTCGATCTGCCGCCTCGTGAACCGCGGCACGGCTGATCACAACCTCAAGTGCACCGCGCCATCCACAGGCGGATCGATCGCCAACATCAATGCGATTATGGCCGGTGATATGGACATGGGCGTTGCGCAGTCCGACTGGCAGTTCCACGCCTACAACGGCACCTCCGAGTTCGAAGGCAACAAGTTCGATAAAGAGCGCGCTGTTTTCTCCGTTCACGGTGAGCCGTTCACTGTGATTGCCCGCGCCGACGCTGGTATTGCCACCTTCGCCGACCTCAAGGGCAAGCGCGTTAACATCGGTAACCCTGGCTCTGGTCAGTATGCAACGATGCAGGTTGTGATGGACGCACTTGGCTGGACAATGGATGATTTTGCACTGGCCTCCGAGTTGAAGCCAGCCGAGCAAGCCGCCGCTTTGGGCGACAACAAGGTTGATGCGATCATCTACACTGTTGGCCACCCAAACGGTTCCATTCAAGAAGCGGTTTCGACAGTTGATGCGGTGTTGATCCCGGTGACTGGTCCTGAAATCGACAAGTTGATAGCGGATAACGCTTACTATGCGGCCGCCACTATTCCCGGTGGCATGTATGAGGGCAGCCCTGATGTGACTAACACCTTTGGTGTGAAGGCGACATTTGTGACGTCGGCGGATGTTGACGACGAGGTTGTTTATCAGGTTGTGAAAGCGGTTTTTGATGACTTCGAGCGTTTCAAGCGCCTGCACCCAGCGTTTGAGAACCTGAAAGAAGAAGAGATGATCAAGGGCGGTCTCTCTGCGCCGCTGCATCCTGGTGCCGAGCGCTATTACAAAGAGCGTGGCTGGATGTAATCCACCAATTTTCGACGAAAATTGGAGCGGCGGGCCATGCCTCGCCGCTTCACCAAAAACCAAGCAAGCGCCCGATAACGGGCCGTAGGGGGATGACATGACGAACGACCCAAATCAGCATCAAGCGGCTGCCGTCGAAAATGAGGCCGCAGGTCGCGGAGGGCTTTCGCAAGAAGAGCTCGATGCGCTGGTCGCGTCATCTGACACTGGCGGACGCGGCACCACGGGCACAGTCGGGATTTTCCTCACCTGCGTTGCCCTTGCCTGGTCGCTTTTCCAGCTCTGGATCGCATCTCCATTCCCCTTCATGGTCGGCTGGGGCGTCTTCAACGACACCGAGAGCCGCTCGATCCACTTGGCATTTGCCATTTTCCTCGCGTTCGCGGCTTTCCCCGCAACCCGCAGCAAGTTCCAACTGGGCTTGGGCGTCGTTGTGCCGGTCGTTTTGGCGTTTCTTTTCATGACGGGTGCTAAAGACGGCACCGTCACTTGGTGGATCCCGCTTGTCGCCCTTGGCGTTGTTGCCGCAGTCGTCCTCGGCTCTCCCAAAGACCGCGTGCCGGTTTGGGAGTGGGCGCTTGCGATCCTCAGCGCGATGGCCGCGCTTTACCTCTTCGTCTACTACCGCGATATTTCCAGCCGCGTTGGCGCCCCGATCATGCAAGACTTCGTTGTTGCGGTCATCGGGATCATGCTTCTGCTTGAGGCCACCCGCCGCGCGCTTGGGCCCGCTTTGATGATCGTCGCAACACTCTTTCTGATTTACACCGTGCTGGGGCCGAATATGCCGAGCATCATTGCCCATAAGGGCAACAGCCTGTCGGAAATCGTGAACCACCAGTGGATCACAACCGAAGGCGTGTTTGGCATCGCACTTGGTGTCTCGGCCGGCTTCGTGTTCCTCTTCGTGCTGTTCGGCTCGCTTTTGGACCGTGCGGGCGCGGGCAACTACTTTATCCAAGTGGCCTTTAGCCTCATGGGCCATATGAAAGGCGGACCCGCCAAAGCGGCTGTGGTCTCATCGGCCATGACTGGGCTGATCTCCGGCTCATCAATTGCCAACGTCGTGACCACAGGCACCTTCACCATCCCGCTGATGAAGAAGGTGGGCTTTAGCTCGGAAAAAGCGGGCGCTGTCGAAGTGGCGTCTTCCGTCAACGGTCAGATCATGCCGCCCGTGATGGGGGCTGCGGCCTTCTTGATGGTCGAATATGTCGGCATTCCCTATTTTGACGTGGTCAAACACGCGTTCCTACCTGCGGTGATTTCCTATATCGCGCTGGTCTATATCGTGCACCTCGAAGCGCTTAAGGCTGGCATGGAAGGCCTGCCGCGGGCCTATGTGCCCAAGCCTATCGTGCAGCGTCTGATCGGCATTGCGTTCACGATTGCAGTGATCTGTGCAATTTCACTGGCCGTTTACTACGGCATGGGCTGGATCCGTCCCGCGTTCCCGAATACCGCGGGCTACATCATCTTTGCGTTCATCTCGCTGGTCTATGTGGGCTTGCTTTATGTCGCGTCCAAAGAAGAGCCTCTCAAGCTCGACGATCCAAACGCGCCAGTGACGGCCCTGCCATTACCAGGCCCTACGATCCGCTCTGGCTTGCACTTTATCCTGCCCGTTGTGGTCCTTGTGTGGGCGTTGATGGTGGACCGTCTGTCACCCGGCCTCTCTGCGTTTTGGGCGACCGGCTTTATGATCTTTATCTTGCTGACACAACGCCCTCTCACCGCCATGATGCGCGGCGAGGGTGCGGTTGGCGCAGCAGTCAAGCAAGGCTTTATCGACCTCAAAGACGGTCTGGAAGTCGGCGCGCGTAATATGATCGGGATCGGTATCGCGACTGCGACTGCGGGTATCATCGTGGGGGCGGTCAGCCAGACAGGGGTCGGCTCGGCACTTGCCGATGTGGTCGAAGTGCTGTCGGGCGGTAATATCCTTGCCATTTTGTTCCTCACGGCGATCCTGTCGCTGATCCTCGGGATGGGCCTGCCCACAACGGCGAACTACATCGTCGTGTCGGCACTTTTGGCGCCTGTGATTGTGACACTTGGCCAGCAAAACGGCCTGATCGTGCCATTGATCGCGGTGCACCTGTTTGTGTTCTACTTCGGGATTATGGCGGACGTGACGCCGCCCGTGGGTCTGGCCTCATTTGCCGCAGCCGCCGTCTCTGGCGGCGATCCGATCAAAACGGGCGTGATTGCCTTCTTCTATAGCCTGCGCACCGCCGCCTTGCCGTTTCTGTTTATCTTCAACACCGAGCTGCTCTTGATTAATGTGACTGCGGTGCAGGGCGTCTTCGTCTTCGTTATCGCCACGATTGCGATGCTTTTGTTTGCTGCGGCGACCCAAGGCTGGTTCCTTGCAAAGAACAAAATCTATGAAACGGCAGCCCTGCTGCTTATCGCCTTCACCCTGTTCCGGCCGGGGTTCTGGATGGATATGGTCTCGGCCCCTTACAGCGAGGAGCAACCCTCCGCGATTGCAGAGGCCGCGCTGGCAACCCGTGCCGGAGAAGACCTGCGCATCCGCGTTGCGGGCCTGAACGATCTTGGTGACCCGATCGAGTTTGTGGCCGTCTTGACGATCCCCGAAGGGGTCACGGGCGAGGAACGGCTTGACGCCGCCGGTTTGCTCTTCCGCAACGATGGCGATGCGCTCATCGTGGACGATGTGGCCTTCGGCAGTACAGCAGAAACCGCTGGGTTGAATTGGGATCAGGAGGTGCTGCGCGTCTTGCGTCCGCTTGATCAGCCGAGCAAATACTGGATGTTCATTCCGGCGCTCTTGCTTCTGGCCTTGGTCGTCTTCCTGCAGCGTGGGCGCAATGCCCGCACCACGCGCAAAACAGCCGCAGCATAAGGAGAGAGATCATGTTCAAGACAGTCCTACTCACCCTTGATTTGAACGCTAAGGCGTCTTGGGAAAAGGCATTGCCGCAGGCCATTGAAATGGTCAAATCATCAGATGGCGTGCTGCATATCATTTCGGTGGTCCCCGATATGGGGTCTGCGATGGTGCAGGGGTTCTTTCCCGACGACTTCGAAAACAAGGCCATCGCCGCAGCCTCGGTCGCACTTGACAAGCTCGTCGCGGCGGAGGTGCCTAAGGGGGTGCGGGTCAAACAGCACCTTGCTTTTGGAAAAATCCATAAGAAGGTGCTCAACGCGATTGAAGAAACCAATTGCGATATCGTCGTCATGGCGGCCCATAAGCCCGATCGGGTGCGCGAATTTCTGGTGGGCTCGAATGCAGATCGTATAGTGCGTCGATCGCCTGTTTCTGTTTTGGTTGTGAGGGCGTAGTAGGGTGTTTGAAG
>CBFHTU010000047.1:0-7546 GCA_965658825.1 Yoonia sp.
ACCTTGTTAAGTCAATGCAACGGTTCGGTTAGTTGAAGGTTGCAGGCATGTTAAAAGAATTTTTGGCCCATATCTGGCGTCTACCATGTTTGTTGTCATTTGCTTTTGTGACCAATCCAATGGCCGTGTCGGCGTAGCTCTATCATACGAATTGGCGCGAAATGGTCGCAGTCTGCGAAGCGGTCATCGCCGAACAATCCAAAACTCCGTTTGCGAGTTTCGCACGGGCCAAAGACTTCGTATCTGGCATGCTTCGCGAGAAAGACTAAGCCGTCGATAGTCCAGCGCGCGACCTTGTCGCAATTGCACGCAATGCCGCGGGGGATTGGGGCAGCTGCAATGCGCGAGAGGTTGATGAGGTGTCTTCGCGTTGGCGTGCACTTGAAGAAAACTGGGTGGCTACCTTTGAAGCGAATTTTCCGAAGGCCGATTACGAATGGTCTGCGAGGCGGCATCCAAGGCAATATATGGCTTCATATGTTGATGCGGTCAAATGTTTGGATGGCCTCGCCTATCGGATTAATTTTTCTGACGAAGAGGATTTGTATTTTCGTGTTCACGTGACCAAGGGGATACCAGGTTTCCATTGGATCAGCACGGAACGTAGCGTGACGTAACTCAGCTCACAGATTGGTCTACGGCAACATGAACGAAAGAGCTGTGTTGCCGCCGGATCTTGAGTTTGACTGAGGGTCGTGGACGGAGCGAGCAAACCCCTACACACTTCCACCGACCCTCCCCTTTTGGACCCAAATATGGAAAGGGTGTGCTTCGCGTGCTCTTATTCATTTTGACTCGCGCTGAGGATCACTCACGGGTCAAGCGTTCATCCGCAACCGCCACAATCCCATCCAGAAACTCACGCAGTGCATCCTGTGCGGCTTCATCGGCCTTTCCAACGACGGCACCCTCAAATCGCGCGAATACCACTCTTCCGGTCGTAAACGGGAGCGGCAGCATCATCTTGTCCCAGCTGCCTAAAATCTTGTGCCGTTTGGTCGCGAAGGCATACCCATAGACTGGCCGTTTCATCACCCGCGCCCATGCCAGCGGCGCGGCTTTCATTTGTTGGTTCGGTCCCAACGGTCCATCGCCTGTCATCCCGATGCTGACATCGTCACGCACGCGGCGCAGGATCACGCGTGATGCGGCGAGGTTAGACATCTTGCTCGACATCTCGATCGGTTGCAGCCCGCGTCTGCGTTGCAGTGCGCCCGACACGCGACCAATAGGGGAAGCGTCATAGAGGGTCGAGACGGGGCCGTCTTTGACGGGCCAGTGGTAAGGCCCCATAAGCGAGCGCCCGTGCCATGTCAGCAAGAGCACTGGGCCAGTCGCGAGGTCGGTTTTGAGTTGGTCAAGCCCGCGATATTCCCACCGCGTCGTCCGCTGGCAGAGATCAAGATAACTTCCCGCGATGGCCGCAAGCAGCCAAGCCAGAAAGCGGGAATGTTCGATGCGCTGGCGCAATGTCATGGTGTGGACCTCATTTATATCCCTTGTTTCGACAAAACTGAGCCTGAATACAAGGTTGCCGTGCAATCCCTCTTGATCCCACTTCGCGTTCGGGCTAATCGGACTGCGGTCTTAGGGGTGTAGCTCAGTTGGTAGAGCGACGGTCTCCAAAACCGTAGGTCCACGGTTCGAGCCCGTGCGCCCCTGCCAAGACCACATGATGCGCTGCCCTGAGTAAGGACGAAACGCCCCATGAACCAACATCCTCCCAGATCAGTGGCGCTCCATATTGGGGCGCATAAGACGGCCACCACGCATTTGCAGCGCTCATTTATGATGCAGCAGGACGCTTTGATCAGAGCAGGACTGCGGTATTACGGCCCCGATACCCTGCGCCGCCCCAAGCGCGGATTGGGCGATCTTTACGGGCTGGATGCCTATCGGCGCCAGACCTTTCCGACGCGGACCCTCGAAGAGCAGCGGGACTTTATGTTCAAGGACGGGCACCGCCTGATTCTGAGCGACGAGAACTTTGTAGGCGTTCTGCACAATAAAGCTGGCAATATGTTGTCGCCGCTTTACCCGCGGGCAGAGGCAAGAGTGCAGGGGCTTGCCGAGGCGATTGATGTCGGGCCGGTGGATGTGCTTATCGGTCTGCGCAATCCTGCGACCTTCCTGGTATCGGCTTACGGGCAGGCCATTATGGGCGGGCAGCTGAGCAGCTTTGAAGACTACATCGCCAGAAATCCGCTGTCGCAAATTTATTGGCCAGGGCTGGTTGCGCGGTTGCGCCAGTGCTCTGGTGTCGGGCGGATTATCGTGTGGCGATTTGAGGAATATCGTTGGCGGTTTCACAAGATCTGTGCGGCGATGATGGGGGATCATGTCGAGATGCGGATCCGGCCTTTGCCCAAGAAAGTGCACCTTGGGTTGTCGAATGCGGCTGTTGCGCATGTGTTGGCACATCTGGACACGGCGGATGCTGCAACCTTGGGCGAGCAGGCGCGCAAGGCCTATCCCGTCAGCGAAGCCCACCCTCCGTTTGCGCCGTTTGTGCCAGACGAGATCGCAGCTGCGACGGCGGATTACGATCGTCAGATTGCCGAGATTTCAGACATTGCAGGGGTCACCTTTCTGCGCCCTTGAAAAAGAGTTCGCAAAGACGTATGTCGCGCAAGTCCTGTGAAGAGGTAGCTCCAATGGCCATCGCCAATCCCGTCAAGTTCGTTCAAGAAGTCCGCGCCGAAGTCGCCAAGGTTGTTTGGCCGTCGCGTCGTGAAGTGGTTTTGACCACGATCATGGTTTTCATCATGGCCACGCTGACCGCCGTCTTCTTTTCGCTGGTCGATATGTTCATTCGCTTTGGTCTGCAGGGCGTGTTGAGCTACTTCGGGTCCTGATCGAACCTGCGGGTTTCTGCCTATACCCACTTGAATTCATTGGGTATGGGCGGTAATAGCCCGTGACTTCCAGAGATGGCGTGCGGCGAATCAAGTTGCGCGCCGTATTTTATTTTCTGGATAGAGTGGGATAACCACTTGAATTAATTGGAATTTAGCGCTCCGCGGGGTGCTCACGGCGAGGTCTCGATACTCATGGCGAAACGTTGGTACTCAGTTAGCGTCCTTTCGAATTTCGAAAAAAAGATCGCAGAGACCATTCGTCAGAAGGTCGAAGAGCAAGGCCTTGGCGATCAGATTGACGAAGTTCTGGTCCCGACTGAGGAAGTGATCGAAGTCCGTCGCAATAAGAAAGTGACCGCCGAGCGTCGCTTTATGCCGGGTTACGTGCTGGTGCACATGGAGTTGTCTGACGAGGGGTATCACCTCATTAACTCCATCAACCGCGTCACAGGTTTCTTGGGCCCGCAAGGCCGCCCGATGCCGATGCGCGACGCCGAAGTGCAAGCGATCCTTGGTCGTGTTGAAGAAGGTCAGGAAGCGCCACGCACGCTGATCCACTTCGAGATCGGTGAGAAGGTAAAGGTTTCTGACGGTCCGTTCGAAGATTTCGACGGTATGGTCGAAGAAGTTGATGAAGAGAATTCGCGCCTCAAGGTGACGGTCTCTATTTTTGGCCGCGCAACGCCGGTCGAATTGGAATTCACGCAGGTAACCAAGCAGGGTTAAACGCGTGTTTCGGACGTGGGAGTCGCATGACGAACCACGGCAAAACGCCCCTCGGGGCATTGTAGGATGGGTCTAGACCCATCGCTGAAATGAAGGAGACGCCCTATGGCTAAAAAAGTAATGGGATCGCTTAAGCTGCAAGTTAAAGCTGGCCAAGCCAATCCATCCCCACCCGTCGGTCCAGCACTGGGTCAGCGCGGCATCAACATCATGGAATTCTGTAAAGCGTTTAACGCGAAAACAGCTGACATGGAGCCAGGTGCGCCTTGCCCAACCGTGATCACATATTACGCAGACAAATCTTTCTCGATGGTTATCAAGACGCCACCAGCGTCCCACTACATCAAGAAAGCAGCAAAGTTGAAAGCCGGTTCCAAAGAGCCAGGCAAGACAGTTGCTGGGTCGATCACTGCAAAGCAGGTGCGTGAAATCGCCGAAGCCAAGATGAAGGACCTCAACGCGACGTCCATCGAAGGCGCTATGCTGATCATCGCGGGCTCTGCTCGCTCTATGGGCATTGAGGTGAAGTAAGATGGCAAAATTTGGTAAGCGCACAATGGCTGCTCGCGCAGCTTTCGCAGGCAAAGAGCTCGTTAAAGTGAATGAAGCTGTTGCTTTGGTCAAAGACAATGCAAACGCGAAATTCGATGAAACATTCGAAATTTCCATGCAGCTCGGTGTCGATCCACGTCACGCAGACCAGATGGTTCGCGGCACAGTGAACCTGCCACACGGCACTGGTAAAACTGTTCGCGTTGCTGTGTTTGCACGTGGCGCAAAGGCTGATGAAGCGAAGGCTGCTGGTGCAGATATCGTTGGTGCAGAAGACCTGATGGAAATCGTCCAGAGCGGCAAGATCGAATTTGATCGCTGCATCGCGACTCCTGACATGATGGCTGTTGTTGGTCGTCTTGGTAAGGTTCTTGGCCCACGTAACCTGATGCCAAACCCGCGTGTTGGTACAGTGACCATGGACGTCAAAGAAGCTGTTGAAGCTGCAAAAGGCGGTCAGGTTCAGTTTAAAGCTGAAAAAGCTGGCGTTGTTCATGCTGGTATCGGTAAAGCGTCTTTCACAGCGACACAGCTGGAAGAGAACTTGATGGCCTTCGTTGATGCGGTTGCAAAAGCCCGTCCAACAGGCGCAAAAGGCACATACATGAAGAAGATCGCTGTATCTTCGACAATGGGCCCAGGCGTTTCTGTTGACATTGCTAACGCGACTGGCAACACGAAGTAAGCCAAGCGGGATGGGTTGAAACCCATCCTACGAAGAATTCGCTCCTCCACATCTGGGGGGGCGTTTAGCAAGGCCAGACGATCGGCCTCGCTCTGTCCGAGACGGAGGGTGCGCATCTTAGGATCGCATAATTCCTTCCTGAGATGGGAAACGAGAACAAGATTACCGCGGGTTTAGACCCTCGGGCGAAATTGGCCTCGGGACCCTGAAATTGGACCCGAACTGGGTTTGGCACTAGCCAAGCCCGAAATGAGCCGGGGGGTGACCCCCAAATTTGGAGTGAAACTGTGGATAGAGCACAAAAAGAACAGTTGGTCGGTGAACTCGGCCAAATCTTTGAAAGCTCTGGCGTCGTTGTGGTTAGCCGCTACGAGGGTATGACAGTTGCCGAAATGCAGGACCTGCGCGCGCAAATGCGTGAAGTTGGTGGGTCTGTTCGCGTTGCCAAAAACAAGCTCGCCAAGATCGCCCTTGAGGGTAAGCCATGCGCAAGCATCGCTGAGTTCCTTGATGGCATGACCGTGCTCGCCTATTCCGAGGACCCTGTCGCAGCTGCGAAGGTCGTCGACGCATACGCAAAGAAGAACGAAAAGCTCGTTATTCTTGGTGGTGCAATGGGTGATACAGCACTGGACGTCGCTGGTGTTCAAGCCGTGGCACAGATGCCAAGCCGCGAGGAGCTTATTGCTTCCATCGTGGGTTGTATCGGTGCACCTGCTTCCAACATCGCGGGGGCCATTGGCGCGCCTGCTTCCAACATCGCGAGCATTCTCTCGACTATCGAAGAGAAAGCTGCCTGAAGCATCTGAACTATCCGACTGGGCAAACCTTGCGTACGTTGGAACACAATTAAATCGAATGGAGATAGCATAATGGCTGATCTTAAGAAACTGGCTGAAGAGATTGTTGGTCTTACCCTTCTCGAAGCACAAGAACTGAAAACCATCCTGAAGGATGAGTACGGCATCGAACCAGCTGCTGGTGGCGCTGTCATGATGGCTGGCCCAGCTGCTGCTGGCGAAGCTGCTGAAGAGAAAACTGAGTTCGACGTTGTCCTGAAGGACGCAGGCGCTCAGAAGATCAACGTGATCAAAGAAGTCCGCGGCATCACAGGTCTTGGCCTGAAAGAAGCTAAAGACCTCGTTGAAGCTGGCGGCAAAGTTAAAGAAGGCGCTTCCAAGTCTGAAGCAGAAGAGATCAAAGCAAAGCTGGAAGCAGCTGGCGCGACGGTCGAACTGGCTTAAGCCACTTCTTAGGGGCCGATTTGGTCCTGTAAAACTGAGGCTGGGTGCGCTTTCGCGCGCCCGGCCAAACCTGTCTTAGAAGGATGTTCCGCGTCGAACATCCGTCTTGGGTAGGTTTCAAATGTCGGGAGGCGCCGGTGGGACGGTTGCCACGAATAGACATGAAACCCCCTGTCAAATGGAGTGCCGTCGCGGCCCGGGCGAGTGGTACTATCGGATAGACAAATATAAGGTGACATTACACATGGCTCAGTCCTTCCTCGGTCAGAAACGCCTGCGTAAGTACTACGGAAAAATCCGTGAAGTTCTTGAAATGCCGAACCTCATTGAGGTTCAGAAATCTTCTTACGATCTGTTCTTGCGCTCTGGCGACAGCCCGACCCCGCTTGACGGCGAAGGCATCAAAGGTGTCTTTCAGTCGGTATTCCCGATCAAAGATTTCAATGAGACAGCTGTTCTCGAGTTCGTAAAATACGAGCTGGAAAAGCCGAAATATGACGTCGAAGAGTGCATGCAGCGCGACATGACCTATGCCGCACCGCTGAAAGTGACTCTCCGTCTGATCGTGTTTGAAGTGGATGAAGACACAGGCGCGAAGTCTGTGAAAGACATCAAAGAACAAGACGTGTTCATGGGCGATATGCCTTTGATGACGCCAAACGGCACCTTCGTTGTGAACGGCACCGAGCGCGTGATCGTGTCCCAGATGCACCGTTCTCCTGGCGTGTTCTTTGACCACGACAAGGGCAAGACACACTCTTCTGGCAAGCTTTTGTTTGCCTGCCGCATCATCCCATACCGCGGTTCTTGGCTCGACTTTGAATTCGACGCGAAGGACCTTGTGTTCTGCCGTATCGACCGTCGTCGCAAACTGCCAGTCACCACGCTTTTGTATGCGCTGGGTCTGGACCAGGAAGGCATCATGAATGCCTATTACAACACTGTTGACTTCAACCTCGACAAGAAGGGCAATTCTTGGACCACCAAGTTCTTCCCTGAGCGTGTTCGTGGCACACGCCCAACTTACGATCTTGTTGATGCGGCGACTGGTGAAGTGATCGCGAAAGCTGGCGAGAAAGTGACACCACGTTCGGTCAAGAAATTGATCGACGAAGGCAACGTCAAGAACTTGCTCGTGCCATTCAACCACATCGTGGGCAAATTTGTTGCGTCCGACATCATCAACGAAGAAACCGGTGCGATCTACGTCGAAGCCGGTGACGAGTTGACGCTGGAAATGGACAAAGACGGCGATATCATCGGCGGCACAGTCAAGGATCTGGTTGATGCGGGCATCACCTCGATCCCTGTTCTCGACATCGATAACATCAACGTTGGCGCCTATATGCGCAACACGATGGCTGCCGACAAGAACCTGAACCGCGAAACGGCGTTGATGGACATCTACCGCGTCATGCGTCCAGGTGAGCCACCGACCGTTGATGCGGCGTCCGCGCTGTTTGACACATTGTTCTTTGATT
>CBFHTU010000047.1:7556-17102 GCA_965658825.1 Yoonia sp.
TACGACCTCTCAGCTGTTGGTCGCGTGAAGATGAACATGCGTCTTGATCTGGATGCGGAAGACACCATGCGCGTTCTGCGCAAGGAAGACATCGTTGCCTGTATCAAGGCTCTGGTAGAGCTGCGCGACGGTAAGGGCGACATCGACGACATCGACCACCTTGGTAACCGTCGTGTCCGTTCCGTTGGTGAGCTGATGGAAAACCAGTACCGTGTAGGCCTGCTCCGCATGGAGCGCGCAATCAAGGAACGTATGTCATCGGTCGAGATCGACACTGTGATGCCACAGGACCTGATCAACGCGAAACCAGCAGCTGCTGCCGTGCGTGAATTCTTCGGCTCTTCGCAGCTGTCGCAGTTCATGGACCAAACCAATCCGCTCTCCGAGGTTACGCACAAGCGTCGCCTTTCGGCGCTTGGCCCAGGTGGTTTGACCCGTGAGCGTGCCGGCTTTGAAGTCCGTGACGTTCACCCGACACACTACGGTCGTATGTGTCCAATTGAGACACCGGAAGGTCCGAACATTGGTCTGATCAACTCGCTGGCCACGTTTGCCCGCGTGAACAAATACGGCTTTATCGAAACTCCATACCGCAAGGTCGTGGACGGCAAGGTGACTGACGACGTGCAATACATGTCGGCCACCGAGGAAATGCGTCACACAGTGGCGCAGGCCAACGCGACGATGAACGAGGACGGTTCTTTCGGCAACGAGCTGGTATCCACCCGTAAGAACGGTGATTACACGCTTGCCCCGCGCGAGAATGTTGACCTGATCGACGTGTCGCCAAAGCAGCTTGTCTCTGTTGCGGCCTCCTTGATCCCGTTCCTTGAAAACGACGACGCGAACCGCGCCCTTATGGGCTCGAACATGCAACGTCAGGCGGTTCCACTGCTTCAGGCCGAGGCGCCACTTGTGGGCACCGGCATCGAAGAAGTTGTTGCACGCGATTCCGGTGCGGCGATTATGGCGAAGCGTCAGGGCATCATCGACCAAGTTGATGCGCAGCGTATCGTTATCCGCGCGACACACGACCTTGAGCTGGGCGACGCAGGCGTCGACATCTACCGCATGCGTAAATTCCAGCGGTCCAACCAGAACACATGCATTAACCAGCGCCCATTGGTGAAGGTTGGTGATACGGTTCTCAAGGGCGAAGTCATTGCCGACGGTCCATCCACAGATATGGGTGAATTGGCCTTGGGTAAGAACGTGGTCGTCGCGTTTATGCCTTGGAACGGTTACAACTACGAAGACTCCATCCTGATCTCCGAGCGGATCACACGCGACGACGTGTTCACATCGATCCACATCGATGAATTCGAAGTTGCCGCACGTGACACAAAGCTTGGGCCTGAGGAAATCACACGCGATATTCCAAACGTGGGTGAAGAAGCGCTGCGTAACCTTGATGAAGCCGGTATCGTCTACATTGGTGCCGAAGTTGGCCCGGCGGACATTCTGGTTGGTAAGATCACACCAAAAGGCGAAAGCCCGATGACTCCGGAAGAAAAGCTTCTGCGCGCCATCTTTGGTGAGAAAGCGTCCGATGTGCGTGACACATCCTTGCGTCTGCCACCGGGTGATTTCGGAACTGTTGTTGAGGTGCGTGTTTTCAACCGCCACGGCGTTGAGAAAGACGAGCGTGCGCTTCAGATCGAGCGTGAAGAAGTCGAGCGTCTGGCACGTGACCGCGACGACGAGATGGTGATCCTTGATCGCAACATCTATGCGCGTCTTAAGTCGATGATTTTGGGCAAGGTTGCGGTAAAGGGGCCTAAGGGCTTCAAATCCAACACCGAAGTGACCGAAGAGGCGCTGTCTGAATTGTCCCGCGGCCAGTGGTGGCAGCTTGCGTTGAAAGACGAAGCTGACGCACAGATCGTTGAGGCATTGAACGAGCAATACGAGATCCAGAAGCGTGCAATGGATGCCCGTTTTGAAGATAAAGTCGAGAAAGTGCGCCGCGGCGACGATCTGCCGCCGGGTGTCATGAAGATGGTGAAAGTCTTTGTCGCGGTGAAGCGCAAGCTGCAGCCGGGCGATAAGATGGCCGGTCGTCACGGGAACAAAGGTGTTATTTCCAAGGTTGTCCCGATGGAAGACATGCCGTTCCTTGCGGATGGTACACCAGTTGACTTCTGTCTGAACCCGCTTGGCGTGCCATCGCGGATGAACGTCGGTCAGATTTTGGAAACACATATGGGTTGGGCCGCACGCGGCCTGGGTATCCAGATCGACGAAGCCTTGGGTGAATACCGCCGCTCCGGTGATTTGACCCCGGTGCGTGAAGCCATGCGTATCGTTTATGGCGATGATGTCTATGAAGAAGGCATTGTTGGCATGACCGAGGACGAACTGGTTGAAAGCGCGGGCAATGTTACTCGCGGTGTGCCTATCGCGACGCCAGTCTTTGACGGCGCGAAAGAAGCAGACGTAAACGACAGCTTGCGTCGCGCTGGGTTTGACACCTCTGGTCAGTCCGTCTTGTTTGACGGTCGCACCGGTGAACAGTTCAGCCGCAAGGTCACTGTTGGTGTGAAATACCTGCTTAAGCTGCACCACCTCGTGGACGATAAAATCCACGCACGTTCCACAGGGCCATACTCCTTGGTCACGCAACAGCCGCTGGGTGGTAAAGCCCAGTTCGGTGGTCAGCGTTTCGGGGAGATGGAAGTCTGGGCATTGGAAGCATATGGCGCGGCGTACACGCTGCAAGAGATGCTCACAGTCAAGTCCGATGACGTTGCTGGCCGTACCAAAGTGTATGAGAGCATTGTTAAGGGCGAAGACAACTTTGAGGCAGGCGTCCCAGAGTCGTTTAACGTGCTTGTGAAAGAAGTCCGGGGCCTCGGCCTCAACATGGAACTCCTGGATGCGGAGGATGAGGAATAAGAATTTTCGCGGAAAATTCTGAGGGTCGATTTTTCGACGAAAAATCGGCGCCTCACCTCTCCCCTTTGCACCCCAATTCAAGGAATTGAAGATGAACCAGGAACTGACGAATAACCCGTTTAACCCGCTCACACCGGCGAAAACATTTGACGAAATCAAAGTGTCTTTGGCATCCCCAGAGCGGATTTTGTCATGGTCTTTTGGCGAAATTAAAAAGCCTGAAACCATCAACTACCGTACTTTCAAGCCAGAGCGGGACGGCCTGTTCTGCGCGCGTATCTTTGGCCCGATCAAAGATTACGAATGCCTGTGTGGTAAATATAAGCGCATGAAGTATCGCGGCGTTGTCTGCGAGAAATGCGGTGTAGAAGTTACGCTCCAGAAGGTACGCCGCGAGCGTATGGGTCACATCGAGCTTGCTGCTCCTGTTGCGCACATCTGGTTCCTCAAGTCCCTTCCATCCCGTATCGGTCTGATGCTGGACATGACTTTGCGTGACCTCGAGCGCATTCTTTACTTTGAAAACTACGTCGTGATTGAACCAGGTCTCACAGACCTGACTTACGGCCAGTTGATGACCGAAGAAGAGTTCTACAACGCGCAAGACGTTTACGGCATGGACGCGTTCCAAGCCAACATCGGTGCGGAAGCGATCCGTGAAATGCTGTCGCTCATCGATCTCGATGCAGAGGCTGAAACATTGCGCGCTGACCTCAAAGAGGCCACAGGCGAACTCAAGCCAAAGAAGATCATCAAGCGTCTGAAGATCGTTGAAAGCTTCATCGAATCCGGCAACCGTCCAGAGTGGATGGTTCTGACCGTGATCCCTGTGATCCCGCCAGAGCTGCGCCCGTTGGTGCCGCTGGATGGCGGCCGTTTTGCGACGTCTGACCTGAACGACCTTTACCGTCGCGTGATCAACCGTAACAACCGTTTGAAGCGTCTGATCGAGCTGCGCGCACCCGACATCATCGTGCGTAACGAAAAGCGCATGTTGCAGGAATCTGTTGATGCCTTGTTCGACAACGGCCGTCGTGGTCGCGTCATCACTGGTGCCAACAAGCGTCCATTGAAATCCCTCAGCGATATGCTGAAGGGTAAGCAGGGTCGTTTCCGTCAGAACCTTTTGGGTAAGCGCGTCGACTTCTCTGGTCGTTCGGTCATTGTGACGGGTCCTGAGCTGAAACTGCACCAGTGTGGTCTACCCAAGAAGATGGCGTTGGAACTTTTTAAGCCGTTCATCTACTCGCGTCTTGAAGCCAAAGGTCTGTCTTCCACCGTGAAGCAAGCCAAGAAATTGGTCGAAAAAGAGCGTCCAGAAGTGTGGGATATCCTCGACGAGGTGATCCGCGAGCACCCGGTCATGCTGAACCGTGCGCCGACCTTGCACCGTCTTGGTATTCAGGCGTTTGAACCAGTTCTGATCGAAGGTAAGGCTATCCAGCTGCACCCGCTGGTTTGTTCCGCGTTTAACGCTGACTTTGACGGCGACCAAATGGCTGTTCACGTCCCGCTTTCTCTTGAAGCACAGCTTGAAGCCCGCGTTCTGATGATGTCGACGAACAACGTTCTGTCGCCAGCAAACGGCGCGCCAATTATCGTTCCTTCGCAGGATATGATTTTGGGTCTCTACTACACCACGATCATGCGTGAAGGCATGAAAGGTGAAGGCATGGCCTTCTCCGATATCGAGGAAGTCGAGCACGCTTTGACATCTGGCGAAGTGCACCTGCACGCCAAGATCCAAGCCCGTATGATCCAGATCGACTCTGAGGGTAACGAGGTGCTGACGCGCTTTGAGACCACACCAGGTCGTCTGCGTCTGGGCGCACTTTTGCCTTTGAATGCAAAGGCACCTTTCGCGCTGGTCAACCGCCTGCTGCGTAAGAAAGAAGTGCAGCAGATCATTGATACGGTCTACCGTTATTGCGGCCAGAAAGAGTCTGTTATCTTCTGTGACCAGATCATGACGATGGGCTTCCGTGAAGCGTTCCGCGCTGGTATCTCCTTTGGTAAGGACGACATGGTTGTTCCTGATACAAAGTGGCCACTGGTTGAAGAAACACGCGACTTGGTCAAAGACTTTGAACAGCAGTACATGGACGGCCTGATCACTCAGGGTGAAAAGTATAACAAAGTTGTGGATGCATGGTCGAAGTGTAACGATAAAGTCACCGACGCGATGATGAACACCATTTCGACCACTGGTCGCAATGAGGTTGGCGCCGAGAACGAGCCAAACTCTGTTTACATGATGGCCCACTCCGGTGCGCGTGGTTCTGTGACACAGATGAAGCAGCTTGGCGGTATGCGTGGCTTGATGGCAAAGCCGAACGGCGAAATCATCGAAACACCGATCATCTCGAACTTTAAAGAAGGTCTGACCGTTCTTGAGTACTTTAACTCGACACACGGCGCCCGTAAGGGTCTGTCCGATACCGCGCTTAAGACAGCGAACTCCGGTTATCTAACACGTCGTCTGGTTGATGTGGCCCAAGATTGCATCGTGCGTCAAATCGACTGTGGCACAGAGCGTGCCATCACAGCCGAAGCCGCTGTTAACGATGGTGAGGTTGTGTCTTCACTTGCCGAGCGTGTGCTTGGTCGTGTGTCTGCTGACGATGTCGTCAAGCCAGGTACAGACGAAGTGATCGTTTCCGCAGGTGAGCTGATCGACGAGCGGACATCTGACCTGATCGATATCGCTGGTATCCAGAAAATGCGTATCCGCAGCCCGCTGACATGTGAGGCCGAAGACGGCGTCTGTGCCATGTGCTACGGTCGTGACCTTGCACGCGGTACCCGCGTGAATATCGGTGAGGCTGTCGGCATTATCGCCGCGCAGTCCATCGGTGAACCTGGCACGCAGCTGACAATGCGTACGTTCCACATTGGTGGTGTTGCTCAGGGTGGCCAACAGTCCTTCCTTGAGGCGTCCCAGTCTGGTGAAGTCCGCTTTGACAACGCCGTTCTCTTGGAAAACCAAGCGGGCGAAAACGTTGTGATGGGCCGTAACATGACCCTTTCGATCATCGGCGAGAATGGCGAAGAGTTGGCCAGCCACAAGGTTGGCTACGGCTCCAAGGTCTTCCCGAAAGATGGCACGAAAATCTTGCGCGGCGACAAGCTGTTCGAGTGGGATCCATACACATTGCCAATCATTGCCGAGAAGGCTGGTGTTGCGAAATACGTCGATCTGATCAACGGTATTGCGTTGCGTGAAGACACCGACGAAGCAACCGGCATGACCCAGCGCATCGTGTCCGACTGGCGCGCTGCACCAAAAGGCAACGAGCTTGCACCAAAGATCATCGTGATCGGTGCGGACGGCGAAGTGGTCCTCAAGGATGACGGCAACCCGGTTTCTTACGGCATGTCCGTGGATGCGGTTCTGTCGGTCGAAGACGGTCAGGATGTCAAAGCCGGTGACGTTATTGCGCGTATTCCGCGTGAGGGCGCCAAGACCAAGGACATTACGGGTGGTCTGCCACGCGTTGCGGAATTGTTCGAAGCACGTCGTCCGAAAGATCACGCAATCATCGCCGAGATTGATGGTTATGTGCGCTTTGGCAAAGACTACAAAAACAAGCGTCGTATCGCGATCGAATCTGCTGATGATGCGGATATCAAGGTCGAATACATGGTGCCAAAAGGTAAGCACATTCCTGTCGTCGAAGGTGACTTCGTCCAGAAGGGTGACTACATCATGGACGGCAACCCTGCTCCGCACGATATTCTTGCGGTTATGGGTGTCGAGGCGCTTGCTGACTATATGATCGACGAGGTTCAGGACGTTTACCGTCTGCAGGGCGTTAAGATCAACGACAAGCACATCGAAGTTATCGTGCGTCAGATGCTCCAGAAATGGGAAATCCAAGACAGCGGTGACACGGTTCTGCTGAAGGGCGAGAACGTCGATAAGGCCGAATTTGATGAAGCCAACGCAAAGGCAATCGCACGCGGCGATCGTCCTGCGACCGGCGAGCCAATCTTGCTGGGTATCACCAAAGCGTCCTTGCAGACACGTTCGTTCATCTCTGCGGCGTCGTTCCAAGAGACAACCCGTGTTCTTACAGAGGCTTCGGTCCAAGGTAAGCGCGACAAATTGGTTGGCCTTAAAGAGAACGTCATCGTGGGTCGTTTGATTCCAGCCGGTACAGGCGGCGCGACAAGCCAGATGCGCAAAATCGCAGCAGGCCGTGACAACGTCGTGGTCGAGGCACGCCGCATCGAGGCCGAAAAGGCTGCGGCCCTTGCCGCACCTGTGCCGTCCGACGATGTGGTTGGCGCCGACAACTACGACAACGTCTTCAAGTCGGACATCGAGAGCCGCGACGAGTAATCGCAGTATCCCCGATAAGAAAAAGGCCCCCAGTGAAAGCTGGGGGCCTTTTGTTATTTTGGGCCTTCGCCGCGTGTGGCGGCGACCCGCCTCGCGATTTTTTGATGGTGCTGATAGCGGGGATCCGCTTCGGGATCCTCGCCGCGTTTGATTGCCATGCGGGCCACATATTCCGCGCAACAGATGTGGTGCAAACGCAAGACATCGGGCAGTTGCAGCGCCTCCGCGTGCGCTTGGGCGAACCGTTCCTGAAACCGCATCGCCGAAGTGTCGCGCATGCCGTTGCGGTTGTAGCGTTTGTAGAAATCATCCGTGTAGCGGATTTTGAAGCCCGCTGCGGTCATGATGTCCCGTTTGTGGTCGTAGCTTTCTTTTGACCGAATGATGTAGTGGTTCATTTGCGCGACCTCATGGTCGATCTGGTCTTGCTCGATAAAGCGGATAGGATGGTTTTCAGGCGTGTTGAACTGCGCCAGCACTTTGCCGCTCGGGGTGACGACACGGGCCTGCGGCGCTGACCAATCGGCCCGAAACCCATGGGGAAAATGCGCGCCGAACCGATCCCATTCAAAGGGGTTGCTGACCATGGATTTGATGCTGCGGTTGATCGGCAGGTGTCCCATACCGCTCCGTCGAAACTGGCGATGGACGATCCCGTCCTGATATCTTTCCCACTCGCCTTGCCCAAAGCATTTCCAATTAAAGACCATCGCCATGAAATCATGGGGTGGCGGCCCGATCAGATCAGCGATTGTGTCGTGTTTGTGCAGCACCAGAAATTCATCGACGTCACAGATCAGCGTCCAATCTGCCTGCGCCGTGAGCGGGTGATTCATAATCTTGCGCAGAGCCGATTTCTGCGGTGCCTGCCCATCGCGGGGCTTGTGCGGGGCGTGTTGTAACCAGCCCGCTGCTGCAAAGGCATCAAGCATTTGGGTCGAGTGATCGGTGCAATCATTGGTCGCGACCAGTATCTCGAACCCGAGCATCCGGTACCAGCAAACCCACTCGATAATGAATGGGCCTTCATTGCGCATCCCTGTTGCGACAAGAAATCTTTGTTGAGCTGTCATGACGCGAAACAATCACGCAAAGTGACTGGCGTCTATCCCGATCCGCTGCTACCGATTTGCGATGATGCAAATTTCCGACAATCTCCGCGGCGCGGCCTTTATGACGGGGTCGATGATCGCCTTCACGATCAACGACACGTTCCTCAAGGGGTTATCTCTGGATATCCCGCTGGCGCAGACGTTGTTCGTGCGGGGCATTGGCACGGTGGCGTGTCTGATGGCGATTTCCTACTTCATGGGCCAGTTACGATTGGGATTTTCGCGCAGGGACTGGGGGCTCATTCTGATCCGCGCCGCCGCCGAGGTTGCCGCCGCTTATCTATTCCTGACCGCGCTTTTCCATATGCCCATCGCAAACGTGAGCGCTATCATGCAAGCCATGCCGCTTTCGGTCGCATTGGGTGCCGCGGTGTTTTTCCGCGAACCTCTTGGTTGGCGCCGCATGCTGGCGATTATCGTCGGGTTCTGCGGGGTTTTGCTGATCGTGCGGCCCGGCACAGAGGGCTTTAATATCTACAGCGCTTATGTCTTGGCCTCCGTGGCCTGCGTCACCGTGCGCGATCTTGCGGCCCGCAGGCTGTCGCGTGAGGTGCCCTCCACGATGGTGGCCGTGATTGCGGCCGCTGCCGTTGGGCTGTCAGGTGGCGTGATCACGGCGACGCAAACGTGGGTGCCAATTGATTTCACCGCGTGGTTGCACCTCTTGGGGGCGATGACGGCTGTGGTGGTAGGCTATCTGTTTTCGGTCACTGCGATGCGCACGGGCGAGATCGGTTTCGTCGCACCCTTCCGTTACGCCAGCCTGATTGCTGCGCTCATTTTGGGCTATGTGGTTTTTGGTGACTGGCCGCGAAATATCACCCTGTTGGGCGCGTTCATTGTCGTGGCGACCGGCATGTTCACGATTTACCGCGAGCAGATGGTCGCGCGGCGTCTGCGCATGGCCACAGCATCTGCGGCACGCTAAGGTTACGGCCCGCTGGCGCTGTTGACACGGCAAACGACTCCCCCTATACGCCGCTCATCCGGACCTTGGGATTAGTCCCATTTGTTCCGATATCAAAGCTGAAGTGGTCAAGAACCGGACACCTATCGTCTTGTTCCTCTGCATACCCACCGCACCAATCCTCCGGTAAGGGATTGACTGCGGAATTTTTGTTTTGCGCCTATGGCGAACCAGACTGTGTGCGGCGTCCGGCGCTAAACATGAAGACCTAAACCCCGTAGGCCGCCTTA
>CBFHTU010000048.1:0-16920 GCA_965658825.1 Yoonia sp.
CTGCATGATTTCGCCCGACTTTGGGCCCTGCAACTGCAACGGGGACACATCAGGCTCGCCGATGGTCACATCAAGGCCGGAATGCACGGCAACGCCCTGCGCCCAAAGCAGGATGTCGCTGTCTGCCAGTGAAATCCAGAAGTGGTTTTCAGCCAGACGCAGCATGATCGGATCGTTGAGAATGCCGCCATCTGCATTGGTGATCAGCACATATTTGCACTGGCCAACAGCCATCTTGGACAGGTCGCGCGGCGTCAGCATTTGAGCGAACTTTGCAGCGTCCGGTCCGGTGATCTCAACCTGACGCTCAACGGCCACGTCACACAGGATCGCGTCGTTTACGAGGTTCCAGAAGTTCTGCTCGGGATTGCCAAAATCGCGAGGGATATACATGTGGTTATAGACCGAAAACCCCTTAGCGCCCCAACGGACGGTCGCGTTGAAGTAAGGAGATTTACGAATTTGTGTGCCGAAGCCGAAGTCGTCTGCTTTCATGGTGTCTCTCGCCCTTAATTGCCAGCAGCCAGACCGGCTGCAGAATGTCTGAATATGGCGTCAATCTAGCCGCAGACTGCATCGCGCAGCAGACCTAAAAACTGTCATTGCCAGACCAAACGGACCAAAGAGTCGCCGTTAAATAGTCCGTTTGGACCCATCGGCCTGCGGGCTCTCTTTCGTGACCAGCTTCGCAAGGTTCGGCAGGGCCGTTTTGACGCTGCGCGTGACGATGTAGGTCATATAGCGGTCAATCGCGAGGTCTGCCGAAAGCATCTCGTCCATCAAAGCCTGAAACGCCGCGAGGGTCGGGCAAATGACCTTCATGACGTAATCCGTGCCGCCGCCCGTTGCGATGCATTCGGTGACCGCATCGTGTTGCATCACGAAGGTTTCGAAACGGTCAAAGTCGGCTTTGCGGTGATGGGTCAGCGACACGGTCACGACAACCTGGGTGAACGTGCAGACCTGTTCGAGCGCAATTTCGGCGCGGTAGCTGCGGATCAGACCAGCCGCCTTCAGCCGGTCCAAGCGCGCCCAGCAAGGTGTCGGTGAAATATTCACCAACTCTGCCAGTTTGGTTTTGCTCAGTTGGCCATGCTGCTGCACTGCACTGAGAATGCGGATATCTGTCCCATCAAGGCCAACCTTTTTCATTCGCTCACAACTTTCACCGCACCCTGCCCGCGTCGCCCCTATATCAGTCCGCGCTTGCAGGCGGACATGGCATGCCGCCTAAGCGCTATGCCATTCACGGTCCCCACGATCATCTTTCAAACGCGTCGGAAGACCCATGTTATCGAGCAACGTGAAAAGCGGCTTGGGGTCAAGCTCTTCGACATTCATCATGACGCCTTTGTCATAAGTCCCATCCGCAACCAGCATCGCCATCGCAACAGGCGGAACGCCAGCCGTGTAGGAAATGCCCTGGCTGCCAACCTCGTTATAGGCGTCTTTGTGATCAGCGACATTGTACACGAAAACCTCGACGTCGCGGCCATCCTTCTTGCCCTTCACCAGATCGCCGATGCAGGTTTTGCCCGTGTAATTGGGCGCAAGGCTGGACGGGTCGGGCAGCACGGCCTTGACCAGTTTGAGCGGCACGACCTCTTGGCCCTCGGCGGTCACAACAGGCTGCTCTGACAAAAGCCCGAGGTTTTGCAGGACGGTGAAGACATTGATATAATGATCGCCGAAGCCCATCCAGAACCGGATATCAGCTTGCGGATAATTCGCCGCCAACGAATGCACCTCGTCATGGCCGGACAAATAGGCCTTTTGGGTGCCGACAACCGGCAAATCCCATTCGCGGCCCACTTCGAACATCTTGTTTTCCTGCCAAGCACCCTGCTGCCAGCTGTAAACTGTGCCCGTGAACTCGCGGAAGTTGATCTCCGGATCGAAATTCGTCGAGAAATACTTGCCGTGACTGCCTGCATTGATGTCAACGATGTCGATCGATGTGACCTCGTCCATGAATTCGTCGATTGCAAAGCGCGCAAAGGCATTGACCATGCCTGGATCAAACCCGGCACCCAAAATCGCGGTGACGCCAGACTTGGCGCAATCGTCCCGCCGCTTCCATTCGTAGTTGCCATACCATGGCGGGATTTCGCAGACCTTGGACGGGTCTTCGTGGATCGCGGTGTCGATATAGGCGGCACCGGTTTGGATGCAGGCCTCAAGCACGGTCATATTCACAAAGGGCGATCCGACGTTGATCACAATCTGCGTGCCCAGCTTGGTGATCAGCGCCGCCACTGCCGCCGTGTCCATCGCATCAAGCGCATGGGCCTCGAACACACCGTCCTGTTTCATCGCTGACTTGTCGTGCACGCTTTGCAAGATCGCGTCGCATTTCGACACAGTCCTGCTTGCAATATGCAAATCGCCCAGAACATCGTTATTTTGCGCGCATTTATGCGCCACGACCTGTGCGACGCCACCAGCGCCAATGATAAGAACGTTGCGTTTCATATATCCAATAGACCTCACTGCGTTAAGTTAAGAGAGCGCGGCGACGAAATCGTCATAGCCGAATTCGCGCACCAACCGTATTGTACCATCCAGTTCGCGGATCGCGATGCTTGGCATCTTGACCCCATTGAACCAGTTCTTCTTGACCATTGTATAGCCAGCGGCATCCTGAAACGAAAGCCGATCCCCCGCCATGAGCGGCGCTTCAAAGCGGAATTCGCCAAAGATATCGCCTGCAAGGCAGGATTTGCCGCAGATCATCCACGCATGCGGACCCGAGTCGGGAGAGACCTTTGCTGGCTCGCGGTAGATGAGCAAATCAAGCATATGCGCCTCGATGGAGCTGTCGACAATCGCCAGATTCTTCCCGTTATAAAGCGTGTCCAGCACCGTGACTTCCAGCGTCGCAGCACCGGTGATCGCGGCCTCTCCGGGCTCAAGGTAGATCTGCACGCCATAGGTTTGAGAAAACGCCTTCAGCCGCGCAGCCAGAAGCGCCAACGGATAGCCCTCGCCTGTGAAGAGGATGCCGCCGCCGAGGCTGATCCAGTCCATATGATGGATCATCGCGCCGAAGCGGTCTTCGATCAGGGTCAGCATCTCGTCAAAGCGGGCGAAATCATCATTTTCGCAGTTATTGTGGAACATAAGCCCGCTGATCTGATCGGCCACTGCTGCGATCTTGGCAGGATCGTGTTCGCCCAAGCGGCTAAACGGGCGGGACGGATCGGCCAAGTCGAATTCGGATGTCGACACCCCCGGATTGACGCGCAAGCCACGCACATGTCCTTTTGACACATCCGCAAATTTCGTCAGTTGCCCGATGGAATTGAAGATGATCTTATCCGAACAGGCCAAAACCTCCGCGATTTCCGCGTCGGAATAAGCGACCGAATAGGCGTGGGTTTCGCCGCCGAATTTCTCATGCCCCAAGCGGACCTCGTAGAGGGACGACGAGGTCGAACCGTCCATATACTGCGCCATAAAGTCAAAGACCGACCATGTGGCAAAGCATTTGAGCGCGAGCAAACACTTTGCCCCCGACGCGTCGCGCAGCCACGCGATTTTGTAGAGATTCGTCTGCAAATTAGATTTGTCGATGAGATAATAGGGCGTCTGCAAGTCCAAAACCGTCTCTCCGTCGCGCGTTGGGGCCTGTGCCAGCAAAGCGGCGGCCTGTTCGTGATTACATAGGGTCTCATACAGAACAGGTCAGGTCTTCGAAAGGGGCACAGTGGCCAAAACTCACCCGTCAGCCGCGTCAGATTTGCGCAGACCAATGCCCTGCGTAGTCACGAATGATGCCCTGCGCATCCACCTTGATTTGCGCTGTCGTTCCATCCTCGGCATTCAGGATTTCGTATTTCTTATTGGAAATACGCCGGAAAACGAGCTTGAGCGGGACCAACTGTTCAGTCTCGACGTCGAGCTTTGCAACCAAGACCTCGGCCTCGTCACCGACATTGAGCCTCAGGCGGCGGATCGGCAAGGTCAGCGCCGCAGGTGTGAAGCTGAGATAAATGTCCTTGGCGCCGGAAACGGCCGGCACGGGCGTGCCATTAAGCGTCCATGTGTCGTCCTTCGCGCGGCGCACGAGAATGCGGGACTTTGCGCCGATACGAACGCGCCGTGTCGTGCCGTCACCGCGGGCACGCATACGGTAGCGCAGCGTATTCCACTCCGCATCGGTCGAAGACCCCTCGACCAGATACCCACCCTCAGCCTGCGCAAAACGGCAGGCGTCGTTGCCTCGCCCGTCTTGTTTGACCCATATTACGGCATTTGCTCCTGCGATCATCGGTTATCTCCTCTTTTGATCCAAAGGTAACACGCCATCAGTCCCGATGACTACGAAAACCTTGCGCAGCTTGGCAGAGGCCTTAGACGCGACATTGATCTTGATCATTGGTAGTTGCTGCATTCATCGCGTAAAATGCAGGCATGACACAGTACACACCAAAAGACCGCACGCCTGCCTTTCGCACTACCGGCCTGTCCAAGACCTATGGCGAGGGTCGGTCAGCGGTGCATGCGCTGCGCGGTGTTGATCTGGAGATTGTCCGCGGCGAGATCGTGGTTTTACTCGGGCCTTCGGGGAGCGGCAAGTCGACCCTGCTCAATATTTTGGGCGGGCTGGACAGGGCCAGCGAGGGGGAAGCTTGGTTTGGCACGCATTGTTTGACCGCCATGAGTGACCGCGAACTGACCACTTATCGGCGCAATCATGTGGGCTTTGTCTTTCAATTCTACAATCTGATGCCAAGCTTGACCGCACGTGAAAACGTGGAACTCGTTACAGAAATCGCCGAGAACCCGATCACTGCGGATGAGGCGCTAGAGGTTGTCGGCTTGGGCGAACGGCTTGACCATTTCCCCGCACAATTATCGGGCGGGGAGCAGCAGCGCGTGGCAATCGCGCGCGCGGTCGCAAAGCAACCCGAGGTCTTGTTTTGCGACGAACCGACCGGCGCATTGGATAGCACAACAGGGCGCGCTGTGTTGCGCGTTTTGCAGGACGTAAATGAAAAGCTGGGCACGACGATTTTGATCATTACGCATGCAGCCGCGACGGCGGCGATGGCGGACCGCGTGATCAACTTTGCCGATGGCGCAATCAGGGATGTCCAACTGAACGAGCACCCCGTCGATGCCGAAGAGATTGAGTGGTGACGCCGCTGCACGCCAAACTGTTCCGCGACCTTTGGCGGATCAAAGGACAGGCCGTGGCGATTATGGTCGTCATCGGGATCGGGGTCGCCCTGCAGGTGATGATGTCCGGCCTTGTCGCATCGCTCACCCAAACACGAGACACCTATTACGAGCGCCACCAGTTTGCCGAAGTCTTTGCCTCTGTGGTCCGCGCGCCAGAGCATATCACCAGCCAACTGCGCGACATTGCAGGCGTCGCGGCGATTGATACGCGCGTCACGGGTGTTGCGCTGATCAATGTGGCCGCGCGTGACCTGCCCGTCTCGGCGCGCATTCTGTCATTGGCCTCGGATAACCAGCGCCACCTCAACGAGATCCGCTTGACGTCCGGGCGACGCCCCGAGCTGGGGCAATCGGAAGAAGTTGTTTTGCTCGAAAGCTTTGCGCAGGCCCATGGCATTGTTCGCGGCGACCAGATCAGCGTGACCCTGAACGGATCGCGCCGTATGTTCGATGTGGTCGGAACCGCACAATCTCCGGAGTTCATCTACTACGCGGCACCGGGCGAGATGATCCCAGACGACGCGCGCTTTGGCGTCATCTGGATTGGCCGCCCGACCCTCGCCGCAGCGCTTGATCTGAAAGGCGCGTTCAACGAGGTTTTGCTGACCCTGCGGCGCGATGCGAATGTTGAGGCCGTGCGCGACAGCGTCGACCGCCTGCTGGACCCTTACGGCGCCATCGGGTCTTATGGTGTCGCGGACCACCCCTCTAACAGATTTCTGACCGAAGAGATTTCCGGTCTGGAAGTCTCGGCCAAGAATGTGCCGCCTGTCTTTATGCTCGTCGCGGCCTTCTTACTCTATATTGTGATCAGCCGCATGGTCCAGTCCGAGCGCGAAGAGATCGGACTGATGAAGGCATTCGGCTATACGGATATGGAAGTCAGCGCGCATTACCTGCAACTGGTCGTGATGATCGCAATCGGGGGCGCGCTCTTGGGATGCGTTCTGGGTGTCGTCTTGGGCCGCCTGACAATCCCGATCTACACCACCTACTACAAATTGCCGTTTCTGCTGTTCCGGCTGGAAAACGCGTCGTTTTTCACTGGCATTCTGACCAGCGTGACCGTGGCCTCTTTGGGCGGTGCTATTGTCTTGCGGCGCATCTTCCGGCTCGCCCCTGCGGAGGCCATGCGCCCTCCATCACCCCCTGATTACACCAAGACGGGCATCTTGGGACAAGGGATCGTGCGCTACCTCGACCAGCCGACCCGTATGGTCATCAGACGGGTGGTCCGTCAGCCTTGGCGGATGCTGGGTGCGGTGATGGGCATAGCTGCGGGGATGTCACTTAGCCTGTCGATGCTGATCATCTATGAGGGTTTTGACGAGGCCATCGAGACCACCTTTAACGTCATTGACCGCTCGGATGCCTTTGTCACTTTTGTCGCCCCCACGTCCGGCAGGGTCATCTATGACCTGCAGCGGGTCAAAGGTATCACGCGGGTCGAGCCTGTGCGTGCCGTGCCCGTGATCTTGCGCAACGGACGCCACAATTATTCGGGGGCTATCACCGGACTTGCACCAGACGTTGAACTGTTCCGCGCCTTGGATGCAAACAAGCAACCTGTTCCGCTTCCCATCCACGGCGTTGTTCTTTCGGTGCCGCTGGCGACGATCCTCGATCTGCGGATCGGGGATGCGATCACCCTTGATATCCGTCAGGGCAGCCAGCCCATCATCACCACACGCGTCGCGGGCATCACCGAAAGCCTCATGGGATCGCCCGCCTTTATGGATATCGACGCCCTGAACAGGTTGCTGGACGAGCGGAACCGCCTTTCCGGTGCTTATGTGTCGATCGACGACGGGGCGCAAAAGGAAGTCTATGCCGCCCTGAAAGACATGCCCGTCGTGGCGGGGGTCAGCCTGCGCGAGGAGGCACAGACAGCCTTTCAGGAACTGATGGACCAAGGCGCGGGCTCGTCCCGGTTTATCATGGGCTTTATGGCCTTCGCGATCACCTTCGGGATTATCTACAATGCCGCCCGTGTGGCCAAAGATGAACGAACGCGCGATCTGGCAAGCCTGCGGGTGATGGGATTTCACCAAGTCGAGACGGCCTTTGTTCTACTGGGCGAGCTGGCCGTTGTGACCTTGGTGGCCCTGCCGCTGGGGGTCCTGATGGGCAATGGGTTGTCCTATCTAATTGCGGCGGGCTTTTCGACCGACCTTTATCAAATCCCAGTCGTCTTTGCCCCCAAAGCCACCGGAACCGCCATCGCAATTGTCGTTGGAGCCGCTCTGACTTCGGGGTGGATGGTGAAACGCGACATTGACCGGACCGATATTATTTCGGCCCTCAAAACAAGAGAGTAACGACCATGGCAAAACGTGCAAAACTGTCTCGCAATGTGCTGATCCTCGCGGCTGTTGCGGCCGTCGCGATCACGCTTTTCCTGGCATTCCGCCCCACGCCGACCGAGGTCGATTTGGGAGAGGTGCGCCGTGGTGATCTGACCGTCACGATTGACGAAGAAGGCCGGACAAAAGTGCGCGAGACCTATATTGTCTCAACACCCGTTGCGGGTCAGTTATTGCGCGTGCAGGTCCATCCCGGCGACCCAGTGATCAAGCGCGAAACGATCGTGGCCCAAATGCGCCCGACCAATCCCGTCGTACTGGACAGTCGCACCCGCGAACAAGCGCGCGCTGCCCTCGATGGCTCGCTTGCCGCTTTGCGCGTCGCACAGGCCGATCTAAACGCCGCCATCGCAGCAGAAGAGCTTGCGACCCTTGACTTTGAGCGCACCAGATCCTTGTTTGAACGCAGAATTTCAAGCGAAGTCGCTCTGCAGCGCGCCAGTAGTGCCCTTCAAACCAGCCAAGCCCGACGCGAAACCGCTGAGGCCCTCATCGAGATGCGCGAAGCCGAGGTCGCCAATGCACGGGCGAACTTGCTGGGCCTTGACGACCTTGGCTTGGCAAATATCAACGGCGACTCCCGCGGTGATGAAATCCCGCTGTTTTCACCCATCGACGGGCGCATTTTGCGGGTCTTGCAGGAAAGCGAAACAACGCTCCCCGCAGGCGCCCCGATCATGGAAATCGGCGACATTGCCTCGGGACTGGAAGTTGAGGTCGATCTGATTTCGTCTGACGCTGTACAGGTCACTGTCGGTGACCGCGTCATCTTGCGCGACTGGGGCGGCGCAAATGACCTGCAAGGCGAAGTGCGCCGGATTGATCCTTATGGGGTCACGAAATACTCCGCACTTGGCGTCGAAGAACAACGGGTCCGTGTCGAGATTGCCCTGCTGACCCCCGTCGATCAAAGGCCTGCTCTTGGCCACGGATACAGGCTGGAAGCTGCCATTATCATCTGGCAGGCAACTGATATTTTGACTGTGCCATCAAGCGCCCTGTTTCGAGAACACGGCCAGTCGTCGGTGTTTGTCGCGCAAGATGGCACGGCACAGCTCACCGCCGTCGAAGTCGGGAAAAGCGACGGGATCCTCTCGGAAGTGGTCGGCGGATTAACCGCAGGCGATCAGGTCGTGCTCTATCCCTCTGCCGCCATCGCAAACGGGAGCGCAATTGTCGCAAGAGCGCCGTGACCGGTTTTGTCGCCAACGCAACGCTACTCAGCCCCTATCTCGGAGCGTAACACGATATGTCGCAGCTCTGTTACTTGCGAAAATTTGCCGTGATCGCCGCGCTGTCATAGTCGTGCTCGATCCAGTGGCGCAGCGAGATCGGGCCCCGCTCGTCGATATCCGCCGCATAGGCTGCCAAGATATCATCGAGGATGCCCGTCTTAAGCCAGCGCAGATGCACATATTTGAGGGCCAATTGCGCCCGAGCCTGTGCGACCGGAACGTTTTCAACATGCAGCAGATAAAAGGCCGCAGCCAGCCCCGTGCGGTCCGCGCCAGACTTGCAGTGGATCAAAAACGGCGGTGCAATCGCGTCGAATTGATCCAGAAGTGCGAGATAAAGCTCTTTTGGCGCAGCCATGCGGGCGCTGAATTTCATGTTCACAAGCGTGATGCCATGTGCGTCGCAAGCCTCTTTTTCGAGCAAATAATGGCTTTGCTGCGCCTGACCGCGCAAATTCAGGATCGTTTTGATCCCCATCTGCGCATAGCGGGCAATACGGTCGGGGTCCGGTTGGTTCGACCGCCAGACATCCGGCGCAATCTCTTCCATATTGGTCCAGCGGCCCCGCAAGATGCCGTGGTCATGATAGCGCAAATGGGCAAGGGCCAGCGCCCTGTCCTCTTGTGTCACCAACGCTGGGCCAAATTTGTGGCGCGCGCTGCGGACCATGTGACGCCAAGATATTGCGAGGTTTTGAAACATCCGCCTATTCCCTTCACCTCGTTCATCATGCAATCCGCTTCACTTAAGGCGGCTTTGCACTTATTGCCATGGCATTCTCGCGGGTGATCCCCGCGATGACAAGCCGAAGACAGCGGGTTAGGGTCAATCGCACCATGAGACAAAAACCGCAAATGCCCTTCTTGATTCGCCTTTGGCTGTTTGCGAGCCGTTTTCTGGCTGGCCCTATTCATGCCCTTGCTAAATATGCACATCGGCGTCAGGGCGCGGACCCGGACCGGATGCAAGAACGCCTTGGGCTGGCGACCAAAGAGCGACCTGTTGGTCGCCTCCTTTGGTTGCATGCCGCCAGCCTTGGTGAAATTGGCCAAACGCGGGACCTTCTGGACCAGTTGATGACCGAACAGGACGTCACGCTCTTGGTGACGACCGTGAGCGAAAGCGGTGCGGTATGGATGGCGCGCGAATGCCCGCAGATCACACATCAATTCCTGCCGCTCGACACACCCCTTGCTGTGACGCGCTTCCTCAAACACTGGACACCGCAAGCGGCGATCTTTGTGGAAGGCGACCTCTGGCCGCGGCTTTTGATCGCGGCGGCAGCACAAGATATTCCCCTTCTGCTGCTCAATGCACGCCCCTCCAAATCGCGCGAGCGCAACCCCGATGCTTATGCATTTCTGCTGGCGCAATTCCGTGCCATCACCTGCAAGTCCGCGCAGGTGATGAAAGCGCTGCAAGATATTGGCGTAACGGCGGAACGGTTGCATTACTTTGGCGACCTGCGCGCCTCCGCCCCCGCCCTACCCGTCGACGTTGCGGCCATGACCGCCCTGAAGGCGCAGATCGCAGACCGCCCGACGTGGGTCGCAGCCTCAAGCCACGCGGAGGACGAAGCGGAGATCCTGACGGCCTGCCGTGATATCCTTGTCCGGTCGCCCGACGCCCTGCTCATCTGGGCGCCACGCCACCCGCAACGCGCCAAAGCGATCCTGAGCGCGGCACAGGGGGTCTCGGTGTGCCAACGCAGCCAGTCGGAACAGATCGGCGCTGCGACGCAGATCTACCTCGCGGACACGCTGGGGGAGCTTGGCACTCTGTTTTCTTGCACGAACGTCGCCTTCCTCGGTGGGGCATTCGGGCCGCAGGGCGGACATAACCCCTATGAACCCGCCTGTTTTGGCTGCGTGGTTCTGACAGGGCCAAATCACCGCAATCACAAGGACGGCTTCGCCGCTTTGGCCGCCGTCGGGGCCGCTCATGTGGTGCAAAACGGCTCCGACCTCGGGCGCGATGTTTTGCAGCTCCTAAGCGATCCAGAAACGCGGGCACGGGGCGAAAAGGCCAGACAGCTTGTCAACGAAGCCAATTCCGCCGCCGAACAAACGGCGGCGCTCATCTTGGCTCAAATCTCCTGACCGAACAGGCGTGCCTGATTAAGACACCCAGTCCCATGGCGAGGTAAAGGCACCCAAGGCCTTCGTCACATCGGCATCCGTTGCGTCACCCGATTTGATCAAATGCGCGACCAAGCCGCGCTTTTTATCTTCCGTGACAGACTGCACGGAAACAGGCACATCCGCAGCCTCCAAGGTCGCGTTATAAACCCGCGTGATCGCCCGTTTGCGCAGATCGGGCTTAAAGATTTTACCGACCGCCGTCTTTGGCAATTCATCAAGAATTTCCAGATACTTCGGATGTGCAGCACGTTCATGGATCTTGGATTTCGCGAAATCCATCAGCTCCTCTTCGGTCACAGATGCGCCCGCGACAAGCTCGACATAGACGCAAGGCACCTCGCCCGCGTGGGCATCCGGTTGGCCAATCGCGCCTGCAAAAGCGACCGCTTCATGACCTGCCAAGGCCTCTTCAATCTCGGCGGGATCGATATTATGACCGCCGCGAATGATCAAATCCTTGGCACGTCCCGTGATCCAGACATAGCCGTCAGCGTCGATGCGCCCCAGATCACCCGTCCGCAAATATTGCCGACGATCGCTGATCTTGCTGTCCGTACCCGGATAGAACAAATCCTTGTTTTTTGAGGCGTCAGTATAGGTTTGACCATCAAAAACGCCCGGAGAGGCGACACAGATTTCGCCGATCTCATCGACACCGCAATCGACCTGCGTCGCAACATTGACGATGCGCACATCGGTGTAGGGGAAGGGAATCCCGATCGAGCCGACACGCTTTTCACCGTCAGGCGGGTTGATAGACACAAGGCAGGTCGCCTCGGTCAGCCCGTAGCCCTCGCAAATCGTGACACCTGCCGCCTCTTCGAAGCGACGGTAAAGTTCCAGCGGGAGCGGCGCAGAGCCGCAAAACGCCAAACGCAGGGTCGAAATATCAGCGTTCACTTTGCGCTGCATCAGGGCCGACATCGCGGTCGGCACCGTGATCATGAACGTCACCTTGTGCCGCTCGATCAGCTTCCAGAAATTGTCAAAGACACCCTCGCCGCGGTATCCTTGCGGGGTCGGAAAAACAACCTGCGCCCCAGAGGCAAGAGAGGCCCCAAGCGAAACAATGGCCGCGAAAACATGGAACATCGGAAGCGGGCAAATCTGCACGTCGTTTTCGGTAAACAACAACCGCGCGCCAAGCCAAGCATTATACACAATTCCGGAATAGCGGTGCTGGGCGACCTTTGGCATCCCCGTCGTGCCGCCCGTGTGGAAATAGGCGGCGACGCGGTCGGCCTTGCTATCCTCAAAGGCAAGCGTCTTGGGGCGGCGGTTCATTTCAGCATGAAAATCAAGGATCTGCGCTTTATGTGTGACGGGGTTCTTCGGGCGGATCAAGGGTACGATCAGCTTTTTGACACCCGTTAAATAGCGGTGCAGGTCAACTTCAAGAACGGTTTTGACTTGAGGAGCCAAGGCCACGGCTTTGGCGACGGTTTGGGCCAAGTCCGACTTTGGAAATGCGCGCAATGTGACGACGACTTTCGCGTTTGTTTCGCGCAGGATCGCGGCAATCTGCTCGGCTTCCAAAAGCGGGTTGATCGGGTTCACGATCCCCGCAACCTGCCCGCCCAAATAGGTCAGGACGGTTTCATTGGCATTGGGCAACAAGTAGGCGACGACATCGGTCTCGCCGATCCCTAGATCGCGGAACATATTGGCGACCTGTGCCGTTTTCTGCTGGAGTTCGGCCCAAGTAAAGGTTTCGCATTTCGCTGTCGGCTCTGAAAAGAGCTGGAAACTTAATGCCTTACGGTTGGGAAACTTGGCAGCTGTTTCACTCAAAAGCTGAAATGTCGTGACGGGCAAGGCCCGCTCGGACCATACCATTTCGTTCTCGATCGCATTGCGATCCGCGACAGACGCGTAAGTCATGCCAGTCTCCTCCCTATCTGTTTCCGCGACATTACTCAGTGCGGAATTCCCTCAGACAGACAGTGTTGAATTACCACAGTTTACGCAAGTCTGACGCTACGAAAAACGTCTTATTGTTCGTCCAGACCCGACGTGAACTGCAAGCGCGCCAAACGTGCATAAAGCCCGCCTTGCGCCACTAAATCGTCATGTGTGCCCGAGGCCATGATCTTGCCCGCCTCGAAAACCACGATCCTGTCCGCCTTTTTCACAGTGGCCAGTCGGTGTGCGACGATCAACGTGGTGCGGGTGCGGGCCAAATCCTCGACAGCCGTCTGGACCAGCCGTTCACTTTCTGCGTCTAGTGCACTGGTCGCCTCGTCCAACAGCAGGATCGGCGCATCGCGCAGAATAGCGCGGGCAATGGCGATCCGCTGTTTCTGCCCGCCCGAAAGCATAACGCCGCGTTCGCCAACGTCGCTGTCATAGCCCTCTGGCAGCGCGATCAAAAAGTCATGCGCTGCCGCGGCTTTGGCGGCTTCTTCGACTTCGGCGTCGGTCGCGTCAGGGCGCCCGAAACGGATGTTTTCACGCGCCGTATCCGCAAAGATCACCGGATCTTGCGGCACCAGCGCCACATGCTGCCGGAAGTCAGCGCGCGTCATGTCGCGTAGGTCGACACCGTCAATTTTAATCGCGCCTTGTTGCGGGTCATAGAACCGCTGGAGCAGTTGAATAACCGTCGATTTCCCCGCGCCAGAGGGGCCGACAAGGGCCACGCTTTCGCCGGGTTTCACAGTAAGCGTCACGCCGTCCAGCGCCGATACACCGGGCCTGCCCGGATAGGCGAAGGTCACGTTTTCGAATTTGATTTCAGCGGCTTGCGTGTCTGGCACGGCGACGGGTGTTATCGGATCCTTCACCGCATCCTCGGCATGGAGCAACTCGACCAAACGCTCGGTCGCACCCGCGGCACGCTGCAATTCGCCCCAGATTTCAGTCAAGGCGCCCAACGCCCCTGCCACCATGATCGTGTAGATCATGAACTGGACCAGCTCGCCCACACTCAGCGTACCCGCGCGCACATCAGAGGCCCCCATCCACAGGAAGCCCACCACAGCAGAAAACGCGATGAAAATAACGATTGCGGTCATCACAGCGCGGGCTTCGATCCGGCGCTTGGCGACCCTATAGCTCTTTTCAGTCACGTTTTGAAACTTTTGGCGCGACAGGTCTTCATGGGTAAAAGCCTGCACCGTTTGGGCAGAAAGCAGCAACTCGGAGGCATCTCCCGACGAGGTGGCAATCCAGTCTTGATTCTCGCGGCTGAGCCTGCGCACCCGCCGCCCGAGGACCACAATCGGAATCAAAATCACCGGGATTGGCCAAAGGACCAGCCCTGTCATCTTTACAGATGTCCAAAGCATCAGCCCAATGCCGCCAAACAAAATCAGCGTATTGCGCAGGGCGATCGAAACAGACGACCCAATCACGGAGAGGATTAATGTGGTATCGGTCGTGATCCGGCTGAGCACTTCACCCGTCATCACCTTCTCGAAGAACGCAGGCGACATCCCGATCATGCGGTTGAAAACCGCGACCCGAATATCTGCGACGATCCGCTCGCCCAGACGTGTCACGAGGTAATAGCGCAATGCCGTGCCGACGGCCAAAAGACCTGCGACAACAAAGGCAAACCCAAAGTAGCCATCAAGGACGGCGCCGTCAGAAACATCAAAGTTGTCAACGACTTGACGCACCGCAAGCGGCATCACCAGCGAGATCATCGCCGTGAAGGTCAGCGCGATCAGCGCCAGAAAAACCATCGCTTTATAAGGCGCCACAAAGGGAAGCAGCTGCGCCATCGCGCCAATCTTCTTGGACGTCGCGCGGACTTCGGTTGATGAAACTGGAGTATCGGCCATGCCAAAGATCCTTGCCTAGTACACGCCCCGAAATGGCGTCAAAAGCGCAAGATATCGGCGGGGAAAATGGAGCGGGCGACGGGAATCGAACCCGTGTCTTCAGTTTGGAAAACTATGTCTCAAACCCGCATTTGATTTTATATTACATGCACTTAACTAATTCATGGTTCGAACTTTGCAGGTTAAGTGTCGGAACGTATTTTTTGGAGCGGGCGGCGGGAATCGAACCCGCATCTTCAGTTTGGAAAACTGAGGTCTTAACCATTACACAACGCCCGCGACCGTTGCGACGTCTATTTCACCTACGATACGAGGTCAAGAAGTACGTTTTGGATAACTATTTTTTTTGGAAAACATCAGCACTTCGGGCGGATTGCGGACTTTCGTTGCAGGTGCGAACAAATCAATCCCAAGGCCGGATTACAGACATTCGTTGCGCTTTTACTGTACGATTGCATTGGGGCGGTTCCAGCTAGTCCTTGATCAACGATTCTAGCTATTTGTTAATGCGTGCCTTAGTTGTTCTGTTTAGGGTATCCAAAAATTTCCCCGTATCTGATTTGTACTGATAGATGTTCAATGTATCGAAAAATAATTAAGGTCTTCCTCGGCTCTCCAGGTGACTTGGAGGCGGAACATAAAGCGGCGAAAGCCATCGTCGACGAGGAGAATGCAAACCACGCAAACCTGCTAAACCATCATATCGAGTTAGTTGGCTGGGAGGATACGGTTTCTCTGTCTGACGTCAGCACCCTTGGGACAGATTTGAGGATTTGAATAAAGGAGGATTTCTGGTTCATCTTATCGATTAGGAGATCGAGATGACAAAGAAACCGCAGATATCGAAAGACGCCGCCGAGAAGGTGGTCAAGAATATCCGCCGTAAGACGCGCCAAACTTATTCAGCCGAGGAGAAGATCCGGATTGTCTTGGCGGGCCTGCGTGGCGAGGAAAGCACCTCTGTGCTGTGCCGCCGCGAAGGCATTGCTGAAAGCCTCTACTATAGTTGGTCCAAGGAGTTCCTTGAAGCTGGCAAGCGCCGGTTATCTGGCGATACGGCACGGCAGGCCACGTCGCCTGAGGTAAAGGATTTACGTTCTGAGTCCTTGGCCCTGAAAGAATGCGTCGCGGACCTGACCCTTGAGAACCGTCTGCTCAAAAAAAGCATGACAGGGGCTGGGGGATACGAGGAATGAGATATCCTGCGTCCGAGAAACTGGAGATCATCCGCACCGTAGAGGGATCGCATCTGCCGGTTAAGCAGACCCTCGACATGGCTCGGGCATCCCGCGCACGACATTCTATCGATGGTATGATCTTTATGTCGACGGCGGCCTGGATGGGCTGGCTGACAGATCCCCACGCCCAAGATCGGTCTGGAACCGCATCCCTGATGCCCGTCGTGATGACCTGATTGAGTTTGCGCTGGAACATGAGGCCCTGACCACACGAGAACTGGCGTCAAATACACTGACGAGAAGCGTTGTTCGGGGAAAACGCCCCACAGGGGCCTTTTCTGATCCCTCCAACTTTGTCTCTGAATCATCGGCTTACCGCATTCTCAAAGCTGCCGATCTGATCACTGCCCCTGATTATGTCGTCATCAAAGCGGCGGAGGAGTTCAAAGATAAAACCACAGCCATCAACGAGATGTGGCAGACAGACTTCACCTACTTCAAGATCATTGGCTGGGGCTGGTATTATCTGAGCACGATCCTCGATGATTACAGCCGCTACATCATTGCGTGGAAACTTTGCACAAACATGCGGGCAGAGGACGTGACTGACACGATCGAACTGGCGCTAACGGCGTCCGGTTGCGACCAAGCCGTCGTGCGCCACAAGCCACGTCTGCTCAGCGACAACGGCTCATGCTACATTTCAGGCGATCTGGCTGAATGGCTGGAAGGTCAAAAAATGACGCATGTCCGCGGCGCGCCATTCCACCCGCAGACCCAAGGCAAGATCGAGCGCTGGCACCAGACCATGAAGAACAGGGTTCTGCTGGAGAACTACTACCCACCCGGTGATCTTGAACGCCAAACCGGAGCCTTCGTCGAATACTACAACAATCAGCGTTACCACGAGAGCCTGAACAACGTCACACCAGCTGACGTCTACTTCGGTCGCGACAAAGCCATTCTCAGAGAAAGGGAAAAGATCAAAAAACGGACAATCCGCCAACGCCGCTTGCAACATCAAAAACAGGCA
>CBFHTU010000049.1:0-14782 GCA_965658825.1 Yoonia sp.
TGCAAAAGCTGGTCAGCGTTGTGGTCCCATGCGCGAGAGCGAGGTCCATAGTCCGCCCTGCGATCTCGTCGGCATAGGCCTTGTTGCCAAAGCGGGATTCTTCGGGGAATGTGTAGGTGTTGAGCCAGTCAATAAGTTGCTTGCCCCAGCTCGCGATCATCGCCGTTTGCGGGTAGTGCATATGCGCGTCCACAAACCCGGCAGAGATCAGGTGTTGGCCATAATCGGTGACGATTGCCTCGGGGTTGTCGGTGCGCAGTTTGGCGCCGTTGCCAGTGGCGGCGATCCGCCCGTCCACAATCAAAACGCCACCCTCGCTGTCAAAGCACAGGGCATCTTGCCAGTCTCCGTGCAGCGGATTTGCGTTGAATTGCAGGGTTTGGCCGAGGAGAAGATGTTTTGTCATGCGTTTTGCTTAGACCGCCCAAATGGGTCTGTAAATTGTCAAAACCCGCGACGGTGTCCTTGTGTCGCCAAGTCAAGCCGCTATGTTGCGGTTAACCTGTTGGAGGATCCCATGCCCGAAGAATTCGACGAGATCGACGACGAGGCTTTTGGTATCACAGACCGCTTGTTGTCGGATGTCATGGACGCCGTTGAGGCGCAGGACGCGGCCCGCATCGAGACGCTTCTTGACCCGCTCCACCCCGCAGATATTGCCCACCTGATCGAACAGATCGGCGCGAAAGACCGTCGGGCCCTGCTTGACGTCTGGAAGGGTGGGATGGACGGCGACATTCTGTCCGAACTGGACGAAGGGTTGCGCGACGAGGTCATAGCGAGCCTGAATGCCGCGGAATTTGCCGAGGCCGTCCGCGATCTTGAAACGGATGACGTTGTTGATCTGGTTGAGTATCTGGACGGCGAACAGCAAGAGGCGGCGCTGGGCGCTCTGGATGCGAGCGACCGCGTGGCCGTTGAGCAGGCGCTCTCCTACCCGGAGGAATCCGCAGGTCGCCATATGCAGTCCGAATTGGTCCGTGCGCCGGAACATTGGTCGGTGGGGGACGCTATTGACTATTTGCGCTCTGACGTCGAGCTTCCGGACCAGTTCTACCACATTATTCTGGTGGACCCGCGCCTGAAGGCTGTGGGTTATGTGACGCTTGGCCGCCTCTTGTCGTCGCGGCGCAACGTGCCTTTGGTCGATATCGTCGAAGACAGCTTTCGCACCTTTCATGTCGAGCAAGATGTGGAAGAGGTCGCCCAAGCTATTAACCACTATCACATGATTACCGCGCCCGTTGTCGATGATGATGACCGCGTTGTCGGTGTGATCACGATTGATGACGCGATGGCGTTTCTGGAAGAAGAAGCGGAAGAGGACATTTTGCGCCTTGCCGGTGTGGGCGAGGGCTCCTTGTCCGACCGCGTGCTGGAAACAACCCGCCAGCGTTTTCCTTGGCTGGCGGTCAATCTGCTGACAGCGATTTTTGCCTCAATGGTCATTTCACTGTTCGAAGGTACGATACAAAGTTTGGTCGCTTTGGCGGTGTTGATGCCGATTGTGGCCTCGATGGGGGGCAATGCGGGCACGCAATCGCTCACGGTGGCCGTACGTGCGATCGCAACCCGTGATTTGACCCCAGCAAACCTGTGGCGAGTGATCCGGCGTGAGGCCTTGGTCGGCTTCTTGAACGGCGTGATCTTTGCTGTTGCTATGGCTTTGGTCGGCGTGTTCTGGTTCGGCTCTCCGATGCTTGGGGCCGTGATCGGAGTTGCGATGGTGATCAATATGGTTGTCGCAGGACTGGCGGGAACGATGGTGCCTGTGATGCTCGAACGCTTGGGCGTTGACCCTGCGTTGGCCTCGGGGGCCTTTGTGACGACAGTGACGGATGTCGTTGGATTTTTTGCATTTCTAGGATTGGCAGCACTATGGCTTCTTTGACAGACCGAAAATCGGAGGCACGCGCAGCGGCTTTCGCCCGCCGCAAAATTGCCCATGACTTGGGGCAGGGAACGGCGGCGCATTTGTCGTCGGTGCTCGCCGGGTATCGGGGCGTGCCGTTAGGCGGCTATATGGCGATGCGGACCGAGCTTGATCCGACGCCCGCGATGGAAGAGGCGGCGGCACATGGTCCGGTCGGTGTACCCGTCATTATGGGCGCCGGAATGCCGTTGCAGTTTCGGATATGGGCACCGGATGCTGTCATGGTAAAAGGCGATTTCGGAGCGTTGATCCCGCAGGCGGGAGAGTGGATGGAGCCCGAAATTCTTGTTGTGCCTTTGGTGGCGTTTGACCGTAACGGCGGGCGATTGGGCTACGGCGGCGGGTTTTATGACCGGACGCTCGAGATGTTAAGGGCAAAGCGGCCAACGCTGGCGATCGGTTTTGCCTACGCGGGCCAAGAGGCAGAGGATTTGCCGCTGGAGGCGACAGATCAGCCGCTCGATATGATCGTGACCGAAAACGGGATTCTGTCGCTTTGAGAGGGGCGCCAAATTTTGTTCAAAATTTGGGCCAAAATTCTTGTGGAAGAATTTTGCCGCAAGCCGTAACAGGGTCGCTATGAAAATACTTTTCCTTGGTGATGTGATGGGCCGTGCTGGCCGTCAGGCGGTGGTGGATCATCTGCCACGTTTGCGGACACAGTGGCGGTTGGACTTTGTCGTCGTGAACGGCGAAAACGCGACAGGCGGCATGGGGCTTTCTGCGCCACATGCGCGGATTTTGCTTGATGCTGGTGCGGATGTCCTGACCTTGGGCGATCATGCCTTTGATCAAAAGGACATGATCCAATTTGTCGCTTCCGAGCCACGTATCATTCGTCCGCTGAATTTCTCGAAAGCCGCCCCAGGCGTTGGCGCTCGGGTTTTTAGCGCCACAAACGGCCGCAAAGTCTTGGTCGCGCAGGCCTTGGGCCAAGTCTTTATGAAACGCCCCTTTGATGATCCTTTCTCGGCGCTGGACACGGTCATGCGGCAATATCCGATGGGCGGGGTCGTGCAAGCGAGCCTGATTGATATCCATTGCGAGGCGACATCCGAGAAGATGGCCGTTGGTCATTATTGCGACGGGCGCGCCAGCATTGTTGTGGGGACCCATACCCATGTCCCGACAGCGGATGCGATGATCTTGCCTGCCGGCACGGCCTATCAGTCAGACGCAGGCATGTGCGGCGATTATAATTCGGTGATCGGCATGGACAAAGTCGAACCGCTGCGCCGTTTTATCACCGGCATGCCAAAAGAACGCTTTACCCCCGCCGCAGCAGAGGCCACGCTTTCTGGGCTTTACGTCGAGACCGATGACCTCACGGGCAAAGCGACCCGCGTCGAAATGGTCCGACAGGGCGGGCGACTGTCACCTGCCGGGCCCCAATAGGATACCACCATGAGCGAGCTGATTTCCCTCACGCAGACCCAAGAAGCGATTATCGCGCTTTTGGTCTTGGCCGCGATGTTCGCTTTGTTTTTGCGCGAAACCTTTCCGACCGAAGTCGTCGCGATGGGCGGGGCTGCGTTTTTGCTCTTCACAGGCATTTTGAAATACGATGATGCGGTCAAGGTTTTGTCCAATTCGGCACCTTGGACGATTGCGATGATGTTTATTGTGATGGGGGCCTTGGTGCGCACTGGTGCGCTCAATTATGTCACCCAATTGGCCGAACGCGCAGCACGGCGCAACGCCAAGCAAGCGATCGGTGGCTCGATGACCTTCGTGATCGCGGCATCGGCTTTTGTTAATAATACCCCTGTTGTGGTCGTCATGTTGCCGGTCTTCGTCCAGATGGCCCGCACTTTGAAGGTGACCGCGTCAAAGCTTTTGATCCCCTTGTCCTATGCGTCCATTGTCGGCGGGACGCTGACGCTGATCGGCACTTCGACGAACCTTGTGGTTGACGGTGTGGCGCGACAGTCCGGCCTTGAACCGTTTAGCATTTTCGAGATCACGCCGATCGGGATCATTATCACACTTTGGTCGATGCTTTATCTTTATCTGTTTGGAAACAAGCTTTTGCCCGATCGCGACAGTCTCGCGATGATGCTGTCTGATCGCTCGAAAATGAAGTTCTTCACCGAGGCCGTCATCCCCCCCGATAGCAACCTGATCGGTCGCGAGGTTCTGTCGGTCCAGCTGTTCAAGCGTGAAGGGGTGCGCCTGATCGACGTGATCCGTGGCGACCAGTCCTTGCGTCGCAATCTGGAGGCCGTCGTTTTGCAGACCGGTGACCGTGTCGTTTTGCGCTCGGCCATTACAGAATTGTTGTCGCTTCAGGCGACCAAGGATTTGCGCCGCGTGGATCAGGTGTCTGCGGTTGAGACCAATACTGTCGAAGTCCTGATTTCGCCTGATTGCAAGATGGTTGGGCGCACTTTGGGCTCCATGCGCCTGCGTCGCCGTTATGGCGTCTATACGCTGGCCGCGCACCGTCGTGACAAGAATATCGGTCGCCAGTTGGATGATTTGATTGTTAAAGTGGGCGACACTTTGCTGCTTGAGGGCGCGCCTGAAGATATTCAGCGCCTTGCGGCGGATATGAACATGACTGATGTGACCAAGCCCACGGCCCGCGCCTACAGGCGGACGCATGCGCCGATTGCCATTGGGGCGATGCTGGCTGTTGTTGTGTTGGCGTCGATCAATGCGGCCCCGATCTTGGCGCTGGCATTTATGGCTGTCGCGGTGGTTTTGCTGACGGGCTGCATCGACGCAGAAGAGGCGATGGAGGCGATCGACGGCTCCTTGCTGGCGCTGATTTTCGCGATGCTGGCTGTGGGTGCCGCGCTGGAATCCTCGGGTGCGGTCGAGATCATCGCAGGCACCTTGTCACCCTATATGCAGGTGATGCCACCCTCTCTTGTCATTTTCGTCATTTATGCCCTGTCGATGGTCCTGACAGAGCTGGTGTCGAACAATGCCGTGGCGGTGGTGATGACACCGATTGCGATTGGGCTTGCCTCTGCGCTGGGCGTTGATGCGCGCCCCTTGGTGATCGCGGTGATGATGGCGGCTTCGGCCAGTTTCTCGACCCCGATTGGTTATCAAACCAATACGCTTGTTTATGGTCCAGGCGGCTATAAATTCACCGATTTCTTACGTGTCGGTGTGCCCTTGAACCTGTCGCTGGCCATCGTTTGTTCAATTGCGATCCCGATGATTTGGCCGCTTTGACATAACCCCTGCAGTTGGCGTAAGAGACGCCAAACGATTATTCATAGGATTCCGATATGGCTGGCCACTCAAAATGGGCGAATATTCAGCACCGCAAAGGGCGTCAGGACAAGCTGCGCTCAAAGCTGTTTTCTAAACTGGCAAAAGAGATCACCGTGGCCGCCAAAATGGGCGACCCTGATCCCGATAAGAACCCGCGTTTGCGCCTTGCGGTCAAGGAAGCAAAGTCTGTGTCCTGCCCAAAGGACGTGATTGAGCGCGCGATCAAGAAATCCCAAGGGGGCGATGCGGAAAGCTATGACGAGATCCGCTATGAGGGCTATGGTCCCAACGGCGTCGCTGTTATCGTGGAAGCAATGACTGATAACCGCAACCGGACGGCCTCGACCGTGCGCTCGACGTTTACCAAGAACGGCGGCAACTTGGGCGAGACCGGTTCCGTTGGTTTTATGTTCGACCGCGTAGGCGAGATCGTTTATCCGGCCTCCGCGGGCGACGCTGATACCGTCATGATGGCCGCAATCGAGGCCGGTGCGGATGACGTGCAATCGGACGAGGAAAGCCATGTGATCTATTGCGTCGATACCGACCTGAACGAGGTTGCGACCGCTTTGGAAAAAGAACTGGGTGAATCCGAGACGACCAAGCTGATCTGGAAGCCGAACCTGACGACCGAGGTGGATCTGGACGGGCTGACCAAGCTGATGAAGCTGCTGGATACGCTCGAAGATGACGACGATGTGCAGCGTGTGACGACAAACTTCACCGCGCCTGACGACGTGATGGATGCTTTCGGCGACGCTTAAGAGAACCGGCACCGGAATGAGAGGGCGTGCCTCTGGCGCGCCCTTTTGCATTTGCGGCCTTGTGTCTTTGGTCCGGGTCTGAAAACGATTGGCTATGTCTGGTCAAAAAATTGATAACCCCGTCGCGGGGATTTTGTGGATGGTTCTGACGGGCCTGATGTTCGTTTGCGTGACCGCCATCGTAAAATATGTAGGCAGCGATTTACCCGCCGCCGAAGGGGCCTTTCTGCGCTACATACTCGGGCTGGTGTTCCTGATCCCGATGATCAAGCCGATCCTGGCCGCACATCTCAGCCGCCGCCAGATCAAGCTTTTTGCGGCAAGGGGCATCGTGCATACGGGGGCCGTGATCTTGTGGTTCTTTGCCATGGCCCGCATCCCCTTGGCCGAAGTGACCGCAATGAACTACCTTTCGCCGATCTATATCGCGATTGGGGCGGCGCTGTTCTTGGGCGAGCGCCTGCCGCCGCGCCGTTTGGCGGCGGTTTTTGCAGGCCTCATCGGCGCGATGATTATCTTGCGCCCCGGAGTGCGGGACCTTGATCCCGGACATTTCGCGATGCTTTTTACAGCCCTTGGATTTGCCGCAAGTTACCTGTTGGCCAAGCAAATGTCGGGCGAGGTGCCTGCCGTGGTGGTCGTTGGGATGTTGTCGATCACGGTGGCGATCGGGCTTGCGCCCTTCGCCTTCGCGGTCTGGGTCACGCCCACATGGGCGCAAGTGGGGTGGATGTTTCTGGTCGCCTGCTTTGCCACGGCAGGGCATTTGACGATGACCAAGGCCTTTGCAGCAGCGCCGATGACGGTGACCCAGCCCGTGACGTTTTTGCAGCTGGTTTGGGCGGTTGTTCTGGGCGCAGTGGTCTTTCACGAGCCTCTCGATGGTTGGGTGGTTTTTGGCGGTGCGGTGATTATGGCTTCGGTTAGCTTCATCACTTGGCGCGAGGCGGTCGCGCGCCGCAAGATTACCCCCGTGGTGCATGCAACCAAGGTCTGATTTGCGATCAAAGATCGCAAGCCTTCGGCGAGGATATTTGAAAACCAAAGAGGCGGCAGGTTCTTTATTGATTGATCAGTCAATAAAGAATACCGTTGGACACCTAAAGGGGGATTCTGAGATGCCAAAGGTAGGAATGGAGCCGATCCGCCGAGATGCGCTCGTGCGTGCCACGATTGCCGAGATTGGCGCCGCGGGGTCGCTTGATGTAACGGTAAGCCGGATTGCCAAGCGTGCTGGCATGTCCTCGGCGCTGGCGCACCACTACTTTGGCGGTAAGGATCAGATATTCGAGGCCGCGATGCGCCAGATCTTGCGGGATTACAGTGCAGAGGTCAGAGCGGCGCTGGCAGGGACGAACACCCCAGCAGAGCGGGCGCGCGCGATCATCCGCGCCAATTTCGCGCAGTCTTGTTTTGATCCGGCGGCGGTGTCGGCATGGATGACGTTTTATGCCCAAGCCCAAACGAGCCCTGTCGCATTGCGCTTGTTGCACACTTATCAGCGGCGGTTGCGCTCCAATTTGACCCACGCCCTGCGCCCGCTCTGCGACGTGCCAGAAGCCGCGGCGGATACACTCGCGGCCCTGATTGACGGGCTCTACATACGCGCAGCCCTCACCGCGCCAGATGCCAACCCTGAAGGCTGCGCGCTCGCGGCCCTGTCCACATTTACCAAAGGTGCCGCATGACCCAGCCGAATATCCTGATTATCATGGTTGACCAGTTGAACGGGACGCTTTTCCCCGACGGTCCTGCCGATTGGCTGCATGCCCCGCATCTGAAGAAACTGGCCGCGCGCTCCACCCGTTTTGCGAACGCCTATACGGCCTCACCGCTCTGCGCCCCAGCTCGGGCCGCGTTTATGTCGGGCCAGTTGCCAAGCCGCACAGGCGTTTACGATAACGCGGCCGAGTTTACTTCAAGCATCCCGACCTATGCCCACCACCTGCGACGTGCAGGGTATCAAACCTGCCTGTCGGGCAAAATGCACTTTGTCGGACCCGACCAGATGCACGGCTTTGAAGAGCGTCTGACGACCGATATCTATCCCGCTGATTTCGGCTGGACCCCCGACTATCGCAAGCCGGGTGAGCGCATCGAATGGTGGTACCACAACATGGGTTCCGTGACCGGCGCGGGCGTGGCCGAGATCACCAACCAGATGGAATATGACGACGAGGTCGCCTATCATGCGACCCGCAAGCTCTATGATCTGTCACGCGGGGCGGACGACCGCCCTTGGTGCCTGACCGTCAGTTTCACGCACCCCCATGACCCCTATGTGGCCCGCAAGAAATACTGGGATTTGTATGAGGATTGCGCGCATCTGCTGCCAGAGATCGGACCAATCCCCTATGAGGTGCAAGACGCCCATTCAAAGCGCATTCTCGACGCCAATGACCGCGATAACTTCACAATCACCGACGATCATGTGCAACGCGCCCGTCGCGCTTATTTCGCCAATATCTCCTATATTGACGATAAGGTCGGCGAGATTTTGCAGACGTTAGAGGACACACGCCAAGAGGCTGTGATCCTCTTTGTCTCCGACCATGGAGATATGCTGGGCGAGCGTGGCCTTTGGTTCAAGATGTCTTTCTACGAGGGCGCATCACGCGTTCCATTGATGATTTGCGCGCGCCAGATGCAGGCGGGGTTGAACAGCACCCCTGTGAGCAGCATCGACGTCCTGCCAACGCTCTGCGATCTGGCCGGCGTCGATATGTCCGAGGTGATGCCTTGGACCGACGGGCAATCCATCGTGCCTTTGGGTCAGGGGGGGGAGCGCTCGGAACCGGTGGCAATGGAATACGCCGCAGAGGCCTCTTACGCGCCGCTGGTCTCCCTGCGCTATGGTCAGTGGAAGTTCAACCGCTGTGCGCTCGACCCCGATCAGCTCTTTGACCTTGAGGCAGATCCACACGAGTTGACCAACCTCGCCGAGGTGCCCGCCCATCAAGGCACCCGCGACCAACTGCGCGCCAAATCCGAGGCCCGCTGGGATCTTGCCGCCTATGACGCCGCGGTGCGCCATTCCCAGGCCGGGCGCTGGGTCGTCTATGAAGCGCTGCGCAACGGCTCTTACTACCCTTGGGATTACCAGCCGCTACAAAAAGCATCCGAGCGCTATATGCGTAACCACATGGACCTGAACGTGCTCGAAGAGAGTAAACGTTTTCCTCGTGGTGAATAACCTTTTCCATGTCCACTCAAACTCCCGCCGGAGGCATCATGACCTATAATACACAGCCCACCGCCAGCCATTTTATCGACGGCACATACGTCGAAGATACGAGCGGCGAGCCGATCCCCGTGATCTATCCCGCCACGGGCGAAGTGATCGCGACGGTCTATAGCGCCACGCCTGCGATTATTGAGCAAGCCTTGGCTGCCGCCAAACGTGCGGGCAAGGTATGGGCCGCGATGACAGGCACGCAGCGGGGGCGTGTCCTACGTCGCGCCGCCGATATCATGCGCAAGCGCAACCACGAATTGTCGGTCCTGGAGACTTTTGACACGGGCAAACCTTATCAGGAAACCTCCGTCGCGGACGCCACTTCAGGTGCCGACGCGCTGGAATATTTCGGCGGTTTGGCGGGCGCGATCACGGGCGAGCATATCCAGTTGGGCGATGATTTCGTCTATACCCGCCGCGAGCCTTTGGGCGTTTGCGTGGGCATCGGCGCGTGGAACTACCCGACACAAATCGCCAGCTGGAAAGGCGCGCCAGCGCTGGCTTGCGGAAACACGATGGTGTTCAAACCTTCCGAGACCACGCCGCTTTGCGCGCTCAAAGTGGCCGAAATTCTGCATGAGGCGGGTGCACCTGCGGGCGTCTACAATGTGATCCAAGGCTACGGCGCTGTAGGTGCGGCTTTGATCACCGACACCCGCGTGGCCAAGGTCTCGCTCACGGGCTCGGTGCCGACAGGACGCAAGGTTTATGCCGCCGCAGCCGAGGGCATTCGCGCCGTGACCATGGAACTGGGCGGCAAATCCCCGCTTGTGATTTTCGACGATGCTGATTTGGAAAACGCCGTCTCGGGCGCGATCTTAGGGAATTTCTATTCCTCGGGTCAGGTCTGCTCCAACGGCACCCGGGTGTTTGTGCAAAAAGGCATCAAAGACGCGTTTCTCGCACGGCTGGCTGAACGCCTGAAGGGCGTCAAAATGGGCGATCCGCAAGACCCCGAGGTCAACTTTGGCCCGATGGTCTCTGCGCGGCAGCGCGAGATCGTTGCGGGCTTTATCACCAAAGGCATCGCTGAAGGCGCGCGGCTTGTCACAGGAGGCAAAGTCGTTGAGGGCAATGGGTTTTTCATCGAACCCACTGTCTTTGCCGACGTCACCGACGATATGAGCATTGCGCGCGAAGAGATTTTCGGGCCAGTCCTGTCCGTCCTTGACTTCGAGACGGAAGACGACGTGATCGCTCGCGCCAATGACACCGAATTTGGTCTGGCTGCTGGCGTTTTCACGGCTGATCTGACCCGCGCGCACCGCGTTGTTGCGGGCTTTGACGCTGGAACCTGCTACATCAATACCTATAATCTGGCCCCTGTTGAAGCGCCTTTTGGCGGATCAAAACTCTCTGGCGTCGGACGCGAAAATTCCAAGGCCGCGATCGAGCATTACACGCAAATCAAGGGCGTTTACGTCGCTATGGGCGATGTCGAGGCTCCATTTTGAAGGCTGACTATGTGATCATCGGCGCGGGCTCTGCGGGCTGCGCGATGGCCTACCGTTTGGCCGAAGCGGGCAAGCAGGTGCTGGTGATTGAACACGGCGGTTCTGACGCAGGGCCATTCATCCAGATGCCTGCCGCACTCTCCTACCCTATGAACATGAAAATGTATGATTGGGGCCTGAAATCCGAGCCGGAGCCGCATTTGGGCGGCCGCGAAATGGTCACGCCACGCGGCAAGGTCATCGGTGGGTCATCCTCGATCAACGGCATGATCTACGTGCGCGGCCATGCCCGCGATTTTGATCACTGGGCGGAAAGCGGTGCGCAGGGCTGGGCCTATGCGGATGTGCTGCCCTATTTCAAACGTATGGAAAATTGGCATTCTGGCGGGCACGGCGGTGATAAAGCGTGGCGTGGCGAGAAAGGCCCGCTTCATGTGACGCGCGGTCCGCGAAAGAATCCGCTCACCCAAGCCTTTGTCAAAGCGGGCGAACAGGCGGGTTATCCTGTGACGGGCGACTATAACGGTGCGCAGCAGGAGGGCTTTGGCCCCTTCGATGCGACGATCTGGAAGGGGCGTCGTTGGTCGGCGGCGAATGCCTATTTGCGACCCGCGCTCAGGCGTCCCAATTGCAAGTTGACCCGTGCCTTTGCCCGCAAGATCGTTATTGAGAACGGGCGTGCTGTGGGGGTCGAAGTCGAGCGCAAAGGCAGGATCGAGGTGATCGGTGCCAATGTCGAAGTGATCGTTGCAGCCTCGTCGCTGAACTCGCCCAAGCTGTTGATGCTGTCGGGAATTGGCCCTGCGCAACATCTGGCAGAGCACGGGATCAACGTTGTCGCCGACCGTGCTGGTGTCGGGCAGAACCTTCAAGATCACCTTGAGCTCTATATCCAGCAAGCCGCGACCAAACCTGTGTCGCTGTTCAAGCATTGGAACCTTTGGGGCAAGGCCAAAATCGGCGCGCAATGGTTGTTTACCAAGTCAGGGCTTGGTGCGTCGAACCAGTTTGAAAGCGCGGCTTTCGTGCGCTCCAAGGCGGGGGTTGAATACCCCGATATCCAGTATCATTTCCTGCCGATTGCGGTGCGCTATGACGGGCAGGTTGCCGCGGAAGGCCACGGGTTTCAGGCCCATGTGGGGCCGATGCGCTCTGTCTCGCGCGGTCAGGTCACGTTGAAATCGGCTGACCCGAAAGTTAATCCCCGCATTCAGTTTAACTATATGTCGGACCCGTCGGATTGGGAGGATTTCCGCAATTGCATCCGCCTGACCCGCGAAATTTTCGGGCAGGAGGCCTTTGCAGATTATCGCGGTCACGAGATCCAACCGGGCGAAGATGTGCAGTCGGACGAGGCGTTGGATGCGTTCATCAAGGAGCACGTCGAGAGCGCCTATCACCCTTGTGGCACCTGTAAGATGGGTCGTGTAGATGACCCGATGGCCGTGGTCGACCACGAGACCTGCGTGATCGGAGTAGATGGTTTACGCGTCGCGGATAGCTCTATTTTTCCAAGAATTACAAACGGTAACCTGAACGGTCCGTCGATCATGGTGGGGGAGAAAGCCGCCGATCATATCCTCGGACGGCATCCGTTGGCGCCGTCAAATGATGTCGCCTGGATCAATCCTAACTGGCAAATGTCGCAGCGTTAATCGACCTGATAGGGAAGTATGCCGCGCGCATTGGGATCGACGCGCAGGCGCCTCTCGATGGGCGGAACAGAGCGCTGATGGCAGTTGCGGCGCTCGCAAATGCGGCAGGAGATCCCGATCGGGGCATAGGCGCTTGGGGCTGCGCGATCCATGTGATCGGCGTAGACGAGGGCGTCGGCGTGGCGCACCTCACAGCCCAATCCGATGGCGTAGCGGCGCATGGGTGCATTGAACGCGCCGCCCGATTTCGACACATCGCGCGCAAGGCAGAAATACCGCGCGCCGTCGGGTGTTTCGGCGAGTTGTCGCAGAAATTGTCCGGGTGTCTCAAAGGCCGCGTGCACGTTCCACAAGGGGCAAGCGCCGCCGTAACGGGCGAATTGCAGCGTTGTTGCCGAGTGCCGTTTGGTGATCGTGCCCGCCTGATCGACACGGACAAAAAAGAACGGAATGCCCTTTGCGCCCGTGCGTTGCAGCGTTGAAAGCCGGTGCGCCACCTGTTCCAGCGAGGCACCAAAGCGGGTGGCGAGGACTTCGAGGTCGTGGCGCGTGTCTTGGGCCGCTTGCAGGAATGCGCCGTAGGGCATCAGGGCCGCACCCGCGAAGTAATTGGCGAGCCCGACCTTTGCGATGGCACGGGCCTCTGGCGAGCCAAAGCGGGCGAGGTCCAGCGTGGCCTCTATCAGCGGCTCATGGGTCAGAAGCGCCATTTGCAGCAACAGTTGGAAGGTCTGCGTCGCCTCGGCGGTATGGGCCGAAAGGGTCAGGGCTTTGGTCACGGGATCATAGTGACGCAGGGCATCGGAAGGCCTGACAGTGACAGTGACGCCAGAGTTGCCAAGCAAGCGTTTGGCGGCTGTGGCTTTGGTCTCATCTGCCGCGCATTGATCGGCAAATCTCTCGGCGGCGCGGTCCACTGCATCGATGTAATTGTCGCAATAGTGAAAGAAGTCGCGGACTTCTTCCCAAGGGCTTGGTTGCAGGCGGGCGTCTTCGCGGCCCAAGGCTTCGTCCAAGCTGGCAAGGCGTTCATGGGTCTGGCGGTAGGCTGCGTGCAGGTCGAGGAAGGCGCGAGCGAGGGCAGGGGCGTTGGCGGCGGCAAGTCGCAAATCTGCAAGTGCCGGGCTGTCGGCGGTGAAGACCGGATCAGCCAAAGCCTCGCGCATGTCGCCCACCAAACGGGCCTCGTCGCCCGACTGCAACTCTGTGACGTCAAAGCCGAACTCCTGCGCCAGACCAAGCACGACCGAGGTGCTCACGGGGCGGTTGTTGTTCTCCATCTGGTTGAGGTAGGGCAGCGAGACGCCCAGCTTTTGCGCAAAGTTCTTTTGCGTAAGTGACAGCCTGCCGCGCAACTCGCGCAGCTTGGCACCGGCATAGATCTTTTGAACGGCCATGTCTCACCTTTGCAAAGTCGCGCTATGGCGCAGAATAGCGCCTGCAAAGATTGCAAAGCAAGGGGTCAGATGACCTGCTTTTCCCGCCAGATAACAAAGAGCACGCTCAAAAGCGACGCGATGGCGGTCAGGAACATGAGCCATTGCAGAGGCACCGCGCCCGTTGCGGGGTCGAGGAGCGAGCCCGCAAATTGCGCTAGTGCCGCACCTCCGCCCACCATCATCGCGCTCCCAAGTCCCGAGGCTGTGCCTGCGAGGTGCGGGCGCACGGACAGGAGGCCTGCGGTCACGTTTGGCAGGGCGATACCATTGCCCAGACCGAGGAAGGTGCAGCACCCGAAGAAGATCAGCGCGTGGTGAAAACCCAGCAAGGCAAGGGTGAGCGAGAGGCCCAGACCTGCGATAATGAGCAGGGAACCGATCACCGCCATGCGGTTAATGCCGAGTTTGACCGAATAGCGCCCCGCAAGGAAATTACCCAAGCCATAGCCGATGGCAGGTGCGCCCAAGGCGATCCCCGACCAAAGCGGCGACAGGCCAAAGACGGTGCTGGCGACAAAAGAGGCGCCACCGAGCAGGGCAAAAAAGGCACCCGAGGCGAAAGCTGCGCAGAGCGCATAGCCCCAGAAGCGGGGGGAAGCAAAGAGTTCGGGGTAGCCTTTGAGTTGTTCGCGGAACGGCATGCCGCCCTCGGCCAAAGTCTCGCCTTGGTCAAGGTAACACAGTGCCAGAACCGCGGCGCCGCAGACTGAGAGGAACAGAAATGTTGCGTGCCAGTCGAAGAACTGGTCAATCGCCCCGCCGATCATCGGGCCAACCATGGGGACAAGAGACATGCCCATGGTAACATAGCCAATCATTGAGGCGGCTTGGGCTTGCGGGACCATGTCGCGCACGATGGCGCGCGAGAGCACGATACCTGTGGCTACGGCAGCTTGCATCATGCGGAACGCGAGGAAAGCGGTGATGGAGGTCGCGAAGTAGCACCCAACGCTGGCGATCACAAAGATGACAAGGGCGGCTAACAGGACGGTGCGCCGACCATATCGGTCGGAAATCGGACCGACAAAGATTTGCAGCACGGCTGTTGCGGCCAAATATCCCGAGAGGGCAAAT
>CBFHTU010000050.1:0-13474 GCA_965658825.1 Yoonia sp.
TGGCAACATAAAGCGTCAGGCGCACCTCAGAACGGTTGCGCGTCGTCTCGGTGTAGTGGGCGGTCAGGAACTGGTTGGTCAGATAAATGACCACAATGCCAAAGACGCAAACAAACAGGACGGCAATCCGAAGGAGCCATCGGCTTTGAACACGGCGATTGGAGCGGGCAGCAGGCATTTTCATGGGATCAGTTTAATCCCTGCCCTGCTGCCTCACAAGCGCTGCAAATCACGCTTGGGTCAACTGCCCCAGCAATCCGCGGAAAAGCGCCTGCCCGTCTGTGCCGCCATGGCCTGCGTCAACCGCACGCTCCGGATGCGGCATCATGCCAAGAACGCGGCGATTGTCAGACAGAACGCCCGCTATATCGGCGAGAGAGCCATTGGGATTGGACACATAGGTAAAGGCAATCCGATCCTCGGCCTGCAACTTGGCCAATGTCTCGGCGTCGGTGGTGTAATTGCCGTCGTGGTGCGCCACAGGGAATTTCACGATATCGCCAGCGTGATAACCTTGCGTAAAGGCACTGTCCGCAGTCGCAACTCGCAGATCGACATCCTTGCAAATGAACTTCAGCCCCGCATTGCGCATCAAAGCACCGGGCAAGAGGCCGGTTTCGGTCAACACCTGAAACCCGTTGCAAACGCCCAAAGCATAGCCGCCACGATGGACGTGGGCGACAACGGCCTGACAAATCGGGGACTGCGCGGCAATCGCGCCGCAGCGCAGGTAATCTCCGAAAGAAAATCCACCAGGGATCGCGACAAGATCAAGCCCCTCGGGGAGCGCTGCATCTTTGTGCCATACCATCTGCACATCAGCGCCAGCGGCCTTCAGAGCCACGGCCATGTCACGGTCGCAGTTGGATCCGGGAAAAACGACAACAGCGGCGCGCATTTACAGCACCTCGATCTTGTAGCTTTCGATCACCGTGTTCGCCAGAAGCTTGTCACACATCTGAGCGATCGTTGCCTCGGATGTGCCATCGGCCAGATCAAGCTCGATCACCTTGCCCTGACGCACGGCCTCAACACCGCTAAAGCCCAAAGAGCCAAGCGCGTGCTGAATAGCCGCCCCTTGAGGATCCAAAACACCGTTTTTCAACATTACATGAACGCGGGCTTTCATCGTCTTGATTTCCTTTAGTTAATCAGGGTTGGCTTGGTAGGCGTATGAGTCACATTTGTGGGCAGAACCCCCAAGCGGCGCGCCACTTCGGTATAGGCATCGGTCAGGTTGCCAAGATCACGACGGAACACATCCTTGTCGAGCTTTTGCCCTGTCTCGATATCCCAAAGGCGGCAGCTGTCAGGGCTGATTTCATCTGCCAGCAAGAGCCGTGCAAAATCGCCGTCATAAACGCGGCCCACTTCGATCTTGAAGTCGATCAGCTTGATCCCGACGCCATACATCACGCCCGACATCCAGTCGTTGACGCGCAACGCAAGGCTGACGATATCGTCCATATCCTGCTGGGAGGCCCAGCCGAATGCGATGATATATTCCTCTGGCACCAGCGGATCGCCCAGCTTGTCATCTTTATACGAGAACTCGACGATAGGGCGCGGCAGTGGAGTGCCCTCTTCCATGCCAAGGCGTTTGGCCATCGAGCCTGCGGCAAAGTTGCGCACAATGATTTCCAGCGGCACAATTTCGACCTGGCGGATCAATTGCTCGCGCATGTTGAGACGTTTGATGAAATGCGTGGGAATCCCGATCGACTGCAATCCGGTCATGAAATACTCGGACAGGCGGTTGTTCAACACGCCCTTGCCCTCGATCACGGCCTTCTTCTCGGCGTTAAATGCAGTTGCATCGTCCTTAAAATACTGGACCAAAGTGCCCGGCTCGGGGCCTTCGTACAGAATTTTCGCTTTGCCTTCGTATACCAACTTGCGGCGTGCCATGATCACCTCGCTAATGCGCAGGCCCCACCCTTGGGGCGCGTCTTATGCGCCTCTTACGACAACGACCCCTTGCGAGCAAGCCAAAGGACGGCCATATCTAAGGTATATCCATGCAATTGCCTGAGGGACCAAAAAAGATGAGCACTTTCGACAACCGCGAAAACGCATTTGAGAACAAATACGCCCATGACGCAGAAATGCAGTTCAAGGCCGAAGCCCGCGGCAACAAGCTTTTGGGCCTTTGGGCGGCGGAATTGATGGGCAAATCGGGCGACGATGCCGCAGCTTATGCCGCCGAAGTCGTGAAATCCGACTTTGAAGAAGCTGGCCACGAAGACGTTTTCCGCAAAGTGTCCGGCGATTTGGGCGCACTGGCCGACGAGGCCACGATCCGCGCAAAAATGGCAAGCTGCCTGGCAGAGGCCAAAAGCCAGATTATTGGCGAAGTTTAAACGCTAAATCCAAGCGACCAGAGAGGCGTGCCGTTTGGCGCGCCTTTTGTCATTATGAAATAGTTTCAATTGCGACCCCCTGCGGGCCATGCGAAAACGGACGGATATCAACCTTGAAGGACGCCTCTCATGACCAATCCCTTGCGCCAACTTCTCGACACCCGTGACTGGCTATTGGCCGATGGGGCGACGGGAACGAACCTGTTTAACATGGGCCTCGAGGCCGGTGAGGCGCCCGAGATGTGGAACGTGCAACAGCCTGATAATATTCGCAAACTTTACAAAGGTGCAGTGGATGCGGGCTCTGATCTTTTTCTGACCAACACATTCGGCGGCAATGCATCGCGCCTGAAACTGCACAATGCCGTTGACCAAGTCCACGAGTTAAACCGCATCGGTGCCTCAATTGGCCGCGATGTGGCTGATGCTGCTGGCCGCACTGTGATCGTGGCGGGTTCAGTTGGCCCAACAGGTGAGATTATGTCCCCCATGGGCACCCTCACCCATGAAATCGCCGTCGAGATGTTCCACGAGCAAGCCGAAGGCCTGAAGGCTGGCGGCGTTGATGTTCTTTGGGTCGAGACGATCTCTGCACCCGAAGAGTTCGCCGCAGCAGCAGAGGCCTTTGCGCTGGCGGGCATGGAGTGGTGCGGCACGATGAGCTTTGACACCGCAGGCCGCACGATGATGGGGCTGACCTCAAAAGATATGTCCAAGATGGTGAGCAAGCTCGCGCATCAGCCGATCGGCTACGGCGCCAATTGCGGCGTCGGCGCATCAGATTTGTTGCGCACGATTCTGGCCATGTCCGAGGTCGACGATAAATCCGTGCTGATTTCCAAGGGGAACGCAGGCATCCCCAAATATCACGACGGCCACATCCACTATGACGGCACCCCTGAATTGATGGGCAAATACGCCGTTCTTGCCCGTCATGCGGGCGCGCGAATCATTGGCGGCTGCTGTGGCACCATGCCAGAGCACCTCAAGGCCATGCGTGCCGCGTTGGAGGCCTCCGAGGCAGGCCCGCGCCCTACGCTCGAAGAGATCGCAGAGATCATCGGCGGCTTTTCATCCGAATCCGACGGCACAGACGGTGCAGGCCCCGCAGCCTCGCCACGCCGCGGCCGCCGCGCGCCCCGTACTTAAGAATTGGGCACCTAAAACAGGCTCAACTGGTCACCCGCTTGTGGCGGCACTTTGAACAGATCGGACCGCAGCTCTGGCAGTTTGCGGTCCAGTCCCAACCGCCGCGTTGCAAGCTGGAACCGCTGCCGCATCAGATCGGCCCATTGCCCATGTCCGGTCATGCGCGTGCCAAAGGCAGGGTCGTAGTCCTGCCCTCCGTGCAATTCGCGCACCCGCGCCATCACCCGCGCCGCACGGTCAGGGAACGCCTCGGCCAGCCAATCGCGAAATAACCCCGACACTTCGCGCGGCAACCGCAATATAATCGACGAGGCCGCAACCGCCCCCGCCTCTTTTGCGGCACCAAGAATCGCTTCCAGTTCGTGATCCGTCAGCGCAGGCACCACGGGCGAGACCATCACGCGCACGGGCACGCCCGCTTCCGTCAGCCGCCGGATCGTACGCAGCCTTGTAGCAGGCAACGGCACGCGCGGCTCCATCGCCCGCGAGGTCCTGTTATCCAGCGTCGTGATCGACATGCCGACGCGAACCAGCCCCCTTGCCGCCATCGGCGCCAGAATATCCACGTCACGTTCAATCAACGTCCCCTTCGTGATAATCGCCACAGGATGGTTGAACCGTGCCAGCACCTCCAATATACCACGCATGATTTGATGTTCTTTTTCAATCGGTTGGTAAGGATCAGTGTTCGATCCTATCGCAATCATCGCAGGCATATAACGCGGGTTGCGCAACTCCGTCTCAAGAATCGCAGGCGCATCGGGCCGCGCGATCAGCTTGGTCTCAAAGTCCAAACCCGGCGACATGCCAAGGTAGGCATGGCTCGGGCGCGCATAGCAATAAATGCAGCCATGCTCGCAGCCCCGATAGGGATTGATCGTGCGGTCAAACGACAGATCGGGCGAGCTGTTCTTGCTGATCACTCGCCGCGGCACCTCGATGCTGACCTTGGTACGCAAGACGGGCAATTCCTCATCCCTTGCCCAGCCGTCATCAACTGATTCCGTGGTCATTTTGTCGTAGCGCACAGGCGGATTTGACACGGCACCGCGCCCCTTAACCCGCATTTGTGACTGATCTATCAATTCGGACATGCCAATATATTGGAACAAAACCGGAACATCCGCAAGCCTTGGTCGGTGATGCGAGAACAAATGTCGCGAATAGTTGTGTCTGATGTTTCGTTCCAAGCCATTACAGGTTTAAAGTAATGCGCAGACACAGCGCCATGGAGGTTTCCCCAATGTCAGACGACGAAGATATCATCCTCTCCGAACTCAGCGACGACGATCTTGTCGCACAGATGTTCGACGACCTTTACGACGGCATGAAGGAAGAAATCGAAGAAGGGGTAAACATCCTCATCTCGCGCAAATGGGCGCCTTACGACGTTCTGACCAAGGCGCTTGTCGGCGGTATGACGATCGTTGGTGCCGACTTCCGTGACGGCATCTTGTTCGTGCCTGAGGTTCTATTGGCAGCAAACGCGATGAAGGGCGGCATGGCCATCCTGAAGCCACTGCTGGCCGAGACTGGCGCGCCACGCGTCGGTAAAATGGTGATCGGCACCGTGAAGGGTGACATTCACGACATCGGCAAAAACCTTGTTGGTATGATGATGGAAGGCGCTGGTTTTGAGGTCGTCGACCTTGGGATCAACAACTCTGTCGAGAAATACCTTGAGGCCATCGAGACTGAAGGCCCCGATATTCTTGGCATGTCCGCCCTTCTCACAACCACAATGCCTTACATGAAGGTCGTGATTGATACGTTGGTCGAGAAAGGCATGCGCGAGGACTATATCGTGCTCGTCGGTGGCGCGCCGCTGAACGAAGAGTTCGGTAAAGCCATCGGTGCAGATGCTTATTGCCGTGACGCCGCAGTGGCCGTTGAGACCGCAAAAACATTTATGGCGCGCAAGCACAACCAAGCTGCGAACGCCTAAATCTGGCGACAGAATGAACCAAGGCCTCGCAGCACGTCTGCGGGGCCTTTTCTTTTTGGCCCTGCCCAACCATGCTAAGCAAAAGGAGCCAGACATGCCGTTTTCACGCCTTGCAGCCATACTCGCCGCAGTCATCTGCGCCGCAGCCCTGACAGTCTGGGCATTGATGGGAACCGAGGTCGCGACCCCCCGCTGGATCGCGGTTGGCCTTGGCATTGCGCTTCTCGTCCGCTTCATTGCAGGCCCGCGCAAATGACCGGAATTCCTTCCGATAGCACACTCACCCAAGAGGGATTCGCAGCGGTGACTGGCGGCCGCGTTCTGCTACTGGCTTGCGGCGCATTGGCACGCGAGATTCTTGCCATCAAAGAAGCCAACGGGCTTAACCATCTCGACCTGCAATGCCTGCCTGCGATCTATCACAACCATCCAGAGCGGATTATCCCGGCAATAGAAAACCTCACAGCCAAGCACCGCGCCGACTATGACAAAATCTTCGTGGTCTATGCGGATTGTGGCACGGGCGGGCTATTGGCCGCAAAATGCGCAGAGCTGGGTGTCGCGATGGTCGCGGGTCCCCATTGCTATTCATTCTTTGAGGGCAACGATGTCTTCGCAGCCCGCGACGAGATGACGGCCTTTTATCTCACCGATTTTCTTGTGCGCCAGTTTGACGCCTTCGTCTGGGAGCCATTGGGTTTGGGAAAGCACCCTGCCCTGCGGGATATGTATTTCGGCAATTATTCAAAACTGGTCTATCAGGCGCAGACAAACGACCCCGACCTCGCCGCCAAAGCGCAAGACTGCGCTGCCCGTCTGGGGTTGGCCTATGAATACAGGTTCACCGGATATGGCGATCTGGCTGTGGCGCTGAAAGAGCTTTAGACCGCCGTCTGCCTGACCCGCTCGATCATGGCGCGCACACCGTTGGAGCGCTGAGACGACAAATGGTCATGCAAGCCCAAACGCGCGAGTTCCGCATGGGCGTCAACCGCCTGCACCTCGGCCACCTTCAACCCGTTATACAGCGCCGCAATCACCGCGATCAATCCGCGCACAATCATCGCGTCACTGTCGCCGCGAAACCGGTAGATCCCGTTCTCAACCTGCGGCACCATCCAGACCTGCGAGGCGCAGCCGTCAACTTTAGTCGCGGGCACCCGAAAGGCATCTTCCAGCGGCTCCATCGCCTTGCCCAGTTCGATGACATGGCGGTAACGGTCTTCCCAATCGTCCAAAAACTCAAAATCTTCGGCGATTTCTTCAAAGGCGGCGCTGGCCATGTAACTTCTCCCTAGGCGAACTACCAGTGATCTAGGCCTGATCGGTGCTCAGGTCCAGAGGGCGCTTTTCAAGGCCGCGCCAATCCGTTACCCAAGAGGCAAATGATTTGTCGAAAGGCCCGACCGATGCGCGTGACCCTGCCCCTTTTGCTTTGTGCTGCACTCACTGTAACAGGATGCGCACGCGTGTCACAATCCAAGCTCAACCCGCTCAACTGGTTTGGCAGCTCGGAGCCCTCAGTGATGACAGCAGAAGGCACCAGACAGCCCCTCGTGCCCGAGACCCGAGCGACAAAGGTGGTTGATACACGCGGCGCAATTGATCAGGTCACGACGCTGGTCATCGAAAAGACCGCCGATGGCGCATTGGTGCGCGCGACAGGCATCGCAAGCACGCAAGGCCAGTTTAACGCGCAATTGGTACCCATTTCCAATGAGCGCGGCACATTGACCTTGGCCTTCCGCATTCAGGCAGCATCAGGTTTCTCCGGAGCCAATGCGGCGTTGTCACGGCAAGTCACCGTGGCGCGCTTCTTGTCATTCGCAGATTTGGCAGACGTGCGCACGATTGTGGTGCAAGGTGCCACAAACGCCCGCAGCGCCGCGCGTTAAAGCGCGACTGTGACGACCTTCTGGCCCTTCACAGCCAGACCGACCTTGCCATCGCACAGACGCAAGGCCTCGTCACCGAACACCTCTTTACGCCAGCCGCGCAATGCAGGCACGTCGCGTTCGCCTGCGGCCAAAGCATCCAGATCAGCCGAGGATGCGATCAGCTTTGCCGCCACATCTTCATTGTCCGAAATCGCTTTGAGCAAGACACGCAGCATATCAGCCAGCGCAGGGTTCACCTGCAATTTGGCGCGCGCCAGATCGGGTTTCGGCAATGCGTCATTGGGCAAAGCAACCCCCGCCTTTACGGCGTCCAGAATCCCTTGGGCAATATCGCCACGACGGGCCTCACGCAGCAAAAGCCGCGAGCGGCTCAGGTCCTGTTCGTTTTGCGGCTTGGTCGAGGCCAGCTCGACAAGCGCGTCGTCCTTATACACGCGGCTGCGCGGGACATCACGGGCTTGGGCAAAGACTTCGCGGAACCGCGCCAATTCACGCACAATCCCAAGGAAGCGCGCCGAATTTGTGCGAGTCTTGACGCGGCGCCATGCCTCGTCAGGATCGGCCTGATAAGTCGCGGGATCGTTGAGAACGGCCATCTCTTCGGCGACCCACTTCTTGCGGCCGGATTTGTCCAAACGCGCGGATAAATGCTCGTAGATGTCACGCAGATAAGTCACATCGCCTACCGCATATTTTGCCTGCGCATCCGTCAGCGGACGGCGTGACCAATCGGTAAATCGCGAGGATTTGTCCAGCTCGGCCTTGCAGATTTTCCGCACCAGGGTCTCGTAGCCAACCTGTTCGCCAAAGCCACACACCATCGCGGCCACTTGCGTATCGAATAAAGGCGTCGGGATAATCCCCTGATCGACGTGGAAAATTTCGAGGTCTTGGCGGGCGGCATGGAACACCTTCACCACGCCCGCATCCGCGAAGAGTTCATAAAGCGGTGCCAACGACAACCCTTCGACCAAAGGATCAACGATGCAGGCATCCTCGCCCGTCTCGTCCTGATAGGCCAACTGGATCAAACACAATTTGGAATAATAGGTCCGCTCGCGCAAAAACTCTGTGTCTACAGTCACATAGGGCCGTTTAGCCGCTTCAATGCAGAACGCGGCAAGCGCGTCAGTCGTCGTGATCGTTTTCATAAGTCTTCCGCGTTTTTGCTCTTCGGCCTCAATAATCGCCCCGTCATATGCGATTAGTGGTTCAAAAGAAAGTATTACATCCCGATCAGGACCGGTTCGCTATGACCAACCGCAAATCGGCGCAAAACGGCGCGGTATAGGGCGTGTTCCAGCGGGAGCACTTTGGCGGCCAAAGTGTCGGGCGTGTCATCGGGGGCAATGGCCACCTGCGCCTGCCCCAGAATTGGCCCGCCGTCCAACTCGGCCGTCACCTCATGCACCGTACAGCCATGCACCGCGTCACCGGCCTCGATTGCGCGGGCATGGGTGTGCAACCCGCGATATTTGGGCAAAAGCGACGGGTGGATATTGAGCATCCGGCCCGCCCATTTGGCCGTGAAGTCCCCCGACAGAATCCGCATAAAGCCAGCCAGACAAACGATATCGGGCTTGGCGGCCATCAGTGCCTCGTGAAGCGCGGCCTCGAATGCCAGCCGGTCTTTGCCAAAGGCCTTATGATCGAGAACCTGTGTTGCAATGCCCAGTGCGGCGGCCTTTGACAGCCCGCCCGCATCAGGGATGTTCGACAAAACAAGCACAGGCTCGCAAGGATGGTCGCCCGTCATGTCCTGGACGAGTGAGACCATATTCGAGCCACCTCCCGAGATCAGGATCGCGACCCGCTTTTTCAAACCAGTGCGCCCGTATAAGAAACGCCTTCGCCCGCAACGACGGTGCCCAGCGTGTAAACGGTTTCGCCCGCGTCCTGCAGGACTGCAGTGAGTGCTGCCGCCCGATCGGCAGAAACCGCCAGAACCATGCCAACGCCCGCGTTAAATGTCTTCAGAAGCTCGGCCTGTTCCATCTCGGCTGTGCCGACCAACCATTTGAAAACAGGAGGCAATTCCCAAGATGTCAGATCAATCTGCGCGCCAAGCCCTTCAGGCAATACCCGAGGCAGGTTCTCGGTCAGGCCGCCGCCCGTGATATGCGCCAGCGCATGCACGCCGCCTGCGTTTACCGCAGCGAGTGCGGACTTCACATAAAGCCGCGTCGGGGCCAGAAGGGCGGCACCAAGCGTCTCATCGGCGAATGGCGCCTGATCGGACCAAGCCAGCCCGGACACCTCAACGATGCGGCGCACCAGCGAGTAGCCGTTGGAGTGCACGCCGTCGGACGCGAGACCCAGCAGAACGTCGCCCGCGACAACGCCTTGCGGCAAGTCTTGACCACGTTCCATCGCGCCCACAGCAAAGCCCGCGAGATCGAAATCGCCCTTGTGATACATGCCTGGCATCTCGGCGGTTTCACCACCAATCAGCGCGCAACCCGACAGCTCGCAGCCCTTGGCGATGCCATTGATGATCCGCGTGGCCTCCTCCAGCTCCAACTTGCCCGTTGCAAAATAATCGAGGAAAAACAAAGGCTCAGCGCCTTGGCACACCAGATCGTTGACACACATTGCCACCAGATCGACACCGATTGTATCGACGTTGCCTGTATCAATCGCGATGCGCAGTTTGGTGCCGACACCGTCAGTGGCCGCGACCAAAATCGGGTCCTCATAACCTGCACCCTTGAGATCAAACAGCGCGCCGAACCCGCCAAGCCCCGACATCACGCCAGACCGTGAGGTGCGTTTAGCGGCGGGTTTGATCCGCTCTACCAGCGTATTGCCAGCGTCGATATCCACGCCGGCGTCGGCATATGTCAGGCCCTTTTTGGTCATCACGATCATCCCCAAAGCGAAATTTGATATGCCGATACCGCAATGAACCAAGGCGCGCAACGCTATGCACGCGGACTGCGCAAGAAATGCACCGGCCGTGCACCAGCTATCACGCATTTTTAACCCTTTCGCAGGCAAGATCATTGCACCGCTGACGAAGGATTCTGCCATGCACCGCTTGATTTTGCTTTTTGCCGCCTTGATGCCAATTGGAGCGCACGCCGAAGGGATCACATTCGAAGACGCCCCTTGGATCGCGATTCCGGCAGGCCTGATTTACGAGCCGCAGCGCACGCCGATGGAGGAAATTCGCGCGCTGGCAGATTTGGACGGCGATCCCACTGTGACCACATCCCAAGAGCATGAAATGATCGCACTCCTTGTGCAATTGCTTGGGGCACAACCTGCAGAACACTAATCTGGTCTTGACCGTGCCCGCCTGAATGCTATCCCTCGCCCTCAGGGGGCCTGTAGCTCAATTGGTTAGAGCAGAGCGCTCATAACGCTTTGGTTGGGGGTTCAAGTCCCTCCGGGCCTACCAAAAATTCATCTCCATGCGTCCCAGATTGACGGTAATCTACTTAAAAACAGTAACTTACCTTCATTCTGACCGTCCATACGTATCCGTGCGCCTCAATGCGGCTCAGTTCTTGTTGGTATGATTTGTTGGTATCATCACGACGATACCAACAAAACGAGTCGCCACCATGCCCCTCACAGACGCTCAATGCCGCGCGGCCAAGCCTGCGCAAAAGGTCCAGAAGCTATCGAACGCGCGTGGGCTGTTCCTGCAAATTTCGCCAGGCAGATCAAAGCTGTGGCGCATGAACCACCGCTTTGACGGAAAACAGCGCACCGCTGCATTCGGATCCTACCCTGATGTATCGCTCGCATCGGCGCGAATGAACGCCGCCGAGTTGAAGGACAAGCTGGCACTCGGGGTCGACCCCGCATGGAAAGACGGGACAGCGAAAGCCCCGAACCAAACATTCAGGGATGCAGCCCGCGCATGGTTCAACGCCAGAGAAGCGCAATGGGTATCAGGCTACGCGCGCGCATATGGTCTCGACTTGATGCAGACGTGTTTCCCAAGATCGGCGCGAAAGACGTGTCGACCATAGCGCCTGCTGAAATCTTGGCCCTTTTGCGCGTGATCGAGGACCGTAACGCCTTGGAGATGGTCAAATATTTCCAGCAGACGATCAGTCTGGTGTTCCGCTATGCCGTGGCGAATGGCTGGGCGCTGCAAGACCCCGCCGCCCCGCTTGCCGGTGCCATGAAGTCTGCACCCCGACAACAGCACCGCGCGGCATTGAAGCAAGATCAACTGCACGACTTCTTTGCAGCCCTTTCCACCTACAGGGAGGACAGGGCCGCGGCGCCGGGCTTGAAAATCATTGCGCACACGTTTGTTCGCACCGCCGAACTGAGGCTGGCAACCTACACTTTGTCTTGCCGGATCAGTCTGGCGACAAGCCGGTTTCCGAGAACTCCCTGATCTATGGCCTCTATCGCTTGGGCTACCATTCTCGGGCTTCGGTGCATGGCTTCCGCGCCACCGCCACGATCTTGAACGAGTCCGGGTTATGGCGCGCCGATGCAATTGAAGGACAGCTTGCCCACGTCCCCGCCAATGAAGTCCGAAGTGCATATAACGCGGCGCTTTACCTTGATGAACGGCGGAAGATGATGGAGTGGTATTCTGACTTTCTCGACAAGAAAGAGCGGTCAAAGCCGAAGTCGAAAAGTCAGCCAGTGATTAAAAAGTCAGATACTGACTTATCTGACCTGCTATCCTAGACTTTCACATTTATTGTGAAAATATATTTATTATAATCAGTCACTTGAAGGCGAATATTCACGTATCTACATTGGCGTCGTGGCCATTGCTATTCTTGTGCATACCGCACAAAAAGAATGGGTCACCGAGCTGCAACTCCATGCCCCATGCCCCATGCCCCATGAAAGATACTTATACAGCCAAGGATAGGGATACTATTGAGTCCGTTCAGGCCCAAGTCCCAATCGAACTTTCTGATTTGTTGAAATTTGGACGGTATAGCGATGAGCCGCTTGCCATGACCATGTTCGCATATGTAAAGGCGCAGCGGATCGAGGCCATGCGCCTGTCGCCAAGGCAGCTTCAAGCCCGGCTGACCAACACGACCGCCCCCGTAAAATCCGCCTGGCCATTGGTCAAGCTGGGCACCTTCGGGGAAGGTGCGAACCGAAAAAGGCAGCCTGCGCCATGATGCAAACCTGTTGAGCGTGTCAGGCGTGATGACGCAGGCGCTGTGACGCCGCCGAGCGGCTGCGCCAGGCGGGCATCGCAGCACTGATCTACACCACGCCAAGCCATCCGCCAGAAGCGCCCCGTTGGCGCGTCCTAACGCCTCTGGCGCGTGAAGCACTCTGCGCCCGCCTCAACGGCGCGCTGGGCGGTATCCTTGCGATTGGATCCTTCACCCCGTCGTGATCCTTCTACTTTGGCAGCGTGACTGCCCGTCCAGTAGAGTCGATCCTTGTGGAAGGCCAGCCGTTGGACTGGGTGACGGGCGTCCACTCGATAGGCCCCGCGCCCAAGCCGGTGAAGTCGGCCACCGATCTTTCTGACCTGTTCCGCGAACCGGCAGACCGGACAGAAGTGCGGCGGTAGCCTTCGCCGTTCATCCCGAGGAGATTCACATGGTGAGTGAGCCTGTCCAGCAGTGCGCCAGTCAAGCGTTCAGAGCAGAAGGTTTCCGTCCATTCTTCGAACGGCAGATGGCTTGTGATGAGCGTAGAGCCGCATTCGTATGCCGGGCCTACCACATCAACCAGCGGACCTCGTATACAACTGTATACCCCCCCACTTTCACCTTAAGTTAATCTGAGCTATGGCAAGGTCAGGATTTACCCTAGGCGGAGAGACTCATGTCCAAGATTAAGGTCGTTAACCCAGTCGTCGAGCTCGACGGCGACGAGATGACACGGATCATCTGGGATTTTATCAAGCAAAAGCTGATTCTGCCTTATCTGGATATTGATCTGAAGTATTACGACCTCGCGATGGAAGTGCGCGACGAGACCAATGACCAGATCACTATCGATGCCGCCGAAGCGATCAAGAAATACGGTGTTGGTGTGAAATGTGCGACCATCACCCCTGACGAGGCCCGCGTCGAGGAATTCGGTCTCAAGCAAATGTGGCGCAGCCCGAACGGGACGATCCGCAACATCCTTGGCGGCGTCGTGTTCCGCGCCCCGATCAGCTGCAAAAACGT
>CBFHTU010000051.1:0-12868 GCA_965658825.1 Yoonia sp.
AACGAGCCAACAGCCGCTGCTTTGGCCTACGGTCTCGACAAGAAAGAAACCAAAACCATCGCGGTCTATGACCTCGGCGGCGGTACATTCGACGTCACGATCCTTGAGATCGACGACGGCCTTTTCGAAGTGAAATCCACCAACGGCGACACGTTCCTTGGCGGTGAAGACTTTGACATGCGCATTGTGAACTACCTTGCCGACGAGTTCAAAAAAGAGAACCAAGTCGACCTGACCAAAGACAAGATGGCACTTCAGCGCCTGAAGGAAGCTGCGGAAAAAGCGAAGATCGAATTGTCTTCTTCTTCCTCCACAGAGATCAACCAGCCATTTATCTCGATGGGCTCCAACGGCCAGCCGTTGCACATGGTGATGAAGCTGACACGCGCGAAGCTGGAAAGCCTTGTTGCCGACCTGATCAAGGCCTCCATGAAGCCTTGCCAAGCTGCGTTGAAAGATGCGGGCCTGTCCACTGGCGACATCGACGAGGTTGTTCTTGTTGGTGGTATGACACGCATGCCGCGCGTTAAAGAAGAAGTGACAAAGTTCTTCGGCAAAGAGCCGCATCAGGGTGTGAACCCTGACGAGGTTGTGGCGATGGGTGCTGCCATTCAGGCGGGTGTTCTGCAGGGCGACGTCAAAGACGTTGTTCTTCTCGACGTGACGCCGCTGTCCCTCGGGATTGAAACTCTTGGTGGCGTGTTCACACGCTTGATCGACCGTAACACGACGATCCCAACCAAAAAGTCTCAGGTGTTCTCGACAGCCGAAGACAACCAGAATGCTGTGACAATCCGTGTGTTCCAAGGTGAACGTGAAATGGCGGCCGACAACAAGATCCTCGGCCAGTTCAACATGGAAGGTATTCCACCAGCACCACGCGGCATGCCACAGATCGAAGTGACCTTCGACATTGACGCAAACGGCATCGTGTCCGTTGGCGCCAAGGACAAAGGCACAGGCAAAGAACAGCAGATCACGATCCAAGCGTCTGGCGGTCTCTCTGACGAGGACATCGAGGCAATGGTGCGTGACGCTGAAGAAAACGCCGACGCTGACAAGGCGCGCCGCGAGTTGATCGAAGCCAAGAACCAAGCGGAAAGCATGATCCACTCGACCGAAAAGTCGATGGAAGAGCACTCCGACAAGGTGGACCCGACCACGATCGAGGCTATCGAACTCGCGATTGCAGCGCTCAAGGACGATCTGGAAGGCGACAACGCCGACAAGATCAAGTCTGGCATCCAGAACGTCACAGAAGCGGCTATGAAGCTTGGCGAAGCCATCTATAAGGCCAGCCAAGACGAAGAAAACGGCGAAGCAGAGCCAAAGGGCGCGGATGATGACGACATCCTCGACGCCGACTTCGAAGATCTGGGCGACGACAAGCGTGGCAACTAAGGCATCCGCCTAAGGCAAATGAGACCGGCCCCCTGAACCGGGCCGGTCTTTTTCCATTCCCAAAGGGGAACCCTGACAATGGCAAAACGCGATTACTATGAAATTCTAGGGGTCTCGAAGGGCGCTTCCGCTGACGAGATCAAAAAAGGCTATCGCCAAAAGGCGAAGGAGCTGCACCCCGACCGGAACGCAGACAATCCCAAGGCCGAAGAGCAATTCAAAGAAGCCAACGAGGCCTATGAAGTCTTGAAAGACGGTGACAAGAAAGCGGCCTATGACCGCTACGGTCATGCGGCCTTTGAAGGTGGCATGGGCGGCGGCGGGCCACGCGGCGGCGGACATAGCGACTTCTCCTCTGCTTTCTCGGACGTCTTTGACGATCTGTTTGGCAACTTTGGCGGCGGCGGTATGGGCGGTGGGCGCAATCGCGCCCAGCGCGGCAACGATCTGCGTTATAACCTGCGCATCAAGCTCGAAGATGCTTATGCGGGCATGCAGAAAACCATCAATGTGCCCGCCGCAGTGGCGTGTAACTCATGCAAAGGGACCGGCGCAGAAGGCGGCTCGGAGCCGGTCACATGCCCGACCTGTTCAGGCATGGGCAAAGTACGCGCGCAGCAGGGTTTCTTCACCGTTGAGCGGACCTGCCCGACCTGCAACGGCATGGGTCAAACCATTAAAAACCCGTGCAAATCCTGCCACGGCCAAGGCCGCGTCGAGAAAGAAAAATCTCTTTCGGTCAACATCCCGGCCGGGGTTGAAACCGGCACGCGGATCCGTCTCGCTGGTGAAGGTGAAGCAGGCATGCGCGGTGGCCCGACGGGCGATCTCTACATCTTCATCGAAGTGACCGATCACAAGCTTTTCGAGCGCGACAACATGAATCTCTACTGCCGCGTGCCCGTCAGCATCGCAGCAGCGGCGCTGGGCGGCGAGATTGAAGTGCCAACTATCGACGGCGGACGCTCGCGGGTTAAAGTTCCTGAAGGGTCGCAATCGGGTCGGCAGATGCGCCTGCGCGGCAAGGGCATGCCAGCCCTGCGCGGCGGCGGTGCGGGCGATATGTTCATCGAACTCGCAGTCGAGACACCGGTGAACCTGACCGCCCGTCAAAAAGAGATCCTGAAAGAATTCGATGCAATCAAAGCAGAGAACAATCCAAACGGGTCGAACTTCTTCAAGTCAGTGAAAAACTTCTGGGACTCGATGAAAGGATAAGGATTTATCCATTTTGTTAACCATTAGTTCACGCAATGTTCTGCAGAGTGAGTCCTATGATTCACTTTGCAGAAGTTCCCAGTTTATTCGGAAATAATGGCCTGAAGGTCATAGCGAGGCCTGTCGAATCGTTCGTCGCCAAACATCGCAAGCAACTGCTTGATCGGGTGTCCGTCTCTGGCGCGGCCTCGCTGCCCGACTATGAATTGCTCGAACTCATCCTGTACCGCGCCACCCCGCGCAAGGATGTAAAATCCCTCGCGATCGCCCTGCTCGAAACCTTTGGCGACTTCAATCAGGTGGTCTCGGCCAGCCCCGCACGGCTCGCGCAATTCGACGGATGTGGTCCTGCCGTCATCGCCGAACTCAAGATCGTCGAAGCCGCCGCGCAGCGGCTCGCCCGTGCAAAGGTGATGCAGCGCTGCGTGATTTCAAGCTGGTCTGCTGTTATCGACTATTGCCATACGATGATGTCCCACCGTGACACAGAGCAGTTTCGGATTCTCTTTCTCGACACAAAGAACACACTCATTGCCGACGAAGAGCATGGGATAGGAACCCTTGATCATGTGCCCGTCTACCCGCGCGAGGTGATGAAGCGCGCGCTTGAATTGAACGCCGCTTCAATCATCCTCGTGCACAATCACCCCTCAGGTGACCCAACGCCATCCGAGGCAGATATCGCGATGACACAGCAGATCGCAGCCGCCGCAAGGGCGCTGTCCATCACGCTGCATGATCATATCATTATCGGCAAATCCCGCGAGGCGAGCTTTCGCGAATGGGGCCTGCTCGAATGACCCTCACCCAAGGTCCAACTTCGAAGAGAATGAGAATTTGCCCCCGCATTCCTTTGGATCGGGCAAAGCCGTTGCCTAGCGGGAGCACCGTTATTTCACAAGCGGGGACCCGCAAGTAAAAAGTGCGGCGATTATCGCCGCACTTTTTCGAAGTTTGAAAATCATGACACCCTATTTCATTGCGAGTGTCAGATCCTTGAACATGTTTTTCAATACGAGAAATTCACCAATGCCGTCACAAGCTGGCATCGTCATCGTCAAATCGATCGCCGATGGCTCGCGGCCTGACTCGATCTGCACGCTTTGGGCCGAAATATCGCGACCGCAGTTCTCTGCCGTCACCTCCGCCTCGACCGTCAAGGCAACCGATCCATCGCGCAGGCCAAGGCCGCTCGGGAAACTGTAAATCTCAACGAACTTCGCGTTTTCAATCGCCGGGTTGCCAAAGCTGATCAGGAAGCCCTCTTCGGCCTTCTTACCAAAATCGATCTCGCGCGCGGCGGCGTTCCAGACATGACCTTCAGAGCCGTAATCGGCTCCGAATTCACGAGCATGAAGTTGCACCGCATGAACGCCTTGCCACTGCAGCGCGGCCCGATCCACGTCGGCCAGATCCGCGACAGTTGCCGAGGCAACTGCACCGTCGCCATCAACAAATGATGAGATAAAGAAGGCATCCGTTGCCAGTGCGGGCACCAGCAAAGACAAGTCGCCGTTTTCGTCTGTCAACTCCGAGAACATCAAACCCTGATGATGGATCGTCACCGCCATCAAGGGGTGACAAGGTGCGGAAACGGATAAGGCCACCATCGCCATGGGCAAGGCATCTGCCGTCATTTCGACGGAACAATCCGGCGCAGCAAGTGCCTCGGGCGCCTCGAAGACGGGTGCCGGCACTTCGCTCAATGAGGTATTTAATGCAGCCAGCGCGATCGTCTCGTCAGCGGGCATGTCAATCACAGCCTCAGGAATGGCGAAGCTGTTTGCCGCAACAACATCTGCTGGGATCACCGTTTCAGGGGTGATCACAACGGGTGCTTTTGCCTCTTGCTCGGGCTGGAACCGCGAAGCAACCGCATCACCGTATTGCATGATAAAGCCGATACCAAGCGCCACAGCGAATGTGCTCGCAGCTGTTCTTAGATTTTTCTTCCGGGACATGATTGCCTCCTTTTCCTCAACGGATTTGGAAACAATTTGTCACCACACGATGGCCTCAGATGGGCCACCGCAAGGTTTTAGCGTGACGGGATTGTGGCGGATTTAGGCCAGCTTCCCGTGGCAATGCTTGAACTTATTTCCCGATCCACAAGGGCAAGGATCGTTCCGGCTTGGGCTGCCCCAAGTGGTCGGATCATCCTCGACAAACCCCTCACGCGGGCTCGCGCCGATACCAGAATCATCAGAGGTTGCGCGCGCGACCGCCTTCTCTTGCTCGGCGGCAAGAGCGGCCTGCTGGGCGCGCATTTGTTCAATCAATTGTTGCTGCTCTTCTGGCGAAATCGGACGGATTTGCCCAAGTTTCTGGGTCACCTCGGTGCGCAGCCCATCAAGCAAACGCTCGAACAACTGGAACCCTTCCGTCTTGTATTCGTTGAGCGGGTCGCGCTGGGCATAACCACGGAATCCAACCACCGCGCGCAGGTGCTCAAGCGTCAACAGGTGCTCGCGCCACTTGCCGTCGATTGTCTGCAGCAAGATCTGTTTTTCAATGCTGCGCATGGTCTCGTCACCAAAGGTCGCGGCCTTCTCTGCCATAAATTTGTCCGAAGACTCTTCCAAACGGGTCCGAATGACCTCGTCATCGACGCCTTCTTCTTCAGCCCACTTCATGACAGGCACATCGATTCCCAATTGGGCGATCACATCGGCGTAAAGACCTTCGGTGTTCCACTGATCCGCATAGGATTTCGGCGGCATATGCAGGTGCACCAGATCGTCGATCACCTGATGGCGCATATCGGCCACGATGTCGGACAGGTCAGAGGCCTCCATGATGTCACGGCGCTGGGTAAAGATCACCTTGCGCTGTTCGTTCATCACGTCGTCGAATTTCAACAGCTGTTTGCGAATGTCAAAGTTGCGACCTTCGACCTTGGCCTGTGCGCGCTCAAGCGATTTGTTGACCCAAGGGTGCACAATCGCTTCGCCCTCTTTCATGCCAAGCGAGGACAAAACCTTGTCCAAACGCTCGGACCCGAAAATGCGCATCAGGTCGTCTTCGAGCGACAAGAAGAACGAGGACCGGCCCGGATCACCCTGACGGCCAGAACGACCGCGCAGCTGGTTATCGATACGGCGGCTCTCGTGGCGTTCTGTCGCCAGAACAAACAGACCGCCCGCCTCTTTGACTTTCACCTTCGCGTCGGCCACTTCGGCTTCCATTTGGGCGCGCACGACTTCGGGGTCCGCCTCGGGATTTTCCGCCAAGGCCTGCAAAACCCGCATCTCGACGTTTCCGCCAAGCTGAATATCGGTGCCGCGACCCGCCATGTTTGTGGCGATCGTGACAGCACCCAGTTTACCCGCATCAGCGATGATCTGGGCTTCCTGTTCGTGCTGGCGGGCGTTCAAGACGTTATGTTTGATCCCGTCGGCGGTTAGCAATTGCGCCAGAAATTCCGACTTTTCAATGGACGTCGTCCCGACAAGGATCGGTTGGCCCTTCTCATGGGCGACCTTGATCTCGCGGACAACGCCGTCAAATTTCTCACGCGCAGTGCGATAGACCTGATCGTGCTCGTCTTTACGCGCAACAGGGCGGTTCGTAGGAACCTCCACGACGCCAAGGCCGTAAATTTCCATAAATTCGTCGGCCTCTGTGAGGGCGGTGCCGGTCATACCCGATAGCTTTTCATACAGCCGGAAGTAGTTTTGGAACGTGACAGAGGCCAGCGTGACGTTCTCGGGCTTTACCGCGACGCCTTCTTTTGCCTCAATCGCCTGATGCAGACCGTCTGACAAACGGCGACCGACCATCATACGACCTGTGAATTCGTCGATCAGGACAACGTCATTGTCGCGGACGATGTAATCTTTATCGCGGGTATACATCTTGTGGGCACGCAAGCCTTGGGCAAGGTGGTGCACCAAAGTGCTGCTTTCCGGATCATAAAGCGACTGACCCTCAGGCAGCAAACCAACCACGGCCAGACGATCTTCAAGAAAGTCGTTACCCTCATCGGTAAAAGATGCCTGCTTGGTCTTCTCATCAATCGTGTAATGCTCTTCTTGGAGCTCTGGCACGATTTTGTCGATCTGGCGATACATCTCGGCGCGGTCTTGCGCGGGGCCTGAAATGATCAGCGGCGTGCGGGCCTCGTCGATCAGGATACTGTCCACCTCGTCCACAATCGCAAAGTTGTGCGGACGCTGGTAAATCTGGCTCAGCTCGGATTTCATATTGTCGCGCAGGTAATCGAACCCAAGCTCGTTATTCGTCGCATAGGTGACGTCGCACAAATACGCGGCCTTCTTTTCGCCGTCGGGCTGCTGCGGGTAAACCACGCCAGTGGTCATGCCAAGGGCAGTATAGACCTTGCTCATCCACTCCGCGTCACGCTTTGCCAGATAATCGTTTACAGTAACGATATGCACACCCTTGCCCGACAAGGCATTCAGGTAGGCAGGGAATGTCGCTACAAGGGTCTTGCCCTCGCCCGTTTTCATTTCAGAGATATTGCCCTGATGCAAAAAGATGCCGCCCATCAACTGCGTATCAAAGGCGCGCAGGCCCAGCGCGCGGCGCGCTGCCTCGCGGCAGTTTGCAAATGCCTCGGGCAAAAGCGCATCAAGGCTCTCGCCACCCATCGCGCGTTTGGCCAGCGCTTCGGTCTTGTCCTTGATCCCTTCGTCGGTCAGTGCCTGAAACTCAGGCTCCAATGCATTGATCTTTTCGACCAAAGGGCGCACCGATTTTACTTTGCGGTCATTGGCAGTGCCAAACACCTTTTTGGCAATTGTTCCGAAACCCAGCATATTCTCTCCGACGGCGCATTTGCGCGCTACATATTAGTATTTGAGAGGAGGTCGCTTGTAGGCCAATGGTTGGCCATTTACATAAGGGCCAAGCCCGGCCCCCTCAAAGGCTTTTATCGGATGTAAGGGGCCGATTATGCAGTGTCAACGCCGCGGACCCCTGCGGCTTATCAAGGGAACGTTTAATGCTGAAACATGCAACATATTTTGGGGCAATGGCCCTCTCACTGGCCGCATCGGCGGTTTTGGCAGAGGGTGAGACCGCTGGAACCGTCGTTGCAACCGTCGGCGATACCGAAATCACGCTCGGCGAGATGATCATCACGCGGGCACAATTGCCGCAACAATATGCGCAATTGCCCGATGACGTGCTGTTTGCGGGCATTCTCGACCAGATGATCCAGCAGCAGCTTTTGGCCGATGGGCTGACAGAAACACCTGCACGCGTGAATTACGCGATCCAGAATGAGACCCGTTCGCTCAAAGCAGGCGAAGTGATCAACACGATCACAAACACCGCCGTGACCGAAGAGGCTATCCAAGCCGCCTATGATGAACGCTACGCAGATGCAGAGCCGTCGACCGAATACAACGCCTCCCACCTGCTTGTTGAAACCGAAGAAGAGGCGCTCGCGGCCAAGGCACGCATCGACGCTGGCGAGGATTTTGGCGATGTCGCGCGCGAAGTCTCCACAGGCCCCACTGGCCCGAACGGCGGGAACCTCGGGTGGTTCGGCGCAGGCCAGATGGTGCCCGAATTCGAAGCAACCGTCATGGCGCTTGCAGTGGACGAGGTCTCGGAGCCAGTGAAAACGCAATTCGGCTGGCATGTCGTCAAACTCGTTGAGACTCGCAACTCAGAGGCACCAGCCCTTGACGACGTGCGCCAAGAGATATTCGGTGAAATCCAAGAAGCGGCGATTCAGGCCCGCTTGAAGGAACTGACCGACGCGACACAGGTTGTGCGCCCGGAAGACGGCGCTTTTGATCCTGCCTTGCTTAACAATCTTGACCTCCTGGGAGACTAACCGATGGCTATTTCACCCCTCGCACCTGCCTCATTTCCTGATCTGCCCGTGATTGACGGTGTGACATTTGCGGCTGCGGCGGCAGGGGTGAAACGCGCGGATAGGGTCGACGTGATGTTGGCCCTTCTTGCCGAAGGCTCCTCTGTGGCAGGGGTCTTTACGACGTCTTCCACACGCTCGGCCAACGTTCTGGACTGCCAGCGCAAACTGGCATTGGGTACGAGCGGCCCTGCGGCAATTCTTGTGAACTCAGGCAACTCCAACGCCTTTACCGGCAAACTCGGCGAGGCCTCTGTGGCGGCGCTTGCCGAGGGGGTGTCTGATCTGTGCAACGTTGACGTCAACCGCGTCTTTACCGCCTCCACAGGCGTCATCGGCCAGCCATTGCCGCACGAAAAGATCGTCGCGAAGTTGGCCGAACTGCGCGACAATCAAACCGCAGAGAATATATCTGACGCGGCCCGCGCGATTATGACAACCGATACTTTCCCCAAGGGATCGACAAAAACTGTGTCTATCAATGGCAAACCCGTCAAAATCGCGGGCATCGCCAAAGGGTCGGGCATGATCGCGCCAGATATGGCGACGATGCTTGTCTACATCTTCACGGACGCAAAAATCGCGCAAGCCGATCTGCAGGCGCTCGTCTCGCGTCACAACGCGGCGACCTTCAACTGCATCACTGTGGATAGCGACACATCCACCTCCGACAGTCTGATGATCGCCGCAACGGGGCGCTCTGGCGTCGACGTCACGGGCAACGCGGACTTTGCGGGCGCCCTGCATAGCGTCATGCTCGACCTTGCTCATCAAGTTGTCCGTGACGGCGAGGGCGCCACCAAATTCGTGACTATCAACGTCACCGGCGCAAAGACCGACGCAGACGCCCGCCTCGTTGCCATGGCCACAGCGAACTCCCCGCTGGTGAAAACCGCCATCGCCGGCGAAGACCCGAACTGGGGCCGCATTGTGATGGCCGTCGGTAAATCAGGCGCCGCCGCCGACCGCGACCTGCTGACCATCAAGTTCGGCGATGTGCTTGTTGCCGAAAACGGCTGGGTCTCCCCGACTTATACCGAAGAAGCCGGTGCTGCGCTGATGAAAGAACAAGACATCACGATCAACGTGGACTTGGGTATGGGCAAAGGCGCTTCAACCGTCTGGACCTGTGACCTGACCCACCAATACATCACGATCAACGCGGACTACCGCTCGTGAAAACGCTGCTCGTCTCAGCAGTCGCGCTCGTCGATGCAGACGGGCGGATACTTCTCGCTCAGCGCCCCGAGGGAAAATCTCTCGCGGGGCTCTGGGAGTTTCCAGGTGGAAAGGTCGAGGCGGGCGAAACACCCGAAGCGGCCCTCATCCGCGAACTACAAGAAGAACTCGATATCAACACGTGGAAAAGCTGCCTCGCGCCGCTCACCTTCGCCAGCCATAGCTACGAAGACTTCCACCTGCTGATGCCGCTCTTCGCCTGCCGTCGCTGGGAAGGGACACCGCAACCCCGCGAAGGCCAAACCCTCAAATGGGTGCACGCCCGCGACTTGCGTGATTACCCCATGCCACCCGCAGACATCCCGCTGATCCCGATCCTGCGAGATTGGCTGTGAGCTCTGAACGCACAGGCGGAAACCTTTGTTTTGGCGGTCAATGTTCACCCTGAATTAAACAATGTGGTGCAATCTTTGGTAGATCTGTATGGAGGGCTTCGCATGTTTCGAACAATAATGATCGGTTCCTATACTTCGGTGCAGGGTATTTTCCTGCGCACATTTGAAGATGGACGCATTGCAGTCGGTGTGGACAATCGCACCTTTGTCGGAAGGCCCGTCTAACGGCTATCACGACGCATGGAGGCAACCAGTCATAGACTGCCTCTCGCGCTACATCATCGCAGAAATTACGCACTGCGAATAAAAAGGGCCACAAAATTGGTGGCCCTTCAAAATTATCATGTCGAAATCACTTAGAGGTTACGCTCTACCGACTCGCGCTCGAAGATTTCGATCACGTCATCTGGACGGATGTCTTCGTAGTTCTCGAACGCCATGCCGCATTCCTGACCGGACTGCACCTCTGCAACCTCATCCTTAAAGCGCTTCAGCGTCTTCAATGTGCCCTCGTGGATAACCACGTTGTCACGTAGCAAACGCACACCAGCGGAACGACGAGCAACGCCCTCGGTCACAAGACAACCAGCGATCTTGCCGACGTTAGAGACCTTAAAGACCTCTTTGATCTTGGCATAACCGATGAATTTTTCGCGGATTTCAGCAGAGAGAAGACCAGAGGCCGCCGCTTTCACATCATCCACAAGATCGTAGATGACGGAATAGTAACGGATCTCGACACCCTTCTGGTTGGCTGTCTGACGGGCAGACGCATTTGCCCGCACGTTAAAGCCAAACACAGGGGCGCCAGAGGCCTCGGCCAGACCGATATCGGACTCCGTGATCGCACCAACACCAGAGTGCAGGACGCGCACGCGCACCTCATCGTTCCCGATTTTCTCCATCGCTTGCACAATCGCTTCGGCAGAACCCTGAACGTCCGCTTTCACCAAGATTGGCAATTCGCTCATGTTCTCGCTTTGCTTGGCGTTTGCCATCAGCTGATCAAGTGTGACCGCAGCACCAGCCGCAGCGCGCTTGTTCTTGGCGGCATTCGCACGGTATTCCGCGATCTCACGCGCTTGCGCTTCGGTCGCGGTCACGTTCAAAACGTCGCCAGCTTCCGGTGTACCGTTCAGGCCCAAGACCTCAACAGGGACCGAAGGTCCAGCCTCATCGATACGCTCGCCTTTGTCGTTGATCAGCGCACGCACCTTGCCCCACTGCTCGCCGACGACAAAAATGTCGCCTTTGCGCAATGTGCCGTTCTGGACAAGAACAGTGGCCACAGGACCGCGTCCAACGTCAAGCTGGGCCTCGATCACAGCACCAGAGGCCGCACGGTTCGGGTTCGCCTTAAGTTCCAGAATTTCTGCCTGAAGCGCGATGGCCTCAAGCAACTCTGGCAGGCCTTGGCCCGTCACAGCAGATACTTCGACGTCCTGCACATCGCCGGACATGGCCTCAACAACGACCTCGTGCTGCAACAGATCGGTGCGCACTTTGGTTGGGTTGGCGGCTGGACGGTCGATTTTGTTGATTGCGACGATCATCGGCACCTTGGCTGCCTTGGCATGGTGGATCGCTTCGACGGTTTGCGGCATCACCGCATCGTCAGCCGCGACAACAAGAACAACAATATCCGTCACCTGAGCACCACGGGCACGCATCGACGTAAACGCCGCGTGGCCTGGTGTATCGAGGAAAGTCAGTAACTGGCCGCCCTCGGTCACAACCTGATAGGCACCGATGTGCTGCGTAATGCCGCCCGCCTCGCCTGCGACAACGCGGGTTTTACGGATCGCATCCAGTAGGGATGTCTTGCCGTGGTCAACGTGACCCATGATCGTGATGATCGGCGCACGGTCCTTAAGATCCTTTGGATCATCCTGAACTTGGTCGATGACCTGCTCAACGTCAGCATCCGACACACGCACAACTGTGTGGCCGAATTCTTCGATGATCAATTCCGCTGTATCCGCATCGATCGTTTGCGTCTGCGTCGCCATAATGCCGTTATTCATCAATGCTTTAACGACATCAGAGACACGCTCGGCCATACGGTTGGCAAGCTCGGAAACGGTGATCGCTTCTGGCAGGGACACGTCGCGGAAAACCTTTTCGCGCTCGACAGAACCGCCCATAGCCTTGGCGCGGGCACGGTCTTGCTTGCGCTTCATCGCAGCCATAGAGCGCTGACGACCACCTTCGCGGCCGGTCAACGCGTCATTCAGCGTCAGCTTTCCGCCACGACGGCCTGCATCGCCATCGCGTGTTGGCTTGCCCTTCGTGGCATCATTGGCGCGGTTATCCTTTTCACGATCAACCTTGCGATCCGCATAGGTCGGGCGTGAAATTTCGGTCTCACCCGGAGGCGCATCAATAGGAGCATCAGCGGACGCCGCTTTCGCTGTCTTGGCTTTTTCAGCCTTGAGGCGCTTGCGCTCTTCCTCTTCGGCCTTCGCCTTGAGGCTTTCTTCGCGCTCGCGGTCTTCGGCCTCTTTGGCCTCCAACTCGGCGCGGCGCTGTTCGCGCTCTGCGGCGCGTTCCGCCTCTTCGGCCTCACGTTTCGCTGCTTCTTCTGTCTCGCGGGCCTTGGACATCGCCAAGGCTTTCATGCGACGCGCCAATTCCACATCAGAGATGCCCGCAGGCCGCTTTGATGGATCACCGCCAACAGGCATGGCCGGGCCGCCGGTCGCAGGTTTCGCTGCGCCCGGTTTTGGGACCACAACGCGCTTGCGCTTTGTCTCAACCACGACGTTTTTGGTACGCCCGTGGCTAAAGCTTTGCTTCACATTGCTTGGGCGCGAACCGCCAAGACCGAGTG
>CBFHTU010000052.1:0-423 GCA_965658825.1 Yoonia sp.
ATTGGAAAAATGGCGTCACTTCTGCACCCTATTCGGTATTTGAAGGCTTTACCCAGCTCTTTGAAAACTTCGAGCCTTGGCTTGCAAAAGTGACGGGTGCCCGCGTGCATGGCCACCTTTACGCCAAAGCGCGTTCGCAGGGGCGCTGAGCGATAATCCGGTTCTACGTGATTACAACGGTCAGATGTTCTTGACCAATCTGATTTGGAATACGCGCGGCGAGCGGCAGTGTTTTCAATTCGGCCCACGTGATGCGCAGGATATCAGTTGGCTTTTGGCCAGCGACACCAATGCAACCGTATCGGTGATTTCTGGCGCTTGGGCTGTGCCGTTGTTTCAATCGAACCGTAATTTCGCGGATATCCGCCAAGAGGCGGCGCATCTACAGCAGGTTGAAAACGAACATATCAGGGCGCTGCGGTC
>CBFHTU010000052.1:433-7485 GCA_965658825.1 Yoonia sp.
GGCGGAATTCGTTCAGGCCCCGATGGAACCGCTGCAGTTAATTGTTGACGAAATGACGGGTAAGACAGTGCGTAGCCTGACCGAAGCGCCGCGTATGGTTGACCTATCAGGATTTGCGCAGTTTTTGCAGAACCTCAAAAACCAAGGGATGCATCCCTATCTTATGGGGGATTTTCCCGTTGATCCGAAGCAGATCAATTCGCCACCGAAACCGCGTAAACCCTATTTGGTCCGTTAAATGAGCAGCTTTGACTATTTCGTGGTATTCGCCGAGATGCGCACCGGATCCAATTTTCTGGAGTCCAACATCAATACATTTGATGGGCTGTCGTGTTTGGGCGAGGCGTTTAATCCGCATTTTATCGGATATCCCGAACAGAAAAATGTTTTGGGCATCACCCAAAAGCAGCGCGATGCCGATCCGCATGCCCTCATCGAAAAGATCAAAGAGGCTGAGGGGCTGAACGGGTTTCGGTTCTTTAACAACCATGATCCGCGGGTGCTTGACATCTGTCTAACGGATCGCCGCTGCGCCAAAATTATCTTGACGCGCAACCCTGTCGAAAGCTTTGTCAGCTGGAAGATCGCGGCGGCCACAGGACAATGGAAACTCACAAATGTGAACCACGCCAAGTCGGAGAAAATCACGTTTGGCGCACAAGAGTTTGAGGCCCACCTTGAGGCGCTTCAGACGTTTCAGGTGCTGTTGCTGAACACCTTACAGCGCACGGGACAAACGGCGTTTTACGTCGCCTATGAGGACCTGCAAGACGTCGATGTCATGAACGGGCTGGCTGAATATTTGGGCTGCTATAACCGCATTGCTGGGCTTGATAAGACGCTCAAGAAGCAAAACCCGATGCCAATGTCTGAAAAGGTCGCGAACTTTGACGACATGGCAAAATCATTGGCGCGTCTGGATCGGTTCAATTTGGCGCGGACGCCCAATTTTGAACCGCGTCGCGGCCCGATGATCCCGACGTTCATCGCCGCACCAACCAGCGGCCTGCTTTACATGCCTGTGAAGTCGGGCCCCGAAGAGGCGGTTTGCGATTGGTTGGGTCGGCTGGATGGGAAAACCGCTGCCGATGTGCAGCGCGATTTTAGCCAGGGCTCCTTGCGACAATGGAAGCGCAAGCATCCTGGTCATCGCAGTTTCTCAGTCATACGGCACCCGCTTGCGCGTGCTCATTCCGCGTTTTGTCACCATATTTTACAGACGGGCGAAGGCTGTTTTCGCGAAATTCGCGCGACGCTTCGTAAGGTCCACCAGCTGCCGATCCCCGATGAGGGTGCCGAGCCGGAGACCGATCCAGACTACACAATGAAAGCCCATGCAGAGGCATTCTTGTCGTGGTTGCAGTTCCTGAAAGGAAATCTATCTGCGCAAACGGCCATTCGTGTCGATGGGGCATGGGCCAGCCAGCTGACGTTGCTGCAAGGTATGGCCAACTTTGGCGTGCCAGATATGATTCTGCGTGAGGACCGTATTCGCGGTGATTTTGCTATGCTCGCCGCTCAGCTGGGCTTGGAGAGCATGCCAGAACCGTTACCCGTGACAGATAAATACGCGACCCGTTTGGCCAAAATTTACAGCCCTGAAATCGAGGCGGCCGCGCGCGATGCTTGTCACCGCGACTACCTTGCCTTTGGTTTCGGAAATTGGCGTCCGCATTAAGCGGCTTGCGTTGCCTGCGCTTCTGTCAGGATCGCGTGTAGTGTCACCGGATCACTATTGCTCCGAAGCTTGGCGCAGATATCCGGGTCACGCATCGTGCGTGCCACCAGCGCCAGCGCCTTGAGGTGCTCAACGCCGTGAGTTTGTGGCGCGAGCAACGCGAAAACCAGATCAACAGGCTGGCGATCGACAGCATCGAAATTCAGCGGCTTTTCAAGCTTGAGGAACATGCCGCAGACTTTCGGGACGATCTCCAAACGCGCATGTGGCAATGCAATGCCGTTGCCAACACCTGTCGGACCAAGGCCCTCACGCTCGATCAGCGCCTCAATCACCTGTGCCGCCTTGAGGCCATAGCATCCCTCGGCGAGTTCACCCAGATCGTGGAACAGTCTCTTCTTGCTGGTGCAGGAGTTAACCGTTTTGACGGCGTTTGGGGTCAGGATCTCGCCAAGGTACATTTCATAACTTTCCGGCCATTCAGCCCGAGCAGATCAACCCGTCGAACGGGGGTCGATCCAGCCAATATTTCCGTCGGGCCGTCGATAGACGACATTCACACCGCCATGTTTTTCGTTCCGGAAAACGAGGACAGGTTTGTCCGCGAGTTCCATTTGCATCACCGCTTCACCAACGGAAAGATTTTGAATTTTCTCTTCCATTTCCGCAACGATCATCGCATTCACGGTGTCGCCTTGGCCCTCATCCGACTCATCACTTGGAGCGAGGATATATGAGCCTGCGTCCGAAAGTTCAACTGGTTGTACGCGCTCCTTGTGGTGGTCCTTCAGGCGGCGCTTATATCTGCGTAATTGCTTATCCATTTTCTCGGAACAGCCATCAAAAGCAGCATAAATTTCATTTGCCTGATCAGTCGCTTGCGCAGTCAAACCGGTCGACAGGTGAACAACAGCCTCACAGACGAATTGGTGCCCTGATTTTGAAAATACCACGTGGGCATCGGTTGGGCGGCCTGCATACTTGCTGAGAATACCGCTCAATTCGGTCTCGACATGTGTCTGCAGGGCTTCGCCAACATCGATTTGCTTTCCACTGATTTGATAGCGCATCGTCTCTCCAATTCTTTTTATTTGGCGTGCAACAAGTGACGGGTAATCAGCCCCTCAAAGGGTTGCCTCGCTATTTGGTGAATATGATAACAGTCCGATTTTGTTAAATTTATCCTTACGATCAAGCAACAAGGCCTGAACAGTGCAAGGGAATGAAATCGAGTCTGTCATCTGTTACATTTGGCGCTAACAGGAGGGGGTTTGTCAATGACGCAGTGGTTAACATCTGCGGCATTTAGCTCACGCGGAAGCTGTTCCCGAGGTAAACCCGTTTCACATTTTCGTCCTTTATCACTTCGGCGGTGGTTCCGCTCATCAGCACTTTGCCGTCATGCAAGATATAGGCCCGATCGACGATTTGCAGGGTTTCCTGGACGTTGTGATCCGTGATCAAGACCCCGATACCGCGGGTTTTCAGGTCTGCGACCAAGTGTCGAATTTCTGCAACAGCGATGGGGTCCACGCCCGCAAAAGGTTCGTCGAGAAGCACATATTTCGGCCCTGCAGCCAAACAGCGCGCAATTTCGACCCGCCGCCGTTCACCGCCTGAGAGCGCCAAAGCAGAGGCGCGTCGCAGATGTTCGATCGAAAACTCCGAGAGCAGTTCTTCGAGCCGCTCGCGCCGCTTACGCTTTTCAGGGACGGCGATTTCCAGAATTGCCATGATGTTGTCTTCAACCGACAGGCCGCGAAAGATCGACATCTCTTGCGGCAGATATCCGATCCCGAGCCGCGCCCGCCGATACATGGGCAAAGTTGTGACATCCCGCCCGTCGATAATGACTTTTCCGCCTTCCGGCGTCACGAGCCCTGCTATGGAATAAAAGCAGGTTGTCTTTCCTGAGCCGTTCGGTCCCAGAAGCGCCACAACTTCGCCGCGCCCCAGCGTGAGGCTCACGTCGCGGATCACCAGCTTTTTACGGTAGCTCTTGCGCAGGTTGATAATCTGCAGCCCTGCGTCACCATCTTGGACGGTCAGATTTGGCGTGTCAGCCATCAATTGCCACCGTTTTGCTGAAATACTGTGCGGACGCGCCCGGACATTTCGGCGTTCCCCGTGGTCAGGTTGACCGTCATTTTTTCTGCCGACAGCGCACTTGCGCCTTGGGTCAAAAGGACGTTGCCCGAAAGGATCAACATGCCCGTTGTCAGATTGTAATCCGCCTCGGATGCCTCAGCGGCCTCGCTTGCGGTCACAAATGTGACGTTACCCGATGCGACGAGTTGGGCGATATCGCCTGTTGCTTCCGAATAGACCACCCGCACCGATCCAGCCGACAGTCTCAAGTCGCCCTGACCGATGATCACGTTGCCGCTAAAAACCGCGGTGCCAGTGTCTTGATCGACGCTTAGATTATCGGCGGACACTTCGACGGGTGCCTTGGGGTTCGCGCGAATGCCACCTAGGTTAATATTGGTTTGCGCGATTGCGGCGGTGCCAAGAAGCAGAGCGGTCAAGATGGCCATCAGTCGTGTCATTCTTTTGCATCCTCTGCATTTGCGTTGCTGGGAGTGTATACCAGCCGCACCCCGTCAGTGAAGAGCATCTGATGACCGGAGTTATCATCCGCCGATTGAAACGTGACACGACCCGCTGTGATTTCGCCAAAGGGCGCATGCACTTCGAGGGCGCCATCCGACCCCACAACACCTGTTTCGAGGTTCGCAGTTAATCCGTTGGTTTCCATGGAATAGCCGTTTGAGGTTTCGAGTCGCGCCAGCCCTTTGAGCCGCGCGATCTTTGCGCCGCCATCAACTTCGGCCTCAACGGCAGTCACCCGCAATTCGCTTCCGTCGGTTGCGTTCATGACAAGTTTGAGCATGGCGACAGTGAGCCGGTCCGTTGCTTCAGGGTCGATTTTTGCGGATTGCGCAGAGATCGCGATGACTGATCCGTCGTCGGCCACGCCGGAAAAGCGCGGCGCGTTTATCCGTTGATCTTGCGCAAGCGCCGCAATTTCAGCGAAGGGGATGTCGGCGGCATTCCGATTTGACCGTGCAAAAAGGAACAGCGTCGACAAAAGCCCGAGCGCGCAAAGCGGCAGGATGATCTTGGACCAGCCAACGAGTTGCGAGTGAAAGTTGTCAGGCGTGGCCATTGGCCTAGACCACCCCGGCGCGCAAGCAGTCGTGAATATGCAGGATGCCTTGCACGTTGGCAGGCCCAATGGGATCGACCACGAAGAGGCAGGTGATTTTTCCCTGCATGACATTGATGGCCTCTGCCGCAAGCGTGTTGGGGGCCACGGTGCGCGGGCTGGTCGTCATGACCTCTCCTGCTGTCATCTCAAGCAGGCCTGACATATGCCGCCGCAAGTCACCGTCGGTGATAATCCCGCAAAGCGTGCCGTCGGGATTGGTCACGCCAACAACACCAAAGCCCTTTTGGCTGATCATCAGAAGCGTGTCGCTCATCGGGCTGGTCGCGGGGATTAACGGGATGCTATCGCCGCTGTGCATCAGGTCGCGCACCTTCGCGAGTTTCGCGCCCAGCTTGCCACCCGGATGGAAGTCGCGGAAGTTTTCGGGGGTAAATTCGCGGTGCTCCATCAGGGCAATCGCCATCGCGTCGCCGAGTGCCAGCGTCATTGTTGTCGAAATTGTCGGCACGATCCCTGTCCCGCAGGCCTCGCCCAATTGCGGCAACAGGATCGCCACATCGGACTGCGTCAGAAGGGTGCTCTCGGCGCGGCTCGCCACCCCGATCATGGGGATATTGAAGCGGCGCGTATAGGCGACCAGATCCGCAAGTTCGGGTGTTTCGCCGGAATTTGACAGTACAATCACCACATCGCCGCTGGTCATCATGCCCAGATCGCCGTGGCTTGCCTCTGCGGGGTGCACGAAATGCGCGGGTGTGCCTGTGCTCGCAAATGTCGCGGCCATTTTGCGCGCGATATGGCCGGATTTCCCCATGCCAGATACGATTACCCTGCCCGTGGCGCCAAGCAACAGGGTAATTGCCTCGCCAAAGCTGGATCCAAGCGAGGCGCTCAGGGATTGGAGGGCTAAGGATTCTGCGTCGATCACGCGGATTGCAGAAGCGAGGAACTTATCTGGATCGGTCATAGGTGTGCAAAAATATCTTGTTCGGGCCAGCCTGCTAAATCTAGCTGGGCTCGCATTGGCAGAAAGTCGAAACAGGCTTGCGCCATGTGCGTGCGGCCTTCGCGGGCCAAAAGCCTATCAAAGGCATCACGCAGCCGATGAAGGTAGAGAACGTCGGAGGCGGCATAGTCGAGTTGCGCGGCGGTCAGTTTGGCTGCACCCCAGTCGCTTTGCTGTTGTTGCTTGGAGATATCGACCCCGAGCATGTCTTGCACGAGCGTTTTCAGACCGTGTCGATCCGTATAGGTCCGCACGAGTTTGGACGCAATTTTGGTGCAATAGACGGGGGCCGCGACTGCGCCGAAAGCGTTCAAAAGGGCCGCGATATCGAAACGCCCGTAGTGGAAAAGTTTCAGAACGTCGGGGTTTTCGAGCATCGCTTTGAGGTTTGGTGCATCGCGTTGCCCGATGGAGACTTGTACGAGGTGGCAATCGTCATCGCCGCCCGACATCTGGACGAGACAAAGCCTGTCACGATGCGGATTAAGCCCCATCGTTTCGCAATCAATCGCGACCACAGGGCCCAAATCCAGCCCATCAGGCAGGTCATTTTGGTAAAGGTAGTTTGCCATGCCGCGCCTTTTGTTCTGTTCCTTCATTGCAGATAAGGACTTCGGGCCTTATGCGCAACTCGCCTGACCTGTCAGGTCACGACATCTGGTGCGGTTCTGCCTGTGAAGGTTTCAATCCCGACGACCTCATGTGCGGCGGCGATGACATCGGCGAGCGCTGTTTGCGGATCTTGGTCAAAATCGGCAGTGTCCAGCTTTTCAAGATACAAGCGCAGCGTTGCGCCGCTTGTGCCTGTTCCAGACAGCCGCACGACAAAGCGCGCGCCGCCCTCGAAAACAACACGCACCCCTTGTTGTGCCGACGTGCTGCCGTCAACTGGATCAAGGTAGCGGTAGTCATCCGCAGCAGCGACGGTGAAGGGGCCAATCTGTTTGCCTGCTAGGGTGTCAAGAGACCCGCGCAGTGCGGACATCAAGGCGTCTGCTTTCTCTGTTTCAATCGCTTCGAAATCGTGGCGCGAGTAATAGTTGCGCCCGAACTTTGCCCAATGGGCCTGCATCAACTCAGGCACGGATTTGCCCGAAGCTGCCATGATATTGAGCCACATGAGAATGGCCCAAACGCCATCCTTTTCGCGCACGTGGTCAGAGCCTGTGCCAAAGCTTTCCTCGCCGCAAAGCGTG
>CBFHTU010000052.1:7495-12369 GCA_965658825.1 Yoonia sp.
CCAGTGCCTCGGCGACACGGTCAACGGCGGCAGAGGTCGGCATGGAACGCGCCACGCCCTTGAGACCTTGCGCATAGCCGGGGGCGAGGTGCGCGTTGGCTGCGATAACCGCAAGGCTGTCAGAGGGGCTGACGTAGCAGTTTGGACCGACAACCATGTTGCGGTCGCCGTCGCCGTCGGAGGCCGCACCAAATGCGGGGGGGGTCGCGCCCATCATTTCGGCCATCAACTCATGGGCCCACGTCGGGTTCGGATCGGGGTGCATCCCGCCGAAATCGGGCAGGGGCGTGCCATGCACAACAGAGCCCGCAGGTGCGCCGAGCAGGTCTTCAATAATGGCTTTGGCATATGGCCCTGTGATCGCGTTCATCGCGTCAAACCGGATGCGGGCACCGCCTTGGATCATCGCCTTGATTGCAGTGAAATCGAAGAGGGTTTGCATCAGGTCGACATAGGCCGCGACGGGGTCAACAATCTCGACAACCATCCCGCCCAATGTGCTTGTGCCGATTGTGGCAAGGTCAACGTCCACCCCTTCCCAGATGTGATAGGCCGTAATCTCTTTTGTGCGGGCAAACATGACGTTTGTGACGGATTCTGGCGCCGGGCCGCCGTTGGACATGTTGAATTTGATCCCGAAGTCTTCGTCGATGCCGCCCGGGTTATGGCTTGCCGACAGGATCACGCCGCCGTCGGTTTTCATGGAGCGGATAAGATGCGAGGCGGCAGGGGTAGAGAGGAGCGCGTTTTGTCCCGCGATCACTTTTGCCGCGCCGTTTGCTGCTGCCATACGCAGAATGACCTGCGTCGCACGATCGTTGAAGTATCGTCCGTCGCCACCAACCACCAACGTCTTGCCCGCGACCCCACCGATGCCGTCAAACATCGCTTGCACGAAGTTCTCAAGGTAGTGCGGCCCCATGAAGACACGGGTTTTTTTGCGCAGACCCGATGTGCCCGGCTTTTGGCCTTCAATGGGGGCGGTGGTGATGGTCAGCTTGGACATGGGCATTCTCCCTTAAGTGGCTGAAGTCAGCACAAAAACGCAGACAGATGCGGCGTGAATAAGTGTCGTTGGCCCCGTAACGCACAGCGGACCGTCTTTTGGCGCAGAGGTATCGATAACGAGCTCCCACGCCTTGCCCTGCGCGATAGGAGGCATGGTGACGGTGATGTCTGCGTCGTTGTTCACGACCAAGAACACCACATCGTCAGAGGCCGAATAGTAGGGCGTCGTCGAGGATGTGCGCACTTCCACGCAGATGGATTTGGTCTCGTCGCTTTCCCACTCTTCGCGCGTCGGCACCTTGCCGCTTGGCAGACGCCAAAACACATCCGGCTTGCCGTCAGCATGGCGCGGACGCGCGTGCAAAAAGCGCCGCTGGCGCAGAACCTTGTGATCGCGCCGCAACTTGGTCAATCGCTGAACAAAAGCGAGCAGATCCTCGTCTGCGTGATCCCAGTTAACCCAGCCGATGGGGTTGTCCTGGCCGAATGTATTGTTGTTCCCGCCTTGCGAGTTCCCAATCTCGTCGCCTGCCAGAAGCATTGGGGTGCCTTGCGACAGGAAGGCCGTCGCGAGAATATTGCGCTGGCGTCGCGCACGGGCGGCTTCGATTTCGGGGTCGGTTGACGGCCCCTCCACGCCCATATTGGAAGAATAGTTGTCGTCTTTGCCGTCGCGGTTGTCTTCGCCATTATCTTCGTTGTGTTTGTGATTGTAGCTGACCAAATCGCGCAGTGTCATGCCATCGTGGCAGGTCACAAAGTTGACCGACGACGTCGCAGCGCGCCCCGAGTGGTCGAAGGTATTTGCGCTGCCGAGAAGGCGTTTGCCCAGTTGCGCCGTCATCCCCGCGTCGCCACGCCAGAACTTGCGAATACCGTCCCGATATTTGTCGTTATATTCCAGGAACGGATGTGGCCAGTTGCCCAGTTGATAGCCGCCAGGCCCCAGATCCCAAGGTTCGGCAATCAATTTGACGCGGCTCAAGTCGGGGTCTTGGCTGATGGCATCCAGAAAGCCGCCCTTGCGGTTGAAGCCTTCAACCTCGCGCCCAAGCACAGTTGCCAGATCAAAGCGGAACCCGTCGACGTGCATGACCTCGACCCAATAGCGCAGGCTATCCATGATCATGCGCAGCACCATCGGGTGCCGCACGTTCAAGGTGTTCCCCGTGCCGGTGTCGTTGATGTAGTAGCGTCCGTCATTCAACAGGCGGTAATAGGACAGATTATCAAGCCCGCGGAACGACAGTGTCGGCCCGAGGTGGTTGCCTTCGCCGCTGTGGTTATAGACCACGTCGAGAATGACCTCGATCCCGGCGGCATGGAAACGCCGCACCATCGCCTGAAATTCCCAGATGCCTGCCTGATCCATGTAGCGCGGTTCGGGTGCGAAAAAGCCGATCGACTGGTAGCCCCAGAAATTTGTGAGCCCCGCATCAATCAGGAATTTGTCGTCGAGAAAGGCGTGAACTGGCAATAGCTGGACCGTCGTGACACCCAATTTGACAAGGTGGTCGAGGACAGGTTCGCTGGCCATGCCTAGGAACTTGCCGCGCTCGCTCGATTGCAGGCCGGGGAATTCGGCGGTCATGCCTTTGACATGCGCCTCGTAGATCAGGGTGTCGGACAGGCTGGCCTTGGGGGGGGCATCTGCGCCCCATTGAAAGCTGGGATCAACAACAACAGAGCGCGGCACATAGTCCGCACTATCGCGCGGATCAAAGCTCAGATCGGCGGCCTTCGCGCCGATCGTATAGCCCATGATCGCGTCGTTCCAATCGATCTTGCCCGTCAGTCTTTTGGCGTAAGGATCAAGCAGAAGCTTGTTGGGGTTGAACCTGTGCCCCACTTCGGGCGCATAGGGGCCGTGCACGCGGTAGCCATAGCACGCGCCCGGCGTCAGTCCGGCGATATAGATGTGCCAGACATCGCCGTCCCGCTCAAGAAGCTGGATGCGCGCAATCTCGTTGCGGCCCGTCTTATCGAAAAGACAAAGCTCGACCTGCTGGGCATGTTCAGAGAACACCGCAAAGTTCACGCCCTCGCCATCAAAGGTCGCCCCGATAGGCGACGAGCGCCCCGCTGACATGGAGTGGTTTCGGAGGGTCTTGGGCAGGTCGTGTGTCACGTCAATGTTCACGCAGTCATTCTTTCATAGAGGGCGGCGTAGGCTGCAGATGATGCACCCCATCCTAGCTCTTGGGACATTCCGCGTTTTTGCAGCTTCGTCCAGTTGGATCTTTCGGCAAATAAGCTTGTGACGTTCCGTAAACAATGGGCAAAGGCCATATGGTCAATCGGGTGAAACTGGAAGCCGGTGGCCACGCCCGCGCTTTGCGCCATGACGTTGGCGTTGATCACACTATCGGCGAGGCCACCCGTCGCGGCCACGACGGGGACTGTGCCATAGCGCAACCCATAGAGCTGGGTCAGTCCGCAAGGCTCGAACCGTGAGGGCACCAGCACGATATCGCCGCCGCCGAACATGCGGTGCGACAGCGATTCATCATAGCCGATCCGCAGGCCGACTTTGCCCGGATGATTGCGCGAAAGCATGCGCATCGAATCTTCAATCGCGGGATCGCCGCTGCCCAAAATGGCCAAGCCCCCGCCTGACGCGATAAACGCATCAGCTGTATCCGCGATCAGGTCCATCCCCTTTTGCGAGGTCAGGCGGCTGACGATGATCGCGAGTGGCCCGCTGATTTTGGACAGTCCGAATTCAGCCATCAGCGCCTTGCGATTGACGGCTTTGCCCTTTAGGCTTTTGGTCGAATAGGGGGTGATTTCAGGGTCTGTTTCGGGGTTCCATACGCTTGTATCAATCCCGTTGAGCACACCTGATAGGTCTGACGCGCGCGAGGCCACGACCCCTTCAAGCCCCATCCCGAACTCTGGGCGCATCAATTCGGCAGCGTAGGTCGGGCTGACGGTTGTGATCGCGTCGGATGTCACGAGACCGGCCTTGAGCGTGCTGATTTGCCCCCAATACTCAAGATCGCCCGAGGTATAGGCCGCAAGTGGAAGCCCCATCGCGCCCAGCATCGCGGCGGGCGCGAGGCCCTGAAATGCGATGTTGTGTACAGTCAGCACGGTGCGCACGTCATGTGCGGGGCCGTATTTCAGATAGCTCGGCGCAAGACCGGCCTGCCAGTCGTGCGCGTGCAAAACATCCGGCTTCCAGCCGTCGTCGCATCCTTTGCGCGCGATTTCGGCGGCCGCAAAGGAAAGCGCTGCAAACCGCAGGGGATTGTCCGGAAAATCGGTCGGATTTCCGTAAGGCCCACCTTGCCGGTCATAAAGGTGCGGCGCGTCAAGCAAGAGAACGTCGATGCCGCCAGCCTTGCCTGCCTTTACTTGGGCGGGTCCACCCATAAGATCCTTGAAAGTAAAGACGACCGTGGTCGCATTCGCCTTTTGAACAAGCCCGGGGTAGGCGGGAATGAGCGTGCGCATATCCCAGCCTTGCGCCGCCAAAGCGGAAGGCAAGGCGCCCGCCACATCAGCGAGGCCGCCTGTCTTGATCAAAGGCACACATTCGGAGGTAACTGAGAGGACCCGCTTCATGTCTTATCCCAATGCCGCTGCGCGTTTGTTCAGCATGGATTGCGTGATCAAAACGACCCCGTTTTCCGTCCGGCGGAACCAGTTGCTGTCTTCTGCGGGGTCTTCTCCGACGACAAGGCCCTCGGGGATGATCACTTTGCGATCAATCACGCATTTACTGAGCCGCGCCTCGCGCCCGACTTCAACATAGGGCAGTGCAACGACCTGTTCGAGCTTGGAATAGGAGTGGCTGCGAACGCCCGTAAACAAGAGCGATTCACTAATTTCAGATCCTGAAATAATGCATCCGCCCGAAACGA
>CBFHTU010000053.1:0-12216 GCA_965658825.1 Yoonia sp.
GTGCAATTGAGAGGGAACCGAGATGAAACACCAAGGTCAATTTATGACACCTGAACAGATTAACGCACTGCCTTACCGTCCATGTGTCGGCATTATGCTCGCAAATACGCGCGGGCATGTTTTTGTCGGCCAGCGGCTGGACCGTGATACAGATGCGTGGCAAATGCCCCAAGGCGGTGTCGACAAAGGCGAAAAAACCCGCGATGCGGCGATCCGCGAGTTGTGGGAAGAAACCGGCGTGACCGAAAAGCTGGTGACGATCGAAGCGGAAAGTCGCGGCCTGATCCCTTATGATCTGCCTGCGGATCTGGTCCCCAATATCTGGGGCGGCAAATACCGTGGCCAAGAGCAAAAGTGGTTTTTGATGCGCTTTCACGGGTCTGATGATCAAATCCAGATCGAAACCACCCATCCTGAGTTCTCTGCATGGAAATGGATGCACAAAGACGACATCGTCGCCAATATTGTGCCCTTTAAGCGTGAGGTCTACGCGCAGGTCTTGGCAGAGTTCGGTGACAAGTTGTGAAACAGGCCCTTCTTGCTGCCTTGATTGCGGGGGTTGCGGGACAGGCCGCAGCCCTGAGCTGCATGGAGCCCGACCTTGTTGCGGCTTTCGAGACGGCAGCGGCGGCGGACGCGACCTATCACGTTCTTTATGGCACGCTTGATTTTGACACGGCCTTGCTGCCCGATGATCGGGGCAGCGGCGGGTCTGCCATCACGCCAGCCCCAATTCCCGCGTTCTTCCGTGGGCATGGGTTGAGCCCGACGGGGTTCAACCTGCGCCTTGATCAGTCTGTTATCCTGCAACCCTATTGTGCGGGGCCTTGGTGCGGCATGGTGACACCGCACGTCCCTGCGATTGCCTTTGTGCGCGTCGATGTTGGCCAGCTTGTGCTGGATGTGAGCCCTTGTGGCGGCCAAATCTTTGATCAGCCGCAGCAGGCCGATCTTGACGCAATGGTGCAATGTATCAACGGAAATTGCCCGTCAACGCAGCCGCTGCAATAGCGATAATGATGCAAACCCGTCGGCGGGCAGCCCTGTCGCCTGTTGATAGGCGCGGATCGCGCGCCGTGTGGCTGGGCCGATTTTCCCGTCGACCCCTGCCGTCGAAAAACCCGCCGCTGTCAGGCGTTGCTGTAACTCAATGCGCTCGGCACGAAACAGGTCACGTTCCCCTTGCGGCCAGCCTGTCTGGAGCGGACCCAACCCACGAATGCGATCCCCCAAATGGCCGACGCCGACGATATAGGCCTCGGCATTATTGTAGCGGCTGATCACGTCGAAATTCCGAAACACCAGAAAGGCAGGGCCGCGCGCGCCCGTTGGCGTGATCAGCGAGGCTTCGCCATAGTTTGGCACAACGCGCCCGTCTGTGCCGCGCACCCCAAGTTGCCCCCATCGGGCAGGGGACATCTTCACCGCGCGGTTGCTGCGATCAAAGTCAAAGCCCTGCGGCAGTCGCACTTCGACCCCCCATGGCTGCCCTTTGCGCCAGCCAAAGCGGCTGACGTAGGCCGCCGTCGAGGCGAGCGCGTCTGAAGGGTCATCGGACCAAATATCGCGGCGTCCGTCTCCGGTAAAATCAACTGCATAGGCCTCATAAGAGGTTGGAATAAATTGCGTATGACCCATCGCGCCTGCCCAGCTTCCCGTCATTCTTGATGCGCTGATATCGCCCCGCTGCAGGATCTTGAGCGCAGAGATCAATTGCGCCTCAAAAAACCGGCCACGCCGCCCGTCGAAGGCAAGCGTCGCCAGTGTGCTGATCAAAGGAACATCGCCGCGCCGCTGGCCGTAGTTGCTCTCCATCCCCCAAAAGGCCACGATGATGTGGGCCTCAACGCCGTAGGTCGCCTCAAGCCGCGCCAAAAGCCGTGCATGCACACGCATCATGTCGCGTCCGTTGGACACCCGCGCATCAGAAGCGGCCGTGCCCATGTAATCGGACATCGGCTTGATGAATTCGGCTTGGTTGCGGTCTTTCTCAATCGTTTCGGGCAAGTAGCGCGCGTTGGCAAAAGCCGCATCAAATGTGCGGCTGCTGATCCCTTGGCGCAAAGCGCCATTGCGGAAATTCGCCACCCAGTTTTCAAAGCCGTTCGCCTGAACCTGAATGACGCGCCGATCAGGGACTACGTCGCTCGTCGGGTTCAGCCCAAGAAGCACTGACAGGGCGATTGTTTTCGCAACGAACATTGGAACACCTTGAACCGGGAGGGCAATGGTCAAAGCATAGCGCCGACTTGGCAAAGCTAAACGGGTGTTCGAATGCGGCCGCGACTTTCCGCCACCGGACGCGCATGTGTATGTCCATTTGGTCTATGACCGCTGGGCAGATGATGTGGCGCGGATCAATAACGCGGTCCTGACCGGGGCCTAACCGTATTCCGGATCAGTTAGCGGCAGCAGAACGGCGACGCTAGTTGCCTTTGGCGACGAGGCAATTTTAAGTCCGCCGCCGGATTGGCGGGCAAAACCCTCGACCATCGAGAGGCCAAGGCCGGACCCTTTGCCGAGAGGCTTGGTTGTGAAGAAAGGCGTGGTCACGCTGGACAGCAGTTCTGGCGCAATCCCCGGGCCGTCGTCGCTGACGAAAATCTCGACGTAGGTCCCGGGCTTGAGAGTGTAGCCGATCAGTTTTGGTTCATCCGGCCCCGCGACCACAACGCGACATCCGATCATGACCTTCCCATTGCCTGCGATCGCATCTCTGGCGTTCACCAAAAGATTGATGAGCGCCGTAAGCAATTGGTTCGGGTCCACAAGAATGGTGAGGGACGGATCCGATTGAAGGAAAACAATCCGGATAGAGCTGGGCAGCAGCTGTCTGCTAAAGCTTTGAAGTTGGTCGAAGATAGCGTTCACTCGCACTTGCTGCATATCGAGCTGTGATTGCCTTGAATAGGCCATGAGTAGCTTAATTGTCTTTGCTGCAAGCTCTGCCGAAGTTTTGGCATCTTTCACGAATTCATCTTTTTGCAACCTATCCGAAACCTCGGAGTATAGCTCCAAATTGCCGAGGACCGCTGTCAGGATATTGTTGAAATCATGTGCAACACCGCCCACCAGTTGCCCTGTCGCCTCCATCTTTTGGGCTTGCATCGACCTTTGGGCCGCGGCCTCGGTTTCGAGCCGCTGAATGCGGTAGTTTTGCAGCGTTTCCGCGAAATACCCGACGAACGCGAGGCAGGACAGCCCCGTAAAAAACAGCGCAAATGTGTTCTGTAACTCTGGCACGATCCGGATAAAAATCACGAGGGTCGCGATGGACACCAGCACGACTTCGGCAATCAGGAGCCAGATAAAGGTATCGGCCCGCCGCACCACAAAAATCATGAAAGTGCCAAACGCTGCCGCCGCTGACAGGCTCAATGCTGGGTCATCCTCGTTGAAAAGGAGAACGGGAAACCAGATGTAGGCAACCATAACGATTATGAGGACGCAACTTGCCAAAACATAGTCGGCCCGACTGCAAATCGTCGGACGCGATCGCAAAATGGCGAAGTATAAAAGGTGAGCGGCGTAGTAGCCCGCCGTCCAATAAAGGCCAATGAACGACCCGAGATAGTTGAGAATTGAGAGTCCCGCTATCAGGATCAGGACCAAGCGGATTACGAATTCGATCGGAAGGCCGTAATCGACCGAATAGAGCCTGTCTATTTCCTTGCGATAATCCATCATCAGGTAATTAACTACTCATCACAATGCGATGAGACCACGCTACGCGCGAATTCCGCGCAGATTCAACCGAAATCGCCAAAGCAGACAGAGAAGAACGCGCAAAAGCATCAGTTTAACTCCGGCTGCGTTTCACCTTTTTCTTGATCTTGGCGGTTTTCTTTTTGGCGGATCCGAACTTGCGCCGCGGGGGCTTGCCGCGCCCGCGCGTGCTGCCTTTGGGCAAGGTCCGGTCATCAAGGTTGACAATCTCGGCGATGAGCCCGCCCGTGACAGGGGCCGCCTCAAGCAGCTTGACGACGACCTTGACGCCAAGCCCGATGATGATCCCTGTTTTGGAGCCCATCAGCGTTTGGCTGTCTTGGTCGTAGTCAAAGTATTCGTCACCCAAAGACCGGATCGGGATCAATGCGTCCGCGCCAGTCTCGTCAAGCTTCACAAAAACGCCGAATTTCGCGATGCCGCTGATCCGTCCGGGCATTTCTGCGCCAAGCCGCTCTGACAGAAATGCCGCGAGGTAGCGGTCGGTGGTGTCGCGCTCCGCCGTCATGGAGCGGCGTTCAGTGTCGGATATTTTCTGACCCGTCTCGGCCAGCATCTCCACGTCGAACGGCGTTAGCCCGTCTTTACCCCAGCCGTGCGCGGTAATCAGCGCGCGGTGCACGATCAGGTCGGCGTAGCGGCGAATGGGCGATGTGAAATGCGCATAGGCCTTGAGTGCCAAGCCGAAGTGCCCGAAGTTTTCGGGGTTGTAATAGGCCTGCGTCATGGAGCGCAGGGTCGACATATTGATGACCTCGTAGTGGTCGGTACCTTTGGCCGCGTCCAGAAGCTTGTTCAGATGCGCGGTTTGCAGAACCTGCCCTTTGGCCAGTTGCAGGCCGGACGCGTTGGCCACTTCGCGCAGCGCGTCGAGCTTTTCAGGGCTGGGTTCTTCGTGGACCCGCAGCAGATGCGGTGTCTTCTTGGCGATGAGCGTTTCGGCGGCGCAGACGTTGGCCAACACCATGAACTCTTCGATCAGGCGGTGCGCGTCGAGCCGCTCTTTGTAGTTGACCGAGGTCACCTTGCCCATGTCGTCGATGATGATCTGCCGCTCTGGCAGGTCCAGCTCTAACGGCTGGCGCTCGGCGCGCGCGATTTTGAGGGCCGCGTAGGCAGCGTAAAGCGGGCGGATGATGTCAGAGACCAAAGGCGCGGTTTTGTCGTTTGGCGCGCCGTCCATGGCGGCCTGCACCTCTTCGTAGTTGAGGGAGGCCACCGATTTCATCAAGGCGCGGTGGAATGCGTGGCTGATCTTGTTGCCCCCGGCGTCGATCCGCATGGCCACGGCGATACAGGGGCGCTCGACCCCTTCGTGCAGTGAGCACAGGTCGCCTGACAGGACGTCGGGCAGCATCGGGACAACGCGGTCGGGGAAGTAGGTCGAATTGCCGCGATTGCGCGCCTCGCGGTCAAGAGCAGAACCGCCCGTGACATAATGGGCGACGTCGGCAATCGCGACCCAGATGGTCATCTCGCCACCCTCATGGGTTTCGACATAGCAGGCGTCGTCGTGGTCACGCGCATCCCACGGGTCGATGGTGACGAGCGGCAAGTCGCGCAGATCAAGCCGATTGCCCAGTTTCACAGGCAGGGCGGCATCGGCCTCTGCGATGACCTCATCGGGGAAGTGGTCGGGAATGCCGTGTTGATGGATCGCAATCAGCGAAACCGCGCGCGGCTCGTTGGGATTGCCCAAGCGGGCGACGATACGGGCAAGTGGCAGGCCCATGCGTGCCTTTGGCCCTGTCTGTTCGGCCTCGACCAGCTCGCCGTCTTTGGCGCCGCCTGTGGCCCCCTCGGCGATGGACCATTCCTTGTCGGACCCTTTGTCGATGGGGAGAACGCGACCGCCTTCGGAGCCTTGACGGTAAACGCCCAAGATGCGCAGCGGGTTGGTGCCGATGCGGCGGATCATGCGGGCGGTGTGGCTATGCTCTGGCGTGGCATTCACGGTCAGGCGCGCGAGGATGCGGTCGCCTTTGCCAAGCGCGGGATCACCGTCGCGGGCCATCATCAGGATGACGGGTTCGGCACCTTTGCCGCCCCACTCAAGCGGGCGGGCGAACAGATCGCCGTTGCTGTCGGGGCCTGTGATTTCCAGAACCGAAACAGGCGGCAGGTCTTCTGCGTCGCGGTAGCTGGAGCGCCGCTTGGTCAGTTTGCCCTCGGCCTCAAGTTCCTTGAGGACGCGCTTGAGATCGATGCGCTGGGCGCCCTTGATCCCAAAGGCCTTGGCGATGTCGCGCTTGGCCGCTTTTGTGGGGTTCTCTGAAATCCACGTCAGGATTTCGGCTTTGGAAGGTATCTGTTTCATACCCCCCGCCTAGCATGCGGGCGGGGGCGCGTCATCGCAAATCTACGCGAAGTAATCGGTCAGAATGCGTGTGTAGATGGATTTGAGTTGGCCGATCTGTTCCACCAGCACCCGCTCGTCGACCTGGTGCATGGTTTTGCCGACAAGGCCGAATTCGACGACGGGACAGTGGTCTTTAACAAACCGCGCGTCGGAGGTGCCGCCCGAGGTCGAAAGCTCGGGGGTGCGCCCCGTTTCTGCCGCAACGGCCTTGGCGATCAGATCGGACAGTTCGCCCGGAGGGGTGATAAAGCTTTCGCCAGAGATTTTGATGGTCCACTCGGCTTTCACGCCTGTCTCGGCCGCGATTTTGGTGGCTTCGTCTTGGAGCCAAGCGGTGATCGACGCGCCTGTGTGCTGGTCGTTGAACCGGATATTCACCGCTGCCTTCATGACTGCGGGGATCACGTTTGTGGCGGGGTTGCCCGTGTCGATGGTGACGACAGCGAGCGAGGAAGGATCAAAATGGTCGGTCCCTTGGTCCAGATCATGCTTTGCGATGCGGTCAAGGAGGGTGACGCCCGCATGCAGCGGATTGACGGCACGGTCCGGATAGGCGGAGTGCCCCTGAACGCCCGTGATAGTCAGCCAGCCCGTCAAAGAGCCGCGCCGCCCGATTTTCATCGCCTCGCCCATCTCGTTGGGGCAGGTGGGTTCGCCCACAAGGCAAACGGACATCGCCTCGTTGTTGGCTTTCATCCAGTCGAGCAGGGCTACGGTGCCGTCGAGTGCTTCGTCTTCCTCGTCGCCCGTAATGGCCAATACAACCGCGCCATCGGGAGGCGTGTTTTGCACAAAGTCGATGGCGGCAGCAGCAAAGGCCGCGACGCCTGATTTCATATCCGTCGCGCCTCGCCCGTAAAGGTAGCCGTCTTTGATCTCGGCTCCGAAGGGCGGCATTGTCCAAGCGGCCTCGTCACCCAAAGGGACGACGTCGGTATGGCCGTTAAACCCGAAGGTGCGATTTGCGCCTTGGCGTCCCCAGCGCGCATAAAGGTTGCTGATCCCGCCCCGATCTACGCGAGTGCAAGTAAATCCTGCCGCTGTCAGTGTGGATTCGAGCAAAACCAAAGCACCGCCCTCGTTGGGTGTGACAGTGGGGCAGCGCACGAGGGCTGTGGTGAGGGCGACTGGATCGGTGTTGACGGGCATCTTTTGTCCTTTGAAGCGAGATCGGTGTGACGTAAGGCGAAAGCCCCAGCCGTTAAACGGGTCGGGCGATATCTTTGCGACAGTTACGGCGGGGGCGACGCTTATTCCTCGACGTCGTCATCACCGAAGAAAGGTGTCATCTGGGCCACGATGACGCTGTTCTCATCAAGGGCGCGCTGCATAAGCGCTTGCTCTTCCTCGGAAATGTCATGTCCTTCGGCGAGCCGCTCTTCGAGGGTGCCATAGCCTGAGACATCGAGGGGCGACAGATCGGCCTGCTTGAGAATGGCTACGGTTTCGCGGACGGCCTCGGCCTCGTCGATCCCTGACGCATAGCACATCAGCGCGGCGCCTGTCGCGCCTTCAGGCAGGCCGTCATCGGCGTTACGGCCGACCTCAATCAGCAGGGTGAAGACTTTCTGGCGGCTAGGTTTTTTCGTCATGGTGAACCCTCTCGTTACGTCTTTATGCTGGTGCGTTGTGGCTGCTTGCTTGTCAAGGTGGCCGGTTTCAAGGTTGATAACCTTGAATAGCAGTTTCGTAGGCGGCGTGGTGATGTGGTTCTTTGAACGCCGGCATCAGGTGTCTTTTGACCAGACGCCCCTTGTCTTTCGGATCAAGTGGTGCGGTCCGACGGAGGTGCGCGGTTAAACCTCGTCCGACCATCGCGATTTCGCGGCCCACATGGCGGATGTGATCAACACGATCTGCATGGGAATAAAGTAGATCGCAAAGAGCGCGGCATAGACCCACGCGCCCTTTGAAGCAGCCAGTCCGCCAATGATCAAAGGGGCGGACAGGCCTGCAATGCCGAAAAACAGCACCGCATCCATCATCACCAGCCCCCATGCCTCAAACCAGCTCGGACGGATGCCCGCAGCCACGCGGCGGCGGGCGATCGTGCGGCTCAGGATCATCAGTCGCGCAAAAGCTCGTTGATGCCTGTCTTGGAACGGGTCTTGGCATCCACGCGCTTTACGATGACTGCGCAATAGAGGTTGATGCCGTTCTTGGAGGGCATGGAGCCCGCGACGACGACCGAATAGGGCGGGACTTCGCCGTAGAAAACTTCGCCTGTTTCGCGGTCCACGATCTTGGTCGACTGGCCGATAAACACGCCCATCCCCAGCACAGAGCCTTCGCGGATGATGCAGCCTTCGACGACCTCGGAGCGGGCCCCGATAAAGCAGTTGTCCTCAATAATGGTCGGGCCTGCCTGCATTGGCTCCAAAACACCGCCGATGCCGACGCCGCCAGACAGGTGCACGTTTTTGCCGATTTGGGCGCAAGAGCCAACAGTGGCCCAGCCGTCAACCATGGAGCCTTCGTCAACGTATGCGCCCAAGTTTACGAATGATGGCATGAGGACAACGCCCTTGCCGATGAACGCAGAGCGGCGGACGATGGAGCCAGGAACAGCGCGGAAGCCAGCGGCGCGCCAGTCAGCGTCAGACCAGCCCGCGAATTTCGACGGGACTTTGTCCCACCACGAAGTGCCGCCGTTGCCGCCCGAGATCTGTTCCATGTCGTTGAGACGGAAGGACAGAAGCACGGCCTTTTTCGCCCATTGGTTCACATGCCAGTCGCCATTTTCCTGACGTTCGGCCACACGCAACTTGCCGCTATCCAAAGCGTTCATTGTGGTTTCAATGGCGTCGCGCACTTCACCTTTGGTGTCGATGGTGATCGTGTCGCGCGCATCCCATGCGGCTTCGATTGCGGTCTCTAGGGCGGCGTTGGACATATGACTGGCTCCGGGCAAATGTAAATGTTCCAGTGCTATACTGGCTTGTGGGGTGTGGCGCAACGGGGGCGGTTTAGCGCCACTTGATCGAGCAGCCCATCGAGGGGCTTTGCACGGTGGGGCCTTTGCCAGTTTGCGCGACAAGCGTCATGGCGTTGACCAGTTCCGGAACGCGCCCGGCCTGATCGCCGCGCATCCCCAAATTGTCGATCCGTCCGCGATATTGCAGCCCGCCCTTGGCATTAAAGCCGAAGACATCGGGCGTGCAGACGGCACCAAAAGCACGCGCGACGGCTTGATCTTCGTCCAGAAGATAGGGGGCCGTCATGCCATGCTCTTGCGCGAAGAGCGTCATTTCACCGGGCGCATCCAAGGGATAATTCACATAATCGTTGGACATCACATAGCCGACGCCGATCCCCATCTCTTGTAGTAATTTCGTGTCCGTAACCAGACGTTCGATCACCGAGACCACATAGGGGCAGTGGTTGCAAATGAATGCGATCATCAGCCCGTTCTTGCCCATCAGACGCTCGGCCGTATGCATCTCGCCCGCAGGCGTTCGGAGCGAAAAGTCGGGCATCTCTTTGTCAAAATGACAAGCAGGTGTTTCGAGCAGCATCGGCTTAGTCCTTTACTGGGCTAGCGCCAACTTAGCTGTGAAAAAAGTTACGATCAATTGCATCCGCCGCCGTTTCGGGCAAGGGTATGGTCTGAAAGCTAAAAAGAGAGCCATTATGAGCAACCGTTTGCATCGCAAGCACCCTTTCCGCGACAGCCACCAAGACAGCCAAGAAGCGCAGCACGTCCCGCTTACACCGCAAACGCAGGCGCCCGAATACCGCCTCGCGTTCACCGATGAGGATTTCCTGTGTCGTGATGAACTCCGGCCTGTGCGCTTGCAGCTTGAGCTGTTGAAGCCGCAGATGTTGATGGACGAGGCGGGCATTGCGAGCACGATCGTCTTGTTTGGTGGCGCGCGGATTCCGGAGCCTGCCAAGAAAGACACCGCAAAAACAGAGACACTTGCGGCGCTTTCGAAATATTATACCGAGGCCCGCAGGTTTGCCGAGATCATGACCCGCAAATCGCTGGAGGGCGGCGGCAAGGAAGATGTCATCGTCACGGGTGGCGGTCCGGGGGTGATGGAGGCAGGTAATCGTGGCGCGGCGGATGCGGGTGGCAGATCAATCGGCCTGAACATCGTGCTGCCCCACGAACAAGCGCCCAACAAATATGTGACGCCAAACCTTTGCTTCAACTTCCACTACTTCGCGATCCGCAAGATGCATTTCCTGATGCGGGCCTCAGCGATTTGCGTGTTTCCCGGCGGGTTCGGTACACTCGACGAGATGTTCGAAGCGATCACCCTGATCCAGACGGGCCGCATGGCGCGGGTGCCGCTTTTGCTCTTTGGCGAAGCGTTCTGGCGCGGGATCATCAATTGGGAAGCACTGGCCGAGGCGGGCACAATCTCGGCAGATGATCTGAAGCTTTTCCAGTTTGTCGAGACCGCCGAAGAGGCCGTGACCGCCTTGGAAAACTGGGAAGGCCGCGGCCAGAAGCGAGAGGTGTTGCCGGGGCGTTAAGCCCCGCCAGTCTCTGCTGCAATCTGGGCGCGTGACTTGCGCGCGCGCTCGGTTTCCGACTTGAGCTGCCCACAGGCCGCCATGATATCTTCACCGCGCGGTTTACGGATCGGCGAGGCGTAACCTGCGTTATGGATGATCTCGGCAAAGGCGCGGATGCGGTTATTGCTGGAGCGGGTATAGGGCGCGCCGGGCCATTCGTTGAACGGGATCAGGTTGATCTTGGCAGGGATGCCTTCGATCAGCTTGACCAGACGGTGCGCGTCTTCGTCGCTGTCGTTCACACCATGCAGCATCACATATTCAAAGGTGATCCGCTCGGAGTTCGACACCTTCGGGTAGTCGCGCAGGGCCTGCAAAAGCGTCTCGATATTCCAGCGCTTGTTGATCGGAACCAGTTTGTCGCGGACCTCGTCGGTGGTGGCGTGGAAGGAAATCGCCAGTAAACAGCCGATCTCTTCGGCGGTGCGCGCGATCTCTGGCACGACGCCAGAAGTGGACAGCGTGATGCGGCGACGGGACAGCTGGATGCCCTCAGGGTCCATCGCGATCTTCATCGCGTCGCGCACGTTTTCAAAGTTGTAAAGCGGCTCTCCCATGCCCATCAGAACAACGTTCGAGAGCAGACGCCCATCCTCGACGGGTTGCCCGGGAACCGGCCATTCGCCAAGGTCGTCGCGGGCCAGCATGACCTGACCGATAATCTCGGCGGCGGTCAGGTTGCGGACCAGCTTTTGCGTACCTGTGTGGCAGAACGAACAGGTCAGCGTGCAGCCCACTTGGGATGAGATGCACAGCGTGCCGCGATCTTTTTCAGGGATATAGACGACCTCGACCTCATGGCCGCCAGCGATACGGACCAGATATTTGCGGGTGCCATCGTCAGATACCTGACGGGTCACGACCTCGGGCAAGGCGATCACAAATTTCTCTTGCAGCATGGCGCGGAAATCTTTGGAGAGGTTGGTCATCTCGCCAAAATCGCGCACGCCCCAATGATAAAGCCACGACCAGATTTGGTTGACGCGCATTTTCACCTGCTTTTCAGGTGCACCCGCCGCAATCAGCGCATCGCGCATTGTCTCGCGGGACATGCCAACCAGATTGGGCAGACCTGCTTCCACCTTGCGCGGAATGGTCATGACGTCTTGGGTGATCGGGGCTGTCGCGTCCATGGGGGCTACCTTAAAACAGGGATTAAGCGCCCTCTATAAGCAAAAGAGGCGGCTCCCGCAAGAAACCGCCTCAATTCTGGTGAATGTCTGTGTCGCCGCTTATTTGCAGCGCTTTTCAGCCTCTTCGACCGATGCGGTAAAGCCAAGAAGGCTAAACTTGTCCGCCGTTTGTGTGCCACGACCCGAGCGCGCGGTCAGCGTGGTGTCAGAGCCACGCTTCATCGCTGCGACAATCTTGGCATCGTCTTCGGGGGTGGCGGGCCATGCCCACTCGCCCTCTGTGAAGAGTTGAAAGCTCGTCCCTGCGATTTCCATTGTCGCGGTTGATCCGCTTGCAAACGGGTAGCCGCCCGTAAATGCGACCTGACCCTGCACGGATGCACCTGGGCGGTAGAACACAAACAAGAGCACCTCACCACGACGCACTGCAACGGTCTGGCCGTCCTTTGTGTTGACGGATTCCTTGGGCGCGGA
>CBFHTU010000054.1:0-11681 GCA_965658825.1 Yoonia sp.
CGATGGCCAGACGCCATCTGGAAACACAGCTTCAACGACTTCCAAGAAGGCGCAAGACACGTCCTCATTCCGGGAACCGGCGACGCGCCCGCCTAGCCAAGCACCGATTTCACGGCTTCAACGGTCACGTCAACCACCGTGTCGACTTCGGCTTTTGTGATGCAGAACGGCGGGGCAAATCCAAGGATGTCGCCTTGCGGCATGGCCCGCGCAATCACGCCGCGTTCCAGCATCGCCGCAGAGATCGCAGGCCCGATTTTGCGCGCAGGATCAAAGAAGCGATGCGCTGCTTTATCCTCTACAAACTCCACCGCGCAAAGCAGCCCTTCGCCGCGCACTTCGCCGACATTTGCGTGATCCGCAAGGGCTGCCGTCATCGTCGCGTTCAGATAGGCGCCGACCTCTTTTGCATTCGCAATCAGGTTCAGATCGTCAATCAGTTTGAGGTTGGCCACACCAGCCGCGGCACAAATCGGGTGCGCCGAATAGGTCCAGCCGTGGCCAATCGGACCGTTCTCGTCGGTGCCTTGTTCCAGCACTTTCCAGACCCGATCCGAGATGATCGACCCCGACAGTGGCGCATAGGCCGAGGTAAGCCCCTTGGCGATGGCGATGAAGTCGGGCTTCATCCCGTAGTGCTCGGAGCCGAACATCGTGCCCAAGCGGCCAAAGCCCGTGACGACCTCATCGGCCACTAGCAAGATATCATGCTTGTCCAAGACCGCCTGAATAGCGGCCCAATAGCCCGCAGGTGGCGGTACAATCCCGCCCGTGCCAAGCACAGGTTCGCCGATGAATGCGGCAATGGTATCGGCCCCTTCGCGGGCAATCAGCGCTTCAAGCTCTGCGGCACAATGTGCCGAGAATTGCTCTTCGGTCTGTGACCTATCGGCACGACGGAAATAGTAGGGGGCCTGTGTATGGATCACGTTATCCAAGGGCAGGTCGAACTTGTTATGGAACAGAGACAACCCCGTGAGCGATCCCGTCATCAACCCCGAACCGTGATACCCACGCCAGCGCGAGATGATCTTTTTCTTCTGTGGGCGACCAAGTATGTTGTTGTAATACCAAATCAATTTGATGTTTGTCTCATTGGCGTCCGATCCCGACAAGCCAAAGTAGACCTTCGACATATGCGCGGGCGCGCGGTCCATGATCATCTTGGCCAATGTGATCGAGGCCTCTGTGCCATGACCGACATAAGAGTGGTAATAGGCCAGTTCATGCGCCTGTTTGGCAATCGCATCGGCCACTTCGGTGCGCCCGTACCCTGCGTTCACGCAATAGAGCCCGGCAAAGGCGTCGAGCAATTTCACCCCGTCGCGGTCTTCGATATGCACACCAGAGGCTGTCGAGATGACCCGTGTTTTCGTCTCTCCACGTGCATGCATGGCAAGGTGGGTGGATGAATGGAAAAAGTTCTCGCGGTCCCATTGGGCGAGTTGGTCATCATTGCGGATCATAGTTGTGGGCTTTCTAGTGAGAAGACGTTTCAGTGGCGAGAACCGCGAGGCAGTCCCCCGATTGGATCAATCCAGGATGGTGACGGGCGGTCAGAATACCGTCCATCTGGGCTACGGTCTCGCGCGGAGGCAGCCCCGTGTGCTGCTTGTCCCAAATGCGGGCGATCAGGTCACCCTTGGCTACGGTTTGCCCGAGCGCCACGGCAAAATCGACAAGCCCGCCGTGGTTGGTGAAGTGGAAACACCGGTCGTCGTCTTGGGACAACATGCGAGTTGGCGCAATTTCAAGCGCCCCCTTCAGTATCCCCGCGTGAATAAGCAGGTTGCGCACCCCCTTGCGGGCAATCTCGGCGGTTAAGGGCGTCGCTGTGCCGCCGCCGCCCAGTTCGGTGGTCACAAATGTCTTGCCCTGCGTCTCGACCGCGTCGTCATACATGCCAAGCGCATCAATTTCGCGCATCTCGATGCTGAATGGCGCGTTAAAGGCATCGCGGGCGGCGCGGCAACGGGCTTGCTGGTCGGGATCATCCAGCGCGTGCGAGGCCGCAAAAGGGATAAAGTCGAGCGTCTTGCCGCCCGAGTGGAAATCCAGAACCACATCGGCCATCGGTAAAAGAACCCGTTGAAAGTAATCGGCAATCTTTTGGGTTGGCGTCCCGTCCGGTTTGCCCGGAAAGGCGCGGTTCATGTTCACGTCGTCAAGCGGAGACACTCTGGTGCCCGCCAGAAACGCGGGAAAGTTCATAAACGGAATGATGATGACGGTGCCGCTGACATCCTCGGCACGCAGGTTGGCCGTCAACTCGACCAAGGCCAGCGGCCCTTCATATTCATCCCCGTGATTGGCCCCCGTCAGCAGGGCAACAGGGCCAGCGCCGTTCTTGACCTGCGTCACGGGGATCTGGATTGATCCCCATGCGCTGTCATTACGGCTATAGGGCAGACGCAGGTAGCCGTGCTGCACACCTTGGGCCGCGAAGTCGATTGTCGGAGAAATCGGGTTGTTGCGCATCGCTTACGCCTTCACGACAAGCGCGCGGGGCGTCGTGCACAGGCATTCCACACCCGTTTCGGTGATCACAATCGGCTCTGTAATTTCCAAGCCACCGTCATCGAGCCAAAGAGCCGGCATGAAGTGAAACGTCATCCCTGCCTCAAGGACGGTCTTGTCGCCTGCGCGGAAAGACATGGTGCGCTCTCCCCAATCGGGCGGATAGGACAGGCCAATTGCATAGCCGCAGCGGCTGTCTTTCTGGAATCCCAGCTTGTTGAGCGTGCTGTTGAATGCCGTTGCAATATCCTCGCAGAGATTGCCGGGTTTGGCTTGCTCTAAGCCCGCCTCGACGGCCTCAAGCACAGCCTTTTCCGCATCAAGATACTTTTGCGGTGGTTTTCCAAGGAACAACGTGCGCGACTGCGGGCATTGATAGCGGCGATACGCCCCCGCGATCTCGAAGAACGTGCTCTCGCCTGCTCTCATCGGGGCATCGTCCCAAGTCAAATGCGGGGCGGTTGCATCGACGCCTGAAGGGGCCATCGGCACAATCGCGGGGTAATCCCCCCAATGGCCATCCGCGCCCAAAACCGAGGCATGGTAGATGTCGGCGATCAGTGCGTTCTTGGGCATCCCCACTTCGGCCTTGTCGCGAATCACGGCATGCATCCGCTCCACAATACGGGCGGCGCGGCGCATATAGGTGATCTCGGTTTCCGATTTCGCAGCGCGCTGCCAGTTCACAAGACCCGTTGTGTTGGAGATGACTGCAGCAGGCAGGTTTTCTTGTAGCGACAAATAGGCGGAGGCGGTGAAATAGTAGTTGTCCAACTCAAACCCGATGCGAGCCGCCCCCAAGCCCCGCGCGATTATCAGCCGTGAGAGGTCTTCCATCGGATGCTTGGCGGGGTTTTGGACATAGGTATCGTCATAGCCCGCAATATTGTCATGGGCCAAGTAGGTCGTGCGTTGCGCACCCATCGCGTCCATCGCGCGCCCCCACCAGACTGGCTCGCCTTCCATGCCCAAGAGCACACCTTGATGTACATAAAACGACCAGCCGTCATAGCCGGTGAGCCACGCCATATTCGACGGGTCGGTGACAAAGATCGCGTCCAATCCGCGCTTGGCCATCTCGGCGCGGGTCTTGGTCAGGCGGGAGGCATATTCTTGTGGCGAAAACGGAAGATCAGTCATTTGAAAGTCCCATTGAAGATTTTCTCAACTGTATCTTTCTGTGCTTGGGTTTTTCTGCGATTATATAATCAAGAGCGATTTTTAACTGCGTAACCAATCAAATTTCGGAGAAATTTGGCATGATCGACGCCTTCGACAGGAAAATCCTGCAACATATGCAGCGCAACAACCAACTGACCAGCGGGCAACTCTCTGATCTGGTGGGGCTTTCACCGACGTCTGTGCAGCGCAGGCTGCACAAGCTGCGCGCCGATAAGGTGATTGAGGCTGATATCTCGGTCGTCTCCCCCAAGGCCGCAGATCGTCCCCTGACCATGCTTGTTGCGGTCGAACTGGCCCGCGAGCGCTCTGATATCATCGATAGGTTCAAACGGGCGGTGCGCGAGCGCGACGAGGTAATGAGCGCTTATTACGTGACGGGGGACACCGATTTTGTGCTGATTGTCAGCGCAAAAGACATGCCCGATTATGAATCCTTCACCCGTGATTTTTTCTACAACAATCCTGATATCAAGGGCTTCAAGACGACGGTCGTGATGGATCGGATCAAGGCGTCGTTTCAGGTGCCGATGTAAATTCACGCTGGCGGCAGGTCCACAATTGTGCATCGACATGGCGTTCTGCGTGGGCTAGGTTTCGAGCCTTGTAATTTCAGAGGGGCTGAAATTGGCGATCAAAATCGAGATGCTCAAGTGTTTTGCTGTTGTTGCGCAAAGCGGCAGTCTTGTAGAAGCCGCTCAGGTGCTTGGTCGCACCCCCTCCGCCGTGTCGATGATGCTCAAGCAATTTGAGGATCATATCGGTGTGCCGCTCTTTGAGACTGCACGAAAATCAAAACTAACCCCTATTGGCGAAATGATTTTTGCCCAATCCCGTCGCGAAGTTGCCCACTTTGAAAATACCGTCAGCGTGATCGAAGGGCTGGCCCGGTCCGAGGTCGGCTTTTTGCGTTTGGCCGTGACCCCCTCCATTGCGGCGACGATATTGCCGCCAATTATTTACCGGTTCGCAGGGCTTCATCCGAAAGTGCAAATCGATTTGCGGGATATGGACTCCGCCGCGATCACCACGGCCCTTATTCAAGAGCGCGCAGACATTGGCATTGGCACTTTGAACGATATCGACGGCATGATGCGGGTTGCGCTTTTCCAAGATGCCTTTGGTGTTATCTGTCGCAAGGATCATCCTCTGGCGCGAGATTGGGATCAATTGACGTGGCGCGATATGCACGCCCATGTCTTTATTGCCAACGGGCTATGCCATTTGATCACCGATCCCGACTTTGCGCCGATACTGACGGCCTCGCGACTGATGGTCCATAATACGGCCTCGCTTTTGGGTCTGGTGCGCGAGGGCGTCGGGATCACCGTGTTGCCAGAGCGCGTGGTGACGGATTTACAGAATGATCTGGCGTTTTTGCCCTTGATTGACAGCACCGCCCGCCGCTTCGTTCATATGGTGTCACAGCCCGAGGCATTGCTGTTGCCTGTGGCCCGCGATCTCAAGGACCTTATCCTGCAAACCGTGCAACAAATTCAGAAAAACTGAAATAGGCTTCAGCGCATTAGGAATGCTTTCATATCCCGATTGCGCTAAGCTCCCGTCAACGCGCCCCTGCGCCACCCAACCGAAGGAAATACCATGTCGCATACAAATCTGAACTTTATCGCAGGGGAATGGGTCGCTGGCGGCTCTGAGATCGAGAACCGCAATCCCTCCGATCTCAGCGACTTGATCGGGATGTATGCGCAGGCCACGCCCGACCAGCTTGAGGCGACGTTGGATCAGGCCCGCATCGCGCAAACCGCGTGGGCCGCCTACGGGATCGAGCGCAAATACAATGTTTTGATGGCAATCGGCACCGAGATGATGGCCCGCGCCGAGGAGCTTGGCACATTGCTCGCTCGCGAAGAGGGCAAGCCCGTGGCCGAAGGCAAGGGCGAGGTTTACCGCGCTGGCCAGTTCTTCACCTATTACGCAGCAGAAACCCTGCGCCAGATGGGCGAGACCGCCGATTCTGTGCGCGATGGCATCGAGATCGACGTGCGCCGCGAAGCGGTGGGCGTGGTGGCCGTTATCTCGCCGTGGAACTTCCCGACTGCGACCGCCTCTTGGAAAATCGCCCCTGCGCTTTGCTACGGCAATGCGGTCGTGTGGAAGCCCGCGAATGTGACGCCCGCCTCTGCCGTGGCCTTGGTCGAGATTATCTCGCGCCAAGACATCCCGAAGGGCCTTGTGTCGCTTTTGATGGGGGCGGGGAGCACGATTGGTCAACGTCTCGTTGAGAGCCCCAAGGTCAACGCGATCAGCTTCACAGGCTCCGTGCCTGTGGGTAAAGGCATTGCGGCGGCGGCCATTGGCAACCTGACGCGCGTGCAGATGGAAATGGGATCAAAGAACGCGCTTGCCGTGATGGATGACGCCGATATTGATTTGGCTGTCACGCTGGCACTTGGTGGTGCTTTTGGCGGCTCGGGCCAGAAATGCACGGCCTCGTCGCGCCTTGTGGTGCATCAGGCGGTGCATGATCAGTTCGTTGAAAAACTGGTCGCGGGCGCCAAGGCGATGAAGGTTGGTCACGCGCTTGAGGCCGGTACGCAGATCGGGCCTGTGGTCTCTGAGCAGCAGTTGAACGAGAACCTCGCTTACGTTGATCTGGCGGCCAAAGAGGGGGCCGAGCTGGCTTGCGGCGGGCAGCGTCTGGAGATGCCGACCAAAGGGTATTACATGAGCCCCGGCGTTTTTGTCGGCACCAACAATAACATGCGCATCAACCGTGAAGAGATGTTTGCGCCGCTCGCATCCGTGATCAAAGTGGACGGTTATGAAGAGGCCCTTAATGTGGTCAATGATACCAATTTTGGCCTGACATCCGGAATCGTGACAACGAATCTCGCCCGCGCCACCCACTTCCGGCGCAATGCGAAAACGGGCTGCGTGATGGTCAACTTGCCGACCGCCGGCACCGATTACCACGTCCCGTTCGGCGGGCGTGGAGATAGCTCCTACGGCCCGCGTGAACAGGGTAAATCGGCGGCGGAATTCTATACCATCGTGAAAACGTCCTACATCTCTTCTGGCATGCCAAAGTGATGCGGATCGACAATCTTCAATACGCCAATTGGTCGGAAAAAATCTTTCGGCAGATGCGGGAAGGGGGCGTGGATGCTATTCACGTCACCATCGCCTACCACGAGAATTTCCGCGAGACCGTGTTGAACTTTGAACGCTGGAACCGTTGGTTCGAGCAATACCCCGATCTGATCATGAAGGGGCTTTGGGCCTCTGACGTTACCCGCGCAAAGGCCGAGGGCAAGACCGCGATTTTCTTTGGCTTTCAGAACCCAAGCCCGATTGAGGATGACATCGGGCTGGTTGAAATCGTGCATACGCTCGGTGCGCGCTTCATGCAGTTGACCTATAATAACCAGTCTTTGCTGGCGACGGGATGTTATGAGGCGGAGGATACCGGCATCACCCGGATGGGCAAACAGGTGATCAAAGAGATGAACCGCGTGGGCCTTGTGATCGACATGAGCCATTCAGCGGACCGCTCCACGATCGAGGCGGCGGATCTGTCGCAGCGCCCCATCGCCATCACCCATGCGAACCCCTATGAGTGGTCGCCTGCGCTGCGCAACAAGAAGGACGATGTGATCCGAGCGGTGACCGAGAATGGGGGGATGCTCGGCTTTTCGGTCTATCCGCATCACCTGAAGGACAAGTCCGCCTGCATGCTGGAAAGCTTTTGCGAGATGATTGCGCGCACGGCAGACAAATTCGGCACCGCGCATCTGGGGATCGGCACCGACCTTTGCCAAGACCAGCCTGACAGCATTGTGGAATGGATGCGCGTGGGCCGCTGGAGCAAAGAGATCGATTACGGCGAAGGGTCGGCGAGCGACGCAGGCTTCCCGCCGATGCCAAGCTGGTTCGGGGACAACCGTGACTTTGACAACATCGAAAACGGGCTTCTTGCGACGGGCATGAATGCCACAGAGGTCGCGGGTATCATGGGCGACAATTGGCATCGGTTCTATGCCGCGAATTTCACACCGCAAAGGTAGGCTATCATGACAACCCATGTGCAAACGCAGATCCCTCGTCGCGACCCCGCACAGGTCATGCGTCTTGCGCGATTGGGTTCGTTTCATCAATCGCGGTTGTCGTTCATGCGCATTCTGACGCGGCGGATGGTGCAGGAAAACTGGACCTTTTCGACGCCCGTCTTCGAGATTGACGCGCAGGGCGTGGGTCATGCGGTTCTATGCGCGCAGACGCCAAACCGCATCTATTCCCTTGTAGCCTTTGCGCATGATCTGCCTGCCGAAAAGCGCTCTGACCGGGTGATTGCAGAAGCTTGGGATTGCACGTTCACGCTGTTTGACGGGATGCCGAGCGACGATGACATCGCGCGGCTTCGCCAGAATATCCCGCTGCAAGAGGCGGGGCGCGTGACCGAAAAGGAACTGTCGGTGTCGCGGGCCAACCGGTCTGTGCGGCTTTGGGAGCATGTGGTGTCACGGCTGGCAAACGGCCAGCAACCAGATGCGCAAGAGATCAAGGATGTGGGCTATCTGATGCGCACGACAGCCGTTTACGGATCGGGCAAATTGGGGGCGGCGGACCGCGAGCTTTTGGCGGACAGGCCAGAGTTTGCCGCGCCCTTTCAGGTGGAAATGTTGTCGGTCTATTTGACTCGCGCCTTCGTGCGGGACTTGGCGCAGCATCTGGCAAATCTGCGCGGCGGGACGCGGGCGACCTGCCTTGCCCCGGATCTCGCGCGGCTTTTGGGCGTCGGGAATTCAACAGGGCTGGGGATGGCACCGTTTCTGCTTAACCATCCGAAGCTGTTCAACAACTGGATCGCGGCGCGCGAAGAGGCGCTGGCACGGGTCCGAAGCTTGCCCACCGCAACCGCAGCCGAGGTTGCCGCGTTCCGCGATGTGCTGGCGCGGGCGATCATCTCTGCCGATTGCTGGCAGTCCGCGCATCCGATCCAAGTGGAAAAGCTCGCAGTTTTGCGCGCGGATCTGGACCGCTTGAAGGCGCATGTGGCATCGGCGGATTTGAACGACGATCAGCCTTGGCAACGGCTGTTTGCTTGGGCTGAACTGAGTTTGGGCGTTGAGGCGCAAGAGTGTCTCGCGTCACTCATGTTTGAACCTTACGGCGCCTTGGTCGACACGTTGGCAGCGCAGATGTCGGACGCGGATCCGGCGGATTTTTATATAGACGGCGCGATGCGGTTGGATGCGCTGCGCGCAATTCTCGACCGCTGCTATGGCTGGGCGATGGATTTGGATTGGAACGCCGCGCCCAACGTTGCGCGCCTTTGGTATGTCTCCGAAGAGAAGCTGGAGCCGCGCTTGGGTGAACGTTTTGCAGAGCCCTTGGCCGACTATGAACAGCCCCTCGCGCCCGCCCGTGACGCGGTCCGGTTGCGCAAGGCGCTGGATGCGTGGGACGCCGACCAGACGGTCGCGGCTTTTCTTTTGAAACATCCCGAGCATCGCCATAGCCTGCGTCGCGCCCAGATCGTCGCCCGCGCGCCCTATGCCGAAATCCGCGACAATACGATTGCGTCCGATTTGCTGCCGATTGACATGCTGCGCTGCAAGCTGTCGTTTTTCGGGGCCACGCATTTTGATCCGCGCTCTGACCGCTGGGTTCGTGTTTGCCTGTTTGGCAATGCGCCTTACCCCGAAGAGCTGGCGCGGATGACAGCCGACGACTGGCCTTACCCTCCGGCAGACGGGGGACTGGCATGACCTATTCGCTCAATGAAATCGAGGCGCTTTGCAAGCGGGCGGCGCGCGGCGTCGGCTTGTCGTGGGGGATGGCCGAGGAGGCGGCAAAGGCCGTGCGCTGGCTTGCCTCTTACGACCTGCCAAGCGTGGCGCCCTTTGCCCAAGTGCTCGCGTTGCATGACAATATGCGCGATGCCGACTTTGCCCCGATGTCATTGACTGGCCCGTGGTCTGCAAGCGCGGGGAAACTTTGTCCGTTGCTGAGCGGGACGGCCTTAAGTGACTGCGCGCAGCTGCGGGAGGGCGAGGCCGCTTTGGCATTGTCCCATGTGGCTTATCCCGTCGTGCTCCTGCCATTTGCAGCACAGGTCGCCACGCGTTTGCAGCAGGTGGTCATACTGGCTTGGGATGACCTTACTGTGATGACCGACGGCCAGCAAATCTGGCTGACGGACCCCAAGGGCGAATGTGGTGCCGAGATGGCCGAGACGGTGACGTTCTCGCCTGCGGAGCGCCCTGCCAGCATTGGCCGCAAGCCGCATGTGCGGGGCAGCGCAAGTGCTGCAGTCTGGGCGCAACTCAATGACTTCGCCCACCGCACCTATGCCCCCGCCACCGAGCAATCGCGGCTCTTGGGGGCAGGGGCCGGAAACTCCGATAACGACTAGGCCGCTTGCATCTGCGCGGGACGCGCTTAGGTAGGATTAAACGGAGTCTTCGAGCATGAAAAACTATGCGATCCTCGACCTGTCTCCAATCGCAGAAGGGCAAACGGCGGCAGATGCGCTTGCCGCAACAGTTGCATTGGCGCAAATGGCCGAGACGGCGGGCTATCACCGGTTTTGGCTTGCCGAGCATCACAATATGCCCGGCATCGCGAGCGCTGCCACGCCTGTGGTTATCGGTCATGTGGCAGGGGCGACCAAGTCGATCCGCGTTGGCGCGGGCGGGATTATGCTACCCAACCACGCCCCCCTTGTGATTGCCGAAAGCTTTGGGACTTTGGCGACACTTTACCCCAACCGGATCGATCTGGGGCTTGGGCGGGCACCGGGTTCGGATATGGCGACCGCACGGGCGTTGCGCCGCCACATGGCCCCTGAGGACAGCTTTCCGCAAGATGTGCAAGAACTCATCAACTATTTAGGGTCGGCCGAGCAGGGGGCGTCTGTGCGCGCAATACCGGGGGAGGGCACCCATGTGCCGGTCTGGATTCTCGGGTCGAGCCTTTATGGGGCGCAACTGGCCGCCTATCTGGGGCTGCCCTATGCCTTCGCCTCGCATTTCGCCCCTGCGATGCTGGAACAGGCCCTTGAGATTTACCGCCGCAGCTTCAGGCCTTCGGTGCATCTGGCCGCACCCTATACAATGGTTGCCGCAGGAGTTTGTGTCGGGAAAACCGATGAAGAGGCCCACTATCTGCGGACATCCCAGATTTTGGCCTTTGCGCGGTTGCGGGCAGGCAAGCCCGGAAAACTGCCATTGCCCGTTGACGATATCACAGCGCATGTGCCCGCGGATGTTCTGGCGCAAGTCGCACAGGCCATGTCCGTCGCAGCCGTCGGATCAAAAGCGAGCGTCAAAGATCAACTCTCCAAGATCATCGCCCGCTACCAGCCTGACGAATTGATTGTGACGGGCATGATCCACGACCCTGCCAAACGCCTTGCGTCGTTTCAAGCGGCGGGATCAATCCTGACCGAGTTGCAGGCCGCGTGACTGCGGGGGGCGCATCTTGCGGCAAAATTTCCCGCAATCTTGACAAAACCACTTGCCAGCGCGACCAATGCGCCGCAAATAAGCAGTTCCGGTCCCGTAGCTCAACCGGATAGAGCACCTGCCTTCTAAGCAGGGGGTTGGGGGTTCGATTCCTCCCGGGATCGCCATTACTTCTCATTTGTGTCGTTGCCAATTAGGCATAAGCGTGCAAATTGAAGCCGTTTCGTGCAAATCCATGTCAATAAGTTTCTTTTTATGAATTTGCGGCGACTAACAGCGACTTATGTGCGTCGGCGCGCAGATGAAAACATCGAAAATCAGCAAGAGCAATGGCAAAGTCGAACCTGAGAGCTTTGCTTCAAGGTGAAAGAGAGCCAGCTTTCAAAGCCGAAACAATTCTGGTGCGTAGGAATTGGCCATTGCGAACCCTTTTAAAAATCAGATCCCATAGCATTTCGCATGAGCAGAAAAGACAGCCTGTTGAATGTCACTTAAAACTGACCCGGTTTTGTCACCGAGATCTGACCCGCTCAGTCGTTATGCTTTCTTCGTTAT
>CBFHTU010000055.1:0-11009 GCA_965658825.1 Yoonia sp.
CAAACGAAAGACGCTCGAAACGCGCCGCTTGCATCACAGACAACGCGCCGCATAATGAAACCAACCAGATGAGCCGAACTCTCTCTTAGTTTAAGCTGCCATTGGTTCCAAAAACCCTGACGACGGACACGCCAACCTACTAATTATGCTTGTGCAGGAAGCCTTGGAGGCGAGGTGCGAATGGGAACTTAACCTCGATAAAACAATCAGCGTGCAGAGTGTAATCCATGAAGCGTCAACTTTTCTCTCGCGCCATTTCCTGCAAATCAATAATACGGGCGCCATTTCTTCGCTCGCCAGATTGGTCCCAAAATTGAGCCATTTCCATTCGTTCTGTTTCGGTGACCCGGTTCCTAACAGTGCCGTGGGGCAGAATCTGTTTTCCGTCTGGTAACTTCTTTAGTCTCGAAAGGAGGTCGCCATCTTCGATTTCGATAGCAGCGTCTAACGCGTCTCTAGTGCTAACTAGTCCATTTCCACGATCTATCGCGTAATAAGATTTTATCGCAGCACAAAGGGAGTCAAAGCATTTTTCAACTGCTGGAATGGAAGCAGTTTGCACGTTAAGATACGTCGCTCCGTCAGCTGTCAACTCAACATATTCAAGGCGCTCGGATTTTGCTGGTCCCCTAAGTATCGTGAAGCTGCGAATTCGGATAAACTTAAACGAGAAAAGGGTCAGCGCAGACCCAAAGTTGACTACTCCGTTTAGATCAAGCTCAAGTATGGGTCTCAAAAATGGGTCTTTCAAATATCGAGACATGCGTTTTCGAAACAGGTCATTTTGGCCGGAGTTAACCAACAACGTATTGCAAGTGAGAAGAGCATCCAAATCTGGTTGCCATAGGAAGCTAGGATCAATTTACTTCAAGAGGCAGGTCCTCCAATACTCGATGTGAAAATCTAAATTTTAGATAATCTAGAATTTAGATTAGCGCCAGATAAAAGTTGGATATGGAGCACATGACAAACACTATTCACACGGGGGGCCAAATTGCGTTATGTGAGGCGCTAATTGCGGCAAGAAATGACGCGGGTCTAACTCAAAGCTCGCTCGGCAAAATTTTGAGCTGTCATCAATCGATGATTGCTCGAATTGAGAGCGGACAACGACGGATTGATGTTGTTGAACTTGTAATTATTTGCCGAGGATTAGGTATCGAACCTACAAAAATTCTAGAAATCGTTGAAAGGAAAACTCAAAAAGTTGAAAAACTTTGAGCTTTCTCTCAGTAGTTTAGGCTGACCTATTTCTTTGAATGATTTTGCTCAATTGAATGCAGACTAGACGTGAACATATACAAGGAGTTCAGTTGATACCTAGTAAGCCTTTGAAATGTATTTGGGATATCCGAAATACACACGTCACACTACGTATAATGGCCGCGCTTGGCATGTAAGCGATTGGGGCGCGCGTTTAGGTCGCGCCCGATTTGCCCCGGCATTAAGGTGCGATAAACGTCACACTCGGAAGCTGTTCGATGAAGGCCACATCGTTGTCATAAAGCGCCGACAATTCATCAACCATTTCGTCGGTCATGCCGGGCCAGTCGACAGTTTCTTCGATTTTGTCGTCAACGGCGTATTTGTCCAGGAAAGCCGCGATCACGCGCTGCTTTTGCATCGCGGTTTTTGGCGGATGCGTGCGCAAATAGTTCAAAAAGCGCGCCATCCCTTCAGGCGACATGATTGACGCCAGCAGATCAAATCCGCCGGTAATGCGTTGATCACGCTCAATCCCCGCAATCGCGCGCAACAGCTCGGCCCAGATCAGAGGCGTATCCTCGTTGCACCACACCGTGAGCTTGGTGCGCGGGAAGCGATGTTGAATCCGGCGGATCAGGTCTGACCAGCGAATTTGGGTCGGATGGACGCCTTTGAGATAGGCTTCTGGCGTCCCGGCTTTGGATTCCGCATAGGCCGCGGGCAGGAACGTGGCGGGATTGCGCAGGGCGATAAACAACTCGATCTCGTCCTCGGCAAAAATCTGGTGCAGGGCTTGGATTTTCGACTCGGCTTGTTCATAGAAAATGCCGCCATCAAAGATGCGGTTCGCGATGCAAATGAAGTTCGTGTTGCTCAAGACAAGGCGCTGCGCATGATCATCGTCGATAATCGCGTCCAGCAAGATGTCGCGGGTGTTCGGGGCGGGCTGCGCGCCATTCAGGTTCTGAATGGTCTCGCGGATCAAGCGCCGGTATTTCCCCGGACCGGGCACCTTTATCCCCAGATCCGACATCGCCCCTGTGTTTTTTAACAGGGATTTCAACAATCTGTCGTCGTCTGTGCAGTTTGCTCCGATATGAAACGCGATTTGCATATGCTCTTGATGTCTTTTCAGTTTTGTTTCGCCCTAGCATAGCCGGATTTCTGGACAGATAAACCGCTTTCGGTTAGGTCGGCTTTTGAAATGCCCGATCAAACTAGTCAGAATAGTCACTTGTTACGCAAACAGAGCCAAATAGATCCGTGGTCCTTTGGAGCTGCAGTCATCGCGATTGTGGTTCTGATGCCGATTTTGGCGATCATCTGGTTTGCGTTCCATCCGACCGATAATATCTGGCCGCATCTGATCGCAACGACACTGCCGCGGTACTTGTCCAATACGGCCATCTTGATGGTGAGCGTCGGAGCCTTGTCGGCCGCGATTGGCACGGGGGCTGCGTGGTTGGTGGTGATGTATCGGTTTCCGGGGCGGCTCTGGCTGCAGTGGGCGCTTTTGATGCCTTTGGCCGTGCCGGCCTATGTGGGGGCCTATGCGCTGGTCGATTTCTTTGAATATGCGGGGCCTGTCCAGACCGCTTTGCGTGCGATTTTTGGCTGGTCAAACGCACAGGACTACGCGTTCCCCGCGATCCGGACGCGCGGTGCTGCGGTTGTGGTGCTATCAGCGGCGCTTTATCCCTATGTTTATATCCTCGCCCGTGCCGCATTTCGCGAGCAATCGGGGGCCAGTTTTGAGGTGGCGCAAGCCTTGGGGGCGGGGCCATTCGCGCGGTTCTGGCGGGTCGGACTGCCGCTTGCGCGTCCTGCCATTGCCGCAGGTGTTGCCGTGGTGATGATGGAAACTGTCAATGATTATGGCACGGTCGATTATTTCGCAGTGCAGACACTGACGACCGGCATTTTCTCGGTTTGGCTGCAAGGCGGCAACCTTGGCGGGGCCGCCCAATTGGCGGTGTGCGTTTTGTCGATCATTGTGCTGCTGGTCTCGCTCGAAAAACTGAGCCGCCGCAAAAGCCGCTTTTTCTTAGCAGCCCGCAATGTCCGCCCTGTGACCTTGACTAATCTCACCGGAACAAAGGCTTGGGCCGCGACGTTGCTATGTCTCGTGCCGCTTGTCTTTGGCTTCGTCTTGCCGATCGCAGTGCTTTTGTCCCATGCGGTGGACGCCTCTGAATGGGCGGCACCCGGATTGCATCTGGCTGTCTCGCGCACGGTTCTGGTGGCGGGCACTGCGGCCATCGTGACCGTCATGGGCGGCGTGTTCATGGTCTATGGCGTGCGCTTGTCGCACAAGCGCATCCCGGCCCTTTTGATGCCTGTGACGGCGATCGGCTATGCCGCGCCGGGTGCGGTCTTGGCGCTTGGTATTCTGGTGCCATTGGCGGCCTTTGACAATCGCCTTGCCGATGCGGTTTTAGCCTTCACCGGCTATGATCCGGGCCTTTTGTTGACGGGAACGGCGGCGGCCTTGGTGCTTGCTTATGTCGTGCGGTTTTTCGCAATCGCGCAGGGGGCGGCAGATGCGGCGCTGGGGCGTGTGCCGCCCAGCCTGCCAATGGCTGCACGGTCCTTGGGGCGCACCAAAGGTGGCACGTTGCGCGCCGTGCAATTGCCCTTGGTGCGGGCATCCATCGGGTCTGCGCTGCTGTTGGTGTTTGTGGATGCGGTCAAGGAATTGCCCGCGACGTTGCTGTTGCGCCCGTTTAATTTCGACACATTGGCGACGCGTGTGCATGCCAAAGCCTCGCTTGAAAACATCGCAGAAGCAGCACCTGCGGCCTTGATGATATCTGTGATTGGCCTAATCGCAGTCGCGCTTCTGGCCCGTGCAAACCGCTAGGTGGCGGTTGCGGCCCAGAGCGAGATCGAACGCTGCCACACGACAGGCCCGGATCGCAAAGTCGGTCGCCCGCGGTCTTGAGGCTCAAGGACCGACGGATCGTTAGATTTGGGCTCCTGTGTGTTCCAAGCCAGAAAGGCCTTCGCTTGCATCTTCGCCAAGGGGGCGCATAATGGCAATAAGTTTACGGCCCGAAACGTCTTTTCTTTGGGCGATTCTGAGCCCCGAAGACCCGACGCATGCCGCCAAAACGTCGGGCAATATGAGAGCGCAAGATATGTCCGTTCCCACGCCCCCAACGCTTGCTTTTAACGTGGATCCGAAGTCTGGTAAATGCGCACTCTCAGGCGAGCTATCACTGCACACGGTGACGCAGGCACAAGCGTTCTTCAGGGCGCAATCCGGTTTGAAAGCGGTGGATATCGCGGCTCTAACGCGGCTTGATACAGCGGGCGCCTGGTTTTTGCTCACGCAATCAGTACAGGGCGCTGCCTTTGCGGTCACAGGCGCGAGCGAGACTGCGCAAAGCCTGCTTAAAACGGTTGCAGCGGCGATGCCGCAGCCGGAGGCACCCTTGGCCAAAGCGCCCTTCTTGCAGGCCAAGCTTGCGGAATTTGGCGAACGCGTGTTTTCGGGGGTCTCTTATCTTTACGATATCACCGGTTTTTTCGGCATTGTTCTGCACCGGATTTTCCGCGCTATCCGTCATCCCAAGGAGTTCCGCTTTACCGCATTGGTGCATCACTGCGAGGAGGTCGGGCTGAAAGCGGTGCCGATTGTCGCCCTGATGGCGTTCTTGATCGGCGTGGTGTTGGCGTTTCAGGGCTCGACCCAGTTGCGACAATTCGGAGCTGAAGTCTTTGTTGTCGACTTGATCGCGATTTCGGTGCTGCGCGAGCTGGGCATTCTGTTGACCGCAATTATCGTCGCGGGGCGGACGGCCTCGGCCTTTACGGCGGCGATCGGGTCGATGAAAATGCGCGAGGAAATTGATGCGATGCGCACCTTGGGGCTGGATCCGGCGATGGTCTTATTCGTTCCGCGCATTTTGGCGCTTTTGGTGATGTTGCCCATTTTGGGGTTGATTGCCGATGTGGCGGGTCTGTTTGGCGGTGCGCTGATGGCGTGGATTGATTTGGGGATTTCGCCCCAGATGTTTACCACGCGACTGGTGTCCGGAACGGGCGTCAATCATGTGTATACCGGTCTGGTGAAGGCCCCGTTTTTTGCGCTGATCATCGGCATTGTTGGCTGTCATGCAGGGATGCAGGTGGAAAGTAACGCTGAATCCCTTGGTCGCATGACGTCAAATGCGGTTGTGGCAGCGATTTTTGCGGTGATTGTTGCGGATGCTATCTTTTCGGTCTTTTTCGCGAGCTTGGGCATATGACCGACCAACCGATCCCCGACGTCATCATCAGCGTGCGCGGCCTGCGCAATCAATTCGGGCGGCATGTGGTGCATGAGAATCTCGATTTGGATGTGCGTCGCGGCGAAATTCTGGGCGTCGTGGGGGGATCGGGAACGGGCAAATCGGTTTTGCTGCGGGCAATCGTCGGGCTGCAAAAGCCGGTGGCAGGCAGCGTCACCGTGTTGGGCGTCGATGTTTTGAAAGCCGATGAGGACACCCGCTCTGCGCTAGAGGCGCGCTGGGGCGTTATGTTTCAAGATGGGGCGCTGTTCTCGTCGCTCACCGTGCGCGAGAACGTCGAAGTGCCGATGCTGGCGATCAAAGGGCTTGATCCCGCCATCCGCAGGCAGATCGCCGATTTGAAAATCTCGATGGTCGGGTTGCCCTATAATGCGGGCGACAAATACCCGTCCGAATTGTCGGGCGGGATGCGTAAGCGGGCAGGGCTTGCCCGCGCATTGGCGCTTGATCCCGAGATCGTCTTTCTGGACGAGCCGACAGCGGGGCTGGACCCGATTGGCGCCTCCGCATTTGATAACCTTATTGTCGATCTGTGCCAGTCGCTTGGGTTGACTGTCTTTCTTGTGACCCATGATCTTGATACGCTGCATGCAACATGTGACCGGATTGCCGTTTTGGCCGAACGCAAGGTCTTGGTGACGGGGACGATGCAAGACATGCTTGAGGTCGAGCAGCCTTGGGTGCATGAGTATTTCCATGGGCCGCGGGCCCGTGCGGCATCTGCTGTCCCGCAAAGCGGCAAAGATTAGGAAGGCAACAAGTTTGGAAACCAGAGCGAACTTCGTATTGATCGGCGCTTTCACCCTTGCGGGGTTTGCGGGGATCATGGCGTTCTTCTTGTGGTTCGCCCAAGTCGAGCTTGACCGCCAGTTTGCCTATTACGACATCCGGTTTTCGTCGGTGTCAGGCTTGGACAATGCCTCTGATGTGCGTTTCAGCGGGCTCGCCGTCGGTCAGGTTGTCGATGTGCGCTTGGCCCCCGAACGCGATGGCACGATCCTTGTGCGCGTCGAAATCGGTGGCGACACGCCCGTGCGCGTCGACAGTGTCGCGACGATTGAATCGCAGGGTGTGACAGGGGTGTCTTATGTCGGCATTGATGCGGGCACCCCGACGGCTGCGTTGTTGGTCGGTGACGGCATCACCGTTCCCGAGATCATCGCTGGCCGATCCATGCTCCAATCACTCACCGAGGATGCGCCAAAGCTTTTGACGCGGACATTGGAGGTTGTCGACGAGCTGGGTCAAATGCTCGGAGAGGGCAACCAAAAGCGGATCGACAATATCTTGGTCAACGTCGAGCAGGCCTCGGGCGAATTTGCACGCACCTTGTCGGATTTCTCTGGTGTGGCCAATACGGTCGCTGATTTTGCCGAGCAGATTAACAAGTTCAACGAAACGCTTGATCTGATTTCGCGTGACTTGACAGGCGTCTTGGCCACGGCGGACACGACGCTGGTTTCGATCGGTGAATTGTCCGAGCAGGGTAAAGGGGTTTTGACCGCCAGCTCGGAAACCCTGACCCAAGCACAGGGGGCGATCACGGAGACCAAGGATTTTGTCGTGCAAGACCTCAGCGCCTTGACGCAAGATTTGCGCCAGACGACAGCCGACCTGCGGGCGCAATTGAGCGTCGTGACCACAGACGCGCAAGCCCTTATGGCCACCTTCGGGGCCACGGGCGAGGCTGCGACCGCACGGCTCGAAGAGGCCCGCGCGACCATCGAGGCCGCAAATGCCTTGATGGCCCGCCTTGATGAGGCCGCCGTGGCCGTCGGGTCCGTGGCCTCCCGTGCCGATGATCTGATCCGTGACGAAGGCGCGCCGCTTCTGGCGGAAACACGCGCGATGGTCGCAGAGGCAAATCGTGCGGTCCAATCGGTCTCTACGATTGCGACCACGGATTTGCCCGCGATCATTGCCGATCTGCGCCGCGCGACCGAGAGTGCCAGCAAAGTCATCGTGGACGTGGGTGAAAACCTGCGCGCCTCAAGCGAGACCGCAACTGCGGTTCTGGAAGGGGCCCGCGATACTTTGGAGGCTGCCCGTGTTTCCTTCGCCAATGCCAATGAGACATTCGCGGCCATCAATGGCGCCCTTGTCACGGGAGACCGCGCCCTGAGTGCTGCGGAAAGAGCCTTCGCCGGCGCGGACCGCGTGATCAACGAGGATATGTCGGGGATGATTTCAGGGTTGGAAACCACTCTCGACGGTCTGAACACGGCGATTGCACAGGTCTCGGACGATCTGCCTGTGATTTCTGCCGATGTGCGAGCGGCAAGTGAAGCGGCTGCTGCGGCCTTTGTCCAATTGCGCCAATTGGCCGATGGGGCCAGCCCCGCAATGCGCGACTTTGCCACAACGGGCTTGCCGCTTTACACGCGGTTGGCACAGGAAAGTCGGACACTGATCGGCAATCTGGACCGACTGACCAACCAAATCCAGCGCGATCCCACGCGCTTTTTCCTCAACCGAGAAACACCGGAGTTTAAGCGATGATCACACTGTCCAAGCCGCTCGCTTGTCTGCGCTCTTTTGCGGTTGTTGCCGCGCTGTCCGGCTGCTCTGCGATATCGGCGATCAACGATGCGACCGTGCCGCTTGAGGTCTACGAGCTGCGCGCCCCTGCAAATATTGAAACGAACCAAAGCCGCCCTTTGGCGCGTGACGTGGTTATCGAGCTGCCGACCACAAGCGGCGCACTTGCAACCGATCGCATCATGATCCGCCCGAACGCGCTTCAGGCGCAGTATTTGCCTGACGTGCGCTGGAGCGATGCGGCCCCCGTCATGGTGCAAACCGTCATGTTGCGCGCCGTGGAGGCGACAGGCGCTGTCCGCTATGTTGGCCGTCAGCCGCTTGCGTCCAGTGGCGATTTTGCCGTTGTAACGGAGATGGTTGATTTTCAGGCCGACTTGAACCCTGACGGTCAGACGGCTTCGGCCCAGATCAGGTTGATCGTGCGCGTTGTACGCGAAAGCGACGCAAGCATCGTTGCAAGCAAGGTCTTTGCCGCGACGGCGCCTGCGGCCTCGACCCAAACGGACGTGGTTGTTGCCGCCTTCAACACTGCCGCGACGGAGCTTTTGACAGAGTTCGCGAACTGGCTGCCGTCGACCTTGGGCCGCTGACAGGATTACGCGACGGCGAGCTAGAGAAACTCTGCGGGTATTGCGACGATAAAGTCGTCTGCGTCCAAGGTTGTGAAATCGACGTTACGCAGGACCAACCTGTCGCCACTCTCAAGGCGGATTTCGGCGTCTTTGGCATTATAAGACATGAGCGTCAAATCGTCGAAAGTCTGGTCTTCAATCAGAATTCTGTCTTGCCCTTCGGTAAAGTCGTAGATCACATTGAGCCCCGAACCGGCGCCAAAAACAAAGACGTCATGCCCGCCACCGCCATAGAGGCGATCGGTTCCGCCAAAGCTATCGATGTAATCGTTGATCGCGGACCCGCGTAAAATGTCGTTGCTCTCGGTTCCCGTCAAAAACCCGACGGCCGGACGCAGATCGTCGAATGCAATTGCGCCGAAGTCGGAGAGCGAAACCCCCTGCAACACAAGGCGGTCGCCGCCCGGCGTTTGGAGAGCGAGGTCGCCCGCCATGGTCTCGCTGACGCTCAGAGAGGCCACGCCGATATCGAGGAGGGCGACCGTGTCTTGAGTCACGTCGAAATCGACGACGGTGTTGGTGCCGGAGCCCGATCCAAAAGACACGGTATCGGCCCCAAAACCAAGGCTGATCCAGTCGTCACCCGCCCCGCTGTGAACGTCATCATTGCCGTCACCTGCAAAGATAAAGTCGTCGCCTGCGCCGCCCTGCATGTCATCGGCATTTAGCGTGCCTAGCATAGAAAAGCGCACGTCGTCGCGCGCCTCAAAGCTGACATTGCGGAGCACAATTCTCTGGCCGTCAGCCGTGCGAATATCCAAATCATTCTCGCCATAAGGGCGGAAGTTGACGTCGTCACGCGAGAGACCGACCAACCCGATGGCATCTTCACCAAGGTTGAAATCATAGACGATGTCGGTGCTCTTGTCGGGGCTGAGAACGAAAGTATCAGACCCGCTGCCGCCATAAAGCCGGTCTCTGCCCCAGCCGCCGATCAAAACGTCTCCGCCGTCATGACCAAAGAGGTAGTCGTCGCCAGACAGCCCTGTGATCGTCTCGCCCGCGGCACTGCCTTCGATGCGCAGGCCGTTGGCCAGTTGGGTCGTCGCCAGAATCGGGGCCGTCAGCGGCAGATGGAAGGGGAGGACCGGCACACTGCCGTTCGGACCCGTGACAAAGATGTAATCGCCAGCCTGCATTGTGGTGCTTTGCTCGACCGCGCCATAAGCGACGGTCGGATTTGAAAGCGCGACCAGCGTTTGGATCCGGAGCAAGCCTGATGTAGAGATCTCGAGGTGAGAAATCTGAACCGCCTCGCCGTTTTCGATGATGGAGAACCCGCCCGGATCAATGTCGCCCGCAAACCGTTGATCTCGTGCAAGGTCGATTTGAATGAGGATCGTATTGGGGTCGACGAGGATGGCCTCTCCAATGTCGGGCGAAGTTTCGCCTGTTGAAATGGCAATGGCCATCCTGATTGCGGCGGTTTCATAGGCTTCGGTTGTCAGGTGGACGCTATCACGTAAGTCGAGGTCAAAGATGGTTGTGGCGACCGTGATCGCAGTCGATTGATCCGCGATGTCCTGTTGCGCGTCGCGAATGGCGGCGGACCCACCATGCAAGTCAGCCGAGTAGAATGACCGATCACCTAAGGCCTGAATATAAACTTGAGGCGCGCCACTGACCTGCAAAAGTTCATCAAGAACAAATTGAAGTCCCTCCGCGTAGTCTTCTACACCATTTTCTGCAACATATGTTGTGTCCGCTTCACCCTGCGCCCAGATGATCCCTAGAAACTCCGTGCCTGCATCAACGGCAGTTTGGATATCCTCCAGGAAACCCACCAAGGTCGGTCCCGCCGTCCCTGTCGTTTCATCGTACCAGTAATTCTGGGCGATACGCTCAAACAAGACAGGATCATCGGGCGCTCTGCTCTGGGCATAGTCAAAGGCCGCCGCCTCCAGCATGGCGGATCCACCGCGCGCTGCGTCGAAAAACTGTACCTCGGTATACTCGGGATTGAGCGCAAGGAAGGTTTCAGTGAAGGCCGTGAGAGCGGCCCCGTCGCCCGCGTGAAACCACTGATCCATGTTCGATTGGCCAGCAAGGATGAAATGCGCAATCATAGTTTATCCTTCAAGAAACGAGGCTCATCTTAGTCAGTAGTTTCTCTTTACTGCAAGCCGTAACCACGGGCGACACGACGGATTGAAGTGGTCCGGCAAATTCGGACAGCGCGCTAAGATGTATCCAACCCGAACCAATGGATACGAGAATGACGAAGCGACGGGACTTTTCGGACAAGGTTAAAAAGGCAGAGAACAAGGACGGCGAGATCAAAGAGCTGCACGCCAAGCGCGGTGGAGAATGGTACTGGGGCTTAGGCGACCCCGCAGGG
>CBFHTU010000056.1:0-10790 GCA_965658825.1 Yoonia sp.
CCACCGAGGGATCGCCGATATACCTGACCTTCGCGAGATCAAGTTCGACGTCGCCGTTGGTGGCCAGAAACAGGCTGTCAAAATCGGCCCCGATAAGCTTGCGCATATCTGCCAGCGCCCGACGCAGGTTCTGGTGGCCACTGTCATAATCGGCCAGACCCCAAAGCGTGCTTTGCAGATAAGCGCGCGTGCGGCGACCCAAAGGCGCGGTGGCCAGAAGGGCGACCAGTCCACGATGCTTGGCCCCGCGCAACTCGCAAGGTGCATTGCCCGTCACGCGCACAACGCATGTCCCGAACAAGGATATCTCCAGAGTTGTGTCCAAAATGTTCAAACTCCCCAGTTTCGTAAACGTTAACACTGCATTTCTGAGTGACCAAGCGCTTCACAGTTTATTCACACACACTCTTGCAGGGCCTGCGCCTAAGCTTGGGATCAGCGAAATAACTGGGGGAAAGTCCAATGGCAAAACTGGACGATGACATCGAGATCAAGGATTTGGTCGACTTTTACGAACGCTGGCCAGACTTGCGCAAACACGCCGTCGCAATGCAGTCGGCGCCGGACTTGTCAAAAGAAAAGACCGCCTTGCTGGAATGGATGATTATGGTGATTGATCGGGTTGGCCCAGCGGACCTTGCACCTGAAAAGGAGTTTTCAAATGTTTGATTTAAATAGTAAAAATGGCAGGTGGGTGCCAATGGAAACCGCTGCTTGGGCGCGCCGCGCCTATGGGCGCAAGGTGATGTATGAAACCGAAGACGGCACGCTTTGTGCGACTTTGGATCAAGATTGCGCAGGCGGATTTATCTATCTGCGCGCCCAAATTACCGGACGTATGTTGGTCGAGGGCTATTGCAATGGGGTGCTGGTTTTCGACGAATTGGTGTCGAATGAGGATCTCGACAGCTTTATCCAACTTCCGCGACCAAAGGGGCTTACTCCTCTTGGGGTTGAGCTGCACTTTATTCCAGCAACCTTTGGTGAAGTCAAGATTCCACGGAACATCGAATTTGTGCCGCAACACCGCATGACAACGCCCGTGCGTCAGATACGCGCCAGGGTAGATCAGGAAACAGTCTAGAGCTTCTTGTGCCCAGTGCTCATACATGGCGCTGGGCAAACCACTGGTTGGTTCAGCGGGGCTTTGCGCCGCCGAACGCTTGCAAGACCTGACGCGTGGCCGCCACCAGCGGCGCGTGGGTTTCCTTCAGGATCGCCACCCGATCAAAGCGATCAGGGTCCGCGTTGACCGCGTCGCGCAAGGCCGTGCCAAAGGCCATCCGCAATTCCGTACCGATGTTGAATTTGCACACGGATGAAGTTGCAGAGAGCAATTTGCGCTGTGCGACAGGCACGCCTGATCCGCCATGGATGACCAGCGGCACGGTTGTGATTGCCTCAATCGCGCGGATACGGTCGATATCCAGACCGCCCTCTTTGTCTTGCTGCAAATGCACGTTGCCCACCGAAATCGCCATGGCGTCAATACCTGTTTCGGCGGCAAAGCGCGCGGCTTCGGCAGGGTCGGTGCCCGCCGAGTTCTCGCCGCCAGCATAACCGACAAAGCCGATCTCGCCCTCGCAAGAGACGCCCATTGCATGGGCCATGTCCGCAATCGCCGCTGTCTCGTCGATGTTCTCGTTCAAAGGCTTGCGCGACCCGTCAAACATGATCGAGGTGAACCCCGCATCAAGGGCTGCGCGGCAGTCCTCAACTGTATAGCCGTGATCCAGATGCGCCACGACAGGCACGCTTGCCGCTTCGGCCAGATGCCGGAACATCTTGCCCAAAATCGGGAGCGGCGTATGGGCGCGGCAGCTTGGTCCGGCCTGCAAGATCACGGGGCAGCCCTCGGCCTCGGCAGCGGCCACATAGGCGCGCATGTCTTCCCAGCCCAAGGTGACCAAGCCCGCGACCGCATATCCGTTTTTCAACGCAGGTTGCAGCACCTCTGCCAGCGTCGCCAGCGTCATTTAAATTTCGCGATCATATCTTTGATGCCTGGAATGGTCTCGACCTGATAGGCATGTGTCGGTTGAAAATACTGGACCAGACTGCGCTGTGACAGCCCGCCCAAAATCGTGAAGTAATACATCTCGTAGCCGGGCATCACCGCGCAGGGGTGATAGCCGGAGGGGAGCAAAATCGTCGAGCGGTCCATCAGCTGATAGGCATCGCCCGGTTTGCCCTCTTCGTGCTGGATGATCTGCACGCCAGAGCCGTGGTTGGGTCGGAACCGGAAGTTGTAGGTCTCGTCGTGGCGCGTCTCGATGATGTTGCCATCGGCGTCTTTGCGGTCGGTGTCGTGCTTATGGGCAGGGAAGCCGGACCAGCCGCCTTGACCAACAGTGAACAATTCAGACACCAGCAAACGCCCAACCTTATCGTGGTATTTCGTACCCAAGATATGTTTGATCTTGCGGTGGGTTTTCGTGTCGTCAGAGCCGTATTGCACCTTGTCGATCTCGGCCACGCGCACGTCAAAGGGATCCAGCACCTTGTCATAGCGCGCACCCGCGATAAACGTCTCGGTGTCGGTCACAGCCACAATCGTGACGCGTGCCCCAACCGGCACATAGACGCCCTCTGGCTCGCCGTCCCAAACGTCCACGCCGCGATTGCCAACGGCCTTGAACGACACGCCTTCAATCTCGACATCAACCGTGCCCGTCGCAGGCACAATGCAAGTCTCGTAGCCCGGCACTTGGTATTCAAACGCCTCGCCTGCCTTCAGCGTGACGATGTTGAAATAGTTCAGCGGAACGTTCGGGTCATCCGCGTCGACGATCGGCTTGTTCTGATTGTCATGGGGGGCAATATGCATGGGATTTCCTTAAGTTACGTCTGAAGGGGCAGCGTGAGCGGCCAGAAATGCGTCAAGATCGGCAGGGTAGGGCATGGCGGGCGCACAGCCCGGTTTCGCCACAACAATTGCCGCACAAGCAGAGCCGCGCAGCACAGCCGTTTTGAGGTCGTGACCCTCGGCAATCGACGTCAACAGACCCGCCATAAAGCTATCGCCAGCGCCCGTGGGTTTGAGCGCTGTGACCGCATAAATCCCCGTGCGGATTTCTTCTCCGTTGGCAAAAGTAATCGCGCCGTGCTCGCCCATCTTGTAGACGACAATCTTGGCAGAGGTGGCGGCCAAAGACCGTGCCATCGCAAGGCCCTTGTCCTTGGCACCCGCCATAAAGCCGAACTCGTCGTCATTGCCGACGATGACGTCAGAGAGTGCGCCCGCCTTGGACAGGACCTCTTCGGCGACTTGCGCGGAAGGCCAGGAATAAGGACGGTAGTCCACGTCGAAAATGATCGGCAGACCGGCAGCACGGGCCAGTTCAAACGCCCGAAACGCCGCACTGCGCGAAGGCTCGGCGGCAAACACCGTGCCAGCCGTCACCAGCGCGCCAAAGCGGGCATAGTCCACCGCCTCGACATCCGCGAGTGTCATCTCGAAATCGGCGGCACCATTGCGGTAGATCACCGATTGGTGGTCCTGCACGCGGCTTTCGTAAATGGCCAGCGAGTTGCGCGCCTCGCCGCCCACCGATTTCACGTAGGTCGCATCGACCCCGTATTGCGCAAGCTTGTTGCGGCAAAAGCGGCCCACGGCATCGTCAGAGACGCAGGTGACAAGCGCGGCCTTGCCCCCCAGCTTCACAATCCCTGCCGCGATATTGGCCGAAGATCCGCCCATATCTGCGGTGAAGCCCTCGGCGTCCTCGGTGGCGACGCCCACGGCAGGATAGAGATCCATCCCCACACGCCCGACCACGACAAAATTGTTGGCCTTAATGCCTTCCATTACACACCCTTCCGTTGTTTTGCGCGGCTCGCCTCGATCTCGGCGTGTTTTTCCGCGACCTTCGGGTTTTTGGTGACATGTGGCGTGCCGACCTCCCACCATGCGTGGCCTTGGGTCGTCCAGCCGTCATAGGCGTCGACTTTCATCACGATCACGGAAGTCTTGTCGGCGGCCTTGGCGCGCTTGAATGCCTCGCCCAATTCCGCAGGGTTGACCACTGTTTCGGCATTGGCACCCATCGACGCCGCGTGCGCCTCGAAATCGACGGCAAAGGGGGCAGGGACCGTCGGGCAATCCGCGATCAGGTTGTTGAAGCTTTCGTTGCCCGTGTTGTTTTGTAGCTTGTTGATGACCGCAAAGCCGCCGTTATCAAGCACGCAGATGATCAGCTTTTTCCCAGTGAGAACAGAAGAGTAAATATCGGAGTTCATCAACAGATAAGAGCCGTCGCCCGTAAAGACGATCGTGTCCTTGTCAGGCTCGCGCTCAAATTGCGCAATCCGCGCACCCCAGCCGCCCGCGATCTCGTAGCCCATGCAGGAAAAGCCGAATTCCACGTCCACGGTGCCGATGTCTTTGGTCTGCCAATGGGCCGTCACTTCGGCAGGCAGGCCACCCGCAGCGGCCACAACGCGGTCGCGCGGATCACACAGATCGTTGACCACACGAATGGCCTGCGCGTAGGAATTCGGCCCGTTGGATGGCGTCGTGATCTTATCGGTATAAGCGACCCATGTGGCCCGTTCTGCCTTGGCGAAATCGCCCCAGGTGGCGGGGGCCTTGTAGTCACCCAGCGCGTTCAGCGCGCCCAAGGCCAGCTTGGCATCCCCCACGATTGGCATCGACAGATGCTTGACCGCATCATGGCGCGCGACGTTCAGGCCGATGATCTTGGCATCTTTGGCGAATGCTGTCCAAGAGCCGGTTGTGAAATCCTGCAACCGCGTCCCGACGGCCAGAATGACGTCCGCCTTTTCGGCAATCGCATTGGCGCTGTCCGAGCCCGTCACTCCGACAGGGCCGATATTGAGCGGGTGGCCTTGCAGCATATTTGCACGGCCCGCGATGGTTTCGACAACAGGGATCTGATGGGTCTCGGCAAAGGTGGTGAGCTCCGCAACCGCGCCGGAATACTGCACGCCACCGCCCGCGATGATCACGGGGCGTTTGGCCTGTGACAGCATCGCCACCGCATCTGCAATTTCCGCCATGTCGGGGGATTGCCTGCGGATACGGTGCACGCGCTTCTCGAAGAAGCTGGCGGGATACTCGTAGGTCCAGCCCTGCACGTCCTGGGGCAGGCCGATAAACGCAGGACCGCAATCGGCAGGGTCCAGCATCGTCGCAAGCGCGGCAGGCAGAGATTGCAGCACTTGGGCCGGATGTGTGATGCGGTCCCAGAAACGGGTCACAGCCTTGAACGCATCATTCACGCCAAGGCTCGGGTTGCCGTAATGCTCCAGTTGCTGCAACACAGGGTCGGGCAGGCGGGTGAGGTAAGCATCACCGCAGAGTAAAAGCATCGGCAGACGGTTCGCATGGGCAAGTGCGGCGCTGGTCAAAAGGTTCGCGGTGCCCGGACCTGCACTTGCGGTGCAGAACATCATCCGCTTGCGCAACCACTGCTTGGTATAGGCGGCGGCGGCAAAGCCCATGCTCTGCTCGTTTTGCCCGCGATACAGCGGCAAGGTGTCGCGTACATCATAAAGCGCCTCGCCAAGGCAGGTCACATTGCCGTGCCCGAAAATCCCGAAACCACCGCCGAAAATGCGCATCTCGACCCCGTCGATTTCGATAAATTGATTGTTCAAATAGGAAATGACGGCTTGCGCTGTGGTCAAGGTTATGGTGCGATCAGTCATCGGTTTTCTCTTTTCACGAAGTGGCTGCGCGCGATTGCGGCTTGCGCGGTTTCGAATCTCAGGATACTGATTTTGCAACCGGTTGCAAAGCAGAAACAGGGGCAGGGACTTCAGCATGACCAAAATTGGAATAGGCATAGTCGGCGGCGGCTATATGGGCAAGGCGCATGCGGTCGCAATGTCCGCCGTTGGCGCTGTCTTCAACACAAAGCTGCGCCCGCATCTTGAGATGGTCTGCGCGACGAACGAAGTTTCTGCCGAAAAATACCGCGCCGCTTACGGCTTTGCCCGCGCGACCGACAACTGGGAAGTGCTGGTGAATGACCCCGCGGTCGAGGCCATCGTGATCGCCTCCCCGCAAGAAACCCACCGTGCCATTGCCGAGGCTGCATTCAAGTTGAACAAGCCTGTCTTTTGCGAAAAACCGCTGGGCGCATCGCTTGATGACAGCCGCGCCATGGTCAAGGCCGCGACAGGCCGGATCAGCATGACGGGCTTTAATTATATCCGTACGCCCGCGAGCCAGTTTGCGCGCAAGCTGGTGGCCGACGGCGTTATTGGCGACATCACGTGGTTCCGTGGCGAACATACCGAGGATTTCCTTGCGGACCCCGCCATGCCTGCAAACTGGCGCACGACAGGGGACGCGAATGGCACGATGGGCGATCTTGCCCCGCATATGATCAACGCGGCCTTGGCGCTGATCGGCCCGATCGATAAACTCGTAGCCGAGGTTGAAGCTGTCCACAAAACCCGTCCGGGCGGCGTTGTGACCAATGACGACCACGCCCAAATGATGTGCCGTTTTGCAAATGGCGCGATGGGCCAGATGTATTTCAGCCGTATCACCCACGGGCGCAAAATGGGCTATGCCTATGAGATCACAGGGACTAAAGGGGCGATCCGTTTTGACCAGGAAGACCAGAACGCGCTCTGGCTGTATGCGGCCGACGAACCAGAGGCGACGCGCGGGTTTCGCAAAATATTGACGGGCCCTGCGCATCCCGATTACGAGCCCTTCTGCCAAGGCCCCGGTCACGGCACAGGCTATCAGGATCAAATCATCATCGAGGCGAAAGACTTCTTACACGCTATCGAGACCGACACCCCCGTCTGGCCAACCTTTGCGGATGGCATGGCGGTCAACCAAATTGTCGCGGCCGCTCTCGCCTCCTCACGCACCAAAGCGTGGATCGACGTGGCCAGCGCTTAGACTTTGCGAAAGGCATCAACATGACAATAAAAATAGGCAACGCCCCTTGCTCTTGGGGCATCGAATTCGCGAGCGATCCGTCTTATCCGGCATGGACTTCCGTGCTCGATCAATGTGCGGGCGCGGGTTATAAGGGGATCGAGCTTGGGCCTATCGGCTACATGCCCGAAGACCCTGCGATCCTTGCACCTGCTTTGGCCGAGCGTGATCTGGAAATCATCGGTGGCGTTGTTTTCCGCGCCTTCCATGACGCGGCGAAATGGGACGATGTGATGGACGCCTCCGTGCGGACCTGCAAGGCGCTTGTGGCTCACGGCGCACAGCATCTCGTGCTGATCGACAGCATTTCTCCACGTCGCGCGCCGACTGCGGGCCGCGCCAATGAGGCCGAGCAGATGGACAAGGCCGAATGGACTGCGTTCCGTGACCGCATCGCCACAATCGCCAAAATGGGCGCCGAGGAATACGGCCTCACCGTCGGCATCCACGCCCACGCCGCAGGCTTTATGGACTTCGAGCCAGAGCTTGAGCGGCTCTTGAGCGAGGTTGACGAGAATATCCTGAAAATCTGTTTCGACACAGGTCACCATTCCTATGCGGGCTTCGATCCTGTTGCTTTCATGAAAAAGCACATCGACCGCATCAGCTATATGCACTTCAAAGATATCAACCCCGCAGTAAAGGCCGATGTGGTCGAGAACCGCACAGATTTCTATAAGGCCTGCGGGCAGGGGATCTTCTGTAATTTGGGCCAAGGCGACGTCGATTTCCCAGCCGTGCGCCAAGTCCTTCTCGACAATAACTTCGAGGGCTGGTGCACGGTCGAGCAGGACTGTGATCCGTCCATGCCAGGCACACCACTGGAAGACGCGCGCGCGAACCGCGAGTATCTGCAGTCCATCGGATTTTAAGTTTGCGGTGCACACAGATTTTTAGGAAAGTGAAACCAAAATGACCAAATTGAAATGGGGCATGATCGGTGGCGGCGAAGGCAGTCAGATCGGACCCGCACACCGCCTTGGCGCGCAAGCCGACGCACGCTTTGAATTTGTCGCAGGGGCGCTTGATCACCGTGCGGACGAGGGGCGCGCATATGCCGGGCGCCTCGGAATCGCGTCCGACCGTGCCTATGGCGACTGGCGGGAAATGCTGGCCGGAGAGAAAGACCGCGCCGACCGCGTGGACCTTGTGACCGTGGCCACACCTAACGCGACCCACTTTGAGATCACCAAATCCTTCCTTGAGGCGGGCTTCAACGTGCTTTGCGAAAAGCCGATGACGATGACTGTCGAAGAGGGCGAAGAGATCGTCAAAGTCGTTGAGAAGACAGGTAAAATCTGTGCCGTCAACTACTGCTACTCCGCCTATCCAATGGTACGTCAGGCCCGCGCAATGGTCCGTGCAGGCGAGATTGGCAAGCCGCGGCTTGTCGTCACGAACTTTAGCCATGGTCACCACGGCGACGCCACCGACGCGGACAATCCGCGCGTGCGTTGGCGCTATGACCCTGCGATGGCGGGTGTCTCCGGGCAGTTCGCAGATTGCGGCATCCACGCGCTGCATATGGCGAGCTTTATCTGTGACGATCAGGTCGAGACGCTCTCTGCCGACTTCGCCTCCACGATTCCGAGCCGCGTTCTCGAAGACGACGCGATGGTCAATTTCCGCATGTCGGGCGGCACCGTCGGGCGGCTTTGGACGTCGTCTGTCGCCATCGGTCGCCAGCACGGGTTTGATATTCAGGTTTTTGGCGAAACAGGCGGGTTCCGCTGGACCTCCGAGCAGCCCAACCAGTTGATCTATACGCCCGTGGGCGGGCGCACGCAGATCATCGAGAAGGGCGAGGGAGGTTTGCACGCAGACGCGCAGCGCCTCTCACGCGTAGCGATTGCACACCCGGAGGGCTTTCCGCTTGCCGTGGCGAACATCTATTGCGATCTGGCGGATGCGATTGCGGGCGAGACGCGCGACGGGTTGCCAACGGCCTCTGACGGGGTGCGGTCCATGGCGGCTGTGCATACGGCGGTGGCCTCGGCCAAGGCGCAGGGCGCGTGGATGGATGCACGGCCAAGCATTTTTAGATAAGGCTTACGGGCGCGGGCGTAATGTCCCGCGCTCGACCAACTCGCAGGGGAACAGACGGGCCTCGGGGTGGCGGTCGGGATCATCGAGCATCGCGACCATCAAGGCGACCGAAGCATCGATGATCTGCTTGATCGGCTGGCGAATTGTCGTCAGGGCGATACTTTCCCAGCGCGACATCTCCATGTCATTTAATCCAATCACACCAATATCTTGCGGCACATTCAGCCCTGCATCTCTGATCGCGCTCAACACACCGATCGAAAGCACATCGTCACCGCAGAAATACGCCTCGGCAGGCGTTGTCGCCAGCAAGCGCTGCATTTCGGCACGCCCTGCTTCAAACGAATAGGCCTGCGCGTAAGACGACGTCATGGACACTTGCGGATGCTGCGCGATCTCGTCACGGAACCCTTCAAAGCGGTCTTGGGTCGAGGTCGCAGAGCGCGGCCCGCCCAAAAACGCAACCCGACGATAGCCGCGCGCCACAAGTTCACGGGCCGCCATGCGCCCTGCGGCGACGTTGTCGATGCCCACAATGTGGACATCGGGTGTGCTGGCATAGCGGCCAAAAGTGTTGACGACAGGGATATTTTTATCGCGAAAAGCCTTGGAAAAGGCGGGCGGCAAAGTTGACGAGGCGACGATCACCCCGTCCACGGAATATTGCGTGAGCATCTGCACGGAGTGTTCAGGGTCGGTTTCATCGCTCAAATTCACCAAAAGCGGACGCAGCCCGCGATCCTGCAATCCGCGTGTGAAAAGATCAAACACCTCAAGGAAAATCGGGTTGTGAAAGTTATTGGAGACGAGACCAATCAGCTTCGTGCGACGCGTGGTCAGGCTTCTGGCCAGAAAATTGGGGCTATATCCAAGTTCAGCCGCGGCTTGTTCAACCTTCTGGCGCATCTTGGGCGAAACGGATGCCCCGTCGGTGAATGTACGCGAAACGGCGGATCGAGAGACGCCCGCGCGCGCTGCCACATCTTTAAGGGTCGGTATCATCACTTTACTTTCTGGCCCTATTTGGTCTCGGTCGCCTCATGTTTACCGGAACCCGCAGGCGCTCGCATCAAAAATGCGATGCCCTTTGCGTGTCAAGGCAATAGCGGGGCATGTATCACGCTTGTAAGCGCAGCCGCTCCGTCAGCTTGGGGAGGGATTTCAACCGCTATCGCTGGTTTCGACGATCGGGTGCGCCCTGCCTTTGGAGCCCCGTGCCGCCGCCTCGATCTTCGAGAGGTTCGGTTTGAACGCGGGCACCATAAATTCGATCTTTGAATTGAGCTTTGCCGCAGAGCGTTGCAGCTTTTGCCAGCCGGTCATCCGGCCAGTGATGGCGTCGCGCATGGCTTGGAGTGACGAGATATAGATCAGCTGGCGATACCCAAAGCGCAATGCGGGCGTGAGCAGCAGCAGCTTCAGGTCGAACTTCTTTTCAAACCAAAACGCAGCAAGCGTGTTGCTTATGTCGATGGCCGCGAGCACGAAGTAGCTAATGATGACAGGCAATGGAAATCCGGCAAGGCTGGCAGACCCGTGCAGGCTGTAGCCGACGATCAATTTGATCAAAATCACGATCAGCAGGAAATCCACCAAGGGCGACAGAATGCTGGTCAAGAGGCTGAACCAGATGGCGTCGAGAATTGACACCAGACCAATGGCCCGCCCTTCTGAGATGGCCCGCCGGTGCTTGAACGAGGTTTGCAGCATGCCCAATGTCCAGCGGCGTCTTTGCCTCAGAAACGGAAAGTGTTGAATGTCACTTAAAACTGACCCGGTTTTGTCACCGAGATCTGACCCGCTCAGTCGTTATGCTTTCTTC
>CBFHTU010000057.1:0-9356 GCA_965658825.1 Yoonia sp.
CCATAAACCGCGCGTTGCACACGGGCCGCCTTCAAGTCCGCGAATGCGTCCATGATAATTTGCCCGAAGCTGAAACTAGCGACGTGAGGGGCGATTTTTGTAAAGTCGTTCATTGGCTTTGTCCTTTGGGTCTGACGCATCGCAAGCGCGACGCTGCATTCTATTGATGTGCAGATAGCCGCTCCGAGCGCGCCAACAAGGATCAATCCGTGAAGGCTGATATGCTTGCAACGCAAACCTTGGTTGAAGACCCAAAAAAACAGAGGTTCATTTTTAAGGCCCCGCAGGGCGCTTCCAACCGCTGCGGAGAATACCAACGCAAAACGCCCCACAGTGACCTGTGAGGCGTTCAAGACTGCGTAGGATGCGTTTTAACGCATCAGCGCTTAGCCCTTTTCTTCGATGATCTCTACCATGTGAGAAACCTTGCGCACCATGCCGCGGACGGAAGGTGTATCTTCCAATTCGCGTGTGCGGTTCATTTTGTTCAGGCCCAGACCGATCAGCGTAGCACGCTGGTCGGCAGGACGACGGATTGGCGAGCCAACCTGTTTAACAACAATTGTTTTAGCCATTGGTTCGGTTCCTTACGCTTCTGCGGCTTCTGGAGCGGCGTCTGCTGCTGGGGCTTCGTCCTTGCGAAGAATGTCAGCAACTTTCTTGCCACGACGCTGTGCGACGTTGCGTGGGGACTGCTCTTTTGCAAGGCCGTCGATTGTCGCGCGGATCATGTTGTACGGGTTCGAAGAACCGATGGACTTGGACACAACGTCCTGGACACCCAGCATTTCGAAAACGGCACGCATTGGACCACCCGCGATGATACCAGTACCGGCAACGGCAGTACGCATCACAACGCGGCCAGCGCCGTGGCGACCTTCGACGTCATGGTGCAATGTGCGACCATCGCGCAATGCAACGCGGATCATCTGACGCTTGGCCTGCTCTGTGGCTTTACGGATCGCTTCAGGAACTTCCTTCGCTTTACCCTTACCAAAGCCAACGCGGCCTTTTTGGTCGCCAACAACGACGAGGGCTGCAAAGCCAAAGCGCTTACCGCCCTTTACTGTTTTCGAAACACGGTTGATTGCGACCAGACGGTCGGCAAACTCTGGTGCTGCTTCTTCGCGTGGGCGACGATTGCCACCGCGGTTTTCACGTTCTGCCATTGTTGGCTTCCTTAAATTCTTGGCTTTCGCCGGTTTTCACAATCCAAGTGGCACACGGGCCCCGGATCATCGAAGGTGCGCGGAAGGCGCACCCTACAAGTGGGCATAGGGTGCGCCTTTACGGCGCACCACTGTTTTAGATCTTCAGACCTGCTTCACGCGCCGCGTCGGCCAAGGCCTTCACTTTGCCGTGGAACAAGAAACCACCACGGTCGAAGAACGCCTGCTCGACGCCTGCTTTTTTCGCGCGTTCTGCAATTGCAGCACCCACGATCTTCGCAGCTTCGACGTTGTTCTTGCCAACCATGCCCAGTGCTTTTTCGAGTGTAGAAGCGGACGCGAGTGTCACGCCGTTTACATCGTCGATCAGCTGGACGCTGATGTTTTTGTTTGAACGGTGAACGGACAGGCGCGGACGCCCGATGTTCGCTGTTACTTTGCGAAGTTTGTTCCGGACGCGCATGCGGCGCTTCAGAAACAGTGTTCTTTTGCTGTTTGCCATTTTCTGCGTCCTTACTTCTTCTTGCCTTCTTTGCGGAAGATAAACTCGCCTTTATACTTGATACCCTTGCCTTTATATGGCTCGGGCTTACGCCATTCGCGGATGTTAGCCGCGACCTGACCTACAAGCTGCTGGTCGATACCTTCCACGATGACTTCGGTCTGCTTCGGGGTTGTGACAGTCACACCCTCTGGCACGTCGAAGTTTACTTCGTGGCTGTAACCAAGTGACAGTTTCAGGACGTTGCCCTGAGCTGCAGCACGATAACCCACACCGTTGATTTCAAGTTCTTTCTTGAAACCTTCGGTCACGCCAGTTGCCAAGTTTGCAACCATTGTGCGGCTCATGCCCCACTGCTGGCGTGCGCGCTTGGAGGAGCCGCGTGGCATCACGGTTACGGACTGACCATCAACAGTAATGGTCACGTCGTCTGTTGCTTTGAAGGAACGGGTCCCCTTAGGGCCTTTAACTTCAATGGTTTGGCCGGAAACAGTTGCCGTAACACCTGCTGGCAGCTCAACCGATTTTTTACCGATACGAGACATGTCTATGGCTCCTTAGAATACAGTGCAGAGCACTTCGCCGCCAACATTGGCCGCCCGTGCATTTGCATCCGACATCACACCTTTGGAGGTGGAGACAATCGACACACCCAGGCCCTGACGGACGACTGGAATGTCATTAGGGCCCATGTAAACGCGACGACCGGGCTTGGAGACCCGCTTCACTTCGCGAATGACAGGAGTGCCTTCGTAGTACTTGAGGCTGATCTCGAGAGCCGGGTGACCGTCAATGCCGGTCTTGGCTTCGTAACCGCGGATGTAGCCTTCGTCGAGCAGCACGTCCAACACCCATGCACGCAGCTTGGAGGCTGGTGTCATCACTGTTGGCTTGCCACGCATTTGGCTGTTGCGGATACGTGTCAGCATATCACCGATAGGATCGTTCATCTTATATGCTCCTTACCAGCTAGACTTGACCATGCCGGGAATCTCGCCATTGGAACCGAGGTCCCGCAGCGCGATGCGGCTGATCTTGAGTTTGCGGTAGTAGGCGTGTGGACGCCCAGTCAACTGGCAACGGTTGTGCAGACGCACAGCAGAAGAGTTACGTGGCAGCTTTGCAAGTTCCAAAGTTGCTTTGAAGCGCTCTTCTACAGGCTTCTCTTTGTCGTTGATGATAGCCTTCAAGGCAGCGCGCTTACCGGCGTACTGCTTGACAAGCTTCTCACGCTTCACTTCGCGTGCGATCATGGATTTCTTAGCCATATCTAGTCCTCTCCCTACCGCTTAGCTGTTGAAAGGCATGTTGAAGTTCTTCAACAGGCTCTTTGCTTCAGCGTCGGTTTTCGCGGTGGTGCAGATTACGATGTCCATACCCCAGTTCTCATCGATCTTGTCGAAGTTGATTTCTGGGAAGATCAGGTGCTCTTTGATACCGGTGGCATAGTTGCCGCGGCCGTCGAAGGATTTGCCGGATACGCCGCGGAAGTCGCGGATACGTGGCATTGCAACTGTGATCAGACGGTCAAGGAATTCGTACATGCGGTCACCACGAAGAGTGACCTTCGCACCAAGCGGCATGTCTTCACGAACGCGGAAACCAGCGATGGATTTCTTGGCAACAGTCGTCATGGCCTTCTGACCAGCGATTGTTGTCAGATCTTCCTGAGCTGTTTTCGCTTTCTTGCTGTCACGGACAGCTTCTGCGCCACAACCGATGTTCAGAACAATTTTGTCCAAACGCGGGATCTGCATCTCGTTCTTGTAGCCGAATTCTTCTTTCAAAGCAGCGCGAATTTTCGCGGTGTATTCAGCCTTCAGACGCGGGGTGTATGTTGCGGTATCAAGCATTAGATCACATCCCCTGTTGTCTTAGCAAAACGAACCTTGTTGTCGCCTTCCATGCGGAAGCCAACGCGGGTTGCTTTGCCGTTTGCATCTACAGCAGCCAGATTGGACAGCTGGATCGGCATCGCCTTTGGCGTGCGGCCACCCTGTGCATTCTGGGATTGCTTCACATGGCGCACAGCCATGTTGACACCGTCAACAACAGCTTTACCGGCTTTTGGATCAATCGACTTGATCTCGCCTTTTGCGCCTTTGTCCTTGCCAGCAAGAACGATGACCTTGTCACCTTTGCGGAGTTTAGCAGCCATAGTTACAGCACCTCCGGAGCGAGTGAGATGATTTTCATGAAGTTTTTCGCACGAAGCTCACGAACAACCGGTCCAAAGATACGTGTACCTACTGGCTCGTTGTTGTTGTTGAGGATTACGGCAGCATTGCTATCAAAGCGGATTGCTGTGCCGTCTTCGCGACGTACTTCTTTAGCAGTGCGAACGACGACGGCTTTACGCACGTCACCTTTTTTCACACGGCCGCGAGGAATGGCTTCCTTCACCGATACCACGATAATGTCACCGACACTCGCGTAACGACGATGGGAACCACCCAGAACCTTGATGCACTGAACACGGCGAGCGCCGCTGTTGTCAGCTACATCCAGATTGGTCTGCATCTGGATCATTTGGTTTCCTTTTCCGACCTATAGGGCTATCCCCGATTTCCGACCGGGCCCCTAGGGTTTCGATTTAACTGATACCTACCGCTTAAGAAGCGATAACTTCCCAGCGTTTGGTTTTCGACTTTGGTGCACACTCGATGATGCGAACCTGATCGCCCACGTTGAATGCATTGTTCTCATCGTGCGCACGATATTTCTTGGACTTACGCACAGTTTTCTGAAGCAGCGGGTGCTTGAAACGACGTTCTACTTTAACCGTGATCGTCTGCTCGTTCTGGTTGCTTGTGACAACACCGGACAGGATACGCTTAGGCATTGATTAAGCCTCCTTGGAAGCGGCAGCCGCTTTTTCGTTCAGAATTGTTTTAACTTGAGCCGCAGCACGACGTGCCTTGCGGATCCCAGATGTGTTTTCCATCTGGCCAGTTGCTTGTTGAAAACGGAGGTTAAAACCTTCCTTCTTCAGGTTTACAAGTTCCGCACGAAGCTCGTCCGGCGTCTTGTTACGCAGTTCGTTGGCATCCATTGCCATATTCCTTTTTTCATACACTGGCGGGCCCATAACAAGGTCACCCCGAATCCAGTGGAGGGGTTAGAAGTCCGCCGTATAGGACGCCCTCCCCTTACTGGCAACCCCCTTATGCCCTTTGCGGCACCTCTATGAAAAAAAGATGCGGGCTGGTCATTTTTCACGGGCGGCGTCAGCGCGCAACACGCCAGTCACGTTGAGCGCGGCCAACATCCAGCTAATTCTTTTGCCATCAACTTGACCCAGATCAAGGCTGCCAGCGGTACCAAGGCGCAGGTTTTGACCGTAAGAAACGGAGGAGCACCATGTCGTCCACAAAAGCCGAAAATACCCCACAGAGCCGAGAAGAGCGTACCGCGCATATTATCGGGTTTGAGCAGGGTGAATACCCCTATGCCAAACGTCTGGGGCGCAAAGCCTATGAGGCCGAGAAGGCCGCTTTGCAGGTCGAGTTACTCAAGGTGCAGCACTGGGTGCAAGACACGGGTCAAAAGTTTGTTCTGCTGTTTGAAGGCCGCGATGCGGCGGGAAAGGGCGGCACGATCAAGCGGTTTACCGAACATTTGAACCCTCGTGCAGCGCGTGTTGTAGCCCTAAACAAGCCGAGCGACGAAGAGCGTGGTCAGTGGTTCTTTCAGCGCTACATCAAACATCTGCCCACGGCAGGCGAGATCGTTCTGTATGACCGCTCGTGGTATAACCGCGCGGGCGTTGAACGGGTGATGAACTTCTGTGCGCCGTCCGAGTATCTGGAGTTTATGCGCCAGACCCCCGACTTTGAACGGATGCTGACGCGCTCCGGCCTCAAGCTATTCAAATACTGGTTCTCGGTCACCCGCGAAGAGCAGATGCACCGCTTCAAGGCCCGCGAAACCGACCCGCTCAAGCGCTGGAAGTTATCGCCCGTGGATCGGGCGAGCATGGACCGCTGGGACGATTACACCGAGGCCAAAGAGGCCATGTTCTTCTATACCGATACAGCCGACGCGCCGTGGACGGTGATCCGCTCGAACGACAAAAAGCGGGCGCGGCTCAATTGTATGCGTCACTTCCTGTCTCAGCTCGACTATCCTGACAAAGACCCATCCATTGCGACACCGCCTGATCCCAAGATCGTCTTGCATGCCAATCACGTCGTGCAGAACGCGGACCACATATTGGCATCGTCACTGCACCCCAAGACACGAAAAACATAAATCCACTGGAGGAAATACCATGTCACACACACCCCACGAACTTGCCGATGAATTCCCTGATCAGGTGCAAAAGATGCATGATCTGCGCGAGAAAGATGCTCATTTTGCAAAGATGTCGGATGAATATCATGAGGTAAACCGCGCGGTGCATCGCGCCGAAACCAATGTCGAGCCCACTTCAGACGATCATATGAACCAGATGCGTAAAGAGCGGATGGCGTTGAAGGATCAGATTGCCGGCTACCTGAGCGCACGCGACTAGGGCCGGCGGACAAAAAAATGCGTTAGGCGGGACTCTCGCCAAGCGCAAAGGGCTAGGTTATCAGTGACCCAGAAAAGGAGCCCACTTATGCCCACAATCGAAAGCCTGTTTGTCACCCGCCTTTACCGCGCAACCCTCTCGGAGCATGGCAAGGCGATTGATCCCGCTGAACTCGAGAATTCTTGCCTTGTGATCGCAGGCGATGACGAAGCGGGCCAAGACTGGTGCGAGGCCAATGGCTATGTGGGCTACACCTCTTACGCCTCTCTGACGGACCTGCCGTGGCGCTTTCCGATCTTCAAGGATCTGGTGAAGGTGCTCGACAAACATGTGGCCGAGTTCGCGAAAGACCTGGCGTTCGATCTGGGGGACAAGAAGCTCAAGCTGGACAGCCTCTGGATCAATATCCTGCCTGAGGGCGGCATTCACACCAGCCATATCCACCCGCATTCGGTGATCTCTGGCACGACCTATGTGGCGATGCCTGAAGACACGAGCGCGATCAAATACGAGGACCCACGGTCAGCCATGATGATGGCCGCCCCTACCCGCCTTAAAGATGCCCGCCAAGAGATGCGGCAGTTTATCTATGTGCAGCCGAACGTCGGCGACGTTCTACTATGGGAAAGCTGGCTGCGCCACGAGGTGCCAATGAACATGGCCGAAGATGACCGGATTTCGGTGAGCTTTAATTACGGGTGGGAGTGAGGGCCGGGGACATCAAATCAGGACACGCGCACCTGATCAGAAGCCTTCCATTTGACCGGATGAACGTAAGCGATGTTGCCATCGACACTGACCATCACATCCCCCTCCTGGATGTTCACCTGCAACTTCATCGAACGGTTTGCCAGATTTCCCAGTGCGCGGGTTTCCGTCTCTGCAAAATTGACGACCGAGAGGTTCCCAAATCTGGTGGTGCTGTTTTTGATCTTCTCCCACCACATTTCCGCTGTGCTACCATAGGCGTAAACGATTACATCGTCGGCTTTACCGCAGGATTGACGGATGACCTTCTCGCTCGGAAGGCCCAACGCCACCCACAACTCCAACTCGCCGCTTAGGCTTTTTTGCCAAATGTCCGGCTCGTCATCCGTTGACAGGCCCTTTGTCATTTCCAGTTGCTCATGGGCACTCAACGCAAAAGCAACAATCCGCACCATCAACCGTTCATCCGTCTCGGAGGGGTGCTTGGCAACGGTCAGCTTATGGGTCTCGTAATAGTGACGATCCATATCGGATACGGACAGTTCAACTTTATAAATGGTGGCTTTTTGCGCCATAAGTTTTCCCAGCTTTGCATAGATAGGGATGCCTAATGCGTCTCGTGGCTTTGTGAAAGCAGATAAAAAAAGCCCCCGCCGATTTACGGGCGGGGGCTTTCTATTTGGGTTGTGGTGCGGCCCGCGAGTTTGCTTCGCAAATTCGCTTCACCGCACTTGGTCAATTGCCTAAGGCAATATCACCAATCTTCACGAACCACTGTGCGGGTCTTGATCGGAAGTTTCATCGCAGCAAGGCGCAGAGCCTCACGAGCGACTTCTTCTGTCACGCCGTCGATTTCGAACATCACGCGACCTGGTTTGACTTTGCAAGCCCAGAAGTCGATTGAACCTTTACCTTTACCCATACGCACTTCGACGGGCTTGGAGGTGACAGGTGTGTCTGGGAAAATACGGATCCAGACACGGCCCTGACGCTTCATGTGACGTGTCATTGCACGACGTGCAGCTTCGATCTGGCGCGCAGTAATACGCTCAGGTTCGATTGCCTTCAGGCCGTAGGTGCCAAAGTTCAGGTCAGACCCGCCCTTTGCCAAACCCTTGATGCGGCCTTTGTGCAGCTTGCGGTGTTTTGTACGCTTTGGTTGCAGCATTTATCTAGCTCCTTAGCGACGTGGGCCGCGAGGGACAGCGCCCTCTTGCAGCTCAGCATGTTTACGGTCATGCGCCTGTGGGTCGTGCTCCATGATCTCACCTTTGAAGATGAAGACCTTGATGCCGATGATCCCATAGGGCGTCATAGCCTCGAAAAGTGCGTAATCGATGTCAGCACGCAATGTGTGCAAAGGCACGCGGCCTTCACGATACCATTCAGTACGCGCGATCTCTGCTCCGCCAAGACGGCCAGCGAGGTTCACACGAATACCGAGTGCCCCCATACGCATTGCGTTCTGTACGGAACGCTTCATCGCACGACGGAAAGACACACGACGCTCAAGCTGCTGACCGATGGATTCAGCAACCAAGGCTGCGTCCAGTTCCGGCTTGCGCACTTCAACGATGTTCAGGTGCAGTTCAGACGCTGTCAGCTTGGCAAGCTTGGAACGCAGACCTTCGATGTCTGCACCTTTCTTGCCGATGATGACGCCTGGACGGGCAGCGTGGATCGTGACGCGGCACTTCTTGTGCGGACGCTCGATGATCACGCGGCTTACGCCGGACTGAGCACATTCCTTTTTGATGAATTTCTTCATCGCAAGGTCCTCAAGCAGAAGATCACCGTAGTCTTTGGTGTCTGCATACCAGCGGCTATCCCAGGTGCGGTTGACCTGAAGACGCATACCGATTGGGTTTACTTTGTTACCCATTATGATTGCTCCTCAATCTGGCGAACCACAATTGTGATTTCCGAAAATGGCTTCACGATCTTGCCGAAACGACCACGGGCCCGCGGACGACCGCGCTTCATGATCAGGTTCTTACCACAATAGGCCTCAGCGACGACCAACTGGTCAACGTCGAGATCGTGGTTGTTTTCAGCATTGGCGATGGCCGACTGAAGACACTTCTTCACATCGTCCGAGATCCGCTTTTTAGAGAACGTCAAGTCGGTCAATGCCTTCTCAACTTTCTTGCCGCGGATCAACGCAGCTACCAGGTTCAATTTCTGTGGCGAAGTGCGGAGCATGCGCAGTTTTGCACGTGCTTCGTTGTCGGCCACGCGGCGGGGATTGTTATCCTTGCTCATGGCTTATTTCCGCTTCGCTTTTTTGTCTGCAGCGTGACCGTAGTAAGTCCGTGTTGGTGAATATTCACCGAACTTCTGACCGATCATGTCTTCAGACACGTTAACAGGGATGTGCTTCTTGCCGTTGTACACACCAAAGGTGAGACCAACGAACTGAGGCAGGATTGTCGAACGACGGGACCAGATTTTGATCACTTCGTTG
>CBFHTU010000058.1:0-9355 GCA_965658825.1 Yoonia sp.
CTGGAAAAGCCCTGTCGCTTTCGAACGGAACGTGGCTTAAACGAGCACTTGGGCGGCACGAAAGCGCGACGGGTCCATTATTTGGGCCAAACGGGGGAGACACTCGCGCAGGTCGGCGCACGGCTAGGTCGCGTCGGCGGCGTGCCCGTCACGATGCCGCGGCCGCATTATGCAGCCCTGATCGCAGACGGCACGATCACCGATGCAGATATCAGGGCCGCAATCGAGACGCTGCAGGATGGCCAAGGGCCTGATTTGGCGCAAGTAAAACAGGCGGATTCGACATCGACGAGCACACCTGCGCCGTGACCTAACCTTGCGGATCTCGCTGCCAATTTGTCAGGCGTAGATTGGCCCGGCATTCTGGCGGACCGGTTCGGACATTGGGACGCAGGCTATTTTGATCAGGGTCAGGCGCTTTGGGCGGCACCACGCAGGCGGGGGCATATGACGCGTGGCGGCAGAACGCGACCCATGACCTCATACCCGAAATTGTCGGCCTGACCGGCTTTGCGCAATTCGTGAGCGAAACCCCGACACAGCCGAAGAAGCCCGCGCCCGCGCAGCCAGCCATTTAGGCCTGACCGAAGACATGCTGGACACATATCTGCACCAGTTGCTGTTCTCGTTGGGCGGTTGGGCGCAGGTCGCGCGCTATCATCTTGGCAGGCAGAACTGACCGGAGGAACGGACCGGTCCATCACCGATCTGCTGACGATCCGGCTGTTGTGGGAAGAAGCACTTTTCGCGCGCTACAAAGACCTGCTTGGCGACAAGTGGGCGCTTGTCAAAACGGCCCACGCCCAACCTATGATTACTGACCATGACCTGACGATCAACGCGATCTTGCAAGAAGCTTGGGAACACGCGGTGCCGCGCGATCTGGCCGCAACCTTTGCTGCTCCCGCAACTTCACCCCTACAGGTTAGGCCCGCAGTTCAGGCCGCCTTTTGCATCCTCCGAAGTGTTCCGCCCTGCGCTAGAGGCGGTGAGCCCAGACATCCAGACGCTAGGCTTTGCGGGCTTTTTGGACTGACCGCATTGCACAAGGGTTTTGCCTCGGACGTGGCTGAATTGCGGCTGCCGGTCCTTTTGAACCCCGGCGTTACCTCAACTTCTGAAGGCGAAAATGTGAGCGCCGCGCAGACGGCACGCTTTAAATCCCGCGCTCACCGTGCATGGGGGCGTTTCAAACTGGCCGCCGTGTCATCCTTTGCTTTCGTCGAGGCGACAGGGCCGGTCTATGCGGGCAAACTGGTCAAGGACTCACTGAACATCGCACATAGACCTGCTACCAATAGCCCTGTACCGCGCTTTGATCCGCCCCTGCCACTGGCGGCAGAAATCGAAGCCGCCGAGACAATCCTGCGCGCCATGTCGCTGACGACAGATTTCTCGCGGATGGTTGTTCTGACTGCGCACGGGGCCAATGTGGTCAACACCCCCTTTGCCAGCGGACAGCAGGCAAAAGCCTCTCGGGGCGGGCGTTCCTGCATGATTATGATTACCACAAAGACAAGGGTTTGGGCGTGCTGGAACTGATCATGACGGCCCCTGTGGTCTTGCCCAGCTGGATCAGTCTGCAATACTACGGCTCAACCGTGGCCCCTGATACATTTGGATTTGGCAACAAGCTTTTGCACAATGTCACCGGCGGAATTGGCGTGGTCGAAGGCAATGGCGGGATACTGCGTGCAGGCCTTCCATGGCAATCGGTGCATGAGGGCGAAAGTTACGCCCATGATCCCTTGCGTCTGTCCGTCTGTATCGAGGCCTCCCTTGACGCGATGACGGACATCCTGCGTCGGCACGACGGTCTGCGTGCGTTGTTTGATAATCGCTGGCTACTTCTTTTCGCTCTCGATGAGAACGGTTGCATGGCCAAGCGTTATGCCGGCAATCTTGGGTGGTCAGAGATGTCTGGGCCGGCAGGAGGTTCAGGAGAAAGACGGGCCGTCGGCTGAGTGGACTAAATTGTTTGAAGGCAGGCGTTAGCCGGAAAACCTGTGATCGAACAACAACAATAGAACCTGACCCGCTGCAAAGGACTTCGCAAAAATGCGTTCGCAGGATGCGAGGCTTCGATCCATTCATGAAGCTTGGGTTTTTCGGATAGCAGCACTTTTCGCCTTCGGCAGAATCGGTGAATTTCGGCTTGAAGGATACCTTCGCCGCACGCAGAGGGGATGAGTGCAACGCCGGACGTCGTGACCTTTCGCTGCGCAAGCCCTAAGTCAGATAGCGGCTGATATGAAATTTCTCTGCCTTTGCCCGTTTCAACGCTGCAGCCATTTTTGCGGCGAGTTGTTAATCAAGACGATTTCGCCGACAAACCTTACACAAAAGCAACAAAGCCGTCGCTGACGGTCAATAGTTCAAAGCGTAGAATCCGTCGATTTGCGCCAGTTGTTCTCGCAAATGAATTCTGAATGCGTTTGTCAGCACCGAAGTTGGTCGGTGCGCTGGAAGCAAGAGCGAGACACTGCTGGTGATCGCGGGTGCAAACTTGCGAAACACGACCCCCGGAGCCGGACTGGTGGCGGCCGTAATCCGGTCAACAACAGCGCCGCATAGACCTGCACCCACAAGCTGAAGCGAGGGCAAGAATGTTCTGAGCACGAACCTCCTGTTCAGTGTTGCATCACAACCGGCAAAAGCGGCTTGGGTCGCGACTGTAACTGGATGATCGCCGAAGAGCATCGCCATGGGGTAATCCCGTAAATCGTTTGGTGTCAGAACAACCTTTTGCGCAAGAGGCTCTGTTTCAGGAAGTGCGATCACGCATTCAAGGTCAAAGGTCTCGATCTTGATAGAACTGCGTGGCGTTGGGGTTTCGGCCAGCCCGATGTCGTATTCTTGCGAGGCAATCAGATCCTCGACGACTTGAGACGTGCGCATCATCAGATCAGCTTTGACCTCGGGCCTGCCCTTGAGAAACTCGGCCAGCACTCTGGGCAAGAAAAAGCCGGAAGATGCAGGATGACACGCAATCCGCAGGCTGCCCCTATCGAGAGTCCCAAACTCCGACATTGTGCGCACGGTGCGGTCCAACCTGTTCAGAACCTCTTCTGCTTCCTCCAGAAAATAATGCGCCTCGGCTGTTGGTGTAAGCCGACCATGTTCACGCACAAACAAGCCGAACCCGAGTTCTTTTTCGATGTTCGCGATCATCGTGCTTACCGCAGGTTGGGTGCGCAAAAGCGTACGGCTTGCATCCGAAATTGAGCCGCTGCGCATCACCTCACGGAAGGTCTGAAGTTGCCTTAAGGTCAGGTTGGGCAGCATGTCATAAATTCCCTTTATGACTTAAGCGATATTTTATATTTGAATTTATGGCAAGTCGCACAGCATGCTTGCTTAACGTCATTCAAGGGGGACATCATGGATCGGTTTGTAGCCATCTTACTGACTGGGCTGATCTGCTTTGTCGCATTGGGCCAGTTTTTTCAGGTTATCACACGCTACGTGCTTCAAATCCCGGTGATGGGGCTCGAGGAAACGATGCTTTATCCGACGATTTGGCTCTACATCCTTGGGGCAATCAATGCATCCCGTGAGAACACGCACATCCGCGCCAATGTTCTTGAAATATTCATATCAACCGAGCGCGCCCACACAATTCTGGCCATTATTGGCGAAATTATCAGCCTGATTGTCGGCCTATGGATTTTGAGCTGGGCTTGGGACTACACCCAATACGCATGGCGGGTCTGGCGCGAAAGCCCGACGCTCTACATTCCGACATTCTATTCTGATGTTGCCCTGCTTGTGGGGGTCACGTTGATGATGGTCTACACCGTCTCGCATCTCGTCAAACATATCCTCACGTTAAAGAATGGAACGTCCGCATGATCGAGATCGCACTTCTTGCTATCGCAATTCTGGTCATAACGCTGACCCTTGGCGTCCCGCTGCCTTACTGCTTTGGGGCGGCGCTGATGGTCATGTATTTCATTGGCGATGTCACAATGAAGGGGATGATCCTGTGGGGAGTCCAACAGCTTGGCAACCCGATCCTGCTCGCGATCCCGCTCTTTGTGTTGGCGGGCACCATTATGGCCGAAAGTGGGATCGCGGCCGCGCTTTTGCGATTTGTGAATGTCTTTGTCGGCCATATCCGTGGTGGACTGGGCGTGGTGGCGACGGTCAGTTGTGCCGTCATTGGCGCGATTTCAGGGTCTGGGTTGACGGGCATCGCTGCGATTGGTCCGATCCTGATTCCCGAAATGGAAAAGCGCGGCTATCCGCGCGAATATGCAACGGCGCTGATTGCCAACTCCTCTATTCTCGGGCTGCTGATCCCGCCCTCTGTGACCATGATCATCTACGGCTGGGTCACTGATACGTCGATCCTCGCGTGTTTCCTTGCCACGCTCGGGCCTGGCCTTTTGATCATGCTCAGCTTTTCCGTGACGAACCTGTGGATGAGCCGCAAGTTCGACCTGATCCTCGATGACAAACCGTCATTTAACGAGTTGTCTTCCGAGGTTGCAAAACGCGGCATCCACGCATTTCCCGCGCTGCTTATGCCCGTCATCATTCTGGGCGGTATCTATGGCGGGATCATGACACCGACCGAGGCCGCAGCTGTCGCGGTCATCTATTCGGTGCCTGTCGGCTTTCTGATCTAAAAAGGCCTGAAAGTTGAAAGTTTCTTTGCGGCAGGCAAGGAGGCGGCGACCGCCGTTGGCGCGATCATGTTCATGATCCTGTTTTCCATGATCCTTAGCCAGATGTTCGTATATGAGAGCATCCCGCAGAAAATCGTGGCGAGCATTTTCGAAATTACCGAGAACAAGGTTCTGCTGCTGATCTTTATCAACATCATGCTGTTCCTGGTCGGCATGGTCGTCAACGATGTCACGGCGATTATTCTGATTGCCCCGCTTCTGCTGCCGCTGATGAATGCGATCGGCGTCAGTCCGATCCAATTTGCGGCCATCATGGGTGTGAATACGGCCATGGGTGGGGTCACGCCCCCCTATGCCTCGATCCTGTATCTGGGCGCGCGCATCGGGAACGTCAAAGTGACCAAAGTCATTCCGCCAGCGATGTTCCTTATCGTGACCGGCTATATCCCCGTCGTGTTTCTCACCTCGTTCTGGCCCGATCTGTCGCTCTATCTGCCGCGCCTGTTCGGGTACTAAGCCAACCCCAAAACAAAACCATCAACAAGGAGACCTTCAAATGAAAACCCAACTTATGGCAACTGCGCTTGCTACTCTTATGGCGGCATCGCCAGCACTCGCCGAAACCCTCAAGATGAGCCACGTGCGCCCACAAGACGCCACGGTCGACGTTGAACTGCGTGCCTTTGCTGCCGACGTATTCGAGGCAACGGGTGGCGACGTCGAAATCGAATTGTTCCCAGCCTCAGCGCTTGGCGATTACACAGCCGTACAAGAACGTATCAGCGTGGGCGCATTGGACATGGCAACACAGCCAGCAGCGGCCGCTGTTGACCGTCGCATGCAAATCTCGTCCTTCCCGTATATGGCCGAAACATGGGCACAAGCGCGTGCGGTTTACGGCCCTGGCGGTGTGGTGCGTGATGTGATGACTGGCCTTTACGCAGAGCAGGACATCACAATGCTTGCAGCTTATCCGGTATATTTTGGCGGTATCGCTTTGAACGTCGAAAACCCCAACCCAGCCAGCACAGAGCCGAACGGCATCAAAGTGCGCGTTCCTGGCATCAAGTCCTTCCAGCTGACGGGCGAAGCGCTGGGTTACATCCCGTCACCGATCCCGTTCTCCGAGGCTTTCACGGCCGTTCAAACAGGTGTTGTTGATGGCGTCATCGGCTCTGGCGCGGAAGGCTACTACGCCTCGTTCCGCGATGTGACCAAGACCTACATCCCTGCCAACACGCACTTTGAAGTCTGGTACATGATTATCTCAAACGAAAGCATGGCATCCTTGTCTGACGAAGATCAGGCGGCTTTGGTGGCACAAGCGGCGGCTTTCGAGGCCACACGCTGGACGGTTGCTGAGGCCGATCAGGGCCAAAACGAACAGCGTCTGGTTGATGAACTGGGCGCGACCGTTGCCGCACTGACTGACGAAGACCTCGCCGCCATGTCTGCGAAGGTCCGCGCCGAAGTCTGGCCGCAGGTTCTCGAAGATGTTGGCGCTGAGTGGGGTCAAGCGATCCTTGACCAAGTGGCTGCTGCAGCTAACTAAAATCCAATCGTGTGGTGGCGTTTACGCGCCACCACGACAACTCTTTTGAAAGGCATCTTATGGCATCGGATTACGCCATCATCGGCGGCGGCATTGTCGGCCTTTCGACCGCTTGGGGCCTGCTCAAACGCGGCCTTCGGGTCACGGTTTTGGATGGCGACGACGGTTCATTCCGTGCAAGCCGCGGTAATTTCGGCCTCGTCTGGGTGCAATCCAAAGGCATGAAGCAACCGCGCTATGCACAATGGTCGCAGGCCTCGGCTGCCGCATGGGCTGGCTTTGCCGCAGAGTTGAGTGATTCAACGGGTCATAATCTGGGGCTCGAGCAAAACGGGGGCTACGACCTCCACTTTTCCGAAGAGAGCCTTGAGGCGACTGTCGCAGACTACGAAATACTGAAGGAAAAACTGGGCGGTGATTATCCGTTCGAGGTTTTGGGCCACAATGCGCTGCGCCGTGAAGAACCTGCGATTGGGCCGAAAGTGGTCGGGGCGATCCTGCACCATCAGGACGGCCATGCGAACCCGCTGAACCTCTTGCGCGCGCTTGCTGATGATGTGCGCCGATTGGGCGGGCAGGTTCTGAGCGGCAAGCATGTGACCCATGTGGACAAGCCTGATCTGTTCCGCGTTTCTTGTGCAGACGGCACCGAGGTGCGCGCGCGAAAAATCGTCCTGTCCGCTGGGCTTGGCGCGATGTCACTGGGGTCTATGTTGGGGTTCAAGGCCCCGATCAGACCGCAGCGCGGGCAGGTCATGATCACCGAGAAACTGCCCAAATTGATCAACCGCCCCTCGCTCATCGCGCGCCAGACCGACGAAGGCGGCATTCAGATCGGAGCGACCAACGAAGAGGTCGGGCTGGATGATCACGTCACCCAGTCAGGCCTCTCAGGGCTCGCGGCCGAAGCGGTCGCCGCTTTTCCCGCACTCGCCAAAGCGCAGTTGGTCCGTAGCTGGGGCGCTTTACGCATCCTGTCACCGGACGGTTTGCCTATTTATCAGGAAAGCCCCGACATGCCGGGTGCCTATCTTGTGACCTGTCACAGCGGGATTACACTTGCCGCCGCACATGCCCGTTTCCTGCCTGATTGGCTGGAAGGGACTGAAGGCGCGCCAAATCTGGAGGCCTTCAGTGAAGACCGATTCACCCTTTCGTGAAATTGACCCCCAAAGTGAACACGTGCTGGTCCGCTTTGAGGGACAGGATTTGAGCCTGCCACTTGGCGAAAACCTCGCGGGCGCCTTGCTCGTGGCGGGTGTCATGCCGTTTCGGCACACGCCCGTTTCAGGCGCCCCCAGAGGCCCGTTTTGTATGATGGGGGCCTGCTTTGATTGCTTGGTCCAGATTGACGGCATGACGGTGCAAGCCTGCATGTTGCAGGTCACCAAAGGGTTGGAAATTACGATGCCAGCCGCAAGAGGTGCCGCCGATGCATAACGCTGACCTGATTGTTATCGGTGCGGGGCCATCTGGAATGTCCGCCGCCCGCCGCGCCGCCGAGTTGGGACTTAGCGTGCTGATACTTGACGAACTGCCTGCAGCAGGGGGGCAAATCTACCGCAATGTCGACCGCGCGAGCGCCACGCGGATCGATATACTTGGCAAGGATTACACCCACGGGCGGACCCTGACCAAAGCCTTGCATCACGAAAACATCACCCACCTCAAGGGCGCGGTGGTGTGGCAGATCGAAGATGGCACCCGTGTGGCTTTCACGCAAAACGGCAAAGCTGCGCTTGCGGTTGGTCAAAGAATCCTTCTGGCGACCGGAGCATTGGAGCGACCCATGCCGCTGCCGGGTTGGACCTTGCCTGGTGTTATGACGGCGGGGGCGGCGCAAATCCTGCTCAAGCAATCGGGTATTGCTTGCCAAGGTGCGGTCTTGGTCGGATCGGGTCCGCTGCTGTATCTTATTGCCACGCAGATGGTGCGTGCAGGGGTTTCCCCGCTTGCACTTGTCGAAACCCAAACGAAGGGCGATCTGACAAAATCAATGCGCCATTTGGGCGGCGCGTTGCGTGGCTGGCCGTATCTGGTCAAAGGGCTGCGGATGTTGTGGGAGCTGCGTCGTGCGGGCATCCCGCGCCATGTCGGTGCCACGAATATTGCGATCGAAGGCGATCAAGCCGTGCAAGCTGTCACCTTCAATATTGGCAAAGCGGCGCACCGTATTGAATGCGATGCAGTACTGCTGCACCACGGTGTTGTCCCCAATACCCAAGCGGCGCGCTCCATCGACATTCCGCACCGGTGGGATGATGCACAAAACTGCTTTGTGCCGGAGTGTGACGCTTGGGGGCGCTCGGCCGTTGCCACGGTGTTCATCGCAGGCGACGGGGCAGGGATCGGCGGCGCTAAGGCGGCTGCATTAGCAGGTGGGATTGCTGCCCTAGAGATCGCCCATGACCTTGAAGGCATCGCCACGTCCGACCGAGACGCTGCGGCGCGCAAACAGCGCAAACAATTGGAATTCGAGCGCGCAGCACGCCCCTTTATTGATGTTGCCTATCCGCCCTATGCGGGTGCGATTGCACCAGCGGACGAGACGATTATCTGCCGCTGCGAAGAGGTAACCGCTGGCGACATCCGCCGCTTTGCGGGATTGGGCTGCCTCGGTCCGAACCAAGCCAAGGCTTTTGGACGATCGGGGATGGGACCCTGCCAAGGGCGTTATTGCGGACTGTCTGTTTCGCAAATCTTGGCGACCAGCAATAAGGCTTCGTTAGATGACACTGGATATTACCGCATCCGCCCACCGCTCAAACCGGTGACCTTGGGTGAACTTGCGACCATGGAAGAGCCTGAAATGAATGAGGCCCAAAAATGATCGAACGTATTGAGACCAGTGCGCGTATGAGCGAAATCGTCAAGCATAACGGCGTCGCGTATCTTTGTGGGCAAGTTGGTGCGGGAGACACAGTCGCGGAATAGAGGTGGTCGCAAGATTTCGGAGCAGTAGTTAATGTGGATCAGCTTGTGAAAGAAGTGATCCCAAATGACGAAACGAAAGAACCATTCGCCCGATTTCAAAGCCAGGGTAGCGCTTGAAGCCGTCCGCGAGGAGATGTCGATGGCAGAGCTGTCCAAGAAATATGGCGTTCACCCGCCCTGGATCGGCACTTGGAAACGGGCGGCGATAGAGAACATGGCGACGGCATTTACGCGCCGA
>CBFHTU010000059.1:0-9009 GCA_965658825.1 Yoonia sp.
TCCCGCACGGGGATGCGGCACGCCAGCAACGGCGGCCCAGTAGATCTTGCGGGTGTCGCGGTGCTTGAGGTTTTCGGTAAATTGCTTGGCCATCATGCGCGTGCGCGCAAGGAGCAAGACACCCGAAGTGTCCTTGTCCAACCGGTGCACCAAGCGGGGCTTTTCCTCGTAGCCGAACATCAAGGCCTCGGCCATGCCATCGACGTGCCGGTGCGTTTTAGAGCCGCCTTGCGTCGCCAAACCGGCGGGCTTGTTGATCGCAATGATGTGATCGTCTTTGTAGATCACGCAGGACTGGATCAGCTTGGCATCCGCCTTGGTCACGCCGTGCTTGAGCAATGACGCGGTGGCCGCCGCTTGTTCCTCGGTCGGCAGCGGCGGGATGCGGATCGTCTGGCCCACCTCCAAGCGTGTGTTCGATTTCACACGCCCCCCATCCACACGGATATCGCCCTTGCGGCACATCTTTTCCACGCGCCCTTGGGTCACATGCGGGAACAGACGGCGCATATAGCGGTCAAGCCGCTGGTCGCCATCATCGGGGCCGATTACACGGGTTTGCACGCCGCTCATGTTGTCATTCCTTTTGCAAGCCACAGTCCAAAGGCACAGGCCAAAAGCGACAGCAGCACAGAGCCCAAAACATAGCCCCCCGCCGCCGCGTATCGGCCACCTTCAACAAGGCGCAGTGTATCGAGGCTAAACGCGCTGAACGTCGTAAAGCCCCCTAAAAATCCGGTCATCACCAAAGGCAACCAAGCCTGCAAGCCGCGCACTGCGAACAGCGCCCAGACCAAACCGATTGCCAGTGAGCCTAGCACATTAACGGTCAACGTGCCCAAAGGGAAGGCCACGGCCAACCCCACAAGGTAACGCGCTACAGCGCCCAACGCGCCGCCAATCGCCACAGAGATCACAGGTGTTATCATGCCTGTGCCTTGGCCGAATGTGGGCCGCTGGTCAAGTCTTAGCCCGCTTTGCGCGCAGTCCTGCGAAGAATTCGACACGTTTCTTGAGGTCACGCTCGAACCCGCGATCCACAGGCGCATAAAAGATCGGGCGTTTCATGGTTTCGGGGAAATAGTTCTGCCCCGAAAATCCGTCTTCGGCGTCGTGGTCATAGGCATAGCCCGCGCCAAAGCCCTGCTCTATCATCAACTTTGTCGGCGCGTTCAGAATATGAGCCGGCGGCGGCTCGGAGCCGAACTGTTTGGCCGCAGCCCGCGCGGCCTTATAGGCCACATAATTGGCGTTGGATTTCGGCGCCAATGCAAGATAGGTCACCGCCTGCGCAAGTGCCAGCTCTCCCTCGGGGCTGCCCAGCCGCTCGTAAGCGTCCCACGCCTGCAGGCAGACCGCTTGCGCCTGCGGGTCCGCGAGACTGATGTCTTCAACGGCCATGCGTACCAACCTGCGCGCCAGATAACGCGGGTCCTCCCCGCCCTCCAGCATCCGTGCAAACCAGTACAGCGCCGCATCAGGATCGGAGCCGCGCACCGATTTATGCAGCGCGGAAATCAGGTTGTAATGTTCCTCGCCCGACTTGTCGTATTTCGCGGCCCGCTTCATCAACCGCTTGGTCAGGCCGGTCCGGTCGATCTTGCCGTCCACTTTCCACGCCGAGACTTGCTCGACCAGATTGAGCAAGGCGCGGCCATCCCCGTCGGCCATTTCCATCAGTGCGTCGCGGGCATCCCCCGTCAGCGGCAGCGCGCGGCCAAGGTCTTTCTCGGCGCGCTGCATCAGCCGCTCCAGATCGCCCAGATCAAGGCGCGTGAGGATCAACACCTGACTGCGTGACAGCACAGCAGCGTTCAGTTCAAAGCTGGGGTTCTCAGTCGTGGCCCCCACCAAAAGGATCGTACCGTCTTCCATATAGGGCAAAAAGCCGTCCTGTTGGGCCTTATTAAAGCGGTGAATCTCGTCCACGAACAAAAGCGTACCCTTGCCATTCTGGCGGCGCATCTTGGCGGCTTCAAAGACTTTGCGTAGATCGGGAACGCCAGTGAAAATTGCGCTGATCTGAACAAAATGGAGATCGGTCTCATCCGCCAGCAGTCGCGCAATCGTGGTCTTGCCAACGCCGGGCGGACCCCAGAAAATCAGCGATGACAGCGAGCCAGAGGCGAGCATGATCCCCAGTGGCGCATCCGGCCCGAGCACCTGCTCTTGGCCAATGACCTCCGCCAATGTTTTCGGACGCAACCGATCTGCGAGCGGGCGCGGGCCTGCCGGAATCGAGGACGGGGTACTGTTGAACAAGTCGGTCATGGGGGCAATCTATGCCCCCACGACCCCTTTTGAAAGTATCAGTGTAGCTGCGTCGAAAAGTCGATCCAAACCGCCTGATAATCAATGCCGCCCATGTTCATGTTGCGGCCTGCGGCCTTCATATCAAGGTTGCAGCGGTTCGCCCATCGGCCCCAGTTTAACGGGAGCAGTGCGAGCATCTTGCTGATCCCCTCTTCGCGCGATGTGCGCAGCATTTGGAGCACCAGATGGGCGCGGACGCGTTGACGCAGACCAGCAGGGATATCATGGGTGACAAACCCGCGAGTGACCTCCCATGTCGATGGCTCAACGGGTGCCTCGCCATACAGCAGATCGTCGGGAATGCTCTCCAGCAAGCCGCGCTGCGCATCGCGAATCATATAGCTGTAGATACCGCAACGGGCGGTCGTGGGCGTCAGGCGGACACCTGCAAGAACACGTCCCGTGTCATCATGAACGGCAAGCCAGCGGGAGACGGGGGTGTCATACTGGTCGTATTCCATGCCCATGGTTTCGGGCAGGTTCCAGTTATTTTTGACAATGAAAGACTCGCGTCGGGCGCGAAGGATGTTAGCAAATAGCTCGCCATGGTTGTGCATATTGGCGAACGAAAGAGTTGTGCTGTGCATGGTAGAGGCCTCCTGGCAGGGGGGTTAAAGGGTCACACAACCCTGCTTGAGCCTCCAGTGGAGAGGTCAAAGCAGCCTGTAATCCCTTGCCCGTTGGATGGCCTCGGCTGTCGTGCGCGCAAGAAGACTTGCGCGGGCAGCAGTAAGACGCGCTTTAAACGCGCTCTCTGAGATGTTCAAACGTGCGGCGGCAGCTGCATGACGGTCCCCATTGGCAACGCACCGCAGGGCTTCAATTTGGGCGTCCGTTAAGGACTTTGGGGGCTCCGTGAGTGCGTGTAGTTGCTGGATCAATCGCGAGAATTCCAGCATTTCATCGTCTGTAAATTCCCTGTCCGCACGTGCCGCAGAAGCAATCGTGCGTGACTTCATCGGGCCACAAGACACGGCAAAGCCGTGAATCATACCAAATGAGCGCGCCTGTCCCAAAATATCGAATGGATCAGGTATTTTGATTTCATTCCAACGCGATGTTCCAACCTCACTAAAGCCCCAAGCTATGATTGGATCGCGTAACGCATAAGCCTCCTCTGTATACAAATCGGTCCAGCCCTGCGGGTAGGTTTGGTGATGCATCAGTGGCAAGGCAAAACGGATGTGCAGGGCGAAGAAGAACCCGCCCGGAGCCAAGGCCGAAAGCCGTGTCGTGTAATAATCAACGCTTGTTCGCAGGGACATGATATTTGTTATCTCAACGTCTGGGCCTCCAGGTCAACCTAAAATTGTAACCAAATTTTCATAAAATTCACCTGCAATCATATGGTTAGGCCAAACCCGTTCATTTCTTAAGAAATTTATGGTTAATGCTCATCCGTCACGTGCAAATGCGCAACAGGGAAAAGGCTTGCCGCAAAAAAAAGGCCCCGCGCTTGCGAGGCCTTTCAATGTCTTGTTCGTCAGAAGTGGCTTATGCCTCGTCTGCGTCCACATATTCGACGAGGCGCGCGCGGTCTGCCGCACCTTTTGCGTCGATATCACGGTCGACAAATTCGATGATCGCCATTGGCGCCATGTCACCGTAACGGAAGCCAGCCTTCAGAACGCGCACATAGCCGCCCTGACGCTCTGCGTAACGTGGGCCAAGCACTTCGAAAAGTTTCGCTGTGTGCATCGCCTGCTTGAGGCGCGCATCTGCTTGACGGCGTGCATGAAGATCGCCGCGCTTGCCAAGTGTGATCAGCTTTTCAATGATACGCTTGAGTTCTTTTGCTTTTGGCAAAGTTGTTTTGATTTGCTCATGTTCAATGAGCGAACCGGCCATGTTTGCAAACATCGCTTTGCGGTGTTCGTGTGTCCGGTTGAGCTTGCGGTAGCCGCTTGCGTGACGCATTTGAGGTATCTCCTAATTATGCTTTGTGCAGAGGTCTGATGCGTGCCAGCCTCGTTATTGGGGCAGAATTGCCCAGTATTTCGCGTGCATTACCCGTGCACTCAACGTGCACGGGTAAGACGCAATTTTTCTTAGAACTGGTCTTCGAACTTCTTGGCCAGATCTTCGATATTGTCGGGCGGCCAGTCCTCAACGTCCATGCCGAGGTGCAGACCCATACCGGACAGCACTTCTTTGATCTCGTTCAAAGACTTGCGGCCGAAGTTTGGTGTGCGCAGCATTTCTGCTTCGGTTTTCTGGATCAGATCGCCGATGTAAACGATGTTGTCGTTCTTGAGGCAGTTTGCAGAACGGACAGACAGTTCCAGCTCGTCCACTTTCTTCAACAGAAGCGGGTTGAACTCGAGGCCGTCATCATCCGCACCAGCAGTTGCCGACTCTGGCTCGTCAAAGTTGACGAAGATAGACAGTTGGTCCTGCAAGATGCGTGCAGCGTATGCCACTGCATCATCTGGCGTAATGGAACCGTCTGTTTCGACTTTCATCGTCAGCTTGTCATAGTCCAGAACCTGACCTTCGCGGGTCGGCTGCACGTCGTAAGACACTTTCTTCACCGGCGAATAGATCGCGTCGATGGAGATCATGCCGATCGGTGCATCTTCTGGCTTGTTCTTGTCTGCCGCTACATAGCCCTTGCCAGTGTTCACTGTCAGTTCCATGTAAAGGTCTGCGCCCTCGTCGAGGTGGCAGATCACGTGGTCCTTGTTCAAAACCTCGATACCAGCAGTCTCGGAGATATCCGCAGCAGTCACAACGCCTGGGCCTTTGGCCTGAACGCTCAGGCGCTTCGGCCCTTCGACTTCCATACGGATTGCAACACCTTTGAGGTTCAACACGATGTCGGTGACGTCTTCACGTACACCGGACACGGATGAAAACTCGTGCAGCACATTGTCGATTTGCACGGCCGTAATTGCGGCACCCTGCAAAGACGACATCAGGATGCGGCGCAGGGCGTTGCCCAGCGTCAGGCCGAAGCCCCGCTCCAGTGGTTCAGCAATCACAGTTGCTTGACGCATCGGGTCATTGCCCGGCTTTACTTCAAGCTGTGTTGGCTTGATCAATTCAGCCCAGTTCTTGTGGATCATGTGTCCCTCCATTCTTGTCTACCTTTCATGTCCAAAAAGGCAAACGCCCGAGGTTTCAAAATGACGGATTGGGGCCATGCAAATAGATGCACGACCCCAACACGTTTTGTCGATCTTATACGCGGCGGCGCTTTGGTGGGCGGCAGCCGTTGTGTGCCATTGGCGTCACGTCACGGATAGATGTGATGTTGAAACCAACAGCAGCCAGAGCGCGCAATGCGGACTCACGGCCAGAACCTGGACCCTGCACTTCGACTTCCAGTGTCTTAACACCGTGGTCTTGTGCTTTCTTACCCGCATCTTCAGCAGCCATCTGGGCCGCATAAGGTGTGGATTTACGGGAGCCTTTGAAGCCCATTGTGCCAGCAGACGACCAAGCGATCGCATTGCCCTGCACGTCGGAAATCAGGATTTTTGTGTTGTTGAACGAAGAGTTCACGTGAGCAACGCCAGCGGCGATGTTCTTGGAGACCTTCTTCTTGGTGCGTTTAGTATCGCGTGCCATATCTGATGCCCTCCCTTATTTCTTCTTACCAGCAATGGCCTTTGCAGGACCTTTGCGAGTACGAGCGTTAGTTGATGTACGCTGACCACGAACGGGCAGGTTACGACGGTGACGCAGGCCACGGTAGCAACCAAGGTCCATCAGACGCTTGATGTTCATCTGTGTTTCACGGCGAAGGTCGCCTTCAACAGTCAGGTGCTCGTCGATGTATTCACGAACCTTCAGGATTTCGGCATCCGACAGTTCGTTTACGCGACGTGCGCGGTCGATACCAACAGCTTCGCAGATTTCTTCTGACTTAGCTGGACCGATACCAGTGATATATGTGAGGGCGATGAGAACACGCTTCCCTGTTGGGATGTTCACGCCAGCAATACGTGCCAAGTGCTAATTCCTTTTCGTTGCGATTCCGTCATTCCGGAACCTTTTTTCACAACGGAGGCCCGAACGATGAACGTCGGGCCGCGTCATATCGAGGTGTTCTGTGATCTTTGGGGGCGACCCATTAACCACAAATTGATTCCCCTAGGGGATGGCGCTGTTTATGGGCGATACGGGCAGGGGTCAACCCCCGCCGCAAATCTGTTTTAGCTAAGCGCCTTGGTGATAGATGCCGCGACCTCATCCATGCTGGCAAGGCCGTTCACGGACTTTAGATCACCCTTGGCGTAGTAGTAGCCAACCAGTGGTGATGTCTGTTTGTAATAGGCCATAAGACGGGTCTTGAGACTGTCCTCGTTGTCGTCGGCGCGGCGCGTCTGGTTGGTGCCGCCACAGCTGGAGCATTTGCCGTCAGCAGGCCAAGGTTTGGTTTGGTCGTTGTAAACCTCACCACAATCGCCACAGGTAGAGCGCGCTGTGATACGGGCAACAAGTGCCTCGTCATCAACTTGCATCTCGATCACGCGGTCAAGTGTTTCGCCCATTTCCACCAGAAGGTTCCCCAGTGCGTCGGCCTGAGCCAATGTGCGCGGGAAGCCGTCGAAAATATAGCCGCCGGGTGCATTGTCAGATTCGAGTTGCTCACGGATCAAACCGATCACAATCTCGTCTGTCACAAGGTTGCCAGCATCCATGACAGCGGCAACTTTTTTGCCCATGTCCGTTCCGCTGGTCCGTGCGGCACGAAGCATGTCGCCAGTACTCAATTGCACCATGCCGCGTTCTTCAACGAGTTTACGTGCTTGTGTTCCTTTGCCCGCGCCTGGCGGTCCCAGCAGTATAATGTTCATCGACGAGATGGCCCCTTCTTTTTCCCAGTGCGGCTCTTCCCACGCAGCTGAGACTTTTCAATCAGGCCCTCGTATTGATGGGCCAGCAAATGAGATTGGATCTGTTGGATCGTATCCATCCCAACCGACACAATGATGAGCACGGATGTACCGCCAAAGTAAAACGGAATAGAAAGCTGGCTACGGATGATTTCCGGCAGCAGCGCGACAAGCGCGAGATAGCCAGAGCCAAGAACCAGAATGCGCGTGACGACGTAATCAAGATATTCGGCGGTCTTCTTGCCGGGGCGGATTCCCGGAATGAACCCGTTTTGGTTCTTGAGGTTATCGGCAACTTCGTCCGTCTTGAACGCAACTTCACGCGTATAGAAATAGGTGAAGAAGACAATCATCGCCGCGAAGAACAGTAGATAGAGCGGCTGACCGGGGCCAAAGTAAGCGAGGATCGTGGACATCACGGGGCCGGTAGAGCCGCCAGAGAACGTACTGATCGTCGTTGGCAACAACAGCAAGGCAGAAGCGAAGATCGCAGGAATAACGCCCGCTGGGTTCACCTTGATCGGCAGGTGCGATGTCGAGCCGTCATAGACCTTCATACCACGTTGTTGACGCGGGTATTGGATGTGGATCTTGCGCAGCGAGCGCTCCATGAACACCACAAAGGCAAGGATGGCGATCACCATCAGGATCACGCCCACGATCACGAAAGGCGAAATCGCGCCAGAGCGGCCCTGAGACAGGAACTGTGCAGCCGCCGCAGGCACTTCGGCGACGATGCCGACGAAGATAATAAGCGAGATGCCGTTGCCGATGCCGCGCGCAGTGATCTGCTCGCCAAGCCACATCAGGAACATGGTGCCGCCAACGATGGTGATCACGCAGGCCGCTTGGAAATACAAACCGGGGTTCGACGCCAGATCGCCAGCCTCAAGGCTGCGCGAGAGGCCGTAGGCCTGAAACGTCGCGAGGATCACAGTCAGATAGCGAGTGTACTGGTTCATCTTGCGACGTCCCTGCTCACCCTCTTTTTTGAGGTTCTTGAGCGGCTCCCACATCGAGCCCATCAGCTGAATGATGATGGATGCAGAGATATAAGGCATGATACCCAGTGCGAAGATGCCCATACGCGACAAAGCGCCACCGGTGAACATGGACAAGATGCCGCCGATCCCCGTCGCCGCTTCGTCCATGAACGACCGCAATGCAGCGCCATCAATCCCGGGAACGGGGATATAGGTGCCAAGGCGGTAAACCATCAAAAGGCCGATTGTGAACAGGATGCGCTGGCGCAGTTCGGTTGCCTTACCGAATGCGCCCCAGCTCATGTTTGCTGCCATTTGTTCTGCTGCGGATGCCATGCGTCTCTCTTTTCATGAAAACACCGCCAGTCGGGTCCCCGAGTGGCGGCGTTTGGGAATTATTTACCGTATGTAAGTGACCTTACGGCCCCTCACAAGGTGTTACTCTGCCGCGGCCTTCGGAGTTGCTGTCACGGTGACCTTGCCGCCAGCTTTTTCCACAGCCTCAACAGCACCGGCAGAGGCGCCGTGAACAACGAGGTTCGCTTTGGATGTGAATTCGCCCTTTGCGAGAACGCGCACGCCGTCTTTCACACGACGCAATGCACCCGAAGCAACCAATGCTTCTTCGGTGATGTCGGATTTGATGTCGATCTTGCCGGCGTCGATGAATTTCTGGATCAAGCCAAGGTTGATCACAGCAAATGCCTTACGGTTTGGCTTGTTGAAGCCGCGCTTTGGCAGACGCTGGTAGAGTGGCATCTGGCCGCCTTCGTAGCCACCAATAGCGACACCGGAACGGGACTTCTGACCCTTAATACCACGGCCAGCAGTTTTACCCGAGCCAGAACCTGGACCACGTGCAACGCGCTTGC
>CBFHTU010000060.1:0-8854 GCA_965658825.1 Yoonia sp.
AACCGGGCGTCAGGGTGACGACCGACGCCGATCACCTCTTGGCCGCGCTCTGCGCAGATCGCGGCGACCTGCTCGCCTTTCGGGTCGTCAAGGTTGATCACGGCCACACCGTCATCGGGCAAAACGCGGGTGAAAAGACCCATCTTCGCCTGGAAATAGGCCTCGAATGTCTCGTGATAATCCAAGTGATCTTGGGTGAAATTCGTGAAGGCCGCAGCCGTCAAAAGCACGCCGTCAAGACGGCGCTGGTCCAGACCGTGCGAGGAAGCCTCCATCGCGACATGGGTGATCCCCTCGGCGGTAGCTTCGGCCAAGACGCGGTGCAAGGTAATCGGCTCGGGTGTTGTGTGCTTAAGCGGGTGCGACCATGCGCCCTCGACCCCCGTCGTGCCAAGGTTCACGCCTGCGATCTGCATTTCCTCCCAGATCTGGCGGGCAAAGGTGCTCACGGAGGTTTTGCCATTGGTGCCCGTCACCGCCACAACCGTGCGCGGATGCGCGCCAAACCATAGGCTTGCGGTTTGGGCCAGTGTTTGACGCGGGTCTTGGGCGACGATCACGGCAACCGGCGAGGCTGCCAGCGCATTTGCGGCCAATGCGGCACCTGTGGCATCCGTCAGAATCGCCGCTGCGCCTTGGGCCAGGGCCGTGTCGATAAATGCAGCCCCGTGCACCTTCACGCCGGGAAGGGCCGCAAATAGCATGCCCTGAGCCACCGCGCGGCTATCAACCGTGAGCCCTGAAATATTCGCCTCGCGGCCCCCTGCTGCGGTCAAGCCCAGCTCGGTTAATGTTTTGGTCTGTTGGCCCATGTCACCCACTCACTCAGTTTGAGGTGAGTGTTACACCGATCGGCTCCAGACTGTCCACTTGTGGTCGCAACCCCAGAAGCGGTGCGACGCGGCGGATGATCTCCGCGGCCACAGGCACAGCCGTCCAGCCTGCGGTGCGGCGCGGTGTATCGCTTGAGTTCTCCGACGGCTCGTCAAAGGTGACAACCAGCACATATTGCGGGTCATTGGCCGGAAAGACCGAGGCGAAGGTCGAAATGACCTTATCTTTATAATAGCCGCCACCGTTTTCTTTGGGCTTGTCGGCGGTGCCTGTCTTGCCACCCACTTCGTAGCCCTCGACCTCGCCAAAAGAGGCCGTGCCGCGCACAACGACCTGACGCAGCATATCGCGCGCGCTCTGGGAGATATCCTCGCGCACTACGCGCGGGCCGCTTTGCACGAGATCCCGCTTCAAGAGCGTCGGATAAACCCGCGTGCCGCCATTCAGAAGCGACGAATAGGCGGTCGCCAAATGCAGCGGCGAAGACGACAGGCCGTGACCGTAAGAGATTGTCATGGTTGACAATTCGGACCAGTTTTTGGGCAGAAGCGGCGCACCGGAGGGGGCCTCTTGCAGCTCCACAGGCGTCGGTTCCATAAAGCCAAGTCCGCGCAAGAAATCCTGCTGACGCTCGGCCCCGATCTGCATCGCGATGCGGGCCGTGCCAATGTTGGACGACTGCACAATCACATCCGTCGTCGACAGCTCGGCACCGTAATCGTGGAAGTCGCGAATGCGGAACTTGCCCCATTGCAACGGGCCTTTGGTATTGATCAACGTCTCGGCATGAACGAGGCCCAATTCCATCGCTTGCGCCACCGCGAAAATCTTGAAGGTCGAGCCAAGCTCGTAAACCCCCTGCACGGCGCGGTTAAACAGCGGGCTGTCGGACTGGTCACCGGTCAGCAAGACTTGCGGGCGGTTGTTAGGATCGAAATCCGGCAGAGAGACCATCGAGATAATTTCGCCCGTATGCACATCCATCAAAACCGAGGCCGCACCTTTGGCGTTCATGATCGACATGCCCCCCGCGAGCACCTCTTCGGCGGCGGCTTGTACGGTCAGGTCAATCGACAGTTCCAGCGGCGCGCCTTCATTGGCCGGATCACGCAAGTAGTCGTCAAATTTACGCTCAATGCCCGCGACGCCGATCACTTCGGCGCTGGCCACGCCTTCGCGCCCGTAGGACGCCCCGCCCAAGATATGCGCCGCAATCGCGCCATTGGGATAAAGCCGCATCTCGCGCGGACCAAACACCAGACCGGGGCTACCGATATCGTGGACTTGCTGCATCTGCTCGGGGCTTAACTGCCTACGAATCCATACGAATTTACGCGACCCCGTAAAATCCTTCAGAAGTTGCTCTTCTTTCAATTCGGGAAATATTGCCGCCAGTTCACGCGCGCAGCGGGCGGGATCAACCATGTCTTTGGGGTGGGCATATAGCGAATGTGTATCAAGATTGGTGGCCAACAGCCGCCCATTGCGGTCGGTGATATCGGCACGCTGCCCGATGATCGGGCTGCCGATAGACGCGGACTGCGGCTCTTCGGGCGTGGTCCCTGCCAAAGCGCCCATGCGAATGCCGATGGCCCCGTAGGCCAAGGCAAACATCGCCCCCATGACGATCAAACGCCCCTCGGCGCGCAAACGCGATTTGTCGCGCAGGTCTTCGCGGCGCAAGCGGATGTTTTCGGCCTCGATCGCGTCGGGGTTTTCACCCTTTTCACGGGCTTTGAGAATGCGGGCGAGCGGGCGGAGCGGCGTGCGGATCACAGGGCTTCCTCCCCTTCGGTCACGGGATCGCTGCCCACCTCGACGGGCACAATAATCGGCAAAAGATCAGGGATCGGATAAATGATCTGATCCACCCGCCCGAAAGCGTCGGGCATCAGCGGCAAGAGGCCCAACCGCTCGAAATTCAACTCGGCCAGATCAGACAGGCGGTCGGGGCGGTTCAAATAGGCCCACTCTGCACGCAACATGCCCAAACGCTCGTGGTTCTGCCCGATTTGAGCATGAAGCTGGCGCACCTCGGAAATCGCGTCGCGAGTCTTGTAGTTTTCCTGATAGGACCAAAACGCGAGGCCCATCACCATCAGGCCTGCCAAAACAAAAAGAATGCTGCGCATCTATCTGCTCCCTTTATTCATCATCGGCATGCCCAATTTGGCGGGATCAATCGCCATCGCAGGTGCATCCGTGCGGATCGCGACGCGTAGCTTTGCAGAGCGCGAGCGTGGATTCTCGTTGAGTTCCTGATCGTCAGGCCCAATCGCCTTGCGCTTTTCAACCCGAAACGCCGCAACTTCTTGCTCGACTTCGGGCGCATAGCGGTTGGCGTTGGCCATGCCGCCAGAGCGGGCCTGAAGGAAGCGTTTGACCATGCGGTCCTCGACCGAATGGAAGGTCACAACGGCCAAGTGGCCGCCCGGCTTGAGCGCGCGTTCCGCCGCCATCAAGCCTTCGGCCAATTCGCCATATTCATTGTTTACCGCAATCCGCAGCGCTTGGAAGGTGCGGGTCGCGGGGTGGCTCTGGTTCGGCTTGGCCCGCGGCAAACAGCCCGAAACAATAGATGCCAATTGCAGGGTCGTGGTCAGCGGGCGGTTGGCGACAATCGCCTTGGCAATGCGGCGCGAGGCGCGCTCTTCGCCGTAAAGATAGATAATCGACGCAATCTCCGCCTCATCGGCCTCGTTGCAGATATCCGCAGCAGACCGCCCCGATTGCGACATGCGCATATCCAGCGGCCCGTCGCGCATGAAGGAAAAGCCGCGCTCGGCAATATCCAACTGCATGGAAGACACCCCCAGATCAAGTACAACGCCGTCGAGGTCGCTGGCATATTGATCAAGCTTGGAAAATTCGCCCTGCACGGTCTCGATCCGATCACCGAACGAACCGATCCATTCGGCGGCCATGTCGAAAACAACAGGGTCGCGGTCAACCGCAATCACCTTATCGGCCCCGGCGGCCAGCAGTGCGCGGGTATAGCCGCCATTGCCAAAGGTGCCATCGAGCCAAACGCCCGTGACAGGGGACACCGCCGCAATGAGCGGGCGGATCAGAACTGGAATGTGTGGGGATGTTTCAGTGGCAGCTGACATCGGGTCCTCCTAGCCTTCGCCCAAAAGCGAGAGCGGATCAAAGTCTTCGGGCATCTCGTCAAGCCAAGCCGTCATATCCTCGGCGACGGTCTCGTTGAATGTCTCGGCTTTCCAAATCTCGAAGTGGTCGCCGACGCCGCGGAAATACAATTCGCCATCCTTCAGGCCCAGCTTTTCGCGCTGGCGGATTGGCATGACCGTGCGACCATCCTTGTCGATTTCCATCTTCATGGATTGACCGATATATAGGTGGGACAGCTTCTTTTTTGCGGGAGAGCCTTTTGGCATCGCGTTGATCTGATCAACCAGCTTGCCGAACTCTGCAACCGTATAGACGTGCAATTCTTTTTTGAGGTGCTCACCATAGAGCAAATACATGCGCGGGTTCAGACCTTCGGTCCACTCGGGGTCTTGGGCTTCGAGTACACGACGAAAATCGGCAGGGATCGACATGCGCCCCTTACCGTCCACCTTTTGGGTGTGTTCGCCTGTAAAACTCAGAACCACTGTCCCGTTGACCCTTCTAAACCTGCCTGCCCGAAAACCGAGCATTATAACTGAAAACGGCGGATTGAGTTAGCTGCCACTACTCAATCCGCCGCCATCTTCCCGTTGCCGGGTATGTCCAGCTGCGCGCGCCACCTGGGGGGATGTCTGCTCGCTCGCGCGCCGGATCTCTTTGTTCGGTAATGACAAGGCCTGTATGAAACCTGCTTTTGCCATGGGGTTCTTTGTCGCCCCTTGTTGTCATGTTCTCGTCGTTACCGTGCATCCTTCATGACCCATGAAATTGGGTCTGGCAACAACTTTTTGGGAATTCATGGGACTACATGGTGTTTTCCACCGACTTATCCGACAACATCTGGTGTTATCCACAAGCAGGATGCGGAAAATCCTGTGTAACAAGTCAAAATATCCACAATATATGGTGCAAATATGCAGATTTTACATAAGTGCCATAAAATCCCAAAAAAGTTATCCACAGGTCGACTCAAGCTCGAACATAATGGGAACATTTGCTTTCGCAAGCCCAGCACCCGCGCAAATCCCATGGAATCGGCCAGAATCGGCCCAGTGATTCCCAAGCCGCCCCACAGATTCCATAAAATCCCAGAAGTGTTAGTCTTGGGCCGCGTCCAACCACAGATACATGACATGCGCATCCACCAGCCCCAGTGACGGGTGATCGAATGCGCGCGGGATCAGGCCCACGGTTTGATAGCCAAGCTTATGCCAGAGCCTCACCGCCCCCACATTGCTGGCCAGCACAAAGTTGAATTGCATCGCGCGGTATCCCAGCGCGCGCGCCTGATCTTGCGACGCCACACACATCTGCGCGGCGAGGCCCTGCCCGCGCGCAGCCTCGCCCACGATATAGCCGCAGTTACACACATGGCGCCCGCCGCCCTGTTGGTTCGTCTTTATATAGTAAGTGCCGATGATGGCCCCTGCCTGCTCCACGACGTAAGTCGCCGCAGGCAGGTCCATCCAATAGACCAACGCGTCCTCGCGGCTGATCTCAGGATCAATCGCATAGGTCTCGCCCGCGCGAAACACGGGCTGTAATAGCGCCCAGATACCGTTCGCATCCGCAGGCGTCGCCAGCCGGATCTCCATTTACGCCATACCACCGTCGATGAAACGCCGTGCCAGCGCGCGGTAAGCATCCGCCATCGGCCCTTCGCCCGCAGCAATCGGCGTGCCGGCATCGCCCGCAAGCCGCGTGTCCAGATCAATCGGCAAAGCGCCAAGGAACGGAATCCCCAAACGCTCTGCATCGGCCTTCACACCGCCATGGCCAAAGATATGCGCCTCGTGACCGCATTCAGGGCAGACAAAGGTCGACATATTCTCGATCATGCCGAGCACAGGGGTTTTGAGCGTATTGAACATATCCACCGCCTTGCGGGCATCCAAGAGCGCCACATCCTGCGGTGTCGAGACAACAATCGCCCCCGTCAGCTCGGTCTTTTGACAAAGCGTCAGCTGCACATCGCCCGTGCCCGGCGGCAAATCCACGATCAGCACGTCCAACTCGCCCCATTCGACCTGCCCGAGCATCTGCTGCAACGCGCCCATCAGCATCGGACCGCGCCAGACAATCGCCTTGTCAGGATCCATCATCAGACCGATCGACATCATTGTGACGCCGTGCGCGTGTAGCGGAATGATTGTTTTGCCGTCGGGAGAGGCGGGCCGTTTACTGACCCCCATCATACGCGGCTGGCTCGGGCCATAGATATCGGCATCAAGCAGACCCACACGGCGGCCTTCACGGGCCAGCGCCACGGCAAGGTTTGACGAGACGGTGGATTTGCCCACGCCCCCCTTGCCAGAGCCAATCGCCAGAATGCGGTCAACACCGGAAGGGCGGGTCGGGCCTGCCTGCGGTGTCGGATGGCCGCCAATCTTAAGGCTCGGCGGCGCAGGCTTTGGCGCAGCAGGGCCATGGGCCGTCAAGACAACCGATACCGACGCAACACCCGCCAAGGCCTTGACCGCCGCCTCAGCCGCCGCACGCTGGGGCTCCATCTTTGCGGCCATCGCCGCATCGGGCGCCTCGATGACGAATCGAACCGTGCCGCCTTCGATGCCCAAAGCGCGGATCATGTCGCGGCTCACCAGATCGCCACCATCAGGTAACGTCAGCCGCGACAAAGCGCCTAAAATTTCATCACGTGTCACCGCCATAATTTGCACTCCGCTTTCAACTTTGCCTTAATTTCCCGCACCATGTCGCATCTGTGACCACTTGTGCAAGGCGGCAATGCGCCTTTGATAATTAACCAATCTTCTCATGACCTTAGGTCAACGGGACTTATGCATTTGCTGCATAGCAGCATTGATCAAGCGGGGGATTGTGCAAGCGCAGCGTTACCGCCATCTTAGTAACAACAAAGCGCAATACGGCGCAGCGTACACGAGTAGAAGAAAGAAATTAACATGGCATATGTAAACACAGCACGCACCGGCGGCATCACACTTTCCCAGCGTTTTGCGGCCCTGCGCGAGAACTTCGCAGCAGCTCGCGCCCAGCGCAAGATCTACACAACAACACTTACCGAGCTGGAAATGCTCTCCAACCGCGACCTCGCTGATCTTGGCATCTCCCGCTCTATGATCAAAGCAATCGCTTTGGAAGCTGCCTACGGCAAGTAATTTAGAATTGGATGCGTATCCTCCTCCCTGAAATACGCATCTGGTCGGGCCACAAACGCCAGCCTCCCCTGTGCATGTGGTCCATTGGAACGGCGGCGATACCCACCTCCTCCCGGGTATCGCCACCACCGCACGACATTCGGTCCTGTCACCTCCTCCCGACAGTCCCGAAACTACCGCGCCCCATAACGCCCACCTCCTCCCGGGCAAAAGGTCGTGAGGAAGCGCCCCGCCTCTTCTCCTCCCGAGATGCGAGCGGGCGCTGATTGATAGAAACGGTCATGCCCACCTCCTCCCGGGCATGACCGTTTTTTTATGTCCAAAATCGACGGAAGTTCCGCGCTGTCCCGTTCAAGAACGGACAGACAAAGGAATAGGTCCATGCATATCCTCCCCTATATCTTCCTCTCCCTTGTAGGCGGCCTGAGCCTCGCCAGTTTTCTGACCTCCACGACGATCCTCTGAATCCCCTTCCATTGGGCGATGCGGCATCTATAAGCGCGCCATGACATATGCACTTTTCATCGGGCTTCTGGGCTTTGCCTTCGCCTCCTCGATCACGCCGGGGCCAAATAACCTGATGCTTATGGCCTCGGGGGCCAATTACGGGCTACGGCGCACAGTCCCGCATATGCTGGGCGTGAGCCTCGGGCACGCCTTCATGGTCTTTATGATCGGGGTGATTTTGTTGCAGGTCTTTGAGGCCTATCCGATCCTGAACACGATCCTGAAGGTTGCGGGCTCTGCCTATATGCTCTGGCTGGCGTGGAAAATCGCCAATGCCGTCCCGCCCGAGGCGAAAAAGGTCGAAGGCACGCCCTTCACATTCCTGCAAGCCGCTGCCTTTCAATGGGTCAACCCCAAGGCATGGATCATGGGAATCACCGCGATCAGCGGCTACGCTCCGCATAATTTCGGCGTGATCGGCGGGGCTGCTATCGTCGCGGTGATATTCTGCGCCGTCAACTTCCCTTCCGTCACCGTCTGGGCGTGGATGGGCATGCAACTGCGCCGCTGGCTTGGCACAGCCAAGCGCTTGCGCATCTTCAACGTGACAATGGCGCTGCTACTGGTGGTCTCGCTCTACCCGATGCTGAACCACTAAGTCTTAGCCTCGGTGTGGCGCTTGAAATGATCCAAGATCGCCTGCCAGCCCGCCCGCTGCATCTCGATGGGGTTTTGATCTTCGGCGTCGAACGTCTCGCGGACGAGAACACCCTCGGCTAATTCAGTAAACGCAACCGACATGTTACGATCACCAAAGCTCGCCTCAATCAGCGACATCGGCTCTACTCGGGTGTAAGTGCCGCCAAAATCAAAGCCCATGGACCCATCCGTGGCCTCCATCCGGCTTGAAAACGCGCCACCTTCCCGCAGATCCACGGTCGCGGATGTCGTATGCCAATCATCCGACGCCGCATTCCACGCCATAATATCCGCAGGCGTCGTCCAGCACTCCCAAACTCGGGCCAAAGGTGCGCGTACCGTCGTCTCAATCGTAATTTTCATGCCGACTCCTGTCCCTAAAGCGAGCGCCAAGCCCTCGCGTTTTCTGAATTACACGCCTTAAAACGGCACGTCATCTGCATCAGCCGCAGACACAATAAAGCGTGCAACGACGTGCTTTGACCCTGCCTTGTCAAATTCGATGACCAGCTTATCGCCCTCAATGCCCATCACCTCGCCATAGCCGAACTTTTGATGGAACACGCGGTCGCCCTCGGTAAAGGCGCTGACGGCCGTCAAATCAA
>CBFHTU010000061.1:0-7715 GCA_965658825.1 Yoonia sp.
GTTCCGGTTGTCTGTCTCATGTCCCACTCCTCAGTGGTTACGATGAGCCAAGAACACTCTCTTAGCAATTTGCCCTATTTGGACCCATAGGCGCTGACGTCAGACAGGCACCTGTGGTGCAACAGGCGCTTGAAGGCTATGCCACGGGTCATTTTGCATCTCAGGCAGAAGTTCTGCGCTTTCTCGAGCGAAACCCACATTTTCCCAAGGATAGGAAAGACGGCACGCTTCGTGCCATGACTGTGAACAGACTGCTTAGGAAGGTTGTCTATGCTGGTTTTGTTGAAGCGCCAAAGTGGGGCGTCGGTGTACGTAAAGGTAACCATGAAGGCTTGATCGATTTCGAGACCTATCAGCAAATCCAGGACGTGCTTGAGGGCAAGAAGAGACGGCCTGCGGCGCGTGCTGATATCAACGAAGACTTTCCGCTTCGCGGTTTTGTCGCGTGTGACTGCTGCGGCAATGCGATGACGGGGGCATGGTCGAAGGGCAAGTATCGCCACTATGCCTATTACCGCTGCCAGACACGCACCTGCGAGAACAAAGGCAAGTCAGTGCCTGTCGCCAAAATGGACGAAGGCTTTGCGAACATCCTGAAAGGCATGCAGCCAGCCAAGGAACTGTTCGAACTCGCCAAAGCCATGCTGCGCGATGCATGGAACATGCGGTTGGCTCTGGCGCTTGGTGAAAAGGAAGCGCTTCAGAAGCAGCTTGCCGATATCGATGGCCAGCTTGAAGGCATGCTTGATCGGATCGTCGAGGCGAACAGTGCTTCAGTCGTCCGTGCCTATGAATCGCGTATTGAGAAGCTGGAACGCGACAAACTGGTCTTGCAGGAAAAGATCAACAAATCCGTGCCGCCGAAAGGACGGCTGGAGGACTGTATTGAACTCTCTCTTAAATTCCTATCAAGTCCTTGGAGTATTTGGAAAAACGGGGACTTCGCCATGCGTCAAGCAGTGCTTAGATTGGCCTTTGTGGAGCCTCTTCGATACAGCCAAAATGGGGTGTATGAAACTCCGAAATTCTCCTTCCCACTCAAGTGCTTAGGGGAATTTTCGGGGTCAAAAAGCGAGATGGTGCTGTGAGAGAGGATTGAACTCTCGACCTCACCCTTACCAAGGGTGTGCTCTGCCACTGAGCTACCACAGCATCCTTGCGGAGCGAATTAGCTGTATTATGCAAATGGTGCAAGCCCTCACTGGACGCTTTTTATGCACCTTGGTAACAGGGGCATTATGGATCATAAGAATGTACAGAAAAACCAACGGACAGAGGCGCAAATCCGTGAGGATCGTCTCAGGGCCGCGTTGAAGGCAAATATGGCCAAACGCAAGGCGCAGGCCCGTGCGCGGGCTGCGGATACAAGCAAAGAAGAGAAAGAGTAGTCAGGTATGGATTCAATTATCGTAAAGGGTGGCCGTGAATTGAACGGCAAGATCCATATTGCCGGTGCAAAAAATGCCGCCTTGGCGCTGATGCCTGCGACGCTTTTGTCCGAAGAGCCGTTGACGCTTACCAATGCGCCGCGTTTGTCCGATATCAAGACAATGACTGAACTTTTGCGCTCGCTTGGCTCCGAGATCACCGCCTTGCAAGACGGCAAGGTGCAGGTCATGTCGACACATGGCACGATTAACACGACTGCCGACTATGATATCGTGCGCAAGATGCGTGCCTCCAACCTTGTCCTTGGTCCCTTGCTCGCCCGCGAAGGTCATGCGGTTGTCTCCTTGCCGGGTGGCTGTGCAATCGGGGCCCGCCCGATGGACATCCACACCGATGGTCTGGCCAAAATGGGCGCGTCGATTGACCTCAAAGACGGGTATCTGCATGCGAAGGCTGCGGGCGGCCAGTTGAAAGGGGCCGTCATTGATTTTCCCTTTGCCTCAGTTGGGGCGACCGAGAACCTGATGATGGCGGCCACCTTGGCCAAGGGCACGACGGTGATCAACAACGCGGCCCGTGAGCCGGAGATTGTTGACCTTGCTACATGTCTGCGAGCGATGGGCGCTCAGATCGAAGGCGACGGCACCTCACGCATTGAAATTCAGGGTGTTGACCGCCTTCATGGTGCGACCCATCCCGTTGTGACCGACCGCATTGAACTGGGCACTTATATGCTCGCCCCTGTGTTCACCGGCGGCGAGATCGAGTGCATTGGCGGCCGGATGCATCTGGTCGAATCGTTTGTCGAGAGGCTGGATGCGGCAGGTGTGGATGTCACCGAGACCGAGCATGGCCTGAAGGTCAAACGACGCGGCGACCGCCCAAGGGCCGTTGATGTGACAACAGAGCCGTTTCCGGGCTTTCCGACGGATCTTCAGGCGCAGATGATGGCGATGCTTTGCCTTGCAGAGGGCACGTCGGTTCTCAAAGAAACGATTTTCGAAAACCGCTTTATGCACGCGCCCGAATTGATCCGTATGGGCGCCAAAATCGAGGTCCACGGCAACACTGCCACGGTGCACGGCGTCGATAAGATGAAAGGCGCCCCTGTGATGGCGACCGACTTGCGGGCGTCTGTGTCATTGATTCTCGCGGGCCTTGCCTCTGAGGGCGAGACAATCGTGAACCGGGTTTATCACCTTGATCGCGGCTACGAGCATGTCGAAGAAAAGCTGAGCGCCGTCGGCGCGCAAATCGTGCGGGTGTCGGGCAAGTGAGCGATGCAAGGTTCGAAGACGGGGGCGACAGGCCGCTCCGGCTCAAGGCACTCGATACCCATGACCTGACGGTGATTTCATCTTTGACACAGGATGCGGTTTTCCCGGGTTCCGAGATGAAATGGGACCGCAAGGCGCGCCGTTTCGCGCTTTTGCTCAACCGCTTCCGCTGGGAAGACGACGCCAATGTCAAAGGCGCGCGCCGTCAGGTGGAACGTGTCCAGTCGGTCTTGTCGATTGAAGACGTGGTTGGCGTGCAAACCCAAGGTTTGCAGGCCCGCGATGCGGATACCGTGCTGTCTTTGCTGTCGATTGCCTTTGACGCCGGACTGGACGGCGCGGGTCGTCTGATCCTGACCCTGTCCGGTGATGGTGCCATCGGCGTGGATGTCGAGGCCATGGAGGTTTTGCTCCGTGATGTCACCCGCCCTTATATTGCCCCTTCGCGTAAGGTGCCGCAGCACGACTGATGTGCCAAGGAAAACGAAATGCCCCAGTTTCTCTCAACGACCGACACCGATTTCGAAGCCCGCTTTGTCGCCCTTTTGGGGGCAAAGCGCGAGGATAGCCCCGATGTGGACGCCGTGGTGGCAGATATTATCGCAGATGTGCGCGCGCGCGGAGATGCCGCCGTTATTGCGCTGACGGCAAAATTTGACAGGCTGGCATTGACCCCCGAGACGATGCGGTTTTCGCCTGCCGAGATTGACGCGGAATGTGCGCTTGTCTCGGATGAGGACCGCGCGGCTCTCGAACTGGCCGCAGAGCGTATCCGCGCCTATCACAGCCGTCAGATGCCTTCGGATGAGCTGTGGACAGATGAGGTCGGAGCGACGCTTGGCTGGCGCTGGACGCCCGTTTCCGCCGCTGGCCTCTATGTGCCGGGTGGTTTGGCATCGTATCCGTCCTCGGTGCTGATGAATGCGATTCCTGCGAAAGTTGCTGGCGTTGGCCGCTTGGCGATTGTCGTGCCAACACCTGACGGGATCAGCAACCCGCTTGTGGTTTTGGCGGCACAGATCGCAGGCGTCGACGAGATTTACCGGATTGGCGGGGCGCAGGCGATTGCGGCCTTGGCATATGGCACCGAAACCATCACCCCCGTCGATAAAATCACCGGGCCGGGCAATGCCTTTGTCGCGGCAGCCAAACGGCGGGTCTTTGGCAAGGTCGGGATCGATATGATCGCAGGCCCATCCGAGATCCTGGTGATTGCCGATCGCGACAATGACCCTGATTGGATAGCGCTAGATCTGTTATCGCAAGCCGAACATGACGAAAGTGCGCAATCGCTTTTGATTACGGATGACGCAGCGTTTGGTCGTGCCGTGGCCGCTGCCGTCGACAAACGTCTCGAAACACTGGAGCGCCGCGCGATAGCGGGCAAAAGCTGGGCGGACTTTGGCGCGGTCATCACGGTGCGCGATATGGAGGAGGCCGTGGCCCTCTCGGATCGGATCGCGCCCGAGCACTTGGAGCTCTGCACGGCAGATGCCGACGGCTTGGCGGCCCGTGTGACCCATGCGGGCGCGATTTTTATCGGTGGCTGGACGCCAGAGGCCATTGGTGATTACATCGGCGGACCCAATCACGTTCTGCCTACCGCCCGCTCGGCACGTTTTTCGAGTGGCCTGTCGGTTATGGACTTTATCAAACGGACAACAATGGCACGTATGACCCCCGAAGCTCTGGCCGCAATCGGCCCCTCTGCCGAACGGCTCGCAACCTCGGAAAGCCTTGAAGCACACGGGTTGTCCGTGCGGGCCCGTCTGGATCGGATTAACCAGTAATGAGCCGCATTAGCCATATTGACCTCGACGACAGCGGCTTGCCTGTACCGACAGCCGAGATCGAACAGGAACGCAAGGTTGCGATGTTTGATCTTTTGGAAAGCAACACGTTTGCACTGCCAAAGCGCGACGACCGCGCGGTCCCCGAGGGGCCATACCGGCTTGGTCTGTCGATCAAGGAACGGCGTCTGGTGTTTGACCTGAAGTCCGAGGATGAAACCCCTGCAGGCGAATTTCACCTGTCGCTGGGGCCGTTCCGGCAGGTCGTCAAGGACTATTTCCAGATTTGCGAAAGCTACTTTGACGCGGTCAAGAACATGCCACCTAGCCAGATCGAGACGATCGACATGGCCCGCCGCGGTATCCACAACGAAGGGGCGCGGGTGCTGCAAGAGCGGCTCGAGGGCAAAGCCGAAGTTGATACGGATACGGCCCGACGCCTCTTTACTCTGATTTGCGTATTGCATTTCGGGGGCTAGGGCATGGTCGCGGAACAGACTTATCCTCCATTGCCGCAATCCGTGCTGTTTTGCTGCGATCATAACGCGGTGCGCTCGCCGATGGCCGAGGGCATCATGAAAAAACTTTACGGCACAGAGTGTTACATCCAGTCTGTGGGCGTGAAGAACGATCTTGAGATTGACGGTTTCGCGGTCACTGTCTGCGCCGAGATGGGGGTTGAACTGTCACGGCACCGCTCGCGCAGCTTTGACGAAATGGAGCAATGGGGCGATGATCTGTCCTCATTCGATCTGGTCTTGGCGCTGTCGCCCGCAAGCCAGCGGCGCGCGCTTGACCTGACGCGGTTCTACCATCTGGATGTGGAGTATTGGCCGATCCTTGACCCGACCGGATTGGGCGAAGGGCGCGAGACGCGACTTGCAAGTTACCGACAGACCCGCGATCAGATCGTTGAACGGCTTATTGAGCGATTTGGCCCTGCGCGGGTTGAAAACGACTGATTGCGGGGTCCTGCTCTTTAGCCCTTGAAAATCGCTGCATTCGGGCGCATTTAGCTCCCGTCCACAGAAATTCGTGGACGGATCAAAATAGGAGATCACATGGCCAAGGAAGAACTGCTCGAATTCCCAGGTGTCGTGAAAGAACTTCTGCCCAATGCGACGTTTCTGGTTGAGCTTGAGAATGGCCATACGATCATCGCACATACGGCAGGCAAGATGCGTAAAAACCGCATCCGCGTTCTGGCAGGCGACAAGGTGCAAGTCGAAATGACACCCTACGATCTGACCAAAGGTCGGATTAATTACCGTTTTAAGTGACAAGTCTCCCGATGAACGGGGGCCTTAAGCTCATCCTCGGCTCTGGCTCGCCCCGGCGACTGGAGCTTTTGGCGCAGATGGGGGTGACCCCACATGCGATCCGCCCGCCCGACATTGACGAAGATCCGCGGAAGGCCGAGTTGCCCCGCGATTACGTCAAACGGATCGCCTCCGAGAAGGCCACAGCGGTTGTGTGTGCCGATGACGAGGTCGTGCTATGTGCGGATACCTCCGTGGCTCTAGGCCGTCGGATTATGGGCAAGCCCGCAACCGCAGGTGAGGCGGCCACGTTTCTGCACGCATTGTCTGGCCGTCGTCACAAAGTGATTACTGCGGTGGCTGTCAAACGCGGCGCAAAAATATGGCTGCGTGATGTGCAAACAACCGTTGCTTTCAAGCGGTTAAGTGACACAGAGATCAACTGGTATCTGTCCACCGGCGATTGGCAGGGCAAGGCGGGCGGCTACGGCATCCAAGGCCCAGCCAGCGTATTTTGCCCGTGGATCAACGGATCGTTCCATGCGGTGATGGGCTTGCCATTGCCGGAAACAGCAGCGCTGCTGACCGCCGCTGGTTACCCCTTATTCGGAGAGACGCCATGAAGGGCCGCACGATTGTTCTGGACCATGTGAACGGGCTGGAGGCCGCGGCCTATCTGGTGGACGGCAAGCTCGACGATCTGTTGATCGACGACAGCGACGCCCCCCGGCCCGGCGCGATTTTTCGCGCGATCTGTGATCGTCCGATCAAAGGGCAGGGCGGCATGATGCTGCGCCTCCCTGATGGCGAGACGGCGTTTCTGCGCCAAGGCAAGGGGCTTAGCCCCGGACAGGCGATGCTGGTGCAGGTCACAGGCTATTCCGAGGATGGCAAGGCCGTTCCCGTCACCGACCGCGTGCTGTTCAAAAGCCGCTTTGCCATCGTGACGCCGGGCAAGCCGGGGCTGAACATTTCCCGCCAGATTGAGGACGAAGAGGCGCGCGATGAATTGCTCGCCGTCGCAACCGAAGTGCACGACGATACCTTCGGACTGATTCTCCGCTCGGCCTGTGAAGGGGCCGATCCTGACGAGATCATGGATGATATCACTGCCATGCAAGACCTCGCCCATGCGGTCTTGGCAGATGCCGAAGGCCGCGAGCCCGAAGCCCTCACCGAAGGCGACGGGCCACACGGGCTGGCATGGCGTGAATGGACGGGGGCCGCGGATGTGGTCACGGACAATGGTGCGTTTGAGAATCTGGGCGTGCTGGATCAAATTGATTCGCTTGGCGGTGCCTTGGTCGATCTGGGAGAGGGGACGATGTACGTCGAACCCACCCGCGCCATGGTCGCGGTCGATGTGAATACGGGCGGTGACACCTCACAGGGCGCCGCTCTCAAGGCCAACCTCGCCGCTTGCCGTGCTTTGCCCCGTGCACTGCGTCTACGTGGCTTGGGCGGGCAGATTTCGGTTGATTTTGTGTCGATGTCCAAGGCGCACCGTAAACAGGTCGAGCAATCCCTGCGCGCCTCGTTCCGCAATGATCCGATCGAGACGTCGCTGGTCGGATGGACTCCGATGGGGCTGTTTGAATTGCAGCGCAAACGCGAACGTCTGCCTTTGGCGCGGACGCTGAAGGCGGTATAAAATGGCCTGTCCTATTTGCGACCGTAAAACCGACCCCGCCGTGAAACCGTTCTGCTCCAAGCGCTGTGCGGACGTGGATTTGGCTAAGTGGCTGTCGGGGTCTTACGCGATCCCGAGCTACGATCCCGAGGACGCGGCAGACCTCGAACAAGAGCTGCGGGCAGCAGAAGACAAGCCACACTGAAATTAGCATAAAATGCCTCTGGACACCCACGCGGCTGTCGCCTAAAAGCCCGATACCCGATGACGTTGTCATCCCGGTGCCCGGGTAGCTCAGGGGTAGAGCAGTGGATTGAAAATCCTCGTGTCGGTGGTTCGATTCCGCCCCTGGGCACCATTTTTAACCACA
>CBFHTU010000062.1:0-7144 GCA_965658825.1 Yoonia sp.
TCTATGCAGCTCTGGAAAGATCAGACATGGCCGCGTAACTAAGATAAATCAGCCTCCGGCAAACAAGGGGCGGTTCATTGTTCATCACCGAGAGCCAGAACTTGGCCCCTTCATTATTGGCAATCCACAGCCCCAAAACCTCCCGTTCGCCGTCATCGGTAACCCCCAATGCCACGTAAACAGCCTTGTTTTTAACCTGACGGCTTTCCGCGTCGCGGATTTTGACCCGGAGAGCGTCAAGAAAAACGATCGGCTACATCGGTTCCAGGGCGCGGTTTTGCCAGTCCGACACCTCCTCCAGGACGGCATCAGTGACACGGCTGATAAGATCGGCTGACACCTTCAGGCCGTAGACTTCCTCAAGGTGGGCGCGGATGTCACGGGTCGATAATCCGGCGGCATAGAGGCCGATAATTTTGTCATCCATCCCGTCGATCCGGGTTTGGCCTTTCGGGATCAGCTCAGGCTCGAAGCTGCCGTCTCGGTCGCGCGGAATGTCGATGGGCACAGCGCCGCCTTTGCCATTCAGCACCTTGCGGCTCGCTCCATTGCGCCGGTTGGTCTGCTGACTGTCGGGTTCACCATGCGGCTCATAGCCCAAATGCTGGGTCAACTCTGCGCCCAGCATTCGCTCCATCAGCCGGACCTTCAGCTCCTTCATCAGGCCTTTGTCGCCCAGCAAATCCTCGGGCCGTTCAACGCCGCAAAGTAGCTCGTCCAGTAGTTCCCTGGAAATCGTCATTGTCGTCATGCTCCTTCGTTGGTGAAGCATGGGCCAAATTACTCATACACAGAAGGTCGGACACTCTCCAAAGCAATGTTCAATTGGCCTTGAATGTGATGATGAACCAAAACCCCGCCGAAGCTCGCGAACTTGTGGCGGCAAAAGAAAAAGTGCGTCGTCTCGAGCAAAAATTGCAGCGCAATCACATCGGCCGACTACGTGTAGGCATGGTTGAAAGCATCGACACCAGCAACATCCACCAAGAAACTCTGAGAGCTCTCAAGCAGATAAATAAAGCGTTTTCAATGGTCGGCTACCCAATACTCTTGAAGTCAGGTGATCTATTGAAAAGTCGTTTGTCAGACACTTAAACTGAAAGTTTAATCAAGAACTCACCTTTGGTCTTCCAAAGTCTTTAAAATCGTCAAATCTACAATTGGGAATGATTTTCAAACAAACCGGCGTTTAGGCATAACGGTCAGCTACGGGAGCAGTGCAGCCATCGCCGCTGGTTGCAGCATCGGTCAATTTGGGCACGAAGCCGACCTTCATCTCTTAAAGTGCGCTGCCAAAACCCGATGGAAAGCGCGGCCTTTTCGGGCCGCGCCCCACATATCAAAACGCCCATTCGCCGCCGCGCATCACTGGCACCACCTCGCCTGTCAGCGTGATCCCGTCGATATCCACCGCGTCCGAGCCCATCATCCAATCCACATGGATCAGCGACTGGTTGCCGCCCTTTTGTTGTAACTCTTCGGGTGAAAATTCAGAGCCGCCCGCGATTGTATCGGCGTAGCACTGACCCAGCGCGATGTGACACGACGCGTTTTCGTCAAACAGCGTGTTATAAAACAGCACGCCAGACTGGCTAATCGGGCTGGAGTGCGGCACGAGGGCGACCTCGCCAATTCGGCTCGCCCCATCGTCCGTGGCCAGAAGCGCACGCAGCACGTCTTGGCCTTTGGTTGCGGTCGCTTCCACGATCTTGCCCGCCTCAAAGCGGACCGAGATATTCTCGATCACCGATCCCTGATGCGCGAGCGGCTTGGTCGCGGACACTGTGCCGTCAACCTTGTAGGCGTGCGGACAGGTGAAGACCTCTTCGGTCGGGATATTCGGCTGGCAGGTGATGCCATTGAGCGCCGGCGACGCTCCACCCTTCCAGATATGCCCTTCCGCCAGACCAAGGCGCAAATCGGTGCCGGGGCCAGTGTATTGCAGCGCATCAAACTTTTGATCGTTAAGCCATTTGACCCGCTTCTTGAGTTCCGCCGTATGATCCGCCCAGTTCTGCACGGGATCGCCGCCGCCAATGCGGGAGGCATCGTATATCGCATCCATCAATTTGGCCTGCGCCTCTGCGATCTCCAGATCGGGGAACACTTGTGCAGCCCAGCCAGCGGTCGGGTAGGCCACGATATTCCAGTTCACTTCGAACCCCACAATCGGGTTCATCGCAGGTTTTGCGGCAATCGAGGTGGCCTTGCCCACACGTGCGACCTTTGCAGGGTCTTGTTCGGCCAAAAGCATCGGGTCATCCCCCGTGATCGCCATACGGGCCGCACCGCTTTTAAACGCAGCGCCCATGCCCTCGAACAGCCACGCGGGGGCTTTGTCAAAGCTGGCATCACCGCCATGCTCATAGCGGGCCTTGGTGATCTGGCCGTCCGAGAATATCGGCGTGACCAGCGACGCGCCGGCTTTATAAGCGTGCTCCACAATGCGGCGGACCAACGGCAGCGCCTCAATCGGGGCGGTAATTACCAACTCTTGGCCGATCCCCAAATTCACACCAGTGCGGACAGCCACCTCGGCCAAACGGTCAAGCTTTACGGGATCAATAGTCATGGGGCAGGCTCCAAATGAAATGTTTGCCCGCAACCTGCCCCCATGCAGCACAAGGGTCAACACTTGACGATTGAGAGGTTGGCAGATCGGCCCTAATACTCGGCAAACCTCACAACGGATAACGCCTATGTCATACGCAGCTATTGCCCCCATTTTCCTGCTCATCGCTTCAAACGTCTTTATGACCGTCGCATGGTATGGCCACCTGAAGTTCGAGAACAAGCCGGTCTTGCTTATCATCATCGTGAGCTGGGGGATCGCGTTTTTCGAATATTCCCTCGCCGTACCCGCCAACAGGATCGGCCATCAGGTCTATTCAGCAGCCGAACTCAAAACCATGCAGGAGGTCATCACACTGGCCATCTTTGCCATCTTCTCGGTGGTCTACCTAGGTGAAAGCCTCACAATCAACCACGCGGTTGGCTTTACTTTGATCTGCGCAGGGGCATTCTTTGTCTTCAAAGGGCCGCTCTAGGTCATTACTGGCAGTAACTGACAGCAGCGAGACTTGAACATCACCTCACAGGCATCATCTATAGGCTAACCCCAAAGGATTCCCTGCATGGCCTACGCCCACTCCGACAAACGCGAGATCGAACCGATCCAATATCTGGCGAACCCCGCACCGGATGTGAAGACGCGCGAGAAGCTTGAGGGTGGCAAAAAGTTCATTTTGCACACCGACTTCGAACCCGCAGGCGACCAGCCCACGGCGATCAAAGAGCTGTCCGAGGGGATCAGGAACGGCGAGCGAGATCAGGTTCTTTTGGGGGCCACAGGCACCGGGAAAACCTTCACCATGGCCAAAGTGATCGCTGAAACACAGCGCCCCGCAATCATCCTGGCGCCGAACAAAACGCTCGCCGCACAACTTTACGGGGAATTCAAAGGATTTTTTCCCGAAAACGCCGTCGAGTACTTTGTCTCCTACTACGACTACTACCAGCCAGAGGCCTATGTCGCCCGTTCTGACACCTTCATCGAGAAGGAATCCCAGATCAACGAGCAGATCGACCGCATGCGCCACGCGGCCACGCGCTCGCTTCTGGAGCGCGACGATGTGATCATCGTGGCCTCTGTGTCGTGCATTTACGGTATCGGCTCGGTCGAGACCTACGGGGCCATGACCCAAGACATCCATGTCGGCCACATGTACGACCAGCGCCAGATCATCGCCGATCTTGTGGCCCAGCAATACCGCCGGAACGACGCGGGCTTCCAGCGCGGCTGTTTTCGCGTGCGCGGCGATAACCTAGAGATTTGGCCCGCCCACCTTGATGATCGCGCGTGGTCGCTGTCGTTCTTTGGCGAGGAATTGGAAAGCATTACAGAAGTGGACCCGCTCACGGGGCAAAAGACGGGGACCTTCGACAAGGTCCGCATCTACGCGAACTCGCACTATGTGACGCCCAAGCCGACCATGCAGCAGGCCATCATCGGCATCAAGAAAGAGCTGAAGATGCGGCTCGACCAACTGGTGAACGAAGGCAAACTGCTTGAGGCACAGCGGCTGGAACAGCGCTGCAACTTTGACCTTGAGATGCTGGAGGCCACGGGCGTCTGCAACGGCATCGAAAACTATTCGCGCTACCTCACGGGCCGCGCGCCCGGCGAGCCGCCGCCCACTTTGTTCGAGTTCATCCCCGACAATGCGATTGTGTTTGCCGACGAGAGCCACGTCTCTGTGCCGCAAATCGGCGGCATGTATAAGGGCGACTTCAGGCGCAAAATGACGCTGGCCGAACACGGGTTCCGCTTGCCGTCCTGCATGGACAACCGCCCGCTCAAGTTCGAGGAATGGGACGCCATGCGCCCGCAGACCGTCTTCGTCTCCGCCACCCCCGCCAAGTGGGAAATGGAGCAAACGGGCGGCGTCTTCACCGAGCAAGTCATTCGCCCGACAGGCCTTCTCGATCCGCCCGTCGAGATCAGGCCCGTTACCACCCAAGTCGATGACCTGCTCGATGAAATCCGCAAAATGAACGCGCTCGGCATGCGCACGCTGTGCACCACGCTGACCAAGCGCATGGCCGAAGACCTGACCGAATACCTGCACGAACAGGGCATCCGCGTGCGCTACATGCACTCGGATATCGACACGATTGAACGGATCGAAATCCTGCGCGACCTGCGGCTTGGAGCCTTCGACGTGCTGATCGGGATCAACCTGCTGCGCGAGGGGCTCGACATCCCCGAATGCGGGCTGGTGGCCATTCTGGATGCCGACAAGGAAGGCTTCCTGCGCTCGGAAACCTCGCTGGTGCAAACCATCGGCCGCGCCGCGCGTAACTCTGAGGGTCGCGTGATCATGTACGCCGACCGGATCACCGGCTCCATGGAACGCGCGATTGGCGAGACCAACCGCAGGCGTGAAAAGCAACACGCCTATAACGTCAAACACGGGATCACGCCTGCAACGGTCAAAAAGAACGTCGAGGATATTCTGGCGGGCCTCTACAAAGGCGACACCGATCAGGCGCGCGTGACCGCCAAAATCGACAAACAGCACGCAGGCGGCAACATCCAAACCGTCCTCGAAGGCCTGCGCACAGACATGCGCAAAGCCGCCGAAAACCTCGAATTCGAAGAAGCCGCCCGCCTGCGCGACGAAGTCAAACGGCTCGAAGCCGTCGAACTCACCATCGCCGACGACCCCCTCGCCCGCCAACAAGCGGTCGACAAAGCAGTCGAAGAATCCAGCGTCAAATCAGGCCGCAGCACAGGCGGAAGACCGGGGCAACGGGGCGGGAAAAGTAGGTATGGGGGGAAGAAGTAGGTGAACGGCTAAAACGATATTGCTTCGAGTTTCCATTCATCAAATGTCAGAACACTCTTCAGTGGAATGTGATTAACATTTGTATGACGGGTTGCCTGTTTCCAAAACTCCTGAATTGCCCTGGGTTTACTGGAGAGTAATCCTCTCAAAGGATGAGCTCCATGGAACGGAAAAATCTCCCCCGAAGTACACGGCTGAATTTCGCGAACGCGGCGTTCGGCTTTTCCAAGAAAACCGTAGCAACTATAGCAGCGACAACGCAGCGTTTAAGGCGATTGCAGCCAAGTTGGGATGCTCGCCTGATAGCCTGCGGCTCTGGTTTCAACAGTCTGAGCGCGATGCCGGTGCGCGATCTGGGCTGAGCAGCGCAGACAAGGATCGGCTCGAGGCACTGGAACGAGAGAATAAGGAGCTTCGCACGGCCAATGAAATCCTGAAGAAGGGCGAGGCCATTTTCCGCCATTGGTCCGAGGACAATGGACGAGCGCATATTTTGCCCAGGCGGAGCTCGACCGCCCGTTCCGCAGATGACCGCTTTTACTGAAGAATACCGCAATGCTTTTGGGGCCGAGCCGATCTGCCGTGTTTTGCCGATCGCCCCAGCAACCTATTATGCGCGTGCGGCCATTACCAGAAACCCTGCTCAGGCCTCGGATCGGGCCAAACGTGATTTGATTGACGCCAAAGAAATGGGCCGGGTTTTCAAAGCAAGCAGGGGGCGTTACGGGGCTCGCAAGGTCTGGCATCAGCTGCGCCGCGATAAACGTGATATCGCGCGGCGTACCGTCGAAAGGCTCATGCAGATGCTTGGTTTACAAGGCGTTACGCGAGGAAAGAAGCGGACGACCATTCCTGAGCCAGCACAGCCCTGTCCCGATGATAAGGTTCACCGCGAGTTCTCGGCGACGGCGCCAAATCAGCTTTGGATATCTCATTTTACTTACGTTTCCAGTTGGGTTGGTATGGTCTACGTGGCCTTTGTCATTGATGTGTTTGCCCGCAAAATCGTGGGCTGGCGTGTATCAACTTCGATGACAACAGGGTTTGTTCTTGATGCCTTCAACCAGGCCATTTACCAAAGATGCCCGGAAAACGGCAGTGGATTGGTTCACCACTCGGATCGGGGGTCGCAATATTTATCCATAAAATACACCGGGCGATTGGCCGAAGCGGGCATTGATCCATCGGTGGGAAGTGTCGGCGACAGCTATGATAACGCCATGGCCGAAACCATCATTGGTTTGTTCAACGCCGAGGTCATCAACTTCATGGGCCCTTGGAAATCTGTGGGCCAAATCGAATGGGAAGCCATGGCTTGGGTCAGCTGGTACAACTCAGAAAGACGACACAGTGCCATCGGCTACGTCCCGCCCCAAGAAGCACAGGAGACTTTCTATGAAAGCTTGAACCAAGATCAAAAAGCTGCGCAACATTTGAACACAAACCCCTCCAGCAAACCCGGGGCGATTCAGAATGTCAAAAACGCGACCCATTCAAGTATTTCAAGACGTCTCCCGAAATCATCCGCTTGGCGGTTATGATGCAAGTGCGTTATCCACTTTCGCTTCGAAATGTAGAAGATCTGCTGCACGAACGCGGTATTGATATTTGCCATGAAACTGTCCGTTTCTGGCCGAACCGTTTCGGCCCATTGTTTGCCGCTGAGATCCGAGAGAAACGGATTCAACAACCCCGTGCTCATTCGAACTGGCAATGGCATCTGGACGAGTTTGAGGTGCCCCTAGATTAGTAGACGCTTTGCTTGGTAATTTTGGAACCAAGGAGAGACGGATATG
>CBFHTU010000063.1:0-257 GCA_965658825.1 Yoonia sp.
CATCATAAGGACGGCTCGCTTTGGTCGGATCATCGGCACGCTTCGTAGACAGCGCCTTGCAAGCGTTAAACCCTGCAATCCCAATCTCGCAAATCGCAGCCTCGGCACCGCCCGCAATCATCACATCGGCATTGCCGTATTTGATCAAACGGGTCGCATCACCAATCGCATGCGCACCTGTCGAGCAGGCCGTCACAACCGAGTGGTTCGGGCCTTTGAAACCATAGCGAATGCCAACCTGACCAGAGATCAAATTG
>CBFHTU010000063.1:267-7118 GCA_965658825.1 Yoonia sp.
CGGGAATAAAGAACGGTGACACACGACGCGGCCCCTTTTCCTTAATCATCACGGCGGTTTCAGCAATCGACTTGAGGCCGCCGATACCAGAACCGATCAAAACGCCCGTGCGCTGCCGATCGGTCTCGTCTGTCGGCATCCAACCGGAATCCTCAACCGCCTGCTGTGCAGCGGCGATACCAAAGAGAATGAAATCATCGACTTTGCGCTGATCCTTCGGCTCCATATAGGTACCGGGATTGAACGTGCCATCTGTGCCGTCACCGCGCGGCACTTCACAGGCATAGGTGGTGGCAAGCGCGCTTGCGTCAAAACTGGTGATCGGACCCGCACCAGATTGGCCGGAAAGTAACCGCTTCCAGCTCTCTTCAACGCCGTCCGCCAAAGGCGTGACCAAACCCAATCCTGTTACAACTACTCGACGCATCGCATGACCTCACCTTTTTTGTGGCTTTCATCGTGTTGATAACCCAGCGGACGGCTCAGGGGCAAGGGTAGCAAGGCGTTTGCGCCCAAACTCGGACACAAACCCTCACGCCGACTTAACCAATCCGGAGTAAGGTATGCGTAACCTCAAGAAAGCAATTGATGCGCTGTCATGTTCTCGTCATCTCGATTTTTGCCTGTCTTCTGCCGTTTTCGGCAGCGGCTCAGGTCAATTGCTCTATTTTTGAGTCAATTGAACGTATCCAATTCGCGCAAAACAGACTCGCTGCCGCCGGCGAAACTCTGTTCGCATCTCAAGATGTCGCCTTGCTGATCGACAATGTGGCGCGGCTTGATCTTGATCAGGTCAATTCGGCCCATGCGGGAAAACTCTCTGCGACAGAGACAGCAACACTCATTTTCTATCTCCAAAACGCCCAGCGGCTTGCCGTGATTTTGCGAAATCGCAACCAAATTCAAGTGCAAGATTACTTCAACCACCCGCAATTCCCGCTGAAACAAGAGGCGATCGGGCGCATTCTGCCGCGATTGAAATGCAATTCGTTTTCATCGCAAGGCACCTCAAACGGGACGCAACGGGTCTCTTCGTCCATTAAGCAAGAGCTGGGCGCGCGCAAAATCACCATCGTCGGAAGCGCAACATTCCTGGCGTCGCTGGTGTTTTTTGGGGCCATAATACACCGCATCTATGTGCTGACCCTAGAATGGCGACAGCGCAAGAAACGGCGCTCGAAACGCTTTCATTGTCACATTGATACGCAAATCAATTATGGCCCCATCCACAAGCGTTGCACGATCCTCGACATCAGCTGCAATGGCGCCAAAATTCAAGTCGACCTTGAGACCGAAGAACCCTTTGTGGAGGTTTGGATGATCAATCGCTGGCACAAATCAAAAGTCAGTTGGCACAACGCCCACTATCTGGGCGTAAGGTTCGAAAAACCGCTTCGCAGTGCCTTTGTCGAGGTCCTCTGCAATCCGGTCGCCTGAATAAAAAACGGCGCCCCAGAGGAACGCCGTTTTCTTTAAAATCACAAATAAGCTTATTGTGCTTCGGTGATGAATTTTACGGCGTCACCAAACGATTGGATTGTCTCAGCCGCGTCGTCTGGAATTTCAATCCCAAACTCTTCTTCAAATGCCATGACCAGCTCAACTGTATCAAGGCTGTCTGCACCCAGATCATCGATGAACGATGCGGATTCGACAACTTTGTCTTCTTCCACACCAAGGTGCTCTACTACGATCTTGCGTACACGGTCTGCGACGTCGCTCATGTCAAATTCCTCACGTTTTTCTGGGCTTTAGCCCTGAGTTTTTTCAGGCTTACGCCCAGGTTGATTGCCCCAAGGGGCGGAACGTATGCCCAACTAAGGGCGGTTTGCGAATTTTGCAACCGCGCGACTTACGTCACGTCAGCTGCGCTTTCCGGCAATCTGCGTGGCCTATAACAGGAAAATCCTCTCAGGCAAACGCTTTCGATAAACCAAATGGCGTATCGCTTAGATCATCGCCATGCCGCCGTTTACATGCAGGGTCGCCCCTGTCACGTAACCTGCCTCTTGGCTGGCCAAATACACGACAGCCGCAGCGATCTCTTCAGAATCGCCCATCCGCCCTGCTGGCACATTCGTCAAAATACCCGACTTCTGATCATCCGTCAGCTTTTCTGTCATCGCCGTTGTAATAAATCCGGGCGCCACACAGTTCACCGTAATGCCGCGACTTGCCACTTCGTAGGCGATGGATTTCGACATGCCGACCATCCCTGCCTTTGATGCGGCATAGTTGGCCTGACCAGGGTTCCCAGTCGTGCCAACGACCGAAGATATATTGATAATCCGGCCCCAACGCGCTTTCATCATGCCACGGATTGCGCCTTTACACAAACGCATTGTCGACGTCAGGTTGACCTCCAAAACGCTGGACCACTCATCATCCGACATCCGCATGAACAGATTGTCGCGCGTGATCCCTGCGTTATTAACGAGAATATCAACCGACCCCATCGCGTCTGCGGCTTGCTTGGGCAAGGCTGTGACGGCCTCTGCATCGCTCAGATTGCAGGGCAAAACATGGACACGACTGCCAAGCTCGGCAGCGAGCGCCTCCAGCGGTTCAACCCGCGTCCCCGAAAGAGCGACAGTCGCGCCTTGGGCATGAAGCGCCTTTGCGATTGCGCCGCCGATACCGCCGGAGGCCCCCGTGATCAACGCATTTTTTCCAGTAAGATCAAACATTTCTTTCCCTTTCCGCTCAAGCGGTAGTCATCGCGGCCACGGCCGCTGCAATATCATCAGGCGCGCCAACGGCCCCTGTGGTGAGGTCTTTGTCGATCCTGCGGATCATCCCGATCAGGGCCTTGCCCGCGCCGATTTCCCAAACTTCGGTCACCCCTTGCTTTGCCATATACAAAACGCTCTCGCGCCAGCGCACGGAGCCCGTGACCTGATCGACCAGAAGCCCGCGAATCTGCGCAGGGTCCGTCACCTCGGAGGCGATCACATTTGCGATCAAAGGCACAGCAGGCGCATGAATTGTGACGCTGTCCAAAGCTTCGGCCACGACATCGGCGGCAGGCGCCATCAATGCGCAGTGGAACGGTGCCGAAACGGGCAGCAAGAGAGCGCGTTTCGCACCCTTCTCCTTGGCGATCACCAAGGCCCGCTCAACCGCATCTTTATGTCCCGAAACAACCACTTGGCTCGGATCATTATCATTCGCCGCTTGGCATACTTCACCTTGTGCGGCCTCTTCGGCCACGGCTTGCGCGGTCTCGAAATCAAGGCCCAAAAGCGCGGCCATTGCGCCCACGCCGACAGGCACGGCCTCTTGCATCGCCGTGCCACGAATGCGCAACAGGCGTGCGGTATCGGCAATGGTCAACGCACCAGAAGCCGCCAAGGCAGAATATTCGCCGAGCGAATGACCCGCCACATAGGAGGCCATCGCGATCTCGACACCTTCCGATTCCAAGGCCCGCATCGCGGCCAAAGACGTTGCCATCAGAGCAGGTTGCGCATTTTTGGTCAGGGTCAGATCGGCAATATCGCCTTCCCAAATCAATGTGGAAAGTTTCTCGCCCAAGGCCTCGTCAACCTCGTCGAAAACCGCACGTGCACTGGGATAGGCGTCAGCAAGCGCCTTACCCATTCCGATGGTCTGAGCGCCCTGCCCTGGAAATACAAATGCCCGCATGGGACCTCTCCTCTTTCTTTGCTTTGCAGAAGGATTAACCGCACTACGATTGCGAAACAAGCTTGCGCACTCATGCACAGCCTCTCTGCGATCACGCGGCTTTTGATTTTACCTTTGGCGTCATAGGGTTGCGCTGCTCTCATTACAGAAAGAAAATCCGATGGCGCACCCAGCTTTTTCGACAAAGACCAAGATATTTCATTGGCTTACGGCACTTCTCATCCTCACGATTATCCCCTTGGGGGTTGTCGCGACAGATGCACCGATCGAGACAGATGCACAAATTGCAGCGAAAACATTCTTGTTTTCCCTGCATAAGACTTTGGGCGTGGCTGTGTTTTTGGTCGCCTTGGCACGGATCGCCTATGCGCTCACCCAAACGAAACCCGCGCCGCTTCACCCCGAACGGCGCCTTGAGACACAGCTGGCCGAAGTCGTCCATTGGTTGCTTTATATCTCGCTGGTGCTTGTGCCGCTCACCGGATGGATCCATCACTCCGCCGCAGCGGTTGCCGCGCCAATCTGGATCCCTTTCGCGAACCATCTGCCTTTTATTCCCACCGACCCAACCCTGTCCGACTTTTTCGGCGGGCTGCACTGGTTGTGGAGCAAGGTGATGATCGCAGCAATCTTGCTGCATGTGGCAGGGGCGCTCAAGCATCATGTGATCGATAAAGACGCCACTTTGCGCCGCATGTGGTTCGGTCACACCGCACCGACCCCACGCGCACAAGGTGCGCACCGCACGCCCGCTTTGATTGCTGGCGCGATATATATCGCCATCGCGGGGATCGGATCCGCAGGAGGCATCTACACCAAACAACTCCCCTTGCCGGCGGGTCCAAGTTTGGCTGCGGTTTCATCCGAATGGACCGTGCAAGACGGGAAAATTGGGATAACGATCACTCAATTGGGCAATCAGGTCACGGGCGAGTTCACCGATTGGGTCTCGGATATCAGCTTTGACGCCGCCGCAAACGGTAACGTGGGTCAGGTGACTACAACGATCAATATCGGCTCACTAACACTCGGCACTGTCACCGCGCAAGCGATGGGCCCCGACTTCTTTGATCAAACGCAGTTCCCAGCGGCGGTCTTTACGGCTGACTTGATCAAGACAGAGGGCCGGTTTTTCGCGGAAGGCACCTTGTCGATCAAAGGCGTGAGCGTGCCGGTTGCCTTCCCTTTCGATCTTGGAATGCGTGACAATGTGGCGTCGATGTCGGCCGTCGTGACATTGGATCGCCGTGATTTTGGCATCGCCGACAACATGGCCGACGAGAGCAACTTGGGCTTTTCCGTCGAGGTTCATCTGACACTGACGGCACAACAAACATAACAAAAAGGGCCGCACGACAAACATCGCGCGGCCCTTATTTTCAGACGATGTAGCTTTATTCAGCCTTCATCGCTTCCACAGAAATCATGACCTGCACTTCGTCGCTGACAAAAGGTGCGAACTGTCCAAGGTTATAGTCCGAACGCAAAAGCGTGGTTGTCGCATCGAAACCGGCCCATGGCTTGCCAGCCATCGGATGATCGCCCATTTGGTTCAGCTTCGCGTCAAGAACCACCGATTTTGTCACGTCATTTAACGTCAGATCACCCGTAATCAGCGCAGTCGTCTCGCCTGTCACTTCGATGCTGGTGGAGGTGAAAGTCACCATTTCTTCCTCAGTGCCGTCGAAAAAGTCCGGCGACATAAAGTGTGCAAAGCGCTCCTCCCAGCCTGTCAGCATGGTCATTACAGGAAAGGACACCGTGACGGAGGATGCCGCAGGGTCTTCTTGGTCAAACTGGATTTCACCATTGAACCCCGAGAACATGCCGTAACTGGTCGAGTAGCCCAAGTGGTTATAGTTGAAGATGATCTGGCTATGGCTTGCGTCGAGCGTGTAGGCCTCTGGCGCAGCGATTGCGGTGGTGGATACGGCAGCAAGAAAGGCCGCTGTGGAAAGAGTTTTGTACATTGAAATTCTCCTGATTGATGTTGACCCATAACTGGGGGCCTTCCAATGCAGGAGCAATTGCACATTTGCGAACAGAGGCTGTTCGCAAATGTGAAATACTATTTATTTGAGCGGCTTAGGCGGGACCACCTCATGAACACGGGTGCTGCCCTTGCGCAACAAGTCCCGCTCAAGCCGACCATAAATCACGCCGATTTCCGCGTCTGTGCCCGTCGCCACCAAGATATCATGCGCGCGGTCCTGATGTTGCAGGACAAGCCCAACTTGGCTTGGATCGCAGCTCGACCGATCAATGGTCAAACCGACAAAAGCGTCAAAGCCGTAATGCGCAAGCAACTGTGACTTTCCGCTGCGGTTACTGATGACTTCACGCACTTCGCCAAGTCCGAAGTCGAATTGCAAATCGGAACTAGTGCCGCGATTCGCATAGGAAATCAGCAAAAAGCTCATTGCCCCAAAGACAGCCGTTAGCCCTGCCCGCAAAAAGAACGAGTCGAACGGGATCGACATCGTCGACATGCCCCATATGCCAAGAATTGCGGCAGCCAGGCTTGCGCCAACAACCATCGCGACAGCCTGCGAGGTTTGCACCCAAAGAGGGACGCGCTCGGAGCTGCGAACGATGAAGCCCCAATAGGTCTCGGACAAGAGGGGGGCCGCCGGAAACGTGGCAGCGGAAGATACTGATACGGTACGCCCTTGAAATCCTGAGATATCAGTCATGTGCATTCCCTTTGCTTTCTCCCTGTGATCTTTCAATCGGATTCAGGCGAGAATGGGGCATCGCCATGACAACCTTAAGGTTATCTTAACCTTTATTAATTGCACGCCAAAGGGACATTTGCGCCTTGCATCATTGGCCCGCGGATGTATAAGGCCCCATCTTGCCGTAAAGATTTAACCGCGTAGTCTCTCGTGGGTGGGGACGGCAAGCTATATCCCTGCCCTATGAAATGCGCTGAGAACATGAATGGAGCACACATGCCGCTATATGAGCATGTTATGATTGCGCGTCAGGACTTGTCCAACACGCAAGCTGAAGGCCTTATCGAACATTTTGGCACTGTCCTCGCCGACAACGGCGGCAAACTCGTCGAGCACGAGTATTGGGGCGTCAAAACAATGGCCTATAAGATTAACAAGAACCGCAAAGGCCACTATGCCTTCCTGCGTACAGACGCCCCTTCGGCTGCTGTTCAGGAAATGGAACGCTTGATGGCGTTGCATGACGACGTG
>CBFHTU010000064.1:0-6383 GCA_965658825.1 Yoonia sp.
CTAACGCATCGCGCAGGCGTCCAAGCAGTTTGCGGCTTTCAGTCTCGATCCGTTCTGGCATGACGCCCCCCTATAACCCTTGTTTACTTGGCGGGCGCACCAAGGGGAAGCGCTTTTGCAACTATAAAGCGTCCAGCGTCAGGACAATCTTGCCGACGTGAGCTTTGCTTAGAAAAGTGGCTTGCGCGCTGCGAATTTCACGCATCGGGAAAGTTTGTGCAACAAGAGGTTTGATTTCGTCCCGCTCGATATAGCCGATCACGTCGTGGATGATGTGATCAGGCTGAGCGGTGGACCCCAAGAGCGAGAGGTCTTTGAGGTAAAGCGTGCGCACATCAAGCGAGACGATTGGCCCCGCGATGGCCCCAGAGGCGACGTAGCGCCCTTTGGGTTTGAGCGCATTCAAGAGGTCGTCAAAGCGCGGCCCCGCGACCAGATCAATCACCACGTCGAAGTGGTTGTCGGGGAAGGGTGCGTCGCGGTCAACGGTTTGATCGGCCCCGATGACGCGCAGAGCTTCGGCCTTGTCGCCTTGTGTCACGGCCCACACTGTGGCACCGCGCCGCTTGGCCAGCTGGATCGCCGCAGACCCGACACCACCCGATGCGCCTGTGATCAGCACGGTTTCCGCGCCCAAACTCGCCCTTTGCAGCATGGCTTCGGCGGTGGTCGTGGCGCAGGGGATTGAGGCCAGCTCAACGTCGGACCACTTGCACGTGACCGCAACCGCATCGTGTGACCGCGCGGCCATGTATTGCGCAAAGGCGCCTTGGCGCTCTGATCCGAGGGTCAGCACTTGGGGGGTGCCCTGCGCATCTGTCCAGTTCTGCATGGTGCGCACGATGACCCGCTCGCCGATCCGCGCAGGATCGACATTGGCACCCACAGCAATCACCTCGCCGCAGCAATCGGCACCTTGGATATGCGGGAAGCTGAGCGCGTGCCCGTCCCAAGTGCCGTCGTCTGCCACCTCGCCGTCCGCCGTGCCGCCCGTGACGGATTTGGAATACCAGCCTGTGCGCGTGTTTATATCGGTGTTGTTCACCCCCGCAGCCAGTACCCTCAAAAGCACATCGCCCGCGCCAATTTCTGGCACGGGCAAATCGTCTTTCCAGTCCAGCATTTCAAGCCCGCCGTGCCCCATCAGGGCGACACCGGACATGAGGCCGGGGAGGCTCATGCTTTGTCGAGGTCGAACGCGTCGTGCAGAGCTTGCACGGCCAGTTCCATGTATTTGCGGTCAATCAACACAGAGACCTTGATCTCGGAGGTGGTGATGACCTTGATGTTGATGTTTTCGTCGCGCAGGGTCTCGAACATCTTGGCTGCAACACCAGCGTGAGAGCGCATGCCGATTCCCACGATCGAAACCTTTGCGACACCTTCGTCGGTGACCAGGTCGTGATAGTTGATCGCACCAGAGGCCTGCGCCTCTTCCATCGCCTTTTGCGCGCGCAGCACTTGGTCGACGGGGCAAGAGAAGGTCATGTCCGTGCGCCCGTCCTCGGAGATGTTCTGCACGATCATGTCGACGTTGACGCCTGATTCTGCCAATGGGCCAAAGATCGCGGCGGCGATGCCCGGTTTGTCAGCCACAGACACCAGCGTCATTTTCGCTTCGTCGCGGGAATAGGCCACACCGGCCACTGCTTTGGATTCCATGATTTCCTCCTCATCGCAGACGAGCGTTCCGGCGTCGTCCGATGGTTCTTCAAATGATGATAGCACGCGCAGGCGCACCTTGAAACGCATTGCCAGTTCAACCGAACGGGTCTGCAAAACCTTGGCCCCGAGAGAGGCCAATTCCAGCATTTCCTCGAACGAGATCTTGTCGAGCTTGCGCGCCTTGGAGGTGATCCGTGGGTCGGTGGTATAGACGCCGTCCACATCGGTGTAGATATCGCAGCGCTCGGCGTCAAATGCGGCAGCAAAGGCCACGGCTGTCGTGTCCGACCCGCCACGGCCCAACGTGGTGATCCGCCCCTCGGGGCTAACCCCTTGGAAACCCGCGACCACGGCGACACGCATCCCCTCGCCAAACTTGGCGTTGATATTGTCGGTCGGGATTTCCTCGATGCGGGCGGAGGAGTGCGCGGAGGTGGTTTTCACCGGCACTTGCCAGCCTTGCCAACTGCGCGCGGGGATTTCCATTTCCTGTAAGCGCAGCGCCAAAAGGCCCGCGGTCACGTTCTCGCCCGAGGACACAACCGCGTCATATTCGCGGGCGTCGTAGAGCGGCGAGGTCTCATTGACCCAGCCGACCATTTCGTTGGTTTTGCCCGACATCGCCGAGACGATGACGATCACGTCATAGCCTTTGGCGACCTCGTAAGAGACACGCTTGGCCGCGCGCGCGATCCTGTCAATGTTGGCGACAGAAGTGCCGCCGAATTTCATCACGAGAGTTGGCATGATTTCGCCTTAACTAAAGTTACGCGCGCTTCCTACTGGCAAGCGCAGGCAAGGGCAAGATCACAAGGGGTGCGCTTGACCGTCATATGTCTCAAAACAGCCCGTATTTGCCATGGAAAGCGCGGTGATGCGCTCGAATAGCCCTGCGGCAGAGTGTTGCGGGGTGATGGCAGCATTGGCCCCGCCCATATCGGTCTGCACCCAGCCGGGATGATAAATGCCCACGGCGATGCCCTCGGAGGCCAGATCATTGGCCAGATTGCGCCCCAGATTGAGGGCCGCTGCCTTGGACGCGCGGTAGGCATAAGCGCCGCCCGTGGCCTTGGTGTTCGATCCCATCTGCGACGAGATGATCGCGATCTTGCCCGCCTTTGCGGACCGGATCAGGGGTAAGAGCGCCTCGATGGTGAAAAAGACGCCCGTGACATTGGCGGCAAACGAGTCTGCCCAAATCTCGGGGGTGTAGTCGGGCAGGACCAGCCCTTTGTCAAAATAGGCCCCCGCGTTGCAGATCAGCGTATCAATCGACGTCTTTCCCAAAGTCGTAGCCAGCGCGGCACAGGACGCGCGCTGCGTCACATCCAGTGGTAAATGGGCGTCATCCTGGCGCGAGGTGCCGATGGTGTTTTCCCCTGACGCTGCGAAGACATCAAACAATGCCGCGCCAATGCCGCGATTGGCGCCGGTAATCAGCGTGGTCATTCAGTTCACCTTTTTGGTCGGGATGAAGGGCAGGGGGATCACGGGGATGCCGTCTTCGATCAGGGCTTTCGCTTCGGCGGCGTTTGCTTCGCCGTAGATCGGCTTTTCAGGGGCGGTGCCGTCGTGCATTTCGCGGGCGCGGGTGGCAAATTGCGTACCGACATATTCGGAATTGGCCTCAACCTCTTTGCGCAACTTCTCGATGGGCGTCTCGACATGGCCTTTGGTCGCCACGGAGGGGGTCATCAAGGACTTGCGGATTGTGGTCGAGCCACAGGTCGCACAATTGACCAGGCCTTTGGTCATCAAATCATCGCAAGCCTCATTGGATTTGAACCACGATTCAAAGCTATGGGCGTTTTCGCAGGAGAGGGTAAATCTGATCATGGATTATAAATATGTCATGATGCGTCTTGTGCAACGTCCAAAATGGAAGGATCGAAATGCGCGACAATCTGGCGGGCGCCCGGCTCGTCAATCTTGCTGGCCGCTTTCTTGGGTGACATCCACTTGCGCTTGCGCTGCTTTTTCTCGGGCCATGTTTTGGCGGTTTCCGTCACATGGACCGCATAGACCACAACCATCACAGGGGTGACTCCGTCGCCCAGTGGCTTGTCATAGCTATAAGCCCCGATGGAGTTAGGGTGCGCTTTGCCTTTCGCACCCGCCTCCTCATAGGCCTCGATTGCGGCCCCTTGTGCGGGAGTGCATTTATGGGTGGGCCAGCCGCGCGGCATGATCCAGCGGCCCGATCCGCGGGTTGTCACAAGGCAGATCTGCAATTTGTCCGCCTTGTAGCGGTAGCAAAGGGCGGCCAGTTGCGCCCGCACATCGGTCTTTGCACCGCTGCGCAAGCTGAGGGGGACCGGTTTTTTTGGAAGTCTGGGCATGGCTACTCTCGGTTTGGGCACGTGAGCCCGCAATTGCCCTCAGGTTTCCATGGACTTGGCGCATAAGGCAACCCTTCGCGGTCGGGTGGCGCGAAATTCACTTCACAGGGTCGCTTCATTGCGTCTGGGCCTTGAACCCTCTGGGTTCTGCACCGATAGTCTGCCAAATGAAATATGTCCTCTACCTCGTTCTTGGCCTTTGGGCCCAGCAGGCTTTGGCCGAACCCGTTGTGGTTTTCGCGGCAGCCAGCCTGAAGGGGCCAATCGATGCTTTGGCGGCTGAAACGGGCGATGTCGTCGTCTCTTATGGCGGCAGTGGCACCTTGGCGCGGCAAGTGATGGCGGGCGCCCCTGCGGATGTGGTTCTACTGGCCAAAGCGGAGTGGATGGCACCGCTTGTTGCGACGGGGCTGGTCACGGATGCCGCTGATTTCGCAAGCAATCAACTGGTGCTTATCGGGGCTGCGGATGCGCCAGACGTGGCGCTCGCGGATCTGGATGCGGCTTTGGGCGCACAGCGGCTTGGGATGGGGGCCGTCAAGTCGGTCCCTGCGGGCGCCTACGGGCAGGCGGCGCTAGAGAGCCTCGGGGCTTGGGAGGCGGTCAAGGACCGCTTGGTCGAGGTCGATAACGTGCGGGCTGCGGTGGTTTTGGTGGCGCGCGGCGAAGTGCCGCTGGCGGTCACCTATGCGACAGACGCGCGCGCAAGCGACGCGGTGCGGATCGTGGCCACATTTCCACCCGACAGCTATCCGTCCATTCGATACACGGGCGGCGTGCTGAGCGACCGGCCAGAGGCGGCAGCTTTTTGGGCGGCGCTTCGCGGCGACCAAGGGCAGCGCTTGCTTGAAGACGCGGGTTTCGGGCGGGTCGCGCCATGATGTGGCAGGCCGTCTTTTTGTCGCTCAAGGTTTCGGCAGTCGCCACTGTCTGCGCGCTGCCTTTTGCCATCTGGATCGCCTATATTCTGGCACGCAAGCGGTTTCGCGGGCATGGCCTGCTCAACGGGCTGGTGCATTTGCCGCTGGTTTTGCCGCCGGTGGTGACGGGCTATTTGCTGCTGGTGCTCTTTGGCAAACAAGGGGCCGTCGGTGCGCCGCTTTACGCCGCATTCGGTTTCAGCTTTGCGTTCCAATGGACGGGCGCTGCACTTGCGGCGGCGATCATGGGGTTTCCGCTGATGGTACGAGCGATCAGGTTGGGATTTGAGGCGGTTGACGCAGGTCTGGAGGCGGCGGCAGGCACACTGGGCGCCAGCCGCGCGCGGGTTTTCCGCACGGTGACCTTGCCGCTGGCGGCGCCTGCGATCCTCGCGGGGGCGGTGCTTGGATTTGCGAAAGCCTTGGGCGAGTTCGGCGCGACGATCACATTTGTTGCTGCCATTCCGGGGCAAACGCAGACGATTCCCTCTGCGATTTACGGGTTGTTACAGGTGCCCGGAAAAGAGAGCGGTGTCATCGTTTTGGTGAGCATCTCAATCGGTTTGGCGATGGGCGCATTGATCGCCTCGGAGTGGCTTGCGCGCCGGATGGTGGCGCGATGATTACGGTCCAGATCACCAAGCGCTTGGGCGATTTCAGTCTCGATGTGCAGTTTGAGGCGCCGCGCGGTGTCACCGCACTTTTCGGGCGGTCAGGCTCTGGCAAGACCTCTGTGATCAACGCAATTGCGGGGCTTTTACGTCCCGACACAGGGCAGATCACCGTTGCGGGCCGCAGGCTGACGGATATGCCCGTTCACATGAGGAACCTCGGCTATGTCTTTCAGGATGCACGGCTTTTTCCACATATGACAGTGGCGCAAAACCTGTCTTATGGCGGGAATCATGATGCCGCGCGGATAATTGATCTGCTTGGGCTTGCGCCGCTTTTGGACAGGCGGCCCCGCATTCTCTCTGGTGGTGAAAAGAGCCGTGTGGCGCTTGGACGGGCACTGATGAGTAATCCGGCGATGCTGCTGCTGGACGAGCCGCTTGCGGCCCTTGATGCCCAACGCAAAGCCGAGATTCTGCCCTATCTGGAGCGTTTGCGCGACGATATGGCGATCCCGATGATCTATGTGAGCCACGATATCGCAGAGGTCGCGCGGCTGGCCAATACGCTGGTGGTGCTGGAGGCAGGGCAGGTCGTGCGCGCGGGGCCAGTGGAGGCGGTTTTGGCCGATCCGGCGGTGGCCCCCTTTGTCGGATTGCGCGGCGCAGGGGCCGTATTGCAGGCCACCGTCGCGGGATATGATGCGCAGGACGAGTTGACGCATGTCACCTTTGATGCAGGGTCCTTGGCGCTTTCGGGGCAGGTCGGGCGCATCGGCGGCGCGCTGCGCGTCCATATCCCCGCCCAAGACGTGATTTTGGCGAAATCGGCCCCGACCCAAATCTCG
>CBFHTU010000065.1:0-6360 GCA_965658825.1 Yoonia sp.
GGCTCGAATGCAGATCGTATAGTGCGTCGATCGCCTGTTTCTGTTTTGGTTGTGAGGGCGTAGTAGGGTGTTTGAAGCGGAGATTCGAAGTGTCCGGTGTGGACCTCTTTGTTTTCACGGAGTACTTTGACCATGACCCCTTTTGCCATTGCCGGCGTGCAGATGTACGTGAATGCGCTTCAATCCAACGTTGAGGGGATGTTGCATCGTCTTGACCTGGTGATGCTGCGGTTTCCCTGGACGCAGATGGTTCTGTTTTCAGAGCTTGCGCCTTTTGGTCCGCTTGAGAAGTTCAAGTTGCCGCAGGAGAACGAGGTCATTGACCAGTTTTGTGCGGCGGCGCGGCGTCACAAGGTTTGGTTGATCCCCGGATCGATGTTTTTGACGCATCCGGAGGACGGGCGGATTTATAACACGTCGATCGTGATCAACCCCGAGGGTGAGGTGATCCGTCGGTATGCAAAGATGTTCCCGTTTTTGCCTTATGAGGCGGGGGTTGCTGCGGGCACGGAGTTTTGCGTGTTTGATGTGCCGGAAGTGGGCCGTTTTGGTCTGTCGATCTGCTATGATATGTGGTTCCCCGAGACGACGCGCCAGTTGACCAGCCAGGGCGTTGAGGTGCTGTTGCATCCAGTGCTGACGGGCACGACGGACCGTGATGCGGAGCTTGCGATTGCGCGGGCGACGGCGGCGCAGTTCCAGTGCTATGTCATTGATGTGAACGGGCTTGGTGCGGGCGGCGTTGGCAAATCTTGCGTGATTGATCCGACGTCTCTGGTGCTGCACCAGTCTGGCGGGCAGGAAGATATGTTCCCGATTGAGGTGGACTTATCGATGGTGCGCCGTCAACGTGAGACGGGGATGAAAGGGTTGGGTCAGGTTCTCAAAAGCTTCCGGGACCGCTCGGTAGACTTCTCGGTTTACGACCGCACCAGCGGGACCGATGACTTTTTGAAAACACTGGGTCCATTGGAGATACCACAGCAGGGGTCGCGTGCGGGTTTGCATGTTGACGTGCCTGCCAGCCTTGAAGCCGAAGCGGAGGCCCGTAAACCTGCTTTGGGCAATACGCCGGTGGATTACATGGGCAAAACAACAAGCGGCTGATTTGCCTTTGCATGTGTCACGGGAACGTCCGTGATGGCAACCGGCAAGTCGGCTCTGAACTGGGAGAACGACCGATGGATTCCGTCAGCGACTATTATTCTGCGACACAGTTGCGCACCGACAGATGGAGTGCGCTGCGCGAGGCGGCGGGTAAACTTGCGCGCAAATCGCCTGGCAAAGTGCCGGCCAAAGATCGCGCGGCGATCGAGGCGCTGTTTGAATCGCTGTCCTTGATCGAACCCTATTGGGCGTTTCCGGGCATGAGTGCCTTTGATCACATGCGGCGGCAGTTCGAGCATCACAGCTATGAGGATCTGGCGTTTGCGGTGCATCGTGTGACCCGTGCGCTGACGACGGGGGCTTACCGGCGGCGCAGCATTCCGCTTGAGCGCGACAGTCTGGACAAGGAAGAACATGACGACGAGGCGCTTTTGTCACCCGAAGCGCGGGCGCTGACGCGGCCTTATTTTGAGGTTCTGATTGTGGATTCGGTGAGCGAGCAGCAAGAGCGTTGGCTGAAATCGAATGTCTCGCGGATGCGGCGGGCGGAAGACCCGTTCACCTATGAGGCGCTTGTGGTGCCCAGCCTTGAGGACGCGCTGATTGCGGTGCTGTTCAACCACAACATTCAGGCGATTGTGGTGCGGCCGGGCTTGGTGCTGAAATCCGAGTTGGACAACGAGATTTTGCAGAAATACCTCAATCGGGCCGGCGGCAGCGATGCCTTTGAGGATTTGCACCCCGAAAACCTTGGGCCGGAGCTGTGCCGTCTGATCGCGCGGGTGCGCCCCGAGCTGGACGCCTATCTGGTGACGGACCGGTCGGTGGAGGATATCGCGGGGCATGATCTGGGGATTTGCCGGCGTGTGTTCTATAACCAAGAAGACTTTATGGAGCTGCACCTGAACATTCTGCGCGGCGTGGAGGCGCGCAACCGGACGCCGTTCTTTACGGCGCTTGTGGACTATTCCAAAAAGCCGACGGGTGTGTTCCACGCGATGCCCATTAGCCGCGGCAAGTCGATCACGCGGTCGCATTGGATTCAGGATATGGGGGCGTTTTACGGGCCCAATATCTTTCTGGCGGAGACCTCTGCGACCTCTGGCGGCCTGGACAGCCTGCTGGAACCGCAGGGCCCGATCAAAGAGGCGCAAGAGCTGGCCAGCCGTGCGTTTGGCTCCAAGCAGACCTTTTTTGCCACCAACGGCACCTCGACGTGCAACAAGATCGTGGTGCAGGCGGTTGTGCGCCCGGGCGATATCGTGCTGGTCGACCGTGATTGCCACAAATCGCACCACTACGGGATGGTTTTGGCGGGGGCGGAGGTGGTCTATCTCGACAGCTATCCGCTCAATGAATATTCGATGTATGGCGCGGTGCCCTTGCGCGAAATCAAGCACCAGCTTTTGGCGCTGAAGGCGGCGGGCAAGCTGGACCGTGTGCGCATGCTTTTGCTGACCAACTGCACCTTTGACGGGCTGGTTTATAACGTCGAGCGGGTGATGGAAGAATGTCTGGCGATCAAGCCGGACCTTGTATTTTTGTGGGATGAGGCGTGGTTCGCTTTTGCGCGGTTCAACCCGACCTACCGGCAGCGCACAGGCATGCGCACGGCCAATAACCTGCGCAAGAAGCTCAAGACCGAGGAGCACCGCGCGGCCTATGAGGCGCAGCAGGACAGCCTTGCGGGGGCCAGTGACGAGGCGCTTCTGGACACCCGCCTGATTGCGCCACCGCATGCGCGGGTCCGGGTTTATGCGACGCAATCGACCCATAAGACGCTGACGTCCTTGCGGCAGGGGTCGATGATCCACGTGAACGACAGCGACTTTAAGGGTGAGGTCGAACAGGCGTTCCACGAGGCCTATATGACCCATACCTCGACTTAGCCGAACTATCAGATCATCGCGTCTTTGGACGTGGGGCGCCGTCAGGTGGAACTGGAAGGGTTCGAGTTTGTGCAGCGCCAGATCGAGGCGGCGATGTCGATGCGGCGTGCGATCAGCTCGCATCCGCTTTTGCAGAAATACTTCAAGATTCTGACTGCGGGCGACATGATCCCCGAACAATACCGCCAAAGCGGCGTGTCGAGTTATTTTGACACCGAGCAGGGCTGGACGGATATGTGGGACTGCTGGGAGCAGGACGATTTTGTCCTTGATGCGACCCGCGTGACCTTGGCTGTGGGCGGCACGGGCTGGGACGGCGATACGTTCAAGACCAAGATTTTGATGGATAAATACGGCATCCAGATCAACAAGACCTCGCGCAACTCTGTGCTGTTTATGACCAATATCGGCACGACGCGGTCCTCGGTGGCCTATCTCATCGAGGTGCTGGTCGAGATCGCCAAAGAGCTGGACGACCGGCTGGATGATGCCTCCAAAATGGAGCGGCTGTCGTTTGATCGCAGGGTCAAGAACCTGACGGAAAACTATCCGCCGCTGCCTGACTTCAGCCGGTTCCACGATGCGTTCCGCCCTGACAATATCACGCCCGAGGGCGACATCCGCGCGGCTTATTACCTGAGCTATGACGACAGGAATTGTGACTATATGGAGCTGACAGGCGACCTCAAGGAGGCGCTTGCGGCGGGTGAAGAGATCGTCTCGGCCAGCTTCATCATTCCCTATCCGCCCGGCTTTCCCATTCTTGTGCCGGGGCAGGTGATCAGCACCGAAATTCTGGCCTTTATGCTGGCGCTCGATGTCAGTGAAATCCATGGATACCGCTCTGATCTTGGCTTGCGGGTCTTTACGCCAGCGTCACTCAAAACTTTGACTGACGCCAAAAAAACCAAAAACGCATAATAACGAAGAGAGGGTCCAACAATGGCAACAGTGCTTAAGAATATCTCTGAAATCCGCCGGTTCTTCCATCGCAACGAAGACCCGATCTATTTTATCTCGGCGACCAACTTTAACCTGTTGGGTCTGGATGAATGGGTCAAGAACTTCAAGTATATCTGCTATATCGATTGCTACGGCGGCAAGCATCCGAACGTGTTTTGTCCCTCCGAGCAGCCGCACGCAGAGTTCCAGTCGATCGAGGATATCAACAACTATCTGTTGCAGCACAAAGAGGTCATCGACTTTGTGAAGCGCCGCGGCGGCAAGCCGAAGTTTGTGTTTTTGATGTTTGATGAAGAGACCGAGCGTCTGTCCAAAGAGCTGGGCGCGGAGGTCTGGTTCCCCAAGGCCAAGCTGCGCACCAAGATGGACAACAAGATCGAGACCGTGCGGATCGGCAATAAGGCGGGCGTGCCCTCTGTGCCCAACGTGCTGGCGGAGGTCAAGAATTACGACGACCTCAAGAAGACCTGTGAGAAGGCGGGGATCGGGCACGATCTGGTGCTGCAATCGGCCTTTGGCGACAGCGGTCACACGACGTTCTTTATCAAATCCGAGGCCGACTTCCGCCGTCACGAGCATGAAATCGTGGGCGAGGGCGAGATCAAGATCATGAAGCGGATCGATTGCCGCGGCTCTGCGATCGAGGCTTGTGCGACCAAGGAGGGCACGATCGTTGGCCCCTTGATGACGGAGCTTGTGGGCTTTAAGGATCTGACGCCTTACCGTGGCGGCTGGTGTGGCAACGAGATCCTGTCGACGGCCTTCCCGCCCAAAGTGCGCCAAAAGGCCCGCGAGCTGACCTTCAAGTTCGGCGAGCAGCTGCGCAAAGAGGGCTATCGCGGCTACTTCGAGCTCGACTTTCTGATCGACAAGAAGACCGGCGATATCTGGCTGGGCGAGTTGAACCCGCGCATCACGGGCTGCTCGTCGATGACCAACCACGCGGCTTTTGCCCATGCGGATGCGCCGTTGTTCCTGTTCCACTTGCTGGAGTTCTCCAAGAAGAAGTTCGAACTCGACACGACCGAGCTGAACAACCGGTGGGCCAACCCCGACATGATCGACAGCTGGTCGCAGATGGTGATCAAGCACACCGATGATAGCGTCGATATCTGCACGGCTGTGCCTGAAACCGGCATCTACAAGATGCTTGAGGATGGCCGCGTTGTGTTTGACCGTTTCGACTATCACCGCCGTGCGGTCGAGAGTGAGAACGAGGCGTTCTTCCTGCGCATCTTGCAGCCGGGCGATTACCGCTATGAGGGGGCTGACATTGGCATTCTCGTGACGCGAGGCCGGTCGATGACCAAGAGCTTCCAGCTCAACGAACGCGCGAAAAAGTGGATCCACGGCATCAAGCAGTCGGTGGCAGGTGCGCCTGTTCCTGTGGCCCATGCGGGCCCCGAGTTTGCTGATGGGACGTTCAAGGTTCTCTAATGCTTTGGCGCGCGATCAAAGAAGATTTGCCCGGTCCGAAATGGGCCGGGCTTTTCCACGACTATTGGCCCAGCTATAAAAAGTGGTGGCTCAAGGAAGGCGTGTCCGCGCGCCCGACCTATACCGAAAGCCACAAGGCGCTCACGGCGCATATGCCCGAGCTTGTGCCGATCTACGAAGAGCTTTGCGATCTGGCGGGGGGCGGCGATCTGGCCGCGCGCTTCCTCAGCTTTTATTGCCCGCCGCCCTATCTGGCGGGCTGTAGTCAGGCGATCTGGACGGGCAGGGAGCCGGTGCTGGTGCGCAACTATGACTACAACCCCAAGGCCTTTGATAGTCTGACGCTGCAAACGGGCTGGGGCGGGCGGCAGGTCATGGGCACCTCTGACGGGCTGTGGGGGCTGGTGGACGGGATGAATGACGCAGGGCTCGCGATCTCGCTGACCTTTGGCGGGCGGCGCGATGTGGGGGTGGGCTTTGGCGTGCCGATTATCCTGCGCTATGTGCTGCAAACCTGCGCCACGGCCGAAGAGGCAGGCGAGGTGCTCGCACGCGTGCCCACGCATATGAGCTATAACGTCACCGTCATCGACAAAAAGCGCAAGTATCTGACGGCCATGCTCGCCCCCGACCGCCCCGCGATCCTCACCCATGCCGCCGTGGCCACCAACCACCAGGAGAACGTCGAATGGATCAGCCACGCAAGGCTGACCGCGACCGTGGAGCGCGAGCGCTACCTGCTGCAACGCCTCACCCTGCACCGCGACCCCGAAGACAAATTCATCGGCGCCTTCCTGCGCCCGCCACTCTACTCCACAGCCTTCGCTATGGGCTTCGGAACGCTCTACACCGCCGTCTACCGCCCCCGCTTGGGACAAATGGAAATCCGATGGCCAGACGCCATCTGGAAACACAGCTTCAACGACTTCCAAGAAGGCGCAAGACACGTCCTCATTCCGGGAAC
>CBFHTU010000066.1:0-6251 GCA_965658825.1 Yoonia sp.
CACCCTTGGCAAGGCAATGGGCGGCGCCATTGGCGGTTATATCGCTGGCCCGCAACCAGTCATCGACCTGATGCGCCAACGCGCGCGGCCCTATTTGTTCTCGAATGCGCTGCCCCCCGCCGTCGTCGCGGCAGGTCTCGCCGCCATTGATCTGGTCGAAGCAGGCGATGACCTGCGCACCCGGCTTTTTGACAACGCAGCCTATTGGCGGGCTGGCCTGACCGAGGCAGGGTTCGACCTGCTTGAAGGCCAGCACCCGATCATTCCCGTCATGCTATATGATGCGCAAAAGGCCCAAGCGCTTGCGGCACGTCTGTTCGAGCTCGGCGTCTATGTTTCCGGCTTCTTCTTTCCCGTCGTCCCCAAGGGTCGCGCGCGGATCAGAACGCAGATGAACGCAGCGCTTACCCGCGCAGACCTCGACACAGCATTGGCTGCTTTTACCCAAGCAGGCCGCGACACAGGAGTTCTCTCATGAGCAACGAAATGAAGGCTCTATCAAAGACAAAACCAGAAGTCGGCCTCTGGATGACCCACGCACCTGTGCCCGAAATCGGCCCTGATGATGTGCTGATCCGCGTGAAGAAAACGGGCATTTGCGGCACCGATATTCACATCTGGAATTGGGACGCATGGGCCGCGGGCACCGTTCCTGTGCCGATGATCACAGGGCACGAGTTCGCGGGCGAGATTGTCGAGATCGGGCGCAACGTGACCGACCTTGAAATCGGGCAACGTTGCTCTGGCGAGGGCCATTTGATCGGCAAAGGCAGTCGTCAATCGCGTGCGGGCAAGTTCCACCTTGATCCCGGAACGCGGGGGATCGGGGTAAATGAACAAGGGGCATTTGCCGAATATCTGCGCCTGCCTGCCTTTAATGTCGTCCCTTTGCCTGACGCGATCGACGATGAAATCGGCGCGATTCTCGATCCGCTGGGCAACGCCGTGCATACCGCCCTTTCCTTTGATCTGATCGGTGAGGACGTGCTGATCACGGGCGCTGGCCCCATCGGGATTATGGCCGCAGCGGTCGCCCGTCACGTGGGTGCACGGCATGTGGTGATCACGGACGTGAACCAAGACAGACTTGATCTGGCAGGGCGCGTCGCCGACGTGACACCTGTCAATGTCGCGACCCAAGACCTGAAGGAAATCGAAGCGGGCCTCAAGATGAAGCAGGGCTTTGACGTTGGTCTAGAGATGTCGGGGAACCAACAAGCGCTTGATCAAATGGTCGAGAATTTGGTGATGGGCGGCAAGATAGCGCTGCTCGGTATCCCTCCGGGCAAAAGCCCCGTGGATTGGTCGCGGATCGTGTTCAAGGCGATCACGATCAAGGGCGTTTACGGGCGCGAAATTTTTGAGACGTGGTATAAAATGATTGCGATGCTGGAGAATGGGCTGGATGTGCGCAAGGTCATCACACATCGGTTCAAGGTTGATGATTTCGAAGCGGGTTTTGGCGCTATGCTTTCGGGGTCATCGGGCAAAGTGGTGCTCGACTGGACCTGACATCACGGGGGGCACCTTGCCCCCCTCTGCGCCTTTACAAGATATTGCGGTGGCCGATTGTTGTATCTTTGAGGCCGGAATCATTGCTCAGCAAAGACCACAAGCGGAGCATGGTGGCGGCGTCATTTTGCCGTGCGGCACGTTCCTCTGCATGGGTTTCTCTAAGCTTCAGGATTTTTTCGTGGTTTTCAGATGTTGCTGTCATTTTGTTGATCCGCTGAACTGGAGCGCCCCCGCCCGTTTTAGCGTTTTGCCAATTGGGCGTTTCCAAGCCGTTAATCGGGGATTTTGAAATTTCTAAAAAGCGCTGTAAATTCCTGATACCTGAGGCAAGGACAGAGGCGGAGCGACCATGGTTGAAGCATTGGACCACCTGCAACTGGCGATCCCGAAGGGGCTGAAGTCCGCGTTCGCCCGTTCTACATTCTCTTGAGGTGCACGGAGGTGCCAAAGCCTGACGCACTTGTGCAGCGCCTTGCGGTTTCGGGTCCTCCGGTGGTGTGGGATACAAAACTGGCGGACGTTCGGCGCTGCTTTGTCAACGATCCGGTCGGCAATCGCATCGAATTGATAGCGGCCTGACCTTTCCAATCGGGGCCAACGTGTTAGGTCTAGCTACAGAGGAAACCGCCTATGTTGCTCACTGCGCACGACATTCACAAAGTCTATGAGACGGCTGATGGTCCATTCAAGGTCTTACGGGGCGTGGATCTAAACTTGGACGGCGGCGAGACCCTTGCACTTACGGGCGAAAGCGGCAGCGGCAAGAGCACACTGCTCCATCTCATTGGCGGGCTTGATCTGCCGGATCAGGGCGAAATCCTCATTGATGGCGTTGATATTGCGGCACGCGATGACAAGGGGCGGGCCGCAATGCGGCGCGGCGTCGTGGGGGTGATATTCCAGCAATTCAATCTTATTCCCAGCCTGCGCGTCGCCGACAACATCTCGTTTCAGGCGCGACTGGCGGGGCGCTATGATCCGGCTTGGACGGCGGATTTGGCGGCGCGGTTGGGCCTGTCGGAGCAACTCACGAAGTACCCCGAACAGCTTTCGGGTGGGCAGCAACAGCGCGTAGCGATTGCGCGGACACTTGCGCCACGGCCGCGCCTTGTACTGGCGGATGAACCCACGGGCAATCTGGATGAAGACACGGCAGCGACCGTGCTTGATATCCTGTTGGAACTGGTCGAAGAGACCGGCGCGGGTTTGATGATGGTCACGCATTCCCATGCACTCGCCGCGCGCATGGGACGACGTATGCACCTGCGCGCAGGGCAGGTTGCATGATTGCCGTAACGTTCTCTGCACTTGTCGGGCATTGGCGGCGCAATCCCTTGCAACTGTTTACACTTCTTGCGGGGCTTGCCTTGGCCACCGCCCTTTGGTCGGGCGTACAGGCGATCAATGCGGAAGCGCGTGCCGGCTATGATGCGGCGGCGGCGACTTTGGGCGAAGGGCAATTTGACAGGCTCAACCGTCGCGACGGGCAGCCGATTTCGGAGGCGACCTATGTCAAGCTGCGGCGCGCAGGGTGGCTCGTCAGCCCTGCGATCGAAGGGCGTATCGATGGCGTCCGGCTGGTCGGCGTGGAGCCGCTAACAGCGTCTGGCGGTCTGGCGTCCCGCGCCTTTGGGTCCGGGGCAGCGATTGCGGGTTTCGGCAGTGATCAGGTTATTGCGGCGCAAGGCACCACGCTTGCGGGTGTGCGGGTCGTGATCAACCCCGACATCGCCCCGCAGACCGCGATTGCAGACATCGGCACTGCGCAACGGCTTTTGAACAGGGCGGGTGAAATCGATACGCTGGTAATCGCCCCGCTGCAGCCCTTGGTCCAAGCGGCCCTTGCGGATGTCGCGCCAGAGCTGACCCGCCAGATCGCGCAGTCGGGGTCTGATATCGGGCGGCTCACGGACAGTTTTCACCTGAACCTGACGGCCTTTGGATTGCTGTCCTTTGCCGTTGGAATTTTTATCGTGCATGGTGCGATTGGGCTGGCGTTCGAGCAACGACGGGGGACGGTGCGGACGCTGCGCGCCTTGGGCATGCCCTTGCAGCCCCTGATCCTCTTGATGGGCGCGGAGCTCTTGAGTCTCGCCTTTCTGGCGGGTTTGATCGGCGTCGGGTTGGGATATTTGATTGCGGGCCTCTTGTTGCCTGACGTGGCGGCCACCTTGCGGGGGCTTTACGGAGCGGATGTGGCGGGCACGCTGCAATTGCGTCCGATCTGGTGGGCCTCGAGCATGGCGATTGCCCTTGGCGGCACTGCGCTTGCGGCCAGTGGCGCACTTTGGAAATTGTCGCGGCTGCCGCTTCTGGCGGGCGGCAATCCGCGTGCGCTTGCTGTCGCAGCAGGGCGCGGGGCGAAGGTCCAGGGCCTTGCCGCAGTTGTGCTTTTGACTGCCGCTGCAATCCTCGCACTTGTCGGGGACAGTATCGTGGCGGGCTTTGCGCTTCTCGCGGCGCTTTTGATCGGCGCTGCTTTGGCGCTCCCGCTTATCTTGTCGCGGGTTCTGGATTGGGCGAGCCTGCGGGCCACGGGTGTAGTCACGCGGTGGTTTTGGGCGGACACACGGCAACAATTGCCTGGGCTGTCATTGGCGTTGATGGCACTTTTGTTGGCGATGGCGGCAAATATCGGCGTCTCGACGATGGTCAGCAGTTTTCGCCTGACCTTTGTCGCCTTTCTTGATCAACGCTTGGCGTCAGAGCTTTATGTGAACGCAGAAACGCCCGCGCAGGCGATCGCAGTCGAGGCTTATGGCAAGGCGCATGCCGATGCGGTTTTGCCCGTTCAAAGCGAGAAAGTGACGATCAGCGGCCAGCCCGCAGAGGTCTTTGGCGGGCGTGATCATAGCACTTACCGCGAGAACTGGCGGTTCCTGCAAGCGGCGGCGATGCCGTGGGATGCTGTGCACGCAGGGCAAGGGATTTTGATCAACGAGCAATTGGCGCGGCGCGCAAATCTGGCAATTGGCGAGACCATTGAGATCGCGGGGCAGGGGTTCACAGTCGCGGGGGTTTACGGCGATTATGGCAATCCCATCGGGCAGGCGGTGATCGACGAGGACCAGTTCCAACGGCTGTTCCCCGATGTGCGTCCCGTGCGGTTTGGCATACGCATGGACCGCGACAAAGTAGCCGCATTCGTCGCGGCGATGGCGCGGGATATTGATGTGCCTGCCGCAAATTCGATCAATCAAGCGGGGATCAAGGCCTTTTCGCTGGGGGTCTTCGAGCGCACATTTACGGTCACGACGGCGCTCAATATTCTGACACTCGCGGTGGCGGGGTTTGCGATTCTGATGAGCCTTTTGACCCTGACCGCGATGCGGGTGCCGCAGCTCGCGCCCGCTTGGGCGATGGGCTTGACCCGTCGCCATCTGGGCGCTTTAGAGTTGGTGCGGACCCTGCTTTTGGCAAGCATGACAGCGGTTGTGGCGCTGCCGTTGGGCTTGGCGCTCGCGTGGGTCTTGCTGGCTGTGGTGAATGTTTCGGCCTTTGGGTGGCAATTGCCGATGTATCTCTTTCCCGCCGATTACGCGCGGCTTGGCGGCTTTGCACTGCTCGCGGCAACGATTGCGGCGCTTTGGCCCGCGCTGCGGTTGGCACGCACGCCGCCATCCGACCTGCTGAAGGTGTTTTCCAATGAACGTTAAAGCGATCCTTCTGCTGCTTTGGTTGCCCGTTGCTGCGTGGTCGCAAGGCTTTGCAGGCCTTGGCCAAAGCGCCGAAGACTTTGCCCGCCCAATGCCGAACCCGACCTTCACCTTCCCTGAGGATCACGGCCCTCACCCTGAGTATCGGATTGAATGGTGGTATATCACCGCCAATCTGCGGGACGAAAACGGGGTCGATTACGGGCTGCAATGGACATTGTTTCGCACCGCATTTGCACCTGAGGCGGGTGCGGGCTGGACCGCGCCGCAAGTCTGGATGGGCCATGCGGCAGTCACAATGCCACAGGCGCATTTCGTGACCGAGCGTCTGGCGCGCGGCGGAATTGGTCAGGCGGGGGTTATCGCCGTACCATTTGAGGCGTGGATCGACGAATGGCGCTTTGCGGGATCGATGGAGCAGGCAACGCTTTCTGCGGCAGGGCCAGAGTTTGGCTACGATATGACGCTGACCGCGACGGGCCCTTTGGTGTTTCATGGAGACGGGGGCTATTCCGTCAAATCGGTGGGTGATCAGGCGTCGTATTACTATTCCCAACCCTTCTATGACATCTCGGGCACTTTGCATTTGCCGCAAGGCGATGTGTCGGTTTCGGGCGAGGCGTGGCTTGATCGGGAATGGTCGTCGCAGCCTTTGGCAGAGGATCAAACGGGCTGGGACTGGTTCTCGCTGTCCTTTGACGGTGGGGCGAAAATGATGGGGTTCCGGTTGCGTGGCAATGAGACCTATACGGCGGCCACTTGGATCGAGGCTGATGGGACAACAACGGCCCTGCCGCAGGGGGCGTTTCAGGCTGAACCGCTGAAAACCACGGCGGTGGACAAGCGGGATGTTCCGACAACTTGGGCGGTGCGTTTGCCAGACAAGGGGATCGACGTCACTGTGCAGGCGGTCAATCCAAATGCGTGGATGGCGACCTCTGTGCCCTATTGGGAAGGGCCGGTACAGATCAGCGGATCACATACAGGGCGTGGCTATCTGGAGATGACGGGCTATGAGTAACGTATTGGTGAGACATGGGTGCCGGACTGGCGCCGCGCATGCGATATCGGATAGGTCGA
>CBFHTU010000067.1:0-6240 GCA_965658825.1 Yoonia sp.
TTGCTGCGACGGACCGGAACCGGATTGGTCAACAAAATGGCTCTAACGCCTATTTTGTGAATGCCCAACGCAGCAAATCAACGGTTTTCACGACGACTGCGCTGCCAACGGGCGGGTTTTCTTTCGTCTATTCACGGCGGGTCGAAGTCGACGGATCAACTGCGGGTGTGCTTGCGGTCGAGGTTGATTTGCAGAAGCTTGAGCGCGGATGGGCAGGGGTCTCGGACGCCGTTTTTGTCGCCGATAGCGAGGGCACCATTGTGATGTCCACTGAACCGCGCTGGCGGGGCATGGACGAAAAAACAGCCTTGGGGGTGCAGTCCGCACCTTCCGCGATTGAGCGCGCTCTGCAGGCGACCCAAGATTGGTCGTCGCTCTCTGCCGATGCCTATCTGCGCGGTGAAGCGGTTTTGCGCCGCGAAGCACGCGTGCCGTTTCAAGGCTGGCGCATGGTCAGCTTCACGACCTATTCGTCGGTGCGCGAACGTGTGAACGGTATTCTTGCGCTGGAAGTGATGGGCTTTGCGATCATTCTGGCGCTGATATTCTGGCTCTGGTCACGTAAAGCCGCCTCACGGATCGTCTTGTTTCAGCGCGAATCCGCCGAGTTGCGGGCCTTGAACATCCGTCTCCAGCGGGAAGTTGCCGAGCGCCAGAAAGTCGAAAAGACCTTGCAGGTGGCCGAGCAAACTCTTGCCCAATCATCGAAACTGGCGGCCTTGGGCGAGATGTCTGCGGCGGTCAGTCACGAGTTGAACCAGCCGCTTGCCGCGATGAAAACCTACCTCGCAGGCGCGCGATTGCTGCTTCAGCGCAAGCGCCCCGAAGAGGCGCTGTCGTCCTTCCAGCGGATCGATGATTTGATCGAGCGGATGAGCGCGATCACCAAGCAGCTGAAGTCCTACGCCCGCAAAGGCGCAGATGCGTTTTCGCCTGTAGATACACGGGCTGCGGTCTCGTCTGCGCTCGCGATGATGGAACCGCAGCTTAAACTGCGCGACATCACCATCACCCGCACCTTGCCCGAAGATCCGGTGATGATTTTGGGCGACCGGATGCGGCTGGAGCAGGTCATTATCAACCTGCTGCGCAACGCACTTGATGCCACCAAAGGTGTCAAAGACCCGATGATCGAAATCATCCTCGCCACAGGGGATCACGTCAGTTTGACGGTCCGTGACAATGGACATGGCATTGAGGACTTGGACGAGTTGTTCGAGCCCTTCTATACCACAAAACAGCCCGGAGATGGTGTGGGCCTCGGGCTTGCCATTTCTTCAGGGATCGTCAACGACTTGGGTGGACGACTAACGGCGCGCAATGCTGGCGGCGGGGGGGCTGTATTTGAAGTGCAACTTCCTATCTTGATAACACAAGCCGACGCCGAAGCCGCAGAATAAGGACAGATGCAAATGAGCAAAGCCATGAAGATCGCGATTGTCGACGACGAAAAAGATATGCGCCAGTCGATCAGCCAATGGTTGGCCCTTTCCGGTTTTGACACCGAAACATTTGCGAGCGCCGAAGAGGCGCTCAAGGGTCTTTCGACGGATTATCCGGGGATTGTTGTCTCTGATATCAAGATGCCCGGCATGGATGGCATGCAGTTCCTGCGTAAATTGAAAGGCGTCGACAGCTCCTTGCCCGTGATTATGATCACAGGCCATGGCGACGTGCCGATGGCGGTTGAGGCCATGCGCATTGGCGCGTTTGATTTTCTGGAAAAGCCCTTTAACCCCGACCGCATGACCGAATTGGCCAAAAAGGCCACGCAAGCGCGGCGATTGACCCTCGATAACCGCGCGCTGCGCCGCGAGTTGTCGGACGGCTCGGCGCTGATCAAGAAACTGATCGGTAATTCGGCTCCGATGGAGCGGCTTAAAGAAGACATTCTTGATCTGGGCCAAGCAGACGGTCATGTGCTGATCGAAGGGGAAACCGGCACGGGTAAGACGCTCGTGGCGCATGCCCTCCATGCGGTCGGCGCGCGTGCGGCCAAGAAGTTCGTGTTGATTAGCTGTTCGGCTTATGACGAAGATACGCTGATGCGGCGTGTCTTTGGCCCTGCGCAAGACGACGAGCCGATTCCCGCGATTGAAGAGGCCCGCGGTGGCACGCTTGTTCTGGAGGATATCGAAGCCCTTAGCCAAGTGCTTCAGGCACGGTTGCTGACCGCCATCAACGAGCAAGGCGCGCCCGCAGAGACGCGGATTGTGGCGATTTGCAACCTGCAAGAGCAGGATAAGACCTGCGAAAGCGTGCTGCGCCCTGATCTATTTTACCGTCTTGCCGCTCTTCGGATCACCGTGCCGCCACTGCGGACGCGTGGCGAGGACATTCTGACGCTTTTCACGCGCCTGTCCGAACAGTTTGCCGAAGAATACGGCTGCGACGCGCCAGAGGTCTCTGCGCAAGAGGCGGCGCAGCTTTTGCAGGCCCCTTGGCCGGGCAACGTGCGCCAGTTGATCAATGTGGCCGAACGCGCCGTGCTGCAAAACCGTCGCGGCACGGGGTCAATCGCCTCCTTGCTGATGGCCGACACCGACGACAGCAAGCCTGCGATGACGACCGAGGGCAAACCTTTGAAGGAATTTGTCGAGGCGTTCGAGCGGATGTTGATCGACAACACCATGCGTCGCCATAAGGGCAGCATCGTTGCGGTGATGGACGAACTTTGTCTGCCGCGCCGGACTTTGAATGAAAAGATGGCGAAATACGCGCTGCAACGGTCGGATTATTTGTAAAATTGCGGGCGTTTGCACGCAACCACTTGTCTAATGGCCTTTCTCTCCCTTATGTAAGTAGTACGGGTGTCCATGCGTTGGTGCGTGGTGTCGTCCGGTAGAATTCTCTGCCTTCGTGGGTTTACCGAATTTTCGCCCCCACAAAAGTAGCTGATTTGGCTTTAAAACAGCCAGAGGAACGCCCTTGGTCGCGTTGTTTAGTCAATGCGCCGGGTCATGAACGGGCCTCAGAGATGGGGTCGGAGTAGCAACGCGATGAAAAGCGCGCACAAGATAGGCAATGACGCAGAGGCCCTCAGGGACCTGACGTTTGCCCGTGCTCATATCGCCAATTTAGAAATCGCCAATCAATGTGCCGCCCCAAGGGGGAGGCATGCGCTTGCGCGAGTGAACGGATACAATGCCAAAGAAAATGCTAATCGATGCCACGCACGCGGAAGAAACCCGCGTTGTTGTGGTGGACGGAAACAAAGTCGAAGAATTTGATTTCGAAAGCCAGTTCAAGCGTCAGCTTGCTGGGAATATTTACCTCGCCAAAGTGACACGGGTTGAACCGTCGCTTCAGGCTGCGTTTGTGGACTATGGCGGAAATCGCCACGGCTTCCTCGCCTTTTCGGAAATTCACCCCGACTATTACCAGATCCCTGTGGCCGACCGCATGGCGTTGATCGCCGAGGAAAAAGCCTATGCCGAAAGCCTGAAGGCCGAGGAAGAAGACGACGAGAAGCCGAAAAAACGCGCCCGCACGCGGACCCGCAGCCGTGTCAAGGCCTCCGAGGTCGAGGGTGACGATGCGGTCATCACATCCGAAGTCGACGGGATGGAAACTATCGATCTGGGTGAGGACGACGAAGAGGGCTCGTCGCCCATGACCTTGGTCGCCGAAACCCCTGTCGAAACCCCCTCCGCTGATGAAGAGGATGAGAACGACGACGATGAGGCCGGGGTGATCACTGCGGCTGATAAAGACGACGAGATCGAAAGCATCGCCGAAGAAGACGATAGCGAAGATGTGCGCCCCGTCCGCAAGCCCCGTCCAAAGCGGTATAAAATTCAAGAAGTTATCAAGGTTCGCCAGATTCTTTTGATCCAAGTGGTCAAAGAAGAGCGCGGCAACAAAGGCGCGGCGTTGACGACTTATTTGTCGCTCGCGGGTCGCTATTGCGTCCTGATGCCAAACACCGCCCGTGGTGGTGGGATCAGCCGCAAGATCACGAATATTGCCGACCGCAAGAAGCTTAAGGAAATCGCAGCCGAGATGACGGTGCCTGAAGGCGCGGGGCTGATTATCCGCACCGCGGGCTCCCAGCGCACCAAGGCCGAGATCAAGCGCGACTATGAATATTTGCAGCGCATGTGGGAGCAAATCCGCGCCCTGACGCTCAAGTCGATTGCCCCTGAGAAGATTTATGAAGAGGGCGATCTGATCAAACGGTCGATCCGCGATCTTTATAACAAGGATATCGACGAAGTGATCGTGGCTGGCGAGGCGGGCTACCGCAACGCCAAAGACTTCATGAAGATGATCATGCCGTCGCACGCCAAGAACGTGAAGTTCTACTCCGAGCAACTGCCGCTTTTCGCGCGCTATCAGGTTGAGGGATACCTTGCAGGTATGTTCAACCCGACCGTGCAACTGCCATCTGGCGGGTATATCGTGATCGGGATCACAGAGGCGCTTGTTGCCATCGACGTGAACTCTGGCCGTGCGACCAAAGAAGGCTCGATCGAGCAGACTGCGACAAAGACCAACCTTGAGGCCGCCGATGAGGTGGCCCGTCAGTTGCGCCTGCGCGACTTGGCTGGTTTGATCGTCATCGACTTTATCGATATGGACGAGCGCCGCAACAACATCGCCGTTGAAAAGCGGATGAAAGACAAGCTCAAGACAGACCGCGCCCGTATTCAGGTCGGTCGTATCTCCGGCTTTGGCTTGATGGAAATGTCCCGTCAGCGCCTGCGCCCGGGGATGCTTGAGGCCACAACCCAGATGTGTAGCCATTGCCACGGCACGGGTCTTCTGCGCTCTGACGATAACGTCGCTTTGGCGATCCTGCGCGCCTTGGAAGAAGAAGGCGTGCGCGGTCGGTCCAAAGAGGTGCTGGTGCGGGCTCCTATCGCCATCGCCAACTTCCTGATGAACGGTAAGCGAGAGCATATTGGCGATATCGAAGCCCGTTACGGCATGTCCGTGCGGATCGAATGTGACCCGGCGCTTGTGTCGCCAGACTTCGCGATTGAGAAGTTCAAGACAGCGACCCGTGTGGTTCCTGAGGCGGCCCCGATCGTTGCAAGTGCCATCATGTTCGAGGACGACGACGATGATATCGTCGAGGAAACACCCGATGAGGAAGAAGCCGAAGCAGTCGAAGTCACGGCGGCACCGCAAGCTGCCAGCGCCGAGATGGCAGACGGCGAAGAGCGTCCCAAGAAAAAGCGTCGCAGGCGTCGTCGCCGGCGGGGTGGTGCTGGCAACGGTGACGCACAAATGGACCAAAACGGCAATCCTGTCGAGGCTGCTGGGGCCACTGAAGAGACTGCTGAAACGCCTGCGGTAGAGGGTGAAACACCTGCCGAAGCGGCACCTGCCGAGAAGCCAAAGCGGACCCGTTCGCGCAGCCGCAAGAAGGTTGAGGAACCCGCAGAGGTGGCAGCCGAAGCAGCACCTGAGGAGGCCGAAGTGACGGTAGAGCCTGTGGCAGAGGCGGAGGCCGAAAAGCCCAAGAAGCGCACGCGCAGCCGTAAGAAAGTTGAGCCAGCGGTTGAAGGCGAGGCAACCGACGCACCTGCGGCGGAAGAAAAGCCCAAGCCAAAGCGCAAGAGCCGTGCAAAGCCGAAGGTGGCTGCCGAAGTTGAATCGGCTGTTGCAGCAGAACCAGAAGTTACAGCCGAGCCAGAGGTTACAGCCGAGCCAGAGGTTGTGGAACCAGTTGCGGCTGAGGCGCCTGTCGTCGAACCGCCCGTGGCGCAAGCAGCTGTCGCCGCTGAGGTCGAGGTCGCACCAACACCGGAACCCACTCCGCAGCCCGCACCTGAGGTGAAAGCCGCAAAGCCCGAAGGGCCAAAGCGCAAGGGCTGGTGGTCACTGGGCCGCTCATAAGATCAAAAGGCCGCGTCTCCGGATGCGGCCTTTTTCTTTTACGCTTTGCGGATCACATAAATCTGGTGCGCACCTGCGTCCGACATCTCGACCAACGCGTGACCCGCCTCTGCGCAGAAATGCGGCATGTCGACCACGGCGGCAGGATCATCTGCCAGCACATGCAATTCGTCACCCGACGCAAGGGCCGAGAGCCGCTTGCGGGCTTTGAGAACAGGGAGCGGGCACAACAGCCCGATGGCATCTAATTCGTGTTTCATGCCACAAGTGCTAGCCTAGTTATTTCAGGCCGTAAACACACCTGTGACCATCTGGGGTCGTGACGATGCCCGCTATCTGACGTATCAAAGGGCCAAAGGAGCCATGACCATGCTTGAGGCCACCCAAATCCTAGAT
>CBFHTU010000068.1:0-1341 GCA_965658825.1 Yoonia sp.
GCGCTGTCAGCCCCCCGCGCCCGATGGTGCGCGGGAACTTTCTACCCATAAACCGGACATGCGTCGGCATCACGACCAGATCGCGGGCGTTCACAGCAGATGCCCTGACTTCGCAGCTTTTGTCGCGAGATAGGCGTGGTTATGTTTATTCTCACCCACTTTGAGCGGCACCCGCTCCGTCACACGGATACCCGCATCTTGCATCCGCGCCACTTTGGAGGGGTTATTGGTAAGCAGCTTGACCGCGCTAAATCCCATTCGCTTGAGAATCTCTGCCCCGATCCGAAAATCGCGCTCGTCATCCTCAAACCCGAGCCTGTGATTGGCCTCAACAGTATCAAACCCCTGATCCTGCAACGAGTAGGCGCGCATTTTATTGGCCAAGCCAATCCCGCGCCCCTCTTGGTTCAGATAGAGTAGAACGCCTGCCCCTTCGGCCCCCATCTGGGCCAAGGCACCGTGTAACTGCGGGCCGCAATCGCATTTTAGTGAGCCCAGCAAATCGCCGGTGAAACAAGCGGAGTGCAAGCGCGACAACACCGGTTCATCGCGACTTGGCTGGCCGATCTCAACGGCATAATGTTCTTCTGCCCCATCATCAGGGCGGAAAATATGCAAGCGGCCCGCCTCGGAAACACCCAACGGTAACCGCGCGGAAATGATCGGGCGCAGTGGCGACAGCCCTGTGTCCAAGGCCGCTACCGCAGACACCTTCGTCAGACTGTTGTCGCGCGCAAAGGCCACGGGGTCGGCCACATCCAAGACAATCGCGGCAGGCAACAGTCGTGCCGCCTTCGCAAGCGCAATCGCCGCGCGGTGCATCTGCGCGTCCCCCTCGCGCATCACACGCAGCGGACCTTTCATTGGCGAATTCAAATCATCAGCAGGATCGGCAATCGCGTGAACCCACTTCAGTGTCACATCCACGGGCAAAACGATTCGCGCCAGATCACCATCATAGGCCGCAGCCTTCAACGTTTGCGCCCGCCGCCCCGTGATCGCCAAGACAGGCGTACCGCCAAGCCCGCGCAAATGCGCAAGGCGTGCGGCATCAACCGTCTCGGCGGCCATCATCACCGCGCCCCCGTCAAGCACGACAGGCACGCCCATGCGCAAATCTGCGCGCGCACGCGCGAGCCGTTCTGTAACATCTGGGGCGAAAGTCATGGCTGGTGTATCCTCGTTTGAAGCATAGATAACCATAGTGCCGGGAAATTGAAACATTTGACGCGCTGATCACACGTCCGTGTGATTTCGTGTTCTAAAATCTTGTCCAAGACGTGTCTGCACCACACATCTAAGGCAGCAACATAGGAGGCTGTAATGGCCCAATTGAAAAGA
>CBFHTU010000068.1:1440-5955 GCA_965658825.1 Yoonia sp.
AAAATCTTGTCCAAGACGTGTCTGCACCACACATCTAAGGCAGCAACATAGGAGGCTGTAATGGCCCAATTGAAAAGAATTCTCCTCGTCGATGACGATGACGACCTGCGCGAAGCGCTTGGTGAGCAGCTGATCATGACCGAAGATTTCGACGTCTTCGAGGCTGATGACGGCGCCAGCGCCATGGTGAAAGCGAAAGAGGGTCTGTACGACCTGATGATCCTCGACGTGGGCCTGCCCGACACCGACGGGCGCGAACTGTGCCGCCTGATGCGCAAGCAGGGTGTGAAATGCCCGATTGTCATGTTGACCGCACAAGATAGCGATGCCGACACCATTTACGGCCTGGACGCAGGCGCAAACGATTATGTGTCCAAGCCGTTCAAGTTCCCCGTGCTTCTGGCCCGCATTCGCAGCCAGTTACGGACACATGAACAGTCGGAAGATGCCGTGTTCCAGCTTGGGCAATATACCTTCAAGCCCGCGCAAAAGTTGCTCATTACCGAAGACGACAAAAAGGTGCGCCTCACCGAGAAAGAGACGAACATTCTCAAGTTCCTCTACCGCGCCACCGACGGCGTCGTTGCCCGCGATATTCTCTTACATGAAGTTTGGGGCTATAATGCGGGCGTGACGACCCATACATTGGAAACACACATCTACCGTCTGCGCCAGAAAATCGAGACTGACCCGTCAAACGCGCGGCTCTTGGTTACTGAGCAAGGCGGCTACCGTCTGGTTACCTAACACCCTTAGAAGGATACACTCATGAAAACCGCAAAAGACTTTCTTGACGCCGCCAATGCAGCCGTCCCACGCATCTCCGCAGAAGAGGCCGTGGCCCGCTACGGCAAAGATGACGGAATCTGGATCGATGTGCGCGACAGCAGCGACATCGCGAAATCCGGCACTATTCGCGGCGCCTACCACATCGCCCGTGGCTTTATCGAATTTGCAGCCGACCCTGCATCGCCATTCCACAAAGATTTCATGAAGCCCGACGGCAAATACTATCTCGTTTGCGGTGCAGGCGGCCAAGCGGCCCTTGCTGGCAAAACGCTCAAGGACATGGGCTATACCGATGTGACCAATGTCGGCGGCCTTGCCGATTGGAAATACGCAGGCGGCCCGACCCAAGAGGTCCAGAGCTAAGCCCACATCTGCCATAACAGCCGCAGCGCCAGTGCCGTTGCGGCTGTTACCAACACAGGCTTGATCAACTTCGAGCCAATGCGCATCGCGAGCTTGGACCCAACCCAAGCCCCCGCCATTTGCGCGCCCCCCATTGCCAAACCCACCGCCCACCACGGCTGCGCCACAATCGCATAGGTCGCAATCCCGCCAGCATTGGAGGCAAAGTTCAAAAGTTTCGTGTGTGCGGTGGCCTTCAACACGCCGTAGCCCGCCAGCCCGACAAATCCGAGCATATAGAACGCGCCTGCACCCGGCCCGATTAACCCGTCGTAAAACGCCACAAGTGGGACAATCGACAGCGAGAACACCGCAGGCGCGATCCGCTCCGCACGGTCCAAATCATTCAATCCGGGTTTAAGCGCGAAAAACAATGCAATCCCGATCAGCAGCACAGGCAGCCCCAATCGGATCACATCAGTTGGCAAATGCGCCGTCAAAATCGCACCCGAAACGGCAGCAAAAAACGCGATCCCTGCCGCCTTCTTTTGCTTGCGCAAATCAACATGCCCGCCCCGCGCATAGGCAAACGCCGCCATACCTGCGCCAAAGAGACCCTGCACTTTATTGGTCGCAATCGCGGTTACAGGGGGCGCACCCGCCAGCACCAGAACCGGCAGCGTGATCAGACCGCCACCGCCCGCAATCGAATCCACGATGCCCGCAACAAACGCCGCCGCCATCAGCAGCGCGAGCACATCAAATGTAACTTCGAACATTTAGGTAACAAACTCGGCGCGGGCATACCCTTGGATGAACAAAAGGGCCGAAAGATCGCCGTTATTAATACGGACATCACACTGCGCTTGCACGGACGGCTTGGCATGAAGTGCCACACCGACACCCGCGCGGGTCAACATGCCCAGATCATTGGCCCCGTCACCGACGGCCAAAACATCCGCCTCGGAAATCTCCAAACGTGCTGTGATCTCTTCGAGCGCCTGCACCTTCGCCTCGCGGCCCAAGATCGGACGCCTCACATCACCAGTTAACTTGCCGCCATCAACACTCAAGGTATTCGCGCGGTTCTCGTCGAACCCGAGCGCAGCCGCCACGCGGCCCGTAAAGGCGGTAAACCCGCCCGAGACGAGCGCCGCATAGCCCCCGTTGGCTTTCATCGTTTGCACCAGCTCATAGCCACCCGGCATCATCGTGATACGGGTTTTAAGCACATGATCAATCACGCTCTCATCAAGCCCCTTGAGCAAACCGACCCGCTCGATCAAAGCCGCGTCAAAATCCAGCTCGCCGTTCATTGCACGGGCCGTAATGCCCGCCACATGCGCGCCGACGCCCGCCTCGGCGGCCAATTCGTCAATGCATTCCTGACGGATCATCGTGCTGTCCATATCGGCCAGCAGCATCTTTTTGCGACGGCCCTGAGCAGGCAGCACAACCAGATCAACGCCAACCGCCTGCAAATCCGTCCAAACCGCATCCACATTGTCCGGCAAAACAGGCACGGCAAATTCGGCGGCTTCACCCACCGACAACCAAACCGCGTCACCACCTCCCCACGCATTGCGCAGATTCTCTACCAAGAGGGTCTCCAAAGAAGGCGTCGCGGGATCGGTCAAAAGGGTCACATAATAGGTCACATCGGCCTCCATTGCGGGAAAACCCCCGCGTCGCTTTGTTCCAAACGCTCAGTGAATAACCTCAACGCGCACGTAAGTTTCCGATAGGCGCAAAAGTCGTCGCTAAAAGCATCTTAAGCGGCGGTCTAGCGCCATTTTGTGACTTGTGAAAGACCAAGACGCCCCGTATCTGCGTTCTCGGGACACCCTTCCCCAACGAAGGGCATTTATCTGTAAGGATACCAGACATGGTAATGACGAAGCCTACCAAACGCCCAGCAAATGCGCGTTTTTCCTCTGGCCCCTGTGCCAAGCCCCCGACATGGAAACTCTCTGATCTGGCCGACGCACCACTTGGTCGCTCGCACCGCGCAGCCGTTGGTAAATCCAAACTCGCCGAAGCCATTGATCTGACACGCGAAATTCTGGGCGTGCCTGCGGACTACCGCATCGGCATCGTGCCCGCATCCGACACAGGCGCATTCGAGATGGCCATGTGGTCGCTCTTGGGTGAGCGCCCCGCTGAAATGATTGCTTGGGAATCGTTCGGTTCCGGCTGGGTCACTGACGTTGTCAAGCAACTCAAGATCGAAGCCAAAGTCCACGAGGCCGACTACGGCCACATCGTCGACATGACGAAAATCAACTACGACAATGACGTCTGCTTCACATGGAACGGCACGACATCCGGCGTGCGCATGACCAATGGTTCCGCGATCCCTGCGGACCGTGCCGGCCTCACGCTTTGCGACGCGACATCGGCCGCCTTTGCGCAAGACCTGCCATGGGACAAACTCGACGTGACCACCTTCTCTTGGCAGAAGGTCATGGGCGGCGAAGGCGGGCACGGCATGTTGATCCTGTCCCCACGCGCCGTTGAGCGTCTGGAAAGCTACACGCCAGCTTGGCCGTTGCCAAAGATCTTCCGCCTGACGTCCAAGGGCAAACTGATCGAGGGCATTTTCAAAGGTGAAACCATCAACACGCCGTCTATGCTGGCTGTTGAGGACTATCTCGTCGCGTTGAAATGGGGCAAATCCATCGGCGGTCTCGACGCCCTGATGCACCGCGCCAATGCCAACGCGAGCGCTGTTTGGAGCTTCTGTGCGGCGCACGACTGGATCGAAAACCTCGCGGTTGATCCGGCCACGCGGTCCAACACATCTGTCTGCCTGAAGTTCACCGACGCGCGCATCACCGACGGCGCCGCCTTCGCAAAAGCCGTGGCAAAGCGTCTGGAAGCCGAGAACATCGCACTTGATATCGGCGCTTATCGCGACGCGCCTGCGGGCCTGCGAATCTGGTGCGGCGCCACTGTTGAAACGTCCGATGTCGAAGCGATGTTGCCTTGGCTCGCATGGGCCTTTGACGCCGAAATCAACGCATAAACTCCGAATTTTCGACGAAAATTCGGCACCCCACTTATCAAAAGGACCACTCTGATGGCACCTAAAGTTCTTATCTCCGACAGCCTTTCCGAAGCTGCTGTTCAAATCTTCCGCGACCGTGGCATCGACGTCGATTTCCAGCCGGACCTTGGCAAAGACAAAGACGCGCTGGCCGCGATCATCGGCAACTATGACGGTCTCGCGATCCGCTCGGCCACCAAAGCGACCGCGAAACTGATCGAAGCCGCGACCAACCTCAAGGTCATCGGCCGCGCAGGTATCGGCGTCGACAACGTCGACCGTGACGCTGCGTCCAAGGCAGGTATCATCGTGATGAACACGCCGTTCGGTAACATGAT
>CBFHTU010000069.1:0-5923 GCA_965658825.1 Yoonia sp.
TTCCCAGCCAATACGGGCTGTTTACAGCGCTCTCGGTCATCGTCCCAACGCTTGCCGCGCTGATTGTCGGGTTGGGGTTTGGCGGGCTTTCTGGCGCTTTGCCGCTGGTGCTTTTGAGCGTCGCGGGCCTCGGCTTCTTGGTGTCGATCTACAAGGTCAGTCCAGAGTTTAGGGCGCGGACACATGCCGAGACATGGATCAAGGTCATCTTGATTGCCGCCTCGGTCATTGCAATTTTGACAACCGTGGGCATCGTGTTTTCGATGCTATTCGAGACGCGCAACTTCTTTTCACAATATGACTGGCGCGCGTTCTTTTTCTCGACGGAATGGTCACCCAATTTCCGTGGTAACTCTGCACTTGGGATCATCCCGCTGCTTTGGGGGACGCTCTATATCAGCTTGATTGCGCTGACTTTCGCCGTGCCGGTCGGCCTTTTTGCGGCGATCTACCTGTCGGAATATGCCAGCCGCCGGACGCGCTCAATTGCCAAGCCCGCAATTGAAATCCTCGCGGGGATCCCGACGATCGTCTACGGCCTTTTTGCATTGATCACTGTCGGCCCGTTCTTGCGCGATTACTTTGCGCAACCGATGGGCTTTGGCGATAGCGCTTCAAGCGTGATGACGGCAGGCCTCGTGATGGGGATCATGTTGATCCCCTTCGTCTCGTCGCTTTCCGACGACATCATTAACGCGGTGCCGCAAGCCATGCGCGACGGCTCTTTGGGGCTGGGTGCGACCAAATCCGAAACCATCCGCCAAGTTGTTATCCCCGCCGCTTTGCCGGGCATTGTCGGCGCGATCCTATTGGCCGCATCGCGCGCAATCGGCGAGACCATGATCGTGGTCTTGGGGGCAGGGGCCGCGGCCCGTATGTCGCTCAACCCCTTTGAGGCGATGACCACGGTGACGGTCAAGATCGTCAGCCAATTGACCGGAGACACCGACTTTGCCAGCCCTGAAACGCTGGTGGCCTTCGCGCTTGGCCTCACATTGTTTGTGATCACCTTGGGCCTGAACGTCTTTGCCCTCTACATCGTGCGCAAATATCGGGAGCAGTACGAATGACCCATAAATCTCTTCTCGTCGCAGATACGCGCACTAAAAAGCGCAACGCCGCAGAGCGTCGCTTTAAGGCTTATGGCCTGAGCGCGATTGTGGTGGCCATTCTTGCGCTCGTGATGCTTCTGGTGTCGGTCTTTGGCACAGGGGCGTCCTCGTTCCGCCAGACCTATGCGACCGTGACGGTGCCGCTGCCGGAAGACAAGCTGGACAAATCAGGTGTGCGCGATATCGACGTAATGAAAAAGGTCACGACCATCGGCTATACAAAGCTGCTGAACGAAGGCTTTGAAAATGTCGTCATCGCTTCGGGTATCCCGACCGGGCTTAGCCGCAAGGACATCGGCGGCATGCTGTCCAAAGAAGCGGCGGCCACGATCCGCGATCACATTCTGGCGAACCCTGATCTGGTCGGGACCGAAGCCACGCTTGATCTGCTGATGAACGGCCGGATTGACGGTTATTTCAAAGGGCGCGTCACGTTGGAGAGCGCAGCCCTTGATAGCAACACCTCGCCCGAAGAACTGGCGCTGGCGCAAGCACTCAAGGACGCAGGCATCATTCACACGAAGTTCAACTGGGCTTTCCTGACCAATCCCGATGCCTCTGACCAACGGCCCGAGGCCGCAGGGCTTGGCGTCGCGATCCTTGGTTCGCTTTATATGATGATTGTGGTGCTCGTGACGTCTTTGCCCATCGCCGTGGCGGCGAGCATCTATCTGGAAGAATTCGCGCCCAAGAACCGCTGGACCGATCTGATTGAAGTGAATATCTCGAACCTCGCGGCGGTGCCCTCGATTGTTTACGGGATCTTGGGCCTTGCGATCTTCATCAACTTCATGGAACTCAACCAGTCTTCGCCACTCGTCGGTGGCTTGGTCTTGTCACTGATGACACTGCCGCGCATCATTATCCCCGCGCGAGCGGCCCTTAAATCCGTGCCACCCTCGATCCGCGACGCGGCTTTGGGGGTGGGGGCCAGCAAGATGCAATCGGTGTTTCACCACGTTCTGCCCCTCGCCGCGCCGGGCATCCTGACGGGTGTTATCATCGGTCTGGGTCAGGCTTTGGGTGAAACCGCGCCTTTGCTCCTGATCGGCATGGTGGCCTTTGTGCGCGAATACCCCGCCGCTTACACACCCGACGCGGGGCTTTTTGGCGAGGCCTCTACTGCGCTGCCAGTGCAGGTCTACAACTGGACCCAACGCGCCGATCCGGGCTTTGTCGAGCGCGCTTCGGGCGCGATCATCACACTCCTTATTTTTCTGCTGGTTATGAATGCCGTCGCAATCTTCTTGCGTCGTAAATTCGAGCGTCGGTGGTAGGCTATGAAAGATACCAATATGCAAAACCCCAAGATTTCTGCCAAAAACGTGCAGGTCTATTATGGTGATAACCATGCGATCAAGGACGTGAACGTCGAGATTGCAGACAAGACCGTGACCGCATTTATCGGGCCATCAGGTTGCGGAAAATCCACGTTTCTGCGCTGCCTGAACCGGATGAACGACACGATTGATATCTGCCGCGTAACGGGCGAAATCAAGATTGACGACGAAGACATCTACGACGTAAAAGTGGACCCCGTGCAATTGCGCGCCAAGGTCGGCATGGTCTTTCAAAAGCCGAACCCGTTTCCAAAATCCATCTACGACAACGTGGCTTATGGGCCGAAAATCCACGGACTTGCCCGCAACAAGGCCGAGCTTGACGAGATCGTTGAAAAGGCGCTGCGCAAGGCGGCTCTGTGGAACGAGGCAAAAGACCGCCTCGATAGCCCCGGAACAGGCTTGTCTGGTGGTCAGCAACAACGCCTTTGCATCGCGCGCGCGATTGCGACCGCGCCAGAGGTCTTGCTGATGGACGAGCCTTGCTCGGCTCTCGACCCTATTGCTACCGCGCAAGTCGAGGAACTGATCGACGAGCTGCGCCAGTCCTATAGCGTTGTGATTGTGACGCACTCCATGCAGCAGGCCGCTCGCGTCAGCCAGAAGACTGCGTTTTTCCACTTGGGCAACCTTGTGGAATATGACGACACAACCAAGATATTCACCAATCCAGACGACCCCCGCACAGAGAGCTATATCTCTGGTCGGATCGGGTAAGGAGAGCGCCATGGCCAACCACATTTCATCCGCATATGACCGCGATCTCGAAGCCATCCAAACCCTTGTCGTAAAAATGGGCGGGATGGTTGAAAGCGCAATTCTCTTGGCGTCCCAGTCGCTTGAGACGCGCGATGTCGACCTCGCTGAAAAGGTGCGTGCGGACGACAAAAAGATCGACGCGCTTGAGATGCAAATCAACGAGGAAGCGGCGCGTGTCATCGCGTTGCGTGCGCCGGTGTCCAAAGACTTGCGTTCGATCCTGACGGTTTTGCGGATTGCGGCGAGCCTTGAGCGCATTGGCGATTACGCGAAAAACATGGCCAAACGCACAAGCACTTTGGTCGATATGCCCGCGATTGCGGGGTCTGACGCAGCCCTGCGCCGGATGGCCCGCGAAGTCTCTCTCATGCTCAAAGACATGCTCGATGCCTATTTGCGCGGAGATGCAGTGATGGCAGAAGATGTGCGCCAGCGCGACCAAGAGGTCGACCAGATGTATAACGCGCTGTTCCGCGAATTTCTGACCTTCATGATGGAAGACCCGCGCAACATCACAGCCTGTATGCACCTGCATTTCATGGCGAAAAACGTGGAACGTATGGGCGATCTGGTCACGAATATGGCCGAGCAGGTGATCTATCAGGTCACGGGCGAGATGCCCGAAGAGGCACGCCCCAAAGGCGACAAGACCGCCTATTTGTCCGAACTTTGAGTCCACAATGGCCCAGCAGCCCCACATCCTGGTCGTCGAAGATGAAGCCGCACAGCGCGAGGTTTTGGTCTATAATCTGGAGGCCGAAGGCTTTCGGGTGACACAGGGTGCCGACGGGGAGGCGGGACTGCTGGCGGTGGCCGAAGACCCCCCCGACGTGATTGTTCTAGACTGGATGATGCCGCACCTGTCGGGAATCGAAGTGTGCCGACAACTCAAAACGCGCCCCGAGACACGGCCGATCCCGATCATCATGCTCTCGGCGCGCAGTGAAGAGGTCGATATGGTCAGGGGCCTTGAGACAGGTGCCGATGATTATGTCGTCAAACCCTATTCGGTCTCTGAGTTGATGGCGCGGGTGCGGGCGCAATTGCGCCGCGTGCGGCCTGCGACCGTGGGGCAGGTCTTGACCTATGACGATATCGCGTTGGACGCCGAAACTCACCGTGTGACGCGTGGGGCGGTCGAGCTGAAACTTGGCCCGACAGAATTTCGCTTACTTGCAACCTTCATGGAGAAACCCGGACGAGTCTGGTCGCGCGATATGCTTCTGGATCGGGTCTGGGGGCGTGACGTCTATGTGGACACGCGCACAGTCGATGTCCACGTCGGGCGATTGCGCAAGGCCCTGACAAAAGCGGGCGGAGATGACCCGTTGCGGACCGTGCGCGGTGCCGGATACGCTTTAGGTTAGATGCCTAAAAGATGAGGAATGCTTCTTAATACTTTGTTTTTCTGATAAAATATTTCATCAAGTCGGTTCTGGAGTTTCTGTCACGGTGGCGCTAGCATTCATGTATCTTCGGCATCACAAAGGGACTCCAGCCTATGCAAAACCTCATGTTTCCCGCGCCAAAACTGCAAGTTTTGCCCATCGTCAACGAGACTGCGGGCTATCCCGTCAACCGCATCTTCTGCGTCGGGCGCAATTACGCGGCGCATGCCGCCGAAATGGGCGGTGAAGTCGACCGCGAGGCACCGTGGTATTTCACGAAATCGGCCCAAGCGATCTGCCAGAGCGGCGAAACCGTGCCTTATCCACCCGGCACGTCAAACTATCACTATGAAATGGAGCTCGTGGTGGCCCTTGGAAAACCTGCGTTTCGGGTCGATACGGGTAGGGCGCTTGATGCGGTCTATGGCTATGCATGCGGGTTTGATATGACACGGCGCGACCGCCAGCAGGACGGCAAGGATGCGCGCAGACCTTGGTCGCTTGGCAAGGACGTTGAAAACTCCGCTGTCATCGGCCCCATCACGCCGCGCAATGATTTTGGGAACATCGACGCGCAACGTATTGCTTTGACAGTGAATAATGAGATCAAGCAAGATGCGTATCTTTCCGATATGGTCTGGTCGGTGGAAGAGATCATCAGCCATTTGTCAGGCTACTACCACTTGCAAGCGGGAGATCTGATCATGACCGGAACACCTGCGGGCGTCGGGCCTGTAATTGCGGGCGATGTGATCAACGGGACGATTTCAGGTCTGCCGGACGTGCGCTTGCATCTGAGTGACGCGGAATAACGTAGAGGGGCCGTTCTGCCGTGCACGCGATTTGTGTGAACTCAAGTTAGGTTGCGACATTTTTCTAACCTAGTTTTCTAAGCTCTTCTGCGAATGCTTCGGCCGATGTTCGCCATCCCAGACATTTTCTGGGCGTACCGTTCAAGCGGTCACAAATCGACTTCATATCTCGATTTGAGAGCGCTGCCACGGGCGCGTCCCGTGGCAAATATCGCCGCGCACGTTTGTTTAAGTTCTCGACCGAACCCTTTTGCCACGGCGCCTGCGGATCACAGAACCAAGCCTCTGTGCCGATCCCTGGCTTCAGCTTCCGCCAGTTCCTGAACTCGATCCCACGGTCAAACGTGATTGATTTGCGTGCCGGTTGGGGGAGGAGTTCCATCACGCCCATAAGTCGGTTCATGAGGTGCGTCGTGCTGCGATCGTTGTTGCGGAACAGCACGGCGAACCGGGTCTTGCGTTCGACCATGGAAGCAACGTTTGCCTTGCCCTGTGAATCGTGTGCGCGATAC
>CBFHTU010000070.1:0-5748 GCA_965658825.1 Yoonia sp.
GCGATTTGGAAAACGGCTTTGCATATACAAGCCCGGACGCCCATGCGTGCGCCGCTCGACGGCCTTCGAGAAAATGCGATCAATCTTGCCTGGGTTCGGTTCGGCACCCTGCATGGCAAGGCCGTCGTCCGACAAAAACGTGTCGTACAATCGCGTCGCATTGGGCCAAATCTTGCGGGCGACAAAGCAATCGGATCGCCGCAAAAGCTGCAAGTGGTCATCGTAGAAAATATGCGGCTTCCCTTGAAAGTCGAACTTGGAAAGCGTCAAAGACCGGCTCTCGATATGACCTGAATACAAACGCGCAAGCGTCTGGTAATAGCTTTCGTCGGGGATCCAGACTTTCTTGAAGTAGCGGTCATATTTTTCACGCTCGGGATCTTGCAGCATCGCCGACAGGGTTTGACGCGTCAGACACCACCATTGCGATCCCATATGAGGAACAATGCCCGCTGGAATCCTGCGCTTGAACCGCAAAAGACGCTGCAATTTCACATAGCCGTCAAACAGCCGGCGACTGTTTTTCCATGAAAACGGGAACCGCAGGGTGAAACGCTCTGCATCCAATCCGCCAACCGTCCATGACACCTCGGACGTTGTCGCGCTTTCTATGAAATCTGTGCGCGGGCGGCTCGCGAGATAGGCGGCCAATTCCTTAACCGGGCGCAACGGCATACACGAGCCGGACGCAAGGTAAACATGCCGGACGTCAGGGAAGCTACTTAAGAGCATCGTCGCGGCAGATTGAGTGCCGGCAACAATACCCCAAGTACCCCACTCACAGGTGTGTCGCTTGCAGAATTTGATCCGCTTGAGATCGGATAGGCTTACGACGAAATCATCATGGGTCTTTTGATCGACACTCTTGTCGATATGGATCACGACAGGGCAACCACCTTGCACCCAAAATCGCGCGACCTGCTCGGCACGGTGGAACGCATTATGGACAAGCATGATGACGCCAAAACTCATGCCCAGTTCCCTTTCGACATGATCCCGAGAATTTCAAGCTGCCGCCAATTGATGTATTTCTCGGACCACTTGCACCACAGGTCAGGATTATCATCCAAGCCAGTCGCGTAAGCCTTATATTCCGCGCTGCCATCATAATGCTGCCCGCGCACAAGCTCTTCGCGGGCTTTGTCGCCAAAGGTATTGAGAAACTTTGTATGCAGCAAAACACCCGAAGCTTTCTCGCCACCGTCCTCGTCAAACACAAGGTTCAAACCGCGCGGCAGGACCATATGGGTCGAACTGGCAAAGGCATAGCGGCGTTGCCATTTGATCAACGGCACCTTGTTTAACGCGGGTGACTTCTGGGGCTGGTCGGCGAAAAAGGCGCGCGCGCGCGGGCCACCTTGAATCCAGAGATTCCAATAAGTCCAATTGCGTTTGATCGTGTAATTGCCGCTATCAAACCACCCGGCGACCGCAAGCGGATCTTGACCTGGGATATAGGTCGTGTCGCCAACGGGGCCTTTGGGGTACATGTCCAAAAGCATGGCGCCAAAAGAACGGATCGCACAGGAATCGAGCCAATCCGTCAATGCGGGTAAGGGCCGCGTATCGCAATATGGATAGATAAACAGCTCGTCAGGATCGACAGTGAGCGTCCAGTGATCATGACCATATTTGCCCAACAGATAGTTGATCCAATCGATGCCGAACCGCGCATTCAAATAGCTCGCATCTGTGCGCCAGAGCGAAACGTCAGGTTGCGCGCGCAAGTATTCCGCCCCGCCATCATCGCTCCCGTTATCCACGATCAAAAAGTGCTTTACGCCGAGATCGCGGTAATATTTCAAAAAGTATGGCAGACGCGGGTATTCGTTCCGCAAGGTCGAAAAAACCAAGACGTCCCGCTTTTCAATCTTTGCAGTCTGATCACTGAGCACACGCAATTCCCGCGACTTCCGCAATGCACGGATGCGCCACCGCCTGCGAGCGACCCTTAACCGGTATGATTGCCAGATGCTCACCTAGGCTCCTGCGACTTATATTCGTTTCCGCGCATATTACGTGTCACTTTAAACCATAGCCGACTGGCAGTGAAATATTTCTGAACAGAAAAAGAACACGATGCAGATTGTTTATATATTAGAAACATTCATGGCGATTTTATCAGTATTTTCAAGGTGAAAGCGACGTCATTTCTGACCATATTCGACCCAGTCGGCACCCTGCATCAATCCCACGTCGACCAAATCCTGCCACCCTATGTATGCGCGCGATTCTGGCGTCCATAAAACCGGCTGCGCAACCAGCGCATCATAATAGGCCGCGAATTTTTCGGGATCCCCGAAATGCTCTTGCCGGAGACGCTCTTCGGCGGACTTTGCGATGATTTCGTCGAGGAATTTGGTGTGTAACAAGATGCCGGTTGCCTTCGCTGTGCCCGCCCAATCGTAGGTCCGGTTCAGATGGCGCGGCAGCATGGTATGGGTCGAGCTGACATAGGTGTAGCGCTTGGACCAACGAACCAAGGGGATTTTGTTCAGGGTCGGCGCAAGCGCAGGCGTTTCATAGAAAAACATGCGCGCACGGGGTCCGCCTTGCAGCCAGAGATTCCAATGTTTGGGTTGTAGCTGCACCCAGTACGGATAGGCATCATACCAGCCCAGAACCTCTGTCGGATCGTCTCCGGCGCGATAGCGGTCTTCGCCCAGCGCCCCGCGCGGATACAGATCGAGCATCGTCGCCCCGAAACTGGCGCGCCCCTTCTGATCCAGCCAGGCCGTCAGCGCGCGCAAGTCGCGCGTGTCATGCTGCGGATAGATCAACAGCTCGTCGGCATCGACCGTGACGCACCAGTGTCGATCCGCATATTTCCGCTGCAACGCCCCGACCCAATCCATGCCAAAACGCGTTTTGCGATAGCTTTCAGGCGTTTGCCAAACGGATACATCGGGTTGCGACGCGAGATAGGTGGCCGTCTGGTCCGTTGAATCGTTCACCACAATCAGAAAATGAGCAACGCCCAGCTTGCGATAATGGTCGAGCCAGAAAGGCAAGCGCACCGCCTCGTTGCGCATGCAAGCAAAGCATAAGATGTCATCGGGGCGAATTTGTTTCGTGCGGTCGGCAAGACGCATGAGCGATCGGCCCTTGCGCCACGATCTGGCGAGCAAGGCCCGCCTGTTCCAACGCAGCTTATAAGCTGCCCACAAGGTATCCGTTCGTTTACCACGGGATGTAACAGGCGCAGCCATCCGGCGTTATTGTACTGCGTTACGCATCGCTACCATCTCCGAGAGATAGGCGCCAAACTCGTCACGCAGATCTTCGCGCGCCAGTGCAAATGATACCATCGCCTGCAAATAGCCCGCTTTAGACCCGCAATCGAACCGCTGCCCTTGGAAGCGGTAGCCAAAAACATCGCGCCCCTCTGCAATTTCCATCGCAATCGCATCGGTCAGCTGGATCTCTCCGCCGGCGCCCTTTTCGACACGATTAAAGTTCTGCATCACCTTTGGCGAAAGAATATAGCGCCCGATGACTGCAAGATTGGAGGGTGCCTCACCTGCGGGCGGCTTTTCAACCATGCCGCGGACTTTGACAACGGCACCATGCTGGTCCTCAACGTCGAGCACGCCGTAAGACGATGTCTTGTCTGGAGCGACTTCCATAGTCGCAACCATACTTCCGCCCGTTTCCTCGTAGGCCTCGACCATTTGTTGCAAACACGGTTTTTCCGCTGCAATCACGTCATCGGGCAGAATAACCGCAAAAGGCTCGTTTCCGACCAAACGGCGCGCGCAAGACACCGCGTGGCCAAGTCCGAGCGGTTTGTGCTGGCGGATGTAAGCAATGGCGCCACTATCCATATTTGTGCTGCGAAGCACTTCGAGCAAATCATCTTTGCCTGACTTGCGCAGCGAAGATTCCAGATCCGGTGCGTGATCAAAGTAATCCTCTAGCGCCGACTTTCCGCGCGAGGTAACGAAAAGGAATTCCTTGATGCCCGCCGCACGGGCCTCATCAATCGCGTATTGGATCAATGGACGGTCCACCAACGTCATGATTTCCTTGGGAACGGATTTGGTCGCAGGCAAGAACCGCGTCCCGAGACCCGCAACAGGAAAAATCGCTTTAGTTACTTTTCTTTTCATAAACCCACTCATTATACGGAAAATCATGCCGATTTCTGAGAAATGCTTATCATGGCAACGCCCCGCGATGAATAGCAAATCAGGAAATGGTTTATCTCCCGTTTCTCAAAAGCAATTCATCAACAGATACTTGCTGCTATGCAACGCCCATCTGGAGCAACATCGCCTCAATGCGCGGCACATCCTCTGGATTGTTCAACTCCCAGAACTGGCGGCCCTTTGCTGCAACCTCGACGCAAAGAACATGCGCACCACGCTCCAGAAACCGTAGCTGCTCGAGACCTTCCAACTGTTCCAGCGGGCCCATTGCCCAACTTGGGTAAGCCGTCAAAGCCGCTGGCCGATAGGCGTAAACACCAACATGATGAAACACGGGCGTTTCATCATCTGCGGCAAATGTCGTGCCGGTGAACGGGATTACCTCTTTCGAGAAATAGAGCGCATTGTGATTAGCGCCAAATACCGCAGTCGTGCCGCCAACGCGCCCGGCACGACGGTCTTCCAAAAAGCCGTTGAGCGCGCCACCCTCGGTACGCAGAACGGGGGTGGCGACTTGTGCTTCGGGGTGCGCACGCAGACCACTGACCAAATCTTCAATAAACCAAGCGGGCGTCAAAGGCGCGTCGCCTTGCAAGTTGACCACAATATCAAAACCGCCGCCAAGCTTGCCAAAGGCCTCGGCACAGCGCTCGGTGCCGTTTTGGCAGGTTTCAGACGTCATCACGACCTCCGCGCCAAACGCCTCGACATGATCCTTAATGCGGGCATCGTCTGTCGCAATAACGACGCGATCAATCCCCTTAGCCTCCATCGCGGCGTCCCAGCTACGACGGATCAGGCTCTTGGCCTCGCCAGACGCTCCGCGCAATTCCACCAGCGGCTTGCCGGGGTAACGGGTAGAGGCATATCGGGCGGGAATGATAATCAATACAGACATTTAAGGCTTCTTCAGATCAACGCCTGGGGCATAGGCAATAAAGAACGGATTGGCAAAATCGACTTTGCCGTAGCGCAGCGGCGTATGATCGTCAAAGCGCACAACATCGCCACCTGCACCCGTCAAGACGGCATGGCCCGCAGCCGTGTCCCACTCCATCGTACGGCCGACACGCGGATATATGTCAGCCTCGCCCGTGGCCACCAAGCAGAACTTGAGAGACGAGCCCGCGCTCTTGCTGTCCGCAACATTGTATTTGTTGATGTAATCATCGGTCGCCTGATCACGATGCGATTTAGAGGCAACAACCAGCAAAGCATTATTGTCCGGCGCCTTCACATGGATCGGCGTCACGGGGCCTACTTTGTCCTTGGCAAAATCACCGGACTCCTCGACCGAAACGCCAGTGGCGTCGGTATAGAACAAGCGCTCCTTGGCAGGTGCGTATACGATTCCACGGACCGGAACACCGTCCACAACATAGGCGATATTGACCGTAAAGTCGCCACGCCGGTTGATAAATTCCTTGGTGCCATCCAGTGGATCCACAATCAGAAAAGTCGAAACGCTCTGACCGTGGCTCTCTGCCTGCTCTTCGGTCACCAGCGCCACATCAGGAAACGCGGCGCGCAGACCCGCGCTAATAATCGCATCAGCGGCTTCGTCAGCGGCCGTCACAGGGCTATCGTCTGATTTGGACCG
>CBFHTU010000071.1:0-5213 GCA_965658825.1 Yoonia sp.
AGCCACTGCCTGTGGATCACCCGTTTTGGGCACATCCCAAGGTCACCGTCACCCCGCATATCGCCTCGACCACACGCCCCGACACCGCCGCGCAAATCATTGCGCAGAACATCAAGCGCGGCGAAGACGGCTTGCCGTTTTTGCATCTCGTGGATCGCAGCGCGGGCTACTGACCCGCCTGAGGCTATTTCAGTTTCGGCGGGCGGTTCGGGTCCATTCCGGGGGCGGACGGCGCCTGCGGGTCATGCAAGGCAGGCAGATCAAAGCGCAGACCGACTTTGGCCAGATGCGCGGCCAGCGGATCGGACCCGCGCGCAAACACCACATCCATCGTGCCCGCTTCGATCCCCGAAAAGGTAAGCGCCTCACCGGCAGCGCGGGCAAGCGCGTCTTGCGCGCCCGGCACGGCGTCGATGAAGGCCAGCACATGCCCCCGCGATCCATCAGCGTAGGTCGCCGCCGCGAGATAGGCAATATGCGCCAGCCCCGCCGCGATCGCCAGTTTGCGGTCCAGCCCTGTGACCACGGCCTCCGGCAGCCCCTTGGGCGCAGAGACTGCGGTGAGCCTTGCTTCGGTCTCGCTGGGCTTGTTGGCCAATGTCTCGTTCAACCAGACTACCGCCTCGGCGGGAATAAGCATCGCGGAGGGCGCGACCTCCAGATTGAGCGCGAAACCGATCCCTTGCCCCGCAACCATGCCGCAAAGGACCCGACCTGACAGCCCTGCATAGGGGGCCTCATGGCCAACAAATTGCGCAAGCCGGTCTTCGCGATCAAAGATGAGGACAAAGTTTTGATCCTCGATTTCAAAGAGTTCGGGTTCGACCTTATCACCCGCGGGCTCGGCGCCCAGCAGCATGAATAATTCCGTATCCGCCAGCCGCTCATAAAATTGCAGCCGCTTGGCGTCATTCTCCGGGTCCGCATCCATGGCGGCGTGGGCAAGATCGAGGTCGGTCATGTCAATGCGTCTTTCACTGCAGCCCGCAAGGCAGGCAAGAGGTCGGTTTCAAACCAAGCGTTCCGGTTCAGCCATCCGGTATTGCGCCAAGACGGATGTGGCAAGGGAAAGCAGCGCGGCGCGTGGTCGCGCCAGCGGGCCACCCGTGCATTGACGGTTGATTCGCCCTGCAAATGCCAGTTTTGCGCATGTCCGCCAATCAGCAACGTCAGCGGCACGGTCCCCAATTCCGCCAGAACCCGCTCCCGCCACGTCTTTGCGCAGATGACAGGTGGTGCGAGGTCATGCCCTTGGGCATTATATCCCGGAAAACAGAAGGCCATCGGCACAATCGCGATACGGCTTTGGTCGTAGAATATTGCCTCATCCAGCCCCATCCATTCGCGCAGGCGCTCACCCGAGGGATCGGTGAACGGCCGCCCGCACTCATGCACCCGTAGCCCGGGCGCTTGGCCCGCAATCAGGATGCGCGGTGCCGCGTCAAACCAGACAACAGGGCGCGGCACATGGAACGTCGCGGTTTTGGCAAAACGGTCCGCACACAGACGGCACGATTGTATCTTTTGTTTCAACATCATAGCCAACCCTACCCTAATACCGCAGGCACCGGTGAAAATCCGCCCGATTTGGTTTTGTGCCTATTTTTTGCCACATCATTCTTGCATAATCGCAAAAAATGGGAGCCCTATGTCAGGGTGTTAACCTATTGCCGTCAAGAATGACGGTGCCCATATAAGGGCATGAGCAGGTAAGGCATGTTAGAGTTTACGAACGTCAGCAAGTCCTATTGGACCGGAACGCAGCGCAAGGTAATCCTTGATCGCGCGTCGTTTCGCGTGGAATTGGGCAATTCGCTCGGTATTTTGGCCCCTAACGGCACTGGCAAGACGACGCTGATCAATATGATGGCGGGTCTTGAGAAAGCTGATGAAGGCCAGATTCACCGTGGCTGCCGGATTTCATTCCCGCTCGGCTTTATGGGCGGGGTCGTCAACCGGCACTCGGCGAAGGAGAACTCACGTTATATTGCGCGCCTTTACAGCCTTGACCCCGACTATGTAGAGGCGTTTTGCCGTTGGCTTTGCGACATTAAAGAATATTTTGACATGCCCGTCGGCACCTATAGCAGCGGCATGCGCTCACGGTTCACGTTTTCATTGCTGCTTGCCCTCGACTTTGACATGTATCTCATTGACGAAGGCATGCCCAATTCGACGGATGCCGAGTTTAACCGAAAAGCGGGCGAAATCCTGCGTGAGCGGCTTGAAAACACAACGGTGGTCATCGTATCGCACCAGCCTGCGACCTTAGAGCGGTTTGCGAAGTCGGCCGCTGTGCTAAAGGATGGACGCATCCACATGTTTGAAACCTTGGAAGAAGCGAAACAGTTGTATGACTACGAAACCCAAGGCTAAGAAATTTCGCATCCGCCGTGACAGCCCCATGGGCTCTGGCGCTGATCCGCTGCAGGCCCCTGCCCCGCAACCGGCACCGCAGAGTCAGGTGGATAGTCCCGCCGTGGTCGCGGGCGAAACCGATCTGGACGCGATCCGCCACGAAGGCTTGACGGGCCGGCAATTGCGCATGGCCCGCCGTGTTGCGCAAAAGCAGGGCATCGCCGCAACCTCCGATTTCGACGCCGTACGGCAACTGCGTCAGGCGGGCATTGACCCTTTCCAACGCAACACGATCCTTGAACTGGTGGCGCCAGAACCCGCCTCGCCGTCTGCCAAGCCTGCGCAAGGCGCACCAGCCCCGACGCAGGAGTTAGGCCGCATTCAGCTACCGCAAACGGTGCCAGACCCGGGCGCCAATTTGCCCGCGACCGAACGCTCAGGCCCCGCCCAGCAGCGCGGCAATGAAATCTACAAAATCCAGCGCGATATTGCCCGCCGCCGCCGTCGCAAGGTTTTGCTGTTGTTCACGCGTCTGGGGTTCTTCGTGTTCCTGCCGACACTGATCGTTGCCTATTACTTCACGTTTATGGCGACCCCGATGTATGCCACGAATTCCGAGTTCGTCATTCAGCAGGCAGAGCCCGCAAGTGCGGCTGGTGGGCTTGGTGGCTTGTTTCAGGGCACCTCTATGGCCACCCAGCAAGACAGTATCACCGTGCAGTCTTACCTCGCCTCACGGGCCGCGCTCAGCCGTCTGGACCTGGATCACGGGTTCCGCGCCCACTTCAGCGACCCTGGCATTGACGAAGTGCAGCGCCTCGCGCCAGACGCCTCCAATGAAGAGCTCTTTGACCTTTATAAAAAGCGCGTCAAAATCAGCTATGATCCGACCGAAGGCATCTTGCGCATGGAGGTCATCGCCACGACCCCCGAGGCCAGTCAGTTGTTTTCAACTGCCCTGATCGATTATGCGGAAGAGCAAGTCGATCAGCTCACCCTGCGGCTGCGCGAAGATCAGATGGCCGGTGCGCTCAAATCCTACGAAAGCGCCGAGAAGCGCCGCGCGGATGCGCTCGCCGAATGGCTCAAGACACAAGAAGATACGACGATTCTTGATCCTGCCGCTGAAAGCGGCGCGCTGATTTCCCAGATTTCCGCTCTAGAGAGCCAGCGTCAACAAAAGCAATTGAGCCTGTCTGGCAAGCTGAGCGTGGCTCGGCCAAATCAGGCGCAAGTCGATGGGTTGCGCGCAGACATCGCAAGCTATGACGCCCTTATTGAAACCCTGCGCGGTCAGATGACATCGACCACGGCGGGCGGCGGTTCTGTGGCGGCCAATAACACCAAGCTGCGATTGGCCGAAGAGAACTACGCCTTCCAGACGGTGCTTGTGCAGCAGGCCCTGACCCAGATGGAGGTCGCCCAAGTCGAAGCGAACCGTCAGGTCCGTTATCTGTCCATCGGCGTGGAGCCTGTCGCCCCGGACGAGGCCACCTACCCCCGTGCTTTCGAAAATTCGATCCTCGCCTTCCTTATCTTTGCGGGCATCTATCTGATGATATCCCTCACCGCATCCATCCTTCGTGAACAGGTAACAGCCTAATGATTGACGTCCAAATCGGTGACCTTTCGGTCAGCAACGACCGCCCTTTGCTTGTGATTGCAGGCCCTTGCCAGCTTGAAAGCCTTGATCACGCCCAAATGATCGCAGGCCAGATGGCCGAGAATTGCAGGGCAGCAGGTGCGCAATTTATCTTTAAGGGCAGCTTCGACAAGGCCAACCGCACCTCCCTCTCGGGCAAGCGGGGTCTGGGCATTGATGCGGGCCTGAAAGTGATGCAGGCCGTGAAAGAGGCGATCGGCTGCCCTGTATTGACCGACATCCACTCCGCCGACCAATGCGCCGATGTGGCCGCTGTCTGCGACGTGATGCAAATCCCTGCGTTTCTGTGCCGCCAAACCGATCTACTTATTGCCGCGGGCGAAACAGGCGCGGTCATTAATGTCAAGAAAGGGCAGTTTCTGGCCCCATGGGACATGCCCAATGTGGTGTCCAAAATCGAAAGCACTGGCAACACACGAATCATGTTGACCGAGCGCGGCACCTCGTTTGGATATAACACCCTCGTGGCGGACATGCGTGGCCTGCCCACGATGGCCAAGACAGGCTATCCGGTGATCATGGACGCAACGCATTCGGTCCAACAGCCGGGCGGTCAGGGCGGATCAAGCGGCGGACAGCGCGAATTTGCGCCCGTCATGGCACGCGCGGCGGTGTCGCTGGGAATTGCTGGTGTCTTCATTGAGACTCACGAAGCCCCCGACACGGCCCCTTCCGATGGCCCGAATATGATCCCTCTGGATCAGATGGCCGCTTTGGTGCACAGCCTCATGGCTTTCGACGCGCTAGCAAAGGCCGATCCGCTCCGCGTTTAAGCCTTTGTTTTTGCCTGAGACAACAAATGCAAAATGAATAGCAAGTTTTCCCATTTCAGGGCTTGAACAGCCAGCGCCTTCGTCGTATTCACCGCCTCGCTGCTGGGATGTAGCCAAGTGGTAAGGCAACTGTTTTTGGTACAGTGTACCGTAGGTTCGAATCCTACCATCCCAGCCAGTAATCTCCCTCGATAGTGACATAAGCGAACCTTGCCCTCTGGGGCAGGAAGTGCCCTGAATAATGTCCTGACAGGTGTTGAGGGTGACGCTGTCGGCGCGACAGTGGGCTTCGGCCACAGGTCTATAGAAGCCGGTGGTCAGTTCCGTTCGACCAGTGATCTGAGAGGTGGTCGCAAGATTTCGGAGCAGTAGTTAATGTGGATCAGCTTGTGAAAGAAGTGATCCCAAATGACGAAACG
>CBFHTU010000072.1:0-4902 GCA_965658825.1 Yoonia sp.
GAAGATGGTGGTTTCCTGAAACGTCCGGACGACCCCTTTGCGTGCCACGATGTGCGGCTTGAGGTTCGAAATACGCTCACCCTGATAAATGACTTCGCCAGAAGTCGTCGGCGTAAAGGACGCGATCATTTTGAACAGCGTGGATTTGCCCGCGCCGTTTGGGCCGATCACTGACAAGATTTCGTTCTCGGCCACATCGAAACTGATCGCGTTGTTTGCCGTCAGGCCACCGTATTTCTTGGTGACGTTTTTAACTTGAAGAAGCGGGCTCATTTGTCACCTCCTTTACCGAAACGGATGCTCAGCAGGCCATTGGGAAGGAAGCGGATGATGATGATCAGGATCGTTGAGTAGATCAGCATCTGGTATTTGCCAAACTCAAATAACAAATCCCAGCCAAAGTAGAGCACCAGTGTACCAAGCATGGGGCCAAAGACATAGCCAAGGCCGCCCAGAAAACAGTTCAGCATGAAGTTGACCGAGTCTGCGACCTGAAAGCTGGACGGATAGACCGACTGCGCGATGGATCCGAACATCGCCCCGCCAAGACCGCCGAAGAAGCTGGAGATGGCAAAGATCACGATGCGGATGTAGGAGATATTCACCCCGATGGAGCTGGCAAGTTCTTCGTTCTGCTGCATAGAGCGGCACAGATGCCCAAGGCGGGAATTTACCAGCCGGTAAAGTGCGGCGTAGGTCAAGATCATGATGATGCAGGCGGTATAATAGAACGCCAGCTTGGTGTTCTCCATCCCAGCAAAGTCAGGCAGGATTGGAATGCCAAACAATGAGATGCCCGAAGGCAATGGAATGTTGGAGATACCCTTGGCCCCGTTGGTAATCGGCAGCGCCAAGGCTGTCAGCGTGACAACCTGTGTCAGAACCAGCGTGATCATTGCGAAGTAGACGCCGCGAAGGCGCAGGATTGGCAAGCCTATCAAGATCGCCACCACTGCTGAGAACAGTCCCGCCGCAGGCAGCGATATCCAGAACGACCAGCCCGCCTTCACCACCAGAATGGCCGAAACATAAGCACCGATCAATGCGAAGGCTCCTTGGCCAATATTGATCCGTCCGATGTAGAAGGTCAGCCAGACCCCGGCACTTGCGATGGCCAATAGGGCGACGGAGGTTAGCGTGAAATAGAAATCCCAGCGTCCTGTTGCGGCAATAATAAGCGGGACGCCAATGAAGATCGCGAACAGGAATATCCCGACTCCGACAAGTTGTTTTGAGGTAAATCCAAGCATCACATCAACCCCACGGCTTGCCCATCAGGCCTTGCGGCCGGATGGCGAGGAAAATCATCAAGGAGACGAAGATCAGAAGATAGGTGATGTCGCCGTATTGATAGAGCAGCGCGAGGCCGATCGCCTCCATGAACCCAAGGATGATACCGCCCCAGATGGCACCGGAAATCACACCCGCGCCCCCGATCATGACCATCATAAAGGCTTTGATCGACGTGGGCCCGCCCATACCGAGGTTCACACCTGTGATCGTCACCAGCAGACCGCCAACAAGACCAGCCAGCATCGCGCCCAGCGCGAAACCGATCATCGAATAACGGTCGACATTCACGCCCATCAACTGGGCCGCCGTGCGATCCTGGGCCAAGGCGCGCAGGGCGCGGCCTGTCTTGGTGTATTGCATCAGGCCGATGAACGCGACGATCGACAGGATCGCCAGCACACAGATTAGAATGCGGTCATAGGGCATGATGATCCGGAAATCCCAGTTGAACACACCATCCATAATCTTAGGAACACCGCGCTGCTTTTCCCCGAAAACCAGCAGGATCACAGCATCTAGGAAAAAGGCGATACCAGCAGCCAGAAGCATTGTGCTTTCTTCGCGGGCCGATCCTTTGATCACCGGCGCGAAGAGGAATTTCTCAATCAGGGCGCCAAGAATGGCAAGCGTGACGCAAGACATCACGAGCGCCAATACAAACGGCACGCCCCATTGACCGTAGAAGGTATAAGTCACGAAACCGCCAATTACGTACATCTGGCCGTGAGCAAAGTTGAGAACGTTCATGAGGGCAAAGATCAGGGTCAGACCAAGCGCGATCATCGCGTACTGGGACCCTAGATAGACGCCATTGGCAAGTATCTGTTCCATGGAGCATTTCTTTCTTGGAAAAGCCCCGGGCCAAGTGCGGCCCGGGGAGGTTTCTGCCTAGGGAAGAGTCAAAAGCAGAAAGGGACGTCTTTAGTCGACTTCAGCAACGAACAGCGTTTCGAACGCACCGTCCTGATAAACATTCACCACCAAAGGAACCGCAACCTGACGACGCTGGCCGAAGGACGTCATGCCGACATAGCGCAGCTTGGCGTCACCGTTCATGTATGGGTTTGGTGCCTCAAATGTGTCCATTGTCGCTTGGAACGCATCCACATCAGTGAGCGCAGAAGGATCAGCCTTGAGCGTCTCAAGGATATATTCCAAAGCATAAACCTTGGTGTTGGACTCGTCGTTGTACTCGCCAAACATATCGGTGTAGCGCTGGACGAATTCGTTCATCATTGGCGAAGCAAGCTCTGGCGTGGACGCACCACCGACCGAGATGAACCCGTTGGCCAGATCGCCAGCCCCTTCGGCCAGAACACCCGCATCCTGCGCGGTTTCTGTTGAAATCAGGCCTTGAAACCCAAGCTCGCGCGCCGAGCGGATCAGTTGCGGAGCGTTGGCAGGCGAGACACCCGAGAGCACCAGCAGGTCAGGGCGCGAGCGCATGACAGGGGTCAGCACCGGTGTGAAGTCAGTCGTATCAACCTGATAGGTCACGTTATCCGACACCACTTCCAAACCGAGCGCCTTGGCCGCTTCGACACCGCCGTCACGCTGGCTCAGCGGGTCAGATTCGTTGGCCGCGATAAAGGCAACTGTTTTGACGCCTTTTTCTTCCATCAGGTATTTATAGATCGCGGGGCCGGACTGATAGTTGGCGACCATGCCCAGAACCGCATTAGAGGCCGGAGCCTGATACAGCGACTTGGGGAAAGCGTAGGGGAAATACATGATACCGTTGGATTCCGCGACAGGCCGCACAGCTGCTGCGCCGTCATCGACGTTCGGGCCAACAACATAGTGAATGCCTTCTTGGGCCATTTTCTCCATGCCCGCGATTGCGCGCTTGGGGTCTTTTTGGTCGTCGAAGGATACGATTTCGATATCGTAGGTCGTATCACCGATGGTGTAGCCGCCGGTTTCGTTGATCCAGGCCGCACGCGCCTCCATTGAGCGTTGGTTGGAAATGCCCCAAGCTGCAGCAGGGCCACTGGTTACGCCGACAAATCCGATTTTCAATACCGGGTTCTCTGCGAAGGCAGCATTTGCCCCGAACGCAGTCAGTGTTGCCGCGGTAAGAGCCGCCTTCATAAGTGATCTTCGTTGCATGTCTTTACTCCCGTTGAATTCAATCTCGACGCGTTTTGCGCCATTCTTGGCCGGCAGTTTGGTGGAATCCCCATGCGTGCCGCAGGGTCAGTTGAAGATTGTTAACAATCCTTGTCAACATATTTGGTATTTTAGTCGACAAATTTGAACGCTTGGACTTACATTGATTAGAGTTTAAACGTTCATCGCGAGTCCAAATCAAAATACAGCAGTCTTGAAAGTAACTTTGTGTCCCCTAAACCGCAGCAAAGCAGCATGGCCAATTCAAATCCGGATTCGGGATCAAACGAGAGCTTTATTGTTGAGCGCATTTACAAAGCGGTGATGGAGCAACGCCTTGCCCCGAATACCAAACTAAGCGAGGCGCGGCTCTGTGAGACCTTCGGCGTCGGTCGGATGCGGGTTCGGCGTGCGCTTCTTCTGCTCTCAAGTCAGGGCATCATTGAGCTACAGTCAAATCGCGGCGCATATGTTGCCTGCCCTGATAAATCTGAAGCACACGACGTATTCGCGGCCCGGATGTTGATCGAACCACCACTCGTTCGGCAACTTGCGCAAAACGCAGGTGATACTGATCTGGCGATCCTCACCGAACACATTGCTCTCGAGGATGCGGCCCGCAAGAAAAGGGAACGTACTGAAATCATTCGGTTGTCAGGTGAGTTCCACACAAAACTCGCCCAAGCGACCGGAAACAAGTTTGTCTTCCGTATGATGCGCGAGTTGGTCACGCGGACGTCACTCATTGTCGGCCTCTTCGGATCATCCCAAAGCGCCAGTTGCCCTGATGATGAACACAGCAACATCTTGAAGGCGATCCAGTCACATAACCCGGAACTGGCCGAGAAATTACTCATATCTCACCTCAATCACATTCAAAGCGGTCTGGATATGGAAGCACGTCAAGAACCTCAGGATGACTTGGCAGCTATTCTTGGATTGGATTGATTAGGCAGTTTGTGATTTTTGAAATGGGAATCAGTTTGATGTAGCTCAATCCGAATCGACTACCAGCTTGAGGTCTCGTACGCCGAGCGACTTTTAGCAGATCCATTAAGGTCAGGTTTGCGCAGTCATTCCGGCCATGAGTGCTAATCGCAGCATTCGGAACTTTAGGGCTCAATGCCGCCATTAGATCGATCGCAGCATTCACGCATGAAATGTGCTTTTCGACTGATAGGAACGGCCCAAAGCCGACCTCCAACTGCTGATCATCATGCTGCGTTTGCAGCCCGCATTGCCGCCATTCGCTGTAGCTGCAAAATCAGGTGATCGGCGCATTCACACTGTGCGGATGGGGTGGATGGCTCCTGCATCAATCGGCGTCGCAATGCGCCATAGTGCAGCTGCTATGAACTGCTTATGAGACCCTTTGAACTCACCGGGACAAAGCCATCGTTCGGCAAGATTGGAAAACTGCCAATTTCGATCAGTGCCGTCGTTCGTAAACGCATCCATTTTGTACGGCAGAGCCGGAGGATTAGGGAAAAATCAGGCCTT
>CBFHTU010000073.1:0-4805 GCA_965658825.1 Yoonia sp.
ACTGTTTCTGGATGATCTGAATATTCGGGAAGCCGCGTTCAAGTCATGGGTCAGCGACGTACGCGCCGCCCCCGATCAGATCGCCGTACTCTACCGGCTGGCACCTCATCTGCAAAAAGGCCACCCGCGCCCGCGCATCACAGCCTTGCCCTTGGCCGTATTGGGCAATGATACAGACCTGCGTATTCTGGCCGATTGGACCGCTGAAGAGACCTGCCGTGCACTGTCACGCTCCAACTTGTTGTCGGTCATTTCGCATTTGTCCAGCCGCGCAATGGCACAGAAATTGATCGATATTTCCGAAGTCCGCAGCACCCTTGATGTGGATTATGTCGTCACAGGGACAATTCGCCGTCAGGGGGGCGACTTCATTGTCGATTTCGATTTTATTGATGCGCGCAGCGGCACGATCTTGTGGAACAGGCATCTGTCTTGTCCGGCTCTCCATTTCACACAAGAGCTGCTTGGTCGCCTTGAAAATGTCATCCAATCGATCGGTCGCACAATCGCGGATGCGGCGATCCGTTATGTGCGCGACACCCCGATGCCCATGGTTGAAGACCATCAGTTGATCATTGCGGGCGTCTCGTTAATGCACCGCAGCCCGATCCGCGATTTCCTGCGCTCTTACGCCTATCTCGCCGAAGCAGCGGCGCGGATGCCCAATTCCGCCGAAGCCCATGCGTGGGTCGCCAAATGGTATGTGCTCAGCGTGTTCAAGGGGCTCTCAACAGACCGGAAGGGCGACACGCAAAATGCGCTTGATAACACTGCCCGCGCGCTCGACATTGATCCGCATTCCAGCTTCAGCCTGACGATTGACGGGTTTGCTAACAGCAACCTTTTGAAAAACATGGAGATTGCCGAAAGCCGTTATAACGCGGCCTTGGATGTGAACCCCAATGAAAGCCTGTCATGGCTGTTGCGCGGCGCACTTATGGCGTTCCAGGACGATGGCGCGGCCGCGATCCGCGCGACCCAAACCGCAAGGCGGCTCTCTCCGATTGATCCGTTTGGGTATTACTACGACAGCCTTGCGAGCACCGCCTATATCGCGGCGGAAGATTTTGAAAATGCGCTCAAGCGTGCCGAGATGTCTCTGGCGGTCAATGACAGGCACCTTTCAACCATGCGGACGCGCACCACCGCTCTCCACTTTTTGGGGCGGCACGAAGAGGCGCGGGCCTCGGCACAGGATCTGATGCGCCGGCACCCGAGTTTCAATATCGACGAATACAAACGCAACCATCCTTCAGCCGATCGTCGGGCTGGGATGCGGGTAATCGAGGCGCTGACGGCGTCGGGCATTCATTAAACAAAGAGGAATTTGAGATGGCACAATACGGTGGACTTGGTGGTTTGGGTGGACTTGGCGGCTTGGGCGGACTTGGCGGCTTGGGTGGCCTTGGCGGTCTGGGAGGTTTGGGCGGGCTTGGTGGCCAGACCGGGCTTGGCGCCTTTCTGGGGGCCGAAGATCCGGGCGGGTATTCTGGCGTCACGACGGCGGGGTTGCAGATTACTGCTGACGGGCTGCGCCATTTGGCGGGCGATGATCCAACCGTCGCCGCTGACGCTTTACCTTTTAACGATGCCTCAAACTATGCCCGCTGGGGCCAGTGGGTGCGCGGTTCGCTCTATATCACAGAGATGCTTAGCGGGTTGGACTGGTCAACTGGCACAGGTCCGGACCATGTGACCCTGACCTATGAGAGCGCGGATATGCTCACGCTGAACCGCCCCTCGCAGGACGTTCTGACCCAGCAGTGCCAGCATGTGCGCGACTATGCCGACCTGCGCGACGAGCGCGGCGCCGAGATCGTGTCACAGCTTGGGTTCCCGACGGAGTATTTCGCGATGATCCTCGGCTTGCATCCCGCGCAGCACAAAAAGACCTTCGAGCTGATCACGGCGACCCAAGTTGTTGCCGCCCATATCGCGATGATTGTCAAACATGCGCTGGCCGTCCGCCGCCCCGACCAGATCGACGGGCGCATTTTGCCGATGATCCCGACGCCAGGGCACGGCAGCTTTCCGTCGGCCCATGCGACAGAGGCCTATGCGGTGCTGACAGTGCTCACGGCGCTGGTGTCCCGGTGGGGCTCGCTGCATGACGCGGATCGCCGCATCAATATGTTGCGCGGTCTGGCCGAGCGCATTGCGGTCAATCGCACCGTCGCGGGTGTGCATTTCCCGATTGATAGCTGGGCAGGTGCCGCCCTTGGCATGGCAATCGGTCATGTGATCTTGGGGCGTTGCGGGATGTCCGCCCCCTGCTCGAGCCGCAACTACACCGCGCAACACTCTGATTTCTTTGACTATGACTTTGCCGACAGCGCGCGCGCAGCCTCTCAAGGTCTGTCCGAGGGGGCAATGTTCGCAGCGACAGCCAAGCCTGCCTTTACATGGCTCTGGACTGCGGCTGCCGCTGAAAAGCAGGCGGTATGACCCATGTATGAAGACCGCACCCCAACCGACAGTGTTGCGCGTTACGCGGGCCCCTACGAGCGCTGGGTATTCTCGCCCGAGCTTGGCCGCCCCTATGCGTTTCCCGCAATCAGCGAGGGCAACTCGCCCTATAACACGGCCCTTCTGGAAGGGGCCGACCGGCTGCCCGATCAGGCAGGCGCCAGCTACCGCCTGCCGCCATTGTGGAACCCGCTTGGCCACAGCCGCGCCGTGATCCCTTTTGCATTTCACACGGGCTCTGGCCAAAGCGACCGTGACGTGGCCCAAGCGCTGCATGCGGTCGAAGGCGACGACGCCGAGATCAGGCCGCGCTTTCGGGTCAATTTCCCGATTGCGCCTGCGGCATGGACCCCGACCTATCACCCTGACTGCGACATGGACAAATGGGTCGTCCCGCACACCCGCCCGAAGGCCATCATCGCGGTTATTGACGACGGGATTCCCTTTGCCAATGCAGCCTTTCTGGACGCCCAAGGGCGCAGCCGCATGAGCCACGTCTGGCTGCAATCGGCCAAGGCCAATCCCCATGGGGCGGTGCCTTTCGGGCGCGAGCTGATGAACGGCGAGATCAACGCCTTGCGGGCCAAAACCGGCGGCGATGAAAGCGGGCTTTATGCCCAAGCGGGTGCCATCGACGCAACTATGCCAGAGCTGGGCCACCACCTGCGCAGGCAGGCCACCCACGGCGCCCATGTCGCGGGTATGGCCGCGGGCAATGCGCCGCATCTGTCCAGTCATCCGATGGGCGATGACATCCAGATCATCGCCGTGCAGCTGCCCAACACGATTGCTTGGGACACGTCGGGTTTTGGCAAAGAGATGTATATGCTCAGTGCCTTGCACTATGTCTTTGACCGTGCCCGCGCGATTGCTGCCAAATACGCGGATGATCCTGCCAATCCTGTCGAATTACCGCTTGTGGTCAACTTCTCGTATGGCTGGAGCGCCAGCCGCCATGACGGCAAATCAGAGATGGAGCTTGCGATTGAAGAGCTGATCTCTGAACGTAAAAGCTTGCAACCCCTAAGCGCGATTGTCATGCCCACGGGCAATAACTTTGACCAAGACATGCATGGGCAGATCGTGCCATCCGATCTGGCCCCTGGCAGCTATGCCTTCGGCTGGAAGGTGATGCCTGACGACCGCACATCAAGCTACCTTGAAATCTGGTTCCCCGAAGGGATGGACCCGACCGGATACACGGTGCATGTTACCCCGCCCGCAGGATCCACGATCGACGCAGGGCATAGCATCAAAGTAGCCCCCAACCAAAGCCCCGACCCCGACGACCACGGCGACCCGCGCCGCTATACCGAGCTTGAGATGGCAGGCCAGAACATCGGCCAGCTTTCGGCAGACCAGCATCGCGGGAACCGCTGGCGGGTCATGCTGGCGCTGATCCCCACGGTCAATACGCGGGGTCAGTCGCGGCGGGCGCCCTCCGGCCTCTGGCGCATAGAAATCCGCCAAAACGCGGGCGCACCGCTCGCACCGGATCAGGCGATCAACATCTGGGTGCAGCGCGATGACGATCCAGCAAGCCTGCAGACGGGCGGCAAGCAAAGTCGTTTGATTGATCTCGACAAAGCGGCGCCGACGCGCCCCGATCATCCGCTGCGCGCCTATACCGAGCGGCTCGGGTTCCTGCGCGGCTACGGCACGATGAACGGTGTCGGCTCGGCGGGCTCTGTCTTGCGCGTCGCGGGCTATACCGCGCAAACGGGGCGACCTTGCGGCTATAGCGGCGCGGGCGGACTGACACGCGATCCGGCTGGAGATGTGGCCCCTTGGGGCGCGCATACGAGCCTGACAGCGGTGGCGGATCAAAGCGCGCATCACTTGGGCACACGCGCGATCGGGGTGCGCAGCGGCGCGGCGATGCGGCTGATCGGGACAAGCGGTGCAGCACCTGCGGCGGCCCGTTTGATGGTGCGCAACGCGGCCAAGGGCCGGCCTCTCATGCAGGGGTTTACAGGGCCGTTACCATTGGCCCCGATTGAGTGCGCCTCCGAGATGGTCCGCGCAAAACATGCCGCCCGCACAGGGGCCTATACCGCACCACCTGTCGGGCGTCGCGGCGTTCTGAGCAATCTGGAGACCACGCTGACATTGTGAAACAACGGGGCGGTCAGAAAACACGGGTCGCCCGCACACCTGTTCAGTCGCCCGCCGCAGATGGCGCCGACATGACACTTGCCTTGACGATGGCGAAAATCTCTTGCCCTTCCCCGAGCGCCATTTCGCGCAGACTGGCCTGCGTGATCCGCGCCAAAAGGGTCGAGCTACCTGCCCCCAAGCTGACCATCACCCCGCCATTCGCGGCAGGTGTCAGGGCCCGC
>CBFHTU010000074.1:0-4624 GCA_965658825.1 Yoonia sp.
CACTTGGCGCAATATCGAGATTTATGAGCCTTTTGCCAAAAATTTGCGCGTCTTGGAATGGACCGCTCCTACACCCGGATTGCCGCTGATTACTGCCTTGGGGAATGATGCCGATCTCATTTTCGATGCGGTGCGGGTGGCGATTTCCGAGCTTGATCCTGTGGCAAAATCCCAGCTTGGCCTTCAGGGTATCGTCAAAATTCCTGCGGCGGATTATCTGGCTATCCCGAACCCTGTTTAAGCGAACAGGGCATTTTGCGCCCTGACAAACGCCAGACCATACCCCCAAGGTTAAGTGAGCAGGGTTAAAGAAATACACATTGCCCGCGAGTTGTTCCGATTGCGCCCTGAATTCACCACATTCGAGGTAAATAAAACGTTAATCGAAATCGACCAGAGAAGGCAATTTGCCGACGGTTTGGATGCGTGGGATTTGGCGATCTCACGGAGTGTTCCAGCTGACCGGAGAGGCGCCTCGTAGATAATATCAAAAGGCCGAAAGTCCAATGAAGAAATCGAGCTACATCCTGAAAGTTGACGACAGAAAAGGCCCCCAAATCAAGGTCAAGGGCGTGCCATCTGATATATTCGTGGACTTAACTTCCGGCTCTTATGTTGATCTGTCAGCGATAAAGCTGCGCGGATCTGCCACAATTGGAGAAGCGTCGTTCACGCTGTCATCGGGTGCTGGCTCGTTTGATGCGGTCTCGACAAAAAAGGTCGCCGTGACGATCTCCGCTGACGGATCGATTACGCTGACGGGCAAAATCAGAGACATTGATGCCTACTTGAACGACACCAAGGCAGTCACTTATGCGGTAAGCGAGGCTAAGCCCAACACGGGGTCGGACAAGTTTTCCATCGTTGCAGCCTATGATGGCGAGGTGACCATGCTCGCGCAGATCAGTGCAACTATGCCTGTTCCTGTTGGTGAGGTCATCTCGGGAACGGTGAATGATGACGTGCTGTTCGGAGCCGCAGGCGACGATTCCATCGCGGGCCTTGAAGGGGACGATACCCTTGACGGTCGGGGTGGGAACGACACCGTAAACGGCAATGCTGGCAATGATGTGATCCGCGGCGGTACCGGTGCAGATACCCTGAACGGTGGCGCAGGCGAGGACACCCTTCAATACGAGGGCTCGATCTCGGGCGTTACAGTCAATTTGAACGCGGACGGGGCAGGAGTTCAATCGGCGACTGGCGGCGATGCTACTGGTGATATCATCTCCGGATTTGAAAACGTTTACGGCACAGAGCTTGCCGATACGTTGATTGGGAATGCTGGCGATAACGTTCTTTTCGGCTATGGTGACGCAGATTATATTGATGGCGGCGCGGGCAATGACGTGATCCGCGGCGGTCGCGGTGCAGACGTACTTATCGGTGGGGTCGGAACGGACTGGCTGCGCTACTTGGGGTCAACCTCGGGCGTTGCGGTCAATCTGGCGCTCAACGCGGCTGGTTTTCATCAGACTTCCGGCGGTGATGCCGAAGGTGACATCGCGTCCGGTTTTGAAAACGTCTATGGCTCCGACTTTGCTGATGTGATCACAGGCGACGCTGGCAATAACTATCTGATCGGCTACGCGGGCGACGACACCATTGCTGGTGGCGCGGGCGACGATGATATTCGGGGTGGTGCCGGCGCAGATAGTCTCGATGGCGGGCTCGGCACGGATACCTTGCAATATGAGGACACATCCGCAGGGGTGACTGTCGATCTTAACCTGAATGGCACTGGTATAGCGCAGACCTCTGCGGGCGATGCATCCGGCGACATTATCGCAGGTTTCGAAAACCTGACCGGCTCCATCTTCGGCGATACGCTGACGGGTGACAGCGGGCGTAACATCATTATGGGCCTTGACGGTGACGATGTGATCAACGGCGGGGGAGGCAACGATGTCATCCGTGGCGGCGCAGGTGCTGACGTGTTGATCGGCGGTGCCGGATCAGACGTTCTGCAATATGCAGGCTCCAATGCGGGCGTGACCGTGAACCTGACACTTGGCGCCGACGGGTTGCAACAAGCCTCTGGCGGCGACGCACAGGGCGATGTGATTTCCGAATTCGAAAACGTCTACGGATCCAGCTTTGGCGATACCATCACAGGCAACGCATCGCGCAATATCCTCTACGGATATGCTGGCGACGATATTCTTGACGGCGGCCTCGGCAATGACGTGCTGCGCGGCAGCGAAGGCGCAGATAGCTTTGTGTTCAGCACAGCACTTGGCGCCGGCAACATTGATAGCATCACGGACTTCAGTTCCGCTGATGATACGATCATGCTGTCGAGCGCGATGTTCTCTGGGTTGACGGCAGGAGAGCTGGGTGCGGCCCAGTTCCAGATCAATGCCACAGGTGTTGCAGATAGCGCCGACCAGCGGATCATTTATGATAGTAACACTGGCGCACTTTACTTTGACGGCGACGGTAATGGTGCTGGCGCTGGCGTTCAGTTTGCGACGCTGACGGCGGGCCTGGCGCTAGATCAATCCGACTTCTTTATCTTCTGAGCCACGCGTAGCAGGCGTAAAACGAAAAGGGCCACCGCAATGCCGCGGTGGCCCTTTTTTGTGGTCGGCCGCTGGTCTGAGAATTCAGAACGGATTGCGGTTCCTGAACAATGACAGCGTCGCGGCAAGCGTCAGCGACATCAGGAACACAAGCGCAAGCGTTCCGAACGATTTGGGGTAAATCGCGGTTTCTGCCGTGCGCGGCGGGACGACGACCTGAAACAGGCTGCGGTTGAGCGCGGCTTCTTGCTCGACCTGAGACTGGGCCGCGAGCGCGGTTTTCACCGCATCTTGCGCGAGGCTAACCTTGAGATTGGCAAGTTCAAATTCGATCAGCAAGGTGTTGAGCGAGACTTCATTTGACCCGATCGGCGTGACCAGCTTGGCCCGTTCCTCTTGGATTTTGTCCCGCACACGTTGTTCCAACTCAATCGTCTGATTGGTTTGCGCGCTGTTCCCGACGCCCGCGATCTGCGCCTTTTGAACAGCACTGTTCAGCTCTTGCGCCTGCGCCTCAAGATCCCGAATACCCGCATAGATGCTTTCGATCCTGTTGCGCGGATCCGCTTCTTGATAGTTGATCTGGAGCGCGACAAGGTCCGCTTGGGCTTGGGTCAGCTTCGCTTGCGCCATCTCGAGGGTATCGACAACATTCGTCTGCCGCCGGTCAAATACCTGCGTCCCAAGCGTATTGACCTGATTTTCGGTGCTTTGTAGAACAGCTTCCGAAATCTCGATCGCCTTTGCCTTGCTCGGTGCGCGTACATAAAGCGTCAAAAGACCGCTTTGAATATCCACGGAAGTTTCGACGAAACGGTCAAACTGCATGACCTTACTATAAGACAGCAACGAGATGTCGCGCAGCCGCCGCAGCGGATCAATCCCGTCGCCGCTCAGGTCCGAGATAAAGCCCGTCTGTGCCTCAAGCGAGTCCATCATCGCTTGGCTCTTGATATAGGCATGTGCAAGAAAGACGTCCGACAGATTTGCAGACCGTTGCAGCCCGCCGAATATCCCGTCCCCATTACTGCTTTGTCCGGTCCCGGACTTGGAAATCGCGATCACGGATTGCGCTTCATAGAGCGGCGTTGCGACCCCGAAGAGGTAGAATGACGCGACCACAACGGGGGCCAGCGTCATCAGAATCGGCTTTGAACGATCAGAATACCACATTTTAGTCTTTCGCTGGCTGGGGCTGTGGGGCGTGACGTCGGCGCCTTCACGCGGTGCGGCATCACGGATAATCGCCCGCGCTGCCTCCTCGCGAATGTCTTCGACCTGCTGTTCGGCAGCCAGCTTTTCTTCGTTTCTTTGGGCCAACCGCATGGCTTTGTCAGCCTCTGCGATACGCGCACGTTCGGCGCGCCAAGCGGCGATCCGTTCCTTTTCGAGGTCATCTGGTGACTTTGAATCAGGCATATCCGTCCTTTTTAGCCGTTTTGCGATTACGCGGAGATGCGATCCAGCGCACGCTGCGCCGCAACAAGATCATCGCAAGGTACCAATTGGCAGTTCAGCAAAACATAGTACCGTTCACAATACTGTTTCAATTGCCGGATGTTGCGCGACAGGAAAATTAGTCCGCCTGTCTCCAATCGGCTAGCCAGTATTCTTTCACATCTGTCGCGATCATGGGGTTCGCCCACAGTGATAACCTCATCCGCGATCCATGTCGTGGGGTAATCGACCGCCATGGCGCAAGCATAAGAGAGCAATGCGCGTTGTGTCGGCGAAACATTTTGCATCGGCAGATCAAGCAGCCCCGCGGTCCCGCAAAAATCGACGCAAAAACTGGCGGTCTCTTCTGGGTCGATCCCAACCAGCCGCGCAAAATAGTCGATGTTTTCACCGACGGTCAGAAACGGGTGCAAGAACCCTGCAAAGCCGATGGGCCAGCTGACCCGCCCGCGCCGCGTGATTGTGCCTCCATCAGGTTCTTCCACACCCGACAACATCCGCGCAATCGAGGATTTCCCTGTGCCCGGTTTGGCGAGGATGCCCACGCGCTCGCCTGTCGCGAATGTGACATCCGCGTGCAGCAGGATTGGATCACGCTGCAAAAATCCGGGGGTAAGCAGGCTGACGTCTTGAAGCGTAATCAT
>CBFHTU010000075.1:0-4561 GCA_965658825.1 Yoonia sp.
AAAGAAGTCCTTAACGTCTTGGTTGCCAAGGGTGGCATTGTTTGGGTTCTTGGTCCGCGTCCAGTCGCCAACGTCGTTTTGCGCAAGCCCGATGCCCCCAACAATGAACGGTTGGAAGATATTGTTTGAACCGCGCGCTTCGAGCGGGGCGTAAAAGGCGTTAACCATCATGCCGCGGGTCTGAAGCGACCCGGCAGTTATATCTGCGTGCGTCGAACATGCGCTCCCGTCCGAGGCGCTCGAACATGGTGCGGTGAGACCGGTGCTGGCTGTGCCAAACACCGACAGGTCGGCCCGAAAGCCGTTTTGCCAGTCATATCCGATCGCCATCGCACCAAAGCCAAGCTGGGACTCGTCTGGTATGACATCAAAACTGATTGACGGGTCAGAGGCCCCCGGCGGCAGCCAAGTGCCTCCACTCAGTGAGGGAGTGGCTCCGCCCAATTCAAGTCTGGCATAAGGGCCGTAGGTGACACTGAGCGTTTTTTTGCCAAAGAGGCTCTGGTTTTCTTGGGCCGCTGCAAGTGTTGGGATAGCGCAAGTGAGAGCAAGCAATGCAAAGCTAAACAGTTTCGCGGTTTTCATGTTCTATCCTTTAGGATTGCGTGACTTTTGCAGAAGTTGTTGGGATAATGCATGCTCACCCATGTCCTGCAAGAATTGCTTTGCGGATACGCTCAGCCTTTTCAGCGAGTGCGGCAGCCTCTGTCGGGCTCATCGGACTTCCCATCAGAATTGAAACGGCCTGCACGGTGGCCTGTGTGATAGGGATTTCCTTGTCGGATGCGGTCCCAAGAAAGGCCGCAAGCAAAGTATCGGTATTGGTCGTGATGCCCACGTCGCGCAAAACCGACGTGCCATCTAGAGCGTCGCGAAAGAGGGCGAGGTTCTGCAAAGGCGAGTCGATGAGATTGACGTCCCCCCAGCGCGTGGACAACATCTCTTCCATCTGTGCGAGGTCGAGGCGATAGAATGCGGCGACATCTTCGGTAAACCCTGACAACGCTTCGTCAAAGGCCCGGTCAATGACTCGATCAGGCGATCGCCCGACGTTCAGTCGACCAAGCTCAACCTGAGGCAGGCCTTCTTGTGCCCAAACTGGCCGACCGCCGCCGGAATTACCTGAACCGCCCTGTCCTCGGCCTTGCCCGTTGCCAGCCTGTCCACCTTGACCGCTGCCACCTTGGCCGCCCTGTCCGCCGGGACCTTGTCCGCCTGAATGACCTTCTTCGGTGTCATGGTCATCGCTATCGGAGCCGTCATGTCCACCACCAGAACCACCGGGGCCACCAGGACCGCCCGGGCCATGGTCGGTGCCATCGGTGCTGTCATGCCCGCCACCAGCGCCTCCCGAGCCAGAGTGTCCGTCGGTTGTATCCGTGTGGCCCTGAGCCCAGACAGGCGCGGCAAGCACTGCTGCGCCGACGAGTGTACTCAAGAGCAAAATGCGGATCGGCTTTAAGCCAAGCTCCTCGACTTTCCGGTTTCGATCATCTGACCCGCGTGTCGACATGACCACTCCCCCTCAAATTTATCACAATCGTGCCGCCGGAAGCAGGTTGCTCCGGCGGCAAGCGCTTAGGCGTCGTGGCCCGCAAGGACCGCGATGCGAATTGCCTCGGCATCTGCCGCAACGGCCGCCACGTCGACTTCAATCACCGTTGGCAGACCATCCGACAGGATCGTCAAGATTGCCACGACCGTGTCTTCAGTGATCGCGAGGGTCTTGTCTGAGGCGACCCCGAGGAATACCGCAAGCAGTGTTTCAGCGTCATTCGTCACAGGAAGCTGCGATACTCCGTCCTCCAGAACATCCTTAAACAACGCAAGATTCTGAAGCGGCGAGTCGTAAATCGAGATCGTATCCCAGCTCAGGCTGAGCGCCTCAAGCATGGTGTCGATGGCTGCATCTGGCACGGCCTCGGTCACGGGCAGGTTATAGAAGTCCGCCATCGCAGGCGTCCATGTCGCGATTGCCTCATCAAGCGAACGCTGAAGAACCATATCCGGCGAGCGGGCAACGCTGAGGCGACCCAAATCGACCTCGGGGATACCTTCTTGTGCCCATGCCGGCTTGCCGCCACCAGATCCGGAACTGCTGGGTCCGCCGACACGAGGCCCTTTGCCGTCGGAGGTTTCATCAGGGCCACCTTGACCCGAACCCGTTCCACCGGCGTTCCCTTGTCCTGATTGCGAGCCTTTGCTGCCCTGACCCTGACCGCCTTGGTTACCTTGCGCATTGCCGCTGTTGCCATCGCCGTCATCCTGGGCAAACGCTGGTGTCGCGAAACCCAACGACAGGTTAGAATTGCCAACACCAACAACCATCGCACCGATTGCGATAGCGGAAACGAGTGAGGCGCGTTTGATTTTTTCGAAATTCTGCATGTTTATCTCCAAGTTAAGCGATCACATTCAGATATTGAGATGTGTTTGGTTCAGGGGATTGATAATTATCAATACTTCGCGATTTTTTGCCGCCGTGTGTCGCAAGAATTTCCAGGGAATTTCGGACACGTTCAGCGACGGCTCTGTGGGGGTTGTGCTAGTTGGTGCTGGTGTCCAGACACTTCAACAACAACAGTTCCAGCGGAGTGCCATCAACACTTATCGTGTCGTTGCAGCTCCCATCTCGTAACCTGTCCTGATCAAGACATTGTACGGCGTCATCAATATCGTCGGCGCCAATATCGCTGACATCTTCGCAACTTCCATCGCGGAGCATCAATTGAAGCCGATCCATGTCTGCATCGCTGAGATGGTCTCTGTCGCGATCGCGGTCACGGTCTTGGTCCTGTTCGCGGTCTTGATCCTGATCCTGCGCTAACACAATGTTATCGTCAGTCTGTGCCAAAGCAGGTGCCGCGAGGGCGAACGTAGTCGCGAACACAGACAACGCCAGGACAGACATAATAGGAAGTACACTCTTTGGTTCTCGTTTGGTACGAAGCGTGATCATTTGATTTCTCCTTATTGGAAATTCTAAGGAAGACGTAGCATTCAGGCGGTAGCACCAATTGACACAAATCAAAAAGTCTGGGGGCGGCCGTTTCAAACGGCTTTGATCTGCCCCATTGACTGGCATCGGCAGCACTGAGCGCGTTGCCTATCGCTTTCAATTGACATTGTGCTGCATGGCAGGCTTGAGGAGAGCACAATAGTAGGCAATGGGCAGTGCGTGACTGACGACCCATTTGTGTCAGCGTGTCGATGCTGCGGGGCGGGGAATGGCAGGTTTGAACCCCTAGCCGACTGTGGAAATGCCGAACGCTAACTGCGCATGGTGCCTCTGTGGGTCGATAGTTTGAAAAGCATTACGCGAAAAACGCGGGGATATTACTGAACCTGCCCGGTCACACATCCGGTATCCGGGTTGAAAGAGGCCTGCATTCCATTGAAAGCGCGGAACATACCCTGACCGCTCAGGCGCATAGTTTTCTCTGTATCATAGAAGTCTGCGCAAACCGAAAATTGCGTTTCGCTTATGCGATTATAGACGTAAGGTTTTCCGGTTTCATTGTCCTGCAGAACCTCCGCCTGAATTTCGGTGCCGCCGCAATATGCCCTGATCGTCGTCACGTTCAGTTCATTGGGAAGGGTTGGTCGCCGTACACGCCAGTTCGGACACGCAAGCGCTTGGGAAATCTTGGTAAGGTCGGCATAACGCCGCAGATCAAACATTTCTCGTCTGGCCTCTTTGGGTCCGCCGACGGTGAATAGGCCAACGACGACGGCGGCTATTATCGTGACTGATGCGCCAGATATAAAAGCCCTACGTCTCACCTTTCAGATACTCCATCTCGCGCAGGTGAAATACGAAAATCACCAAGGATACAACGGCCACTGTTGCGGCTTTTAAAAGGAAGCGTGCCGTCGCCTCGCCTTGCAGAAATTGGTAGATCACGACTGTCGTGTCCCCCAAAACGACCAATCCGGCGACAAACAGGGCCAGATATGTCAGCCAGATGCGGACAAGTGATCGACGGTGACCCTGATCCTTTTCGATGCGTCTATAGGTGTAAAATAACATCCAGAAATAAACGGGGGCTGCCACAACCAGAGTGGCGACAGACCAGCGCAGTTTGCCAGTCGCCGAGCGTACCAAGTACTCATTGTCGGCAGGATCAGGCATTCTGATGTCGAGGATCGCGTGCACCAGGTGGATCAGATTGGTCGCGGTAAAAGTCAAAGCCGTAAAGAGGACGGCGTAAATGAAAACGTCCCGCGCCGTGAGCCTTGGGCGTGGCCTTGGAACAGGAGGCATGAATTCAATTTCGGAATATTCAGCAAGCGCATCGCTGACCTCACGGTCCGACCAGCCTGCTTCGACCAAGGCGTCCCGGATATCATCCCGCGACTTACCGGCCAACAACGCATCACCGACGAACTGGCCCACGATATCCTTCGCCGCCATACTATGCCTCCGACATTATCGTTCTATGGCAAGGCACATTTTGCCTCCATACCCCCGCGTCATCGAATAAAAGTCGCGCCGCTGGAAAAACATACCAGCAAATTTCGAGGCTCCATTGATCTGTATCATAGGAAAAATAAGAATTTC
>CBFHTU010000076.1:0-4386 GCA_965658825.1 Yoonia sp.
GCCTGTAATCTTGCAGTTGCGACACCGCAGACATCGAGGTGTCACCCTCCATCCAGCCCGCCACAATCACACGGCGGTTCAGCGGAATGGCCTTCACAACATCATCGCTGCCAAATCGAAGGTCTTGGAAATATGCGACCCGCTTTTCCGACATTGCTGCCACAACGCCATCATCCGTCCAGCGGGTCGCAGCCCATTCATTGAGCAGCCCGGATATATTGGGGGATGACCAATTTACAACCTGAAAGCCGCCCGATCTGGGCATTTGTGAGCCAATCGCCGCATGTAAATTCCCGACCAACTCGTCAGTCATGACTTGCGGATTAACTTCAACCATAAACCCGAAGCTCGCATCATTGTAGTAAATGCCCGCCTCGGGATCGAACACACGGTACGGCAACAAATCCGCGACCGCAGCCTGTTGAAACTGATCGTCATCAGGCGCGTCAAAGTCCGCTTCGCCAAAGAACGTGTTGAACCAATTATTCAGCATGGATCACCGCGCCGCCCAATGGGCTTCAGAGACCACGAAGTGAATGTAGCGGCTCTCGTGAAGGATACGGTTTTCGTCCAAGTATGGCGCGATCCAAAGTCTGCCGACCATCTCAGGTACGCGGTAGCGTCCAGATTGATATGCAAAACCGCCGTCAGGCATGCCCGCAAAAGCGCCGCCCCCTTTACCGATTGCCAGCGGCTCTTGGCTCAGAGTTGCCATTGCGGAATCTTCGACGCTTTCCGTGATCGACATCACGCGGCCAGCGGTTCCGCCACCGTCCGCTTGCGCTATCGTCGCACATGGCGAGCCAATCTGTGCCGCACACAAGAAATCGCCTTGCGTGTTTGATCCTGTGCAGCCTGCAAGCAGAGCCAATGCGGTTAATTTTAAGACAATGTTCATTGCAAGCTCACCCCTTCAAGAAAGACCAATTCGACATTCGTTCCGCCGTGAAGCGAGATCACTGGCTGATATTGCTCAGCGCGATTGATGTAATATTCAGACAAGGTGCTGGCCGCTTGTTGCACGCCGCCTGCCCCCGCAGCCGCCAAGGCGCTTTGCGCAATGTCTGCCACAGCCGCATCTTCGCCCGTGCCCGTGGCAGTCTGGGCCGTTGTGGCAATGCCTTGCAAAACGCCTGCAATCGCTGCGTTAGAGACCAAATTGCCCTCGCGGCTCACAACCGGTCCGCGCACGCCAGCCTTGCCACTGCCCGTCATGTAGCCAGACACCCGCGCTTCAACGACCGTGCCGTTGCGCTTGAGACAGGTCATCGAGATCAGGCGCACTTTCACACGCTCGGAACTGAGATCACCAATGGCAGAGCCTTGTATTGTGCAGCCTTTGATATTGACCCGCGCACCTTGCGAACCCCGCCCCGCCGTGACCGCTGGGCCCGTCACACGAAACAACACAGGCGTCGGGTTCTCGCGGTCCACAACATTTGTTGCCGCATCCGCACCCGACAAAACCACCGCAGGCACATACGATCCCGCAGGAATGTAATTGCGCAGCGAATTGACGGAGGCACTATCGGCAGACACAGGTGTTTCGTTTGCCGTCAGGGAGAAACTTTGTCCAAACGACCGCGAGCCGCCTGAATTGATGCTCTCATTGCTTGTTGTAACAGTCTCGATCTTACGCCCATTGCCGCTTGGACCCGGCGGAAATGGAACCTCGCGTGTTGTGGTCCGTCGCGCGATAAATTCCGACCCCGTTGAGGAATAATCAGGTGTAAACGCATCGCCCCCAAGCGGGGCTGGCCCTTCACCCACAACCACTGGGCCTGTCGCTGCCGCAGGTGCAGCGGACGCGACACCAATTTGTGCTTCAAGTTCCGAGATTTTGACCGCTTGCTGCACGAGAAACTCGTCATAAGTTTCTTTCAGACCCGCAAGCTCACTCACATGACTGGCTTGCTGTTCCTCATAGGTCGTACGCATATCCTTAATTAACGACTGCATATCTTCGATCTCGGCGCGACTTTGCGTGACCCAAGACATCTCAGGTGCTGCCGCTGACGTACGGTCCGACACAACCGACACATCAATCTCGCCCGTGCTATTGCCAAATGGCGTTGCCGTTGGGTTTTTGGGGCCAAGGACGCCGAAGGTCACAAAGCCAAGGGTCAACACAGCAGCCGTACCCAATCCGAACATAACAAGCTGTTGATTTTTACGCGATCCCGCCATCACACATCCTCCACGACAATAACGAACGTACGCTCGGACGGGGCAAGCTGACCCTTAAGCACCCAGATTGCGCGGACGCCTTCACGGTAGAATTCTTGCTCTCGGACCAATCGGCCCGTGGTGCTGGCAGCGGCGATATATATGGTCGCCTTCCAGCCCTCACCACTTGTGCGCTTATAAACGCGGCCATTGCTCCCAGACGCTGACTTGCCCGAAAGATGTTCATTGGCAATCGAGCGCACGATCTCCGACATCATCACAGCGATGTTGTCAGAAAACCCGATACCCGCATCAAAGTCCCCGCCCGCACTTGCAAGCTCTGCCTCTGCCGCAGCAGGCACGCCGCGCAATGTGATGATGACAGGCTCGACTGCACGGTTGGATGGGCGCAGGGTGAACCCGATGGTCACGCCACTCTCTGTGATCAAGTACCCATCTTCACGACGCGCCGTGTTCCCACTAAACCGCAAGAACACATCGCCAGTCGTTTCGTCATTGGTCATCTCAAACGCGGAATCGTCGTTCACAATGCGGCGAATACGGTCATTTGCGACACTTAAACGCGTCACACCTTCCGTCGACGCATAGAACGTAATCTTCTCATCCGCCGCCGCCGTGATTGATTGTGCGGCATGTCCCACTAGTGGAATTAAAACCACAAAAAACAGGCAGATAGCCCGATACATATAGCGAGGCAGCATCACTGTTCCATTTCCAATACGTTGATCTTGTTGAGCCGCGCAGAACCGGCTTCGACGGTAAAGGTCAGCAAAATGCGGCGCGGTTCGGCTGCGACCAAAACCGTGTTCAAATACGTCTGAAGGTTCCCCTCCACGACGACTTCCAAGTTCTCAAAAGAGTGCTCAATCTGGCCCACGTAAAAGACCGTTGAGATGTCGCGCTCACGAATATCGTTTGCCACATCGTCATAGTGGCGCAGCAATTTTTGCCGGTTCTCCACAGCCGAAATACGCTCGATCACGTTGCGGCCATATTCGAGATTTGCGGGAGAAGCGTTGTAGAGGCCGTAAACTGCATCCATCGCCAGCGCTTCAAGATAGCGCTTGTCCACCGCACCGCGTGCGACCATGCCATCACGGATCGACGTGGGCACAAGGATCACCTGATTGCTGGACGTATACATTTTGCCAGCCAGCAGGACGTTCGAGACAAGCAGCAAGCCCGCCACGATAGCGATCCCATTGCGGCCAAACCGCGCCGACTTCAACTCGCCCTTCATTACTTGGAAGTCCATGCTCAAGCCTCCCAAACAGACGTAGCGGAGTCTGGGAATGGCTTGAATATTCCGATCTCAGAAGGAAGGTACCAATAAGCTGCCGCAAGCAGTCGCTCAATGCCGCCCTCCCCCTTCAACCGACGCCACACACTCCAAAGGATGAAAGCAACCACACTTCCAACGATGACTTGGCGACTTAAAAGCCCCATCATAAATGGCAGACCAAGAAATACCGCCTCGTCCAACGGTAAAATCAAGAACCGCGCAGGGTCTTGAAGTCTCTGTTCAATCTTAACCAACATGATTTTTGGGCTTTCAAATAGGAAAAGCCCCTGCCCCCAAACAGGGCAGGAGCAAGCGCTTAAACTTGGGGAATGTCCTCAAGGACAAGTTCAGCAGCAATCAGGTCCGTCGTCGCTGTGACGCCTGAAATGCCTTTCAGCGCTGTCACGCCGTAGCCCATGAACAGAGCAACCGCGAACGCGATAACCGCTTGGCCCCAGCCGCGACCGACTGCGAGCATCACTGCAGCCAAAGCCACCGAGATCACGATGATCAGAAAACCACCCGCGCCGCCGAGCAGCGTGTCCAGGTCGTTACCGATCTCGGCAAAACCAGATTCAATGCCAGTGCCCGGGCCGCTAACCGCAGCCATGGCACCAGTGCCAACCATCGCCAGACCAGCGCCAGCAGTGATTTTTAGAACTGTCGAAAGCTTCATGTTTGTGTCCTCTTGAAATTAACGCACTCACAACCTTTCACAATTCTGTAAAGCGTTCAATAAATATTTGCACATAAATAAAATAGAGCTTATCTGCCGCCTATCTTGTTTTCGCCGAATGTCTTATTTGGGCGAGCGCCGGCCAAGGATCACTGCTCTTTGAACAATTGATATAAATACATAGAGCGACAGCGTGCTCGCCATTAACTCGACCGCAAAACCAACGGCAAATCGCAATGCA
>CBFHTU010000077.1:0-4132 GCA_965658825.1 Yoonia sp.
ATCTCTCTACGATGAAACAACAATACCAGTGTCGCGGGATGGAGCAGCCCGGTAGCTCGTCAGGCTCATAACCTGAAGGTCGTAGGTTCAAATCCTACTCCCGCAACCAAAATATACCACATAAAATCAACGCCTTACCAGCCACCGAAAGGTGGCTTTTTGCGTTGCCGAAACACGCGTGGAAGCAATGTGGAAGCAGAAGGAACCGTTTGGCAGGTGTGGTAAGCACGCAACGGTAACGAAAACGATATCGGCCCAAAGCTGCCGTTCACGACCTCCTCAAGATGCTGCGCTGTAAGCCTTCAGACTGGACTTTCGATGCAACTGCAATTTCTAGAACACGGCGTCCGACACATCCGATGGTTCGCCTACGAACTCCCATGCGCTGCCGGTCCAGACGACAAAGGCCTGTTCTGCCGCAATCCACGCCAGCCAACCCGGGCGGGGAACCAGCCGCATCCAGACGCCATCGACCCAGAACGCCACGTTCAGATCCCAGCCAGCCCAAAGACCGGTGGCACCGGATGCCACGATATGGCGGTCGCCGTCGGCAGGGCTGACGGTTGGGGCGGTGCGCGTGCGGTCCAGGACTGACAGCTGGACCATTGCATCGAGCAGCCGGAGCGCCTCGTTGTGGGTGACATGCTTCTGCGCCTGCGCTGCCAGGATATAGGGCAGCAGGAGATGGGTGGTGATGTCGGACATGGTTGCCTTCAGAAGGTGAGGGTGACGGATCGTGCAGCGCCCCGGCCGATCATGGCCGAAAGCTGGTAGAGGCGGAGCGAGAGAGATTGACCAGGGCTGAGGGGTGCGCCCCAATCGGCGGTCTGCTGCGCGGCGGTGTAGAGGCCGCTGGTCGTGGTGGTACTCAGCGTGCGCTTGACTGCCCCACCATCTCGGATTTCCACCTCATAGGCTTCGCTGTCTTCCGCCAATGGCACTTCGCCCGCGCCCCAGGTGTCGGCGGCGAGGGATCGCGACCGGCGCGTCCAGCGGATCGTCAAATCGCCGGGGCTGCGGGCGATGCGCCATGGCTGTTCAACATGCGCGACAGAGAAAGGCCGCAGCCCAGCGCCCTCGGGCGTGAAGGTAGTGGCGACAAATGTCTCGTCGCTGACCGGGCGCGACGCAGGGCCGATGCGCCAGTTCCATGGCAGACCCAGATCGGCTTCGGAAATCGGCAAGGGGGCCACGGCCGTGTCCAGCACGACCATCCTTGCACCGGTCGGCACCATGCTGACAATGGCGCCTTCTGTGCCGCGCTGGCCCCGCAGCAGGCGCGTCAGCCGGTACCTCCCCGGTGCAATCAGTTCGGCCACCCCGGCTTGAACGATCTCCCACTGCCCTGCGCCGGTTTCCACGGCCAGCGCGTTGGCCCCACCCAGCAGGGTGATATCCGTGACGCTTTCCATCGTGCCGGAATAAAGATCGACCACCAGCGAATTGCCCAGATCAAAGCGTGACACCGGCCCGTCAAAGAAGTCGGCCGCCAAGACACCGATGCGCGCTCGCGAGCTAAAGGCTGTCAGCAAGGCAAAACCATCCGTGGCGGCGCTGCGATAGACGGCAATCTCACCTGGCCACGGCTTGGCATGCGCTGCGACCATGGGCCGATGCGCGGGTTGATCCTCGCGCAGCTGCGGCAGGTCCAGCAGGATCACATCCGGTGCACCGAACACCGTCGGCGCCGACAAGGATGCAGGTCGTGGTTCGCCGGGCGGCAGATCGTAGACCGCGCGGTCCTGCCGAACAGCATCGATGCTTCGCAGGTCCGAGTCTGCGATGGACACCAGTCGCATTTCTGTCAGGCGGCCATCATGGTCGAGCAGGATCACATCGCAGGGATCAAGCGCCAGACGTGAGGGCGGCAAGCGGAACACCGCGCTTTCGCGGCCAACCCAAGCTTCCATCAGCGCGCGGCGGCAGCGGCGCTCGGCCTCTTCGGGTGGAATTGCCATCGGGAAACTTTCCGAGGCGATGCGGGTCGTGTCGACGGTGATCCGCCGCGCTTCGACCTGTGCTGCGTCGTAATCCTCATCCGCACGCGCGACCTGCCATTTCAGCGCCTGCGGCAGTTCGGTTTCCTGCGCGCGGGTCAGTTCCATCACATCGCCCTGTGCAGAGCTGGGGGCCACCATGCTGTCGGGTGCGACCGTGGCACTGGCGATCCTCCCTCGCATCAGGAACTTGATGCGACCTTCGCTCTCGACTGCATCAAAGCCAAAATGGCGGGCCAGTGTGGAAATCGAAGCGCGCGGGGCCTCGAGCGCAGAAATCACATAGCCTTCGACTGCACCCCAGAGGCCAGACACGTCGATCAGGTTTTCCGGCATGCTTGCACGTAGGCAGAGGTGCCGCACCAGCGCAGCCAAGGACACTGCCCCCAGCCGTCCAGTGAGCCAATGCCCCAGCCGCCAGTTCGGCCCATCGGTCCAGACATCGGTCAGTTCGGGAAAGTATGGATAGGGCCGGGCATCCCAGGTCCAGGCGGCACATTCGGGGACATGGACCATCCTGCTGCCGTAGACGGTAGAGGTTGGGTTGTTCGCCGCAACACCCCAGAACAGATAGGTCGCTTCCAGGTACGCCCGCTGGATCGCGTCATCGCGCCAGCCGCGCGAAAAGTAGGGTGTGAAGCTTTCCGAGGACTTCGGGTCGAAGAACACGTTCGGCTGATTGGTGCCGCGGTCAATCGCCGGGCAGCCCAGTTCGGTGAACCAGATCGGTTTGGACTGCGGCACCCATGCTGTCGGCGTGCCGTTTTCTGCCCCGCCGGGTCGGTTGAAGTGCGGGTTTTGCCACCAGGCGCGCAGATCCTTGAAGCGGAAGACCCACGGTTTGGCCGCCGCACCATCGGTAATCTGCGTGCGGTTTTGCGCAGTTCGGTCAAGAGCGCTGGCATAAAACCAGTCGAAGCCTTCGCCACCCGCGATGTTGGATTGCAGATAGGCCCGGTCGTAGATCGCTGGCGCAAGCGCAGCATCGGCGTGATCGAACCCGTCGCGGCTTCGCTGCGACTGCGAAATTGGGTCGCTCGTGAACTCATAGAATGCGGGCGAAATCGCTTTTCACACGCTCAGTCAAAACTGCGACAATGCAAGGGCCCCGACCTCCATTGGAATATCGACGATAGCTTGTTGCCGTTGTCCCATTGATAGTTTCCCTTCCCAACCGCCCTACTGCTGCACCATAGTGATGCAGCGGCGAACAAGGGAGGCCAGTATCAATGAATTTTGAATCGACCTATCTGATCCTGATTGGACTGTTCATCGGAGGGGGGGTGTTGTCGGCGCTGCTCTGGGTGCTTTTTAAGCCGAATTGGATGGGTTTTGCCAGAAAGACTCTTTGGGACTGGTTTGTGATATTGGCTGTGCCGGCCGTGGTGGGTTTTGCCACTTTGTTCATCTCTGCGGGCCAAGCTCGCATCGATCTGGAGCGGGCAGAAGAAGAAGCTGTGCAGCAGTATTTCGACCGCATCAGTGAGTTGGCGCTCGCAGGACATTTCACCGATGGCTCTATGGAGGCAGTCGCCGTGGCGCGCGCGCAGACCCTTGCCGTTTTGCAGATCGTTGATGGCACTCGTTCTGGACGCGTTCTGCAATTTCTCGGAGAAATTGGACTTGTGCAGCTTTTGGTCACGGAGATCGAAGGGGCTAATTTCGCGGGCGCCCAATTGAAGGGTCTTCCCTTATCCGGCGTCGGTATGGAAGATGTGAACCTTGCCGGTGCTGACTTGGAGGAAGCTGATCTTAGCGGCGCCGATCTGGAAGAAGTTGATTTACGGTATGCTGACCTTAAGGGGGCAAACTTGTCAGGGGTCACTATGGAAGACGTTGCGTTAAAAGGCGCGATTTTGGACCATGCCGATCTACGGGGCGCTAACCTAGCCGATGCTACGGGGCTTGACGAAGATGAGTTAACGCGCGCGTGCCTTGACGTAAGAACGGTCCTCCCGCCGGGTATTATTGTTAGGGTATGGACGGGCTGCAGTGGCGACATCGTTGACGATGACTGATCGCACAGTCGAGACGAAGAAACATGGTATAATCAGAGGCTGAACCGCCCCTTGTTTGCCGGAGGCTGATTTATCTTAGTTACGCGGCCATGTCTGATCTTTCCAGAGCTGCATAGA
>CBFHTU010000078.1:0-3636 GCA_965658825.1 Yoonia sp.
GCTGGGTGCACACGTGGCACCGCTGCAATATCAGGCTGCATGCGGCTTTCTCATCAAACCTATTCGCGCCCAAAGGGATTGCGCGAGGCTCTCCAACTGGCTACGACCTTGGGCATAGCGACGAGGCGCAAGTTCGGGTGACATCATGAAAGCGATCGGGATCGACCTTGGCGGGACAAAGATAGAAGCACAGGTGTTTGATGAGGCTTGGTCTGTTGTCGCGCGGCGGCGGGTCGTAACGCCTCAAACCTACGCCGCTCTGGTCGCTGCTCTGGCTGCGCTGATCGGCTGGGCCGAAGACCTAGCGGGTGGCAAGGTGCCTGTCGGCATTGGGGCGGCCGGATTGATCAATCCAACGACCGGGCTTGCGCTGACTGCAAATCTGGCCGCAACGGGACAGCCGTTGCCTGCGGATATTGCGTATGCTGCGGGGCGGCCCGTGACCTACCTCAACGATTGTCACGCCTTGGCCTTGTCGGAAGCGGTCTTTGGTCAAGGCCAGGGTCTGCGAACGGTGATAGCCTTGATCTTGGGCACAGGCGTGGGTGGCGGTATCGCGGTCAACGGCGCGATCTTGGAAGGGCCGACCATGACAGGTGGCGAATTCGGCCATACCTCTGCGCCTGCGCATGTGGTGACGGCGTATAATCTGCCGATCTGGCTTTGTGGCTGCGGGCGCAGGGGATGCATCGAGACCTATATCGCGGGGCCAGGGTTGGTGCGCTTGGCCAAGCACATGACGGGGCAGGACGTCACCCCGCCTGACATTGCGGCGCGGCGGCGCGGTGATATGGAACCCGTCTGGCAGGTCTGGTGTGACTTGGCCGCCGATCTGCTGCATGGGCTGACGCTGACCGTTGATCCCGACCTGATTGTTCTGGGCGGTGGGCTGAGCCGTATTGAGGGTATCGCGGACGATTTGAGCAAAGCAGCCCGCCGCGCGCAGATCAGTGATTTTGGTGTGGCGCCGCTCGTCTTGGCGCAGGGCGGCGACACAAGCGGCGCACGCGGCGCGGCCTATGCGGCGTGGCAGACGCAGAGCACCCAGCAGCGCCCTGTCTTCGAGGAGCCCAAATGAAAGAGTTCTGGATCGCGCCCGAGCGGCTGTTTGACGGGCTATCGATCCGGACAGGGCAGGCTTTGCATATCGTCGACGGGCAGGTGGCAGAGGTGGGCACTGCGCCCCTGAACGCCCGCGCGGTCAAGGGGTGCCTGACACCGGGGTTCGTGGATGTGCAGGTCAACGGCGGCGGCGGGGTCTTGCTCAACACCACGCCAACACGGGCAGGGATGGCCCGGATCGCAGCGGCCCATCGCAGCTTTGGCACGGTCGCAATTATGCCAACCGTGATTACCGATCATCCGCAAGTGCTGGACCAAGCGGCAGCGGCGGTAATCACGGCCAAAGGGGACGAAGGGATCATCGGCCTACACATCGAAGGCCCGCATATTGCCCTTGCGCGGCGCGGCACCCATGACGCAGCCTATATCCGGCCCATGGATGGGCGGACGATGGATTTGGTCGCGCGATTGCGACAGCACGGAATCGCGGTGATGATCACCGTCGCGCCGGAAGCCACGACAAACACGCAGATCGCAGCGCTTGCCGCGATGGGCGCGGTGGTATCTTTGGGGCATACCGATGCGACGGCCGAGATGATCGAGTCCGCGATTGCGGCAGGGGCCTCTTGCGCGACCCATGTGTTCAACGCCATGTCGCCCATGACAAGCCGTGCTCCGGGGGCAGTGGGGGCGGTTTTGAATGCGCGTATGCATGCGGGGATCATTTGCGACGGTCATCACGTGGATGACCGGATGATCCAACTCGCGCTTCGGGCACGTCCCGCAGATGATCTGTGCTTTGTGGTGTCCGACGCGATGGCGACGGTTGGCGGCCCTGACCACTTTGATCTTTACGGCCAGCCCGTGCATCTTGAGGGCGGGCGGCTGATCAACGCTGATGGCAATCTTGCAGGGGCGCATGTCACGCAGGCCGAAGGCGTGGCGCGGCTTGTGCGGCACGTCGGTGCCTCGCTTGAACAGGCGCTGCGAATGGCGGTGAGCATTCCTGCACGGGTTGTCGGGCAGGCGCATCTGGGCGAGGTTCCGGGGCGCAAGTTGCAGGATCTGGTCTTGCTGTCCGATGATCTTTTGGTCACAAATGCGGCGGCCCGTGTCAGCCCCCGCCCGTCGGATTAGCCCGCCATTTCCTTCACCATTTCAAAGTCATAGATGGATCGGTTGGTCAGGCCCTCGGCGATATCCTCGCGACCAAGCTCACGGAACTGGCGCAGAATCTCGACATGGGTGTGCTCGGTGCCTTGGCCCCAGTCGACGATGTTTTCATAAAGCGCGCGGCCTTCTTCGGCACGGCCCAACAGCATCAAAATGCGGGCCTTTTGCGACATCAGGCGCTGCGAGCCATGGGCTAAAATCAGCGCGCGGTTGATAGCCGTGAGCGCGTCTTCCAAGCGGTCCGGATTGCGGCGGAGCATATCGGCATTCATCAAGTGGATCTCTACAAAGTCGTGCTGCATCTCAAACAGGCGATCATGTAGCTTGGCGCATTCGTCGCGGCGTTTGACTTTCCAAAAGCGCTGCGCCATTTCAGCCATATAGGCAGGGTGCTCGCCGTGCATTTCGGCGGCTTTTTCGAGGTGCATGAGGGCGGTTTGTGCGTTATCGGTTTCAAACAATACGTCAGACATGCGCTTGCGGTAAATCGCAACATCAGGGGCCAGCTCGATGGCAAGGCGCTGGCTGGCGAGTGCCTTTTCCAGTTCACCCGCGCCGCGCTGCAAAACACCTATCGCACTGATCAGCGGGGCTGAGCCCTCTATTTTCGAGAAGGAGCGTTCCAGCATATCCATTGTCTTGGCAATTTTGGATTTGTTGGTAAAGGCACGGTTCAGCCGTTTGCCCATGCAAAGCCGCCAGTCACGCACAACGATGTCCCACGGATGGAAATCAATACGCCCGCCCGCTTTATGCCCCTTGGGGGTGAATTGGTTCAGCTCGCCCAAGGCCTTTTTGCCATTGGGAAAGACGCTGCCTTTCTGGCGCACCATATCAGGGTCGAAAGGATAGAAATTTTGTGGCGTCAGCACGCCCGCCGTCAGGGCCAGATTTTGCACGCCATGGATCGCGGGTTCAAGCGGGCGGAACCAGACTGCGGTTTGGATGCGCGTATGCGCAGTGGCCCAGTCGCCCTGAACAAGCTGGTTGATCGCAGAGTAGCAATTCACATAGGCCATTGAATCGTCGACATAAACAGGGCGATCATAGGCCAAATCGCGGACCCGTTCACAATAGTCCAATTCGCCTGCAGAGACCGACAGTTCGCAAAGCAATTGATAGGCAAACGACTTGTCCAAGCCGTCTTCCATATAGGCGCGGATGATCCGTTTGGCGCGGTTCGAATTGCCCTTTTCCGCCTGATGCTCGATCAGGAAGTGCAGGCATTGCCCGACATCGCCCATGTTCAAAAACAGGTCCGATTTGGCCTCAAGGCGGTCGGTCATGCGGTCCATGGCCGCTGATTGCTCGGCGCTCGGCAACGCGTCTTGTACCGCATCCAACGTGCAGCCGCCAATTGTCATCGCTGTTTGCGAGAAGGCCGAGGAGGGCGGGCCGAAA
>CBFHTU010000079.1:0-3477 GCA_965658825.1 Yoonia sp.
GTAATACGCCTGAAGGTTTCCACGGCTCTCCATCATTTCTGAAAGCTCTGCGAACAGCAGTGCACCCGTTCCGGCGCTGATCTTTTCGACGCCGATAGATTCTCCCAACGCGCGCTTCGGATCGACGGACTTGCCAACCTCAAGGACCTGCATCTGATCGTTTGCGATGACCTTAACTTCTTCGTCCTCAAGCGCGATGTTGCGGTCGATACACAAGACGTTTGGGTGCTCGCTGTCCAAAAGTTGGCGCAGGATTTTGACATCAAACACGACGTCCGCATCGAATTTCACAAACTCAGCTGTGCCAATCGCTTTGGCCGCCAGCATCAGGGAGTAGCCTGTGTTCGTCTCGCGGTATCGGTCGTTGATCACATAGGTGACGCGGATGCCGCGAAACGTCTTGTTTACAAATTTTCTAATCTCATCAGCCCGGTGACCCAGAACCAGAACGAATTGCGACATGCCGCAGCTCAGGCAATTGCGGATCATGCGTTCAAGGATGACAGATCCGCCCACAGTCAGTAGGCTTTTGGGGCAATTGTCGGTCAGTGGGCTGAGGCGGGAGCCAATGCCAGCGGCCAGAATGACGGCAACCGGCGCACGGTGTTTTTCGTTTTTCATGATGCTTGAATCCTAAATGAGCCGTATTGAAGCAGGCTATTTTTGCGTTGGAACCTTCAGATTTTCGTTGATGTTTTTTCCGCGCAGCCACGCTTTGTAGAGGCCCCAAAACACCTGGCTTGCCGCAAACACCCAAAGCATAGGTATGAGTTGATCAAAGATGAGTGCCGCAGAGAGCATGAAGATGAAGACGCCTTCATCAAAGGCGAGCATCTTGCTTTGTTCACGCCCGAACCAGGCTAGATTTGCCTTCAGACCAAATCCTAGCCCCGCAGTGGTCTGTACCTGTTTCATTTGCGCGATCTGAGCAGGATAATCAGGGTTGCGTCCCGTTTCGATCTCGAACGCCACGTATTTGGCGTAGCCGCGCAATCCATAGAACGCGATACCGAGTAGCGACAGAAAAACCGGCGCGACGCTATTTGTCTGTGCAAATGCAGCAAAGCCTGCAGCCCCGAACCATAACGTGACCTGCACTTGATCCGTGATACGGTCGTAATAACTGCCGACGGGGGACGAAACCTTTCTGTAGCGCGCCAACTGACCGTCCATGCAATCCAGGACGTGGCTGATATGGATCAGGATGGCCGCCGCGATGAAACACGCAGTCCCTCCGATCAGAATTGCAAAGGTTGCCGCGATAGCCACAAGGAACGAAGCCGCTGTGAGCCGGTTGGGTGTAATCGAGGGGATGTCGACAGCGCCATAGTTGGCAACGATAGCCAGCGGTGCAGTGACAAAGGATGACCACCATTCGTCATCGTGGGTCTTGGTCGCCCAGAGGCGTTTCAGCTTATCGTTCATGACACCACCCGCAGATCTGCGGGCACTGGCGACACGGCGCGAAGCTTTTGCTTTGGCCTGACCAGAGTTACAAGGTCTGCCGCATCTGCCTGAAGCGCCAGCAACACGTCCTTGAGGGTGGACAGGAAATACCGGATGTCGTCATCCGAGAGCTCCCCGATATTACCGACCTGAAAAACCTTGCCCGCAAAGCATCCCTTTCCTTCATAGATGATGATGGAATGATCACGTAGACGCGCGCGCAGATCATGCACGGATACTGATTCCGGAACCTGCACTGTCGTCAGAACAGAACACATGTCCGCCTCATCAACCAAAAAGTCGAGGTTGAGCCTGCGCATGCCGTTCCGCAGCAGATCAGCCCGTGCCTTGATGCGGGCATGTCGCTTAAGGACGCCCTCGCTCAGTATGTCCGTTAGCGCTTGGTCCAGCGCGAAAAACAACGGTACGGCGGGTGTGTTTGGCGTCTGACTGTGGCTCTTGAGGAATGCGTAGAACGTCGCGAGGTTCAGGTAAGTGGTCTTGGCTGCATGGTGCTTGAGCCGTTTGAACTGTCTCTTTCGACCCACGACAAAAGACAGGCCGGGATAGGACCCCAAGGCCTTGGAACTGGAACTGGACACAAACGCGATGTTGCACGCCTCCATGTCGATCACCTCGGCACCAACCGAGCTGACCCCATCCACCACAAAGAGTGCGCCGCTGGCTTTGACCAGGGCTCCGATCTGTGCCAGCGGATTCAGCATGCCGGAGCACGTCTCGTGGTGGACCATGGCCACCACATCGATCTTGTGTTTCGAAAGATACGTTGCGATTTGCGGTATGTCGAAGGCGGTGCCCCAGGGCATTTCGATCAGATGGGTATTCTTGTTGTGGATCACTGATGTCTTGTGCAGTCGACCGCCAAACTCTCCGTTTGACAGGATCAGAATGGCACCATCTCCGACAACTGAGGACAGTATCGCCTCATTCGCCGCTGTCCCGGAGCCGGTGATCACGACCGCGCGGTAGCGTTCTCTATTTCTTATCTGAAAAAGGGAGAGTATTTTGTGCTCAATACCTGCAAGCAGGGCATCAAAATCTGTTTCACGATGGCAGATATCCTCTTTGCAAATCGCGGTACGCAGGGTCTCGGCCACATTCACAGGGCCGGGGGTGAAAAGCAGGTGTTTGTCCAAATTCAGGTCATGCTCCAACGACGCTGCAACCCGTTGGTTCCAGCGCCGGTATGCCCATTATGTGCCCCTGAGCGCGAACCGCGCAGAGACTCGAGAGGGCACAAATCGAGTTTGAAAACACAGCCCGATTAGGGGCCGTTGTTGTGTCGTCCGAAAATTGGACGGGTATGGAAAAATATGGGTTACATGATCCTGCCAAGGTGAGCAGACCAGAACCGCTTCAGGTGCTGCCAGGCAGCATCTTGGCGACGGTATCGTAGGGTCGAACAGAAATGGTCGTTAGCTATGCGGCCAATCGATCGTCATCTGACCAGCGTCGCCCGGGTGCAAAAGCTTGGGTCAACGCAGGATGATAAGATGAGAGATCAAGATTAGCCGAAAAAATACTGTCGCGCGGCACATTGGCGCTCCAGAGATATAGCCCTAGGGCTAAAGCCGCGCAAAAGCAACACGTATATCGGAACCCCAAGTGCAACACTTATCATGTGCACGTGTATCTGATCACACTTGCAACGCACCCACCCACGGCAGATCCATCAGGAATTAGTTGCCCCCAATCCTCTAAGGTGACGTGATCGGCGGCTTGCGTTGCTTGCCTGACAGAGCGTTTCCAGCTATGGCCGCAAGCAAAACTGCGCCTCCAGTCAATGTGTTCAGCGTGGCCGTTTCGCCGATAAACAACCAGACCCATAAAGGGCCAAGCAGAACTTCAGCCAGTGACAACAGCGCAAGTTCCGCAGCGGGAAGGCTGCGAGACCCCAGAGTATAAAGGATCAACCCTGCGCCGACCTGAAACACCCCCATGCCCATTGCAATGCAGCCATCCCTGACCGACAACACCAGAGATAATTCCAAAAACAGACATATGCCGGAT
>CBFHTU010000080.1:0-3416 GCA_965658825.1 Yoonia sp.
TGTTCGTGGCGATCATCCCCTCGCTGAAAACGGGTGTCGCTTTGAAGATCGCAGACGGGGCGACTCGCGCCTCTGAATCCGCGATCACGGCGATTTTGGTCAAGCTCGGTGTCCTTGACACCAAACACCCCGCCGCCATCGCCCGTATGTCACCAGATATGCACAACTGGCGTGGCATCCATGTCGGCTTTACCCGCCCCTCTGCTGCTTTGCTTTAAGGAAACGATATGTCATTTACGCTGGCCACTTGGAACATCAACTCTGTCCGTTTGCGCGAGGAGCTTGTCCTGCAATTGATGCGCGACGAGCAGCCTGACGTGTTGTGCCTGCAGGAATGTAAAAGTCCCGTCGACAAGATCCCTTTGGAGCAGTTTCAGGCGCTGGGCTATAGCCACTTGGTCGCACGCGGCCAGAAGGGCTATAATGGCGTTGCGATCTTGTCGAAGCTGCCGATTGAGGAGGCTGGCGCCGAGGACTACGCGGCGCTCGGCCATGCCCGCCATATTGCGGGCAGGCTCGCCAACGGCGTCACCATTCATAACTTTTACGTGCCCGCAGGCGGTGATGTGGCCGACCGCGAGGTCAACGAGAAGTTCGGGCAGAAGATGGATTACCTGGCCGAGATGCGCGACGCCTTTCGTGCTGACCGGCCTGCGAAATCCATCCTCGTGGGCGACCTCAACATCGCACCGCGCGAAGACGACGTTTGGGACCACAAGAAGCTGCTGAAGGTCGTCAGCCACACCCCCGTCGAGGTCGATGCCCTCGCCGACGTGCAAGAAGCAGGCGCATGGATCGACGTCACCCGCGCCAACATCCCGGACGGCAAACTATACAGCTGGTGGTCCTACCGCGCCGCCGACTGGGACACGGCTGACAAAGGACGCAGGCTCGATCACGTCTGGGCGACCTCCGACATCGCCGCCTCAGGCCACTCCAGCCGCATAGTGCGGCACGTCCGCGGATGGGAAAAACCCAGCGACCACGCGCCAGTGTTTGCGACGTTTGATTTGTGAGTGCTTTGATCAAATGGCACGAAGCTGTTCTTAATTGTGGAGGCGAAAGTTGCGGCAAAATCTCACGAATTCTCAACAGAGATTCCGAACAATGCATTCGGGTAAGGCCGTCGCTTGCGATATCACTGATCGCTACACATTGTTCGGCAAATACTAAAGAGGTTGGTTTTGGCCGTCCAGTTTTCATAGATATTATGAGCAACAAGTATGGATCTGCACCCGATCACAAGATTTGTCAGGTTTGTGTTTCCTTGGAAGAGCTTGAGGGAGTGGTTGAACGGCTGCGGAAAGAGCTGAACAAGCCAAAATCCACATTGCCCCTTGGCCTCCCCCCCATGAACCCACATATAAGGTGAAACCCTATTAAGGAGACGACCCCATGATTGAACTTGGTGGAACACCCGCACCAGCCCCAGCCTCCGATCTGATCGTTGATGGCACCGACGCGACCTTTATGCAGGACGTCATTGAGGCGTCTAAAACCGTCCCTGTGATCGTCGATTTCTGGGCGCCGTGGTGCGGCCCGTGCAAAACGCTTGGCCCCGCAATCGAGGCGGCTGTGACCAAGGCCGGCGGGCGCGTGAAGCTCGTGAAAATCGACGTCGACGCGAACCAGGGCTATGCGGGTCAGTTGCGCGTGCAGTCGATCCCGACGGTCTATGCCTTCTTTAACGGACAGCCTGTCGACGGGTTCCAAGGGGCGTTGCCGCCCTCCGAGATTGATGCCTTTGTCGATAAGATTGCGGCCATGGGGCCCGAGGCCGATAACGGGCTCGACGATGCGGTTGCGGCGGCGGAAGAGATGCTCGCCAATGGAGAAGCCGCCGACGCTGTTGAGACATTCGCCGCCATCCTGTCCGAAGATGGCAACCATGCAGTCGCTTACGGCGGTTTGGTGCGTGCGCATCTGGCGCTGGGCGAGATTGATGAGGCCGAGGCCGTTCTGAACGGTGCACCTGCCGAGATTTCCAAACACGCCGCGTTAGAGGCTGCGCACGCGCAGATCGTGATTGCCCGCAAAGCCGCTGGCGCTGGGCCGGTGGACGAGTTGCGCGCATTGGTCGAAGCGGCCCCTGACGACCATCAGGCGCGGCTTGAATTGGCAAATGCGCTGATGGCCAATGATGATGCGCAAGGCGCGGTTGATCAACTCTTGGAGCTGTTCCGCCGTGATCGCGAGTGGAACGATGGTGCAGCCAAGACCGAGCTTTTCACCATTTTTGACGCACTGCCTGCCAAAGATCCGATCGTTCTGAATGGTCGCCGCAAATTGTCGTCAATGATATTTGTCTGATCGTGATTTCGGTCTAGGTTAGGGCTATGAGCAAAATCACCGATCTTCCCGAAACGATCCCCGTCTTCCCGCTTCCTGGTGCGCTTTTGCTGCCGCGGTCGCACTTGCCGTTGCATATTTTCGAGCCCCGTTATCTGCAAATGCTGGATGATGTGCTGAAATCGGATCACCGTCTGATCGGTATGGTCCAGCCCTATGGCAAGGACCAACGGCTGCATAGCATCGGCTGCGCCGGGCGTGTCACGGCGTTTTCCGAAACCGAAGACGGGCGTTACATGATCACGATGTCGGGCAAATCGCGGTTTCGGATTGCGGCAGAAGTGGAGGGGTTTACGCCCTACCGCAGGTGCAATGTGACTTGGCAAGGTTTTGAGCGTGATCTGGGTGGCGCGGATAAAGACGCGACCTTCAACCGGCCCGCATTTATGAAAGTGCTTGCGCGGTATTTTGAAGAAGAGAACCTCTCGACCGATTGGGAGAGCTTGCAAGAGGCCGACGACGAGTTGCTGATCAATTCGCTGTCGATGCTTTGTCCGTTTGAACCAGAGGATAAGCAGGCGCTCTTGGAGGCCCCGTCCTTGACCACGCGCCGCGAAACGCTCACAACGCTGATGGAATTTAGCCTGCGCGGCGGGTCAGGTGAGGAAATGATGCAATGAGCAACACAAGTTTTGACCCAAAGATGCTAGAGGCCCTGATCTGCCCACAAACGCGGGGGCGCTTGGAATATGACGCCGAAGCGCAGGAACTGATCTCGAAAAATGCGAACCTCGCGTTTCCGATCCGCAATGGTATCCCTGTGATGCTCTTGGACGAAGCGCGACCACTCGCGTAAATTCAATCACTCTTATCAGTTTCTTAATCTGCTTGGGTTTTCCTGAGTAGAGCCACAACTGATGAGGTTTATATGATCAGAAATATGCATCCTGCCGACGAGCTTGCGATGGTGCGGGCCGATATCGAGCGATTGAAATCGCGAGAAGCCTTTTTGCGGCGCGGTTTCTTGGGCGATACGCTGCCGCGCATGGGCGACGAATCCGTCGTCGAGGTTGCGGTGTTTTGCAGCAGGCGTTTTTTGCGCGAGAAATTACCGGCCGGGATTTTGG
>CBFHTU010000081.1:0-3182 GCA_965658825.1 Yoonia sp.
GTAGGCCGCCTTAGGCCTGCACCACATGTGAATAGATGGGAACATCAAACGATGCCAACGATTCAGCAGCTGATCCGCAAACCGCGCCAGCCAAAAGTCAACAAATCGAAGTCGATCCACCTTGAGGGCTGCCCTCAAAAACGTGGCGTATGTACACGCGTTTACACGACGACTCCAAAGAAACCAAACTCCGCTATGCGTAAGGTTGCCAAAGTGCGCCTGACAAACGGCTTTGAAGTCATTTCTTACATCCCAGGTGAAAGCCACAACCTTCAGGAACACTCCGTGGTTCTGATCCGTGGCGGCCGTGTAAAAGACCTTCCAGGTGTGCGTTACCACATCCTGCGCGGTGTTCTCGATACACAAGGCGTTAAAGATCGTAAGCAGCGTCGTTCGAAGTACGGCACGAAGCGTCCTAAGTAAGGAATAGAGAATATGTCACGTCGTCACGCCGCTGAAAAACGCGCAGTACTGCCAGACGCAAAGTTTGGTGATATCGTTCTGACCAAGTTCATGAACAACCTCATGGTTGATGGCAAAAAAGCCGTCGCCGAGCGTATCGTTTACAACGCCTTCGATCGCGTTGAAGCAAAACTGAAGAAATCCCCTGTGGAAGTCTTCCATGAGAGCCTTGAGTTGATCAAGCCATCCGTCGAAGTGCGTTCGCGCCGCGTCGGTGGTGCGACCTATCAGGTTCCTGTTGAAGTGCGCCCGGAGCGCCGCGAAGCACTGGCCATCCGCTGGTTGATCGCTGCTGCGAAAAAGCGCAACGAAAACACAATGGAAGAGCGCCTTGCTGGCGAGCTGATGGATGCGGTCAACGGCCGCGGTACAGCCGTGAAAAAGCGCGAAGACACCCACAAGATGGCCGATGCGAACAAAGCATTCAGCCACTACCGTTGGTAATAGGAAGCATCTGATATGGCACGCGAATACGAACTACGTCGCTATCGGAACTTTGGGATTATGGCGCACATTGATGCGGGTAAGACCACATGTTCAGAGCGCATTCTGTATTATACAGGTAAGTCCCACAACATTGGCGAAGTGCACGATGGCGCTGCGACAATGGACTGGATGGAGCAGGAGCAGGAGCGCGGTATTACGATTACGTCCGCTGCGACTACGACTAACTGGCAGCGTCAGGAAGATCCTACTCTCGAAGGTACAGCCGATACAAAGTACCGGATGAACATCATCGACACACCGGGCCACGTTGACTTCACAATCGAAGTTGAGCGTTCCTTGGCTGTTCTCGACGGCGCGATCTGCGTTCTTGACGCAAACGCTGGCGTTGAGCCACAGACAGAGACTGTTTGGCGTCAGGCTGACCGTTACCACGTTCCACGGATCGTTTTCGTGAACAAAATGGACAAGATCGGCGCTGATTTCTACAAGTGTATCGCCATGATCGAAGACCGCACTGGTGCGAAAACAGCCGCTGTTCAGTTGCCAATCGGCGCTGAAACAGAGCTGGAAGGCATCATCGACCTCGTGACCATGGAAGAGTGGGTCTATGAGGGCGAAGATCTTGGTGCATCTTGGCTCCGTAAGCCAATCCGCGACAGCTATAAAGCCAAGGCAGACGAATACCACGCTGCATTGGTCGAGCAGGCCGTGGAAATGGACGACGACGCCATGATGGCTTACCTTGAGGGTGAAGAGCCTGACGTGGACACGCTGCGCAAGCTGATCCGCAAGGGCACGCTGGCAATGAAGTTCGTTCCCGTGCTTGCTGGCTCTGCGTTCAAGAACAAGGGCGTTCAGCCTTTGCTCAACGCTGTTGTTGACTATCTTCCATCGCCTTTGGACGTTGTCGACTACATGGGCTTTAAGCCAGGCGACGAGACAGAAACGCGCAGCATCCCACGTCGTGCAGACGATAGCATGGCCTTCTCTGGCCTTGCGTTCAAAATCATGAACGACCCGTTTGTTGGCTCCTTGACGTTTACACGGATTTACTCCGGTCAGCTGAAAAAGGGCGACAACCTGCTCAACTCCACCAAAGGTGGCAAAGAGCGTGTGGGCCGTATGATGATGATGCACTCGATTAACCGTGAGGAGATCGACGAAGCATTCTCCGGCGACATCATCGCATTGGGCGGTCTCAAGAACACAACAACAGGTGACACACTTTGTGATCCATCTGATCCGGTTGTTCTTGAAACAATGACCTTCCCAGAGCCAGTGATCGAGATTGCGGTTGAGCCAAAAACAAAGGCCGACCAAGAGAAGATGGGCCTCGCGCTTGCGCGTTTGGCTGCTGAAGATCCATCCTTCCGCGTGGAAACTGACTTTGAATCCGGTCAGACCATCATGAAGGGCATGGGCGAACTTCACCTTGACATCCTCGTTGACCGTATGCGTCGCGAGTTCAAGGTTGAGGCGAACATCGGTGCACCACAAGTGGCTTACCGCGAGACCATTGGTCACGAAGTCGAGCACACTTACACGCACAAGAAGCAGTCCGGTGGTTCAGGTCAGTTCGGCGAGGTCAAGCTTTTGATCCAGCCAACAGAGCCAGGCGAAGGTTATTCGTTTGAGTCCCGCGTTGTAGGTGGTTCGGTGCCAAAGGAATACATTCCTGGCGTTGAAAAAGGGATCAAATCGGTTATGGACTCCGGTCCATTGGCTGGCTTCCCTGTGATCGACTTCAAGGTTGCTCTTCTCGAAGGCAAATACCACGACGTTGACTCCTCGGTTCTCGCATTCGAAATCGCTGCACGTATGTGTATGCGTGAAGGGATGAAGAAAGCCGGCGCGAAATTGCTTGAACCCATCATGAAGGTCGAAGTTGTGACTCCTGAAGAGTACACAGGCGGCATCATCGGTGACCTGACATCACGTCGGGGCATGGTTCAGGGTCAAGACACTCGCGGCAACGCGATTGCGATTGACTGCTTCGTGCCATTGGCGAACATGTTCGGCTACATCAACACGCTGCGTTCCATGTCTTCGGGCCGCGCGAACTTCACGATGCAGTTTGATCACTACGAGCCAGTTCCACAGAACATCTCCGACGAGATCCAGAAGAAATACGCATAATTTGCGGTGCGCCTTCGGGCGCACCCGCTCCCCTAATTTCGAATACCTAAGGAGGCCATCATGGCTAAGTCAAAGTTTGAACGCACGAAACCCCACGTTAACATCGGCACAATCGGCCACGTTGACCACGGCAAGAC
>CBFHTU010000082.1:0-3079 GCA_965658825.1 Yoonia sp.
GATTGACCGTCATATTGTAGGCGGCCGGCAATCTGTTCCGGTGACCATCCGGCCTCCAGCTGCGTGATCACGTGCTTTCGCAGGTCCACAAACCGCACCAGCTTGCGACGCCGCGCACGCCGAGTCACTGCTGTCCGCTGCGCGTTCATTCCGTAGTAGCCATTCAGCTTCGGCAACTCATCATCGACGAACCTGTTCCGTTTGATCTCTCGGAACACGGTTGAACGATGCCTGCCGTTCTCCTTGCTTTCCAGCAAGATAGGGGATTTGTCGCAACCCAGTATAGAATGTGCCCCCGCTACATCTATAAGACGTATAATTAGTATTATGTAATACTAATACTTTTAGAAGCCACTTAAAATATGGCCCCCGATCTATTAGGCAGACTCTAAGACTTATGGTAAAACTTCAACCACCCCCTGATTGAACCGTAAGGAAAAGCCCATGAAATCGATCATAGCGCACCTTAACGATGTGACGGCCGCCGATAGTGTCGAGGAGCTTTGGGACACTCATACCAACCATATGGCAGCCTTCGGGTTTGACCGTTTGATCTACGGGTACACCCGTTACAACACGGCGCATTCGCTTGGCGATCCGCAGGATTGGGTTGTTCTGACCAATCACGGTGACAGTTACATGACTACGTTTCTGTCTGATGGTCATCTCTTTCATGCGCCGATGGTCCGCTGGGCGCTGGAAAACAGTGGTGCGTGCAGTTGGCGCTGGCTCGAAGAGATGACGCGCAAAGACGGACTGTCCGCAAGCGAGCTACGGGTCGTTGACTTTAATCGCAGAATGAATGTGACGGCTGGCTACACAATCAGTTTCAAGTCTGTCTCGATCCGGTCAAAAGCTGCGATTGCGCTCACGGCCAAGGCTGGGGTCAGTCAGGACGCGGTCGAGCAAATCTGGGACCGCCACGGCGACGAAATCATTGTGGCCAATAACGTTATGCACTTGAAGCTTATGACGCTGCCCTACTCTGGCGAGCGCCACCTGACAAAGCGGCAGCGTGAGGTTTTGCAGTGGGTTGGCGACGGGAAAACCACGCAAGATATTGCGCAAATTCTCGGCCTGACACCGGCAACGATTGAGAAGCATCTGCGACTGGCGCGCGAGGCCTTGGGCGTCGAAACAACGGCGCAGGCTGTGCTGAAGGCCGCTTTCTACAACCAGATGTTTGTCATTGATTTTTAGGGTTTAGCCCCGAAAGTAAGGTTTTCCTGACTTTCGGTAACGTAGCGTCACATGCAATCCTGATCATGTTCCGTGAGTGGTGGCCTAAGGCCTGGGAACGGCGGGTTGTAACCCTGACAATTTTCAGGCTCGGCAACCCGCGATCAAAGGCACCGCGCATCCCCGTCCCGTCCCGAGACTTCTGCGCGGTGCCTCTTTTGTTAAACCTCCACAAAGCCTAATGCATCGTAAGCGTTGCTTCAGCCTCTAAAGTTCCACGGTAGCAACTGGTCGATGTGCTTCTGCTTATGGCCGTTGACGATGGCTGTGAGGACGCCGGTTATGTAGCTGTGTGGCTCGATTTTGTTGAGTTTGCAGGTCTCAATGAGTGACGCGAGCATTGCCCAGTTTTGGGCGCCTGCATCGTGGCCCGCGAAGAGTGCGTTTTTGCGTTGCAGCGCGATTGGGCGGATTGTGCGCTCGACGGCGTTGCTGTCCATCTCGATGCGGCCATCGGTCAAGAACAGGATCAACCCGTCCCAGTATTTGGCGATGTATTTGAGCGCTGCGCCGGTTGGTGATTTTGCGGAGACCTGCGTGCGGGCGTGATCTATCCATGTTTTGAAAATTGCGATCTTGGGCGCGCTTTTGGCTTGGCGCAGGGCCAGTCGATCATCGACAGATGTGCCGCGGGCACGGCTCTCGATCCGGTAAAGGGCTGCGATCTGTTTGAGGCCTTCTTCCGCGATAGGTGCCACGTTGTGATGGGTCAGATCAAAGAGCGTGCGACGCGCATGGGCCCAGCAATACGCCAGTTGAATGGGCGCGGCGTCCCGCAGGTCAAGCACGCGGTTGTATCCGGCATAGCCGTCTACTTGCAGGATGCCCTCAAAGCCCTGCAATATCTGTGATGCATATTCGTCCTGGTGCATAAGTAAAAGCCACACCCGGCGGCTCCGGTCCGTCCCAGCTGCGATCATCGCGGGCGAGTGCCCAGAAGTATCCCTTCTTGACCTTGCCGCGTCCCGGATCAAGCACCGGCGCGGGCGTCTCATCCATGAAGAGTTTGCTGGACGTCTTAAGGTGCGCCAGCAAGGCATCATGCACTGGCTTCAGCTCATATACCGCTTTGCCAACCCACGACGCAAGCAAGTGTGGATCGGTCGATGTTAACGCCTTGCCGCGCATAAACTTGCTTTGGCGGAACAGAGGCAGATGGTCTGCGAACTTTGAGACCAGCACCGTCGCGACTGTCGCTTCAGTTGGCATGCCTCCCTCAATCAGGTGCGGCACAGCGCTCGCCCATTGTCCTCGGACCAATGGCGGAAAACGGGCTCGCCCTGAACAAAGCTGCCCTCGCATGCCCGACAGGCATAGCGCGGACGGCGCGTGACGATCACGCGGAACCGCGCGGGCACGATATCCAGTCGCTCGCTAATATCTTCGCCCCTCTCATTGATTGCTCCGCAATCAATTGCCAGCACTGAATGACATGCCGCTCATGGCCACAAGAGCAAGTCGTGCTGTTAGGCTCAACAATCACTTCGACGCGCGGCATATGTTTTGGCAGGGCCCCGCGTGGCTTGCGCTCTTTGGGCGCACGCACTGGCGCGGTGCGCTCATCGGCGTCAATCTCGGCCTGAACCTGCGCGATACCAGTCTCAATGTCTTCGAGAGAGAGCTCATATTGTTCCGGATCAATGCGCTCGGACTTGGCTCCAAACAGCGCTTTCTTGAAGGCTTTGACCAAGGCTTCGAGCCGTGCGTTCTGATCCCGTTACGTCAGGATAATGGCTTTCAAAGCATCTATATCATCGGGTAATTCATGCAGGCGGATCGACGCGCACGAGATCGCAAGCTGATCAAATCCCCTGAACTGTGCAAACCTGTGATCGAACGG
>CBFHTU010000083.1:0-2897 GCA_965658825.1 Yoonia sp.
AGGATCTTCTGCTCACCTTCGCTCAAACCAGACCATGTTTTGGTTGAAACGGCGAGGCCACCAAGGTTGTAGGTGTGGCGCGTCGGCGTGAAGTAAGTTGCCGTCTTGTTGACGCCCGTTGCGACATAGAATGTTGGGGCAAAGTCAACCGCGTCGACAAGGCCTGTCCCCAGAGCAGCGGTGGATTCTGCCGCCGCCAGAGGCACAGGGTTAGCACCAACCGAGCCAAAGAAAGTCATCGTGGTTTTCAGCGGCGCTGTGCGCAATTTTACATTGGCAAGGTCGGCCGGCGTGCGGATCTCCTCCTTGGAGCCGATGCTCTGCGTGCCAACGGCGGAGAAACCGAGCAGGTGGAATTTCTTGCCAATAGCGGCGCGAGTTGGCTCCATGATCTTGGGAACTGCACAGCCCGCCTGCGTGGGCGAGTCAAACAGATAAGGCAGTGACAGCAGCGACATTTCCGGCGCAACAGCTCCGAGCGCGGGCACAGCGCCAAGCCACATATCAAGACGCCCTGTCAGCGTCATTTTCATGGTATCGGCCATAGTGCCCAACTCGGCATTGCCGAAGTAGGAGACCGTCAGATCGCCGCCCGAAAGCTCTTCGACCTTGGCAACAAAGCCCTGCGCCTGCTTGGCCCAGATGGTGTTGTCCGGTGTGATAGTGCCGAGGCGTAGTTCTTTTGCCTCTGCGGCTGCGCCGAATGTAAGCGCCGCCGAAAGGGCTACGCCCGCCAGTTTTGTAAGATGTTTCATTTTTCCTCCCTTTGGCCCCTGATAGGGCCTCCTTTTATAAACGTGATGCTATGGAGCGGGGGCGGCCCGAGTCTGTCACTCGCGTTACAATTGACCCCCCACTCCTTTTTGTTCAAGTATCGCGCAGCTCGCGCCGCAGGATTTTGCCGACGGTTGATTTTGGTAGCTCGTCGATGAACACGACATGCTTTGGCACTTTGTAAGCAGTCAGCTCGGTGCGACAGAAGGTGATCACGTGCTCCTCGGTCACGCTCTCGTCAACCCGCACGCAGAACACTTTGACAGCTTCGCCGGATTTGTCATCCGCCACACCCACACAAGCGCTTTCCACCAGCCCTTCCATACGCGCCAATGTGTCTTCGATCTCGTTGGGGAAGACATTGAAGCCCGACACAAGGATCATATCCTTCTTGCGATCCACAATGCGGAAGTAGCCATCGGCCTCATAGGTCGCGATGTCACCTGTGCGGAAATAGCCGTCTTCTGTGAAGGTGTCTTCGTTAGGGTGGTCCCAGTAGCCGCTCATAACTTGAGGGCCTTTGGCGCACAGTTCGCCCGCTTCGCCGTTGGCCACTTCCTTGCCGTCTTCGCCGCGCAGCGAGATGTCGGTTGAAGGCAGCGGCAAGCCGATGGTCGCTGTCGCGTCTGTCTCGCTCATCAGGTTGGCGGTCAGCACTGGGGAGGTTTCCGAGAGGCCGTAGCCCTCAGTGATGTGCAGCCCCGTCAGCGCCTTCCATTTGTCGGACACAGCCTTTTGCACCGGTGCACCGCCACCCATGGCCAGACGTAGCGAGCCAAAGTCGCATTTCTCAAAGCCAGGCGTCATCATCAGACCGACAAAGAGCGTGTTGACCCCGGTAAACGCCGTTACCCGCCACTTTGACCATTCCGCCACAAAGGCCGGCATGTCACGCGGGTTGGGAACCAACACGTTGAACGCCCCTGCCTTGAAGTAGCTCAAGTAATTCACCATCAGAGCGAAGATGTGATAAAGCGGCAGCGCCGTAACAACGGTCTCTTCGCCTGGCTTCAGATGATCGCCCAGCCACAGTGTGAACTGCTCGATATTGGCTGTAAGGTTGCCATGGCTCAGCATCGCCCCTTTGCTAAGGCCCGTCGTGCCACCCGTGTATTGCAAGAAGATCAAGTCATCCTGCGTGATCTCGGGCGGCGTGAACTCTATCTCCAGCCCTTCGGCCAGCGCGCGTGGCAGCGGCACTGCCGTGGCACGCAGTTTTTCGTCCACCGGTGGGCTTGGCTGTTGCAAACCGCACAGGTCGTCAAGATTGAGAGTGATCACGTTTTTAACGGACGTGTCTTCGATGATCTCGGCCAGCGTTGGCGTTGACATCGAGAAGATCACGATCGTCTCGGCACCACTGTCATTCAGTTGATGCTGAAGCTCGTGCGCCGTGTAGAGCGGGTTGACGTTCACCTGCACAGCGCCAGCGCGGATCATCCCGAAGCTGACCACCGGAAAGGCCAGAAGGTTGGGCATCATCAGCGCGATACGGTCACCTTTCTTGATACCAAGGCTGTTTTGCAACCACGCAGCAAAAGCGCGGCTCAGGCGGTCCACCTCGTTAAAGCTCAGGTTGGTGTGCAGCGCATTGAAGGCGGGTTTGTCGCCGTATTTTGCCACGGTTTCGTTGAGCAGATCAACGACAGTGCCGGTCTTGCTCGCGTCGATCTCGTGGGGGATGTTCCCGTATTTCTCAAGCCATGTCTTTTCCATGATGGTCCTCCCTTATCCCGCGTCGGCGAGGACAAGGTCCGCGCCTTTTTCGCCAATGGCGATCGTGGGGATGTTCGTATTTGTTGCAGGCATCGTTGGCATGATCGAACTGTCAATCACCCGCAGACCTTCCAGTCCATGAACGCGCAGGCGCGCATCGACCACATCCATCGGGCCACTGCCCATGCGACAGGTGCTGATCGGGTGCCAAGACGTCTGCCCAGTTTGCTTCATGAACTCGATAATCTCATCGTCACTGTCGACGTTGAAGCCGGGTTCCGTTTCATCGACGATATGCGCAGCCATCGCTGGATGCTTGGCGATCTCCCGCAGCTTGCGCATGCCTTTCACAGCGGCTTCCGCGTCACCCTGCGCCGAGAAGTAGTTGGCGTTCATGTCAGGGTAGT
>CBFHTU010000084.1:0-2858 GCA_965658825.1 Yoonia sp.
CGATGCTGATGGACGGGTCTTTCAACCACTTCACGTAAAGATCAAGGATCAGGACCCTGAGGCTTTCTTTGACGGTCCGTTTGGCCTTGCGATTGCCTTTGGGTTCTAAGGTGGTCATTCCTGCCAGATCATACAGATCATCGCATAATGTCTTTATCTCAGGATGATCTGACCACGTGTGAACATCTAATGGCTCTGAATTCCATCGGTCCATTTTGGTAAGGTCATCAGCCATTTAATCTCCGTAGCTGTAGGGCAGTTGCCTTAAGATTGACTATTCTACTCTTCTTCGCCAGCCTGATCGCCAAGGTCATCTGTTCCGATCAAGGTAAGCCCAAATTCATAGCCTTCGTCGTATTCGGAGGACCGTCCTGCTTTGGTCATGGTTCGACCTAATACAGCATCAGCCACACCGTCTTTGAAGTTCTTAATATGAAAGAACGGACGGATTTTGTTGTTGGTAAGATCGACCATTTCATCTCCTGAGTTGAAGGTCAGTCGAGCAGTTGCAGTGCCATAAATCAATGGACGTTTTAGGTGGACTGTCGTTGAATATTACCTGACTCATTTGGTCAACATTGACGCATTATAATCCAATGGGTAGGATGCGTTATGTGATGCAACATCGACTAATCCATCTTGGGTCAATGGCTCGGATCAAAGTGGACTAGTGGGGGCAATTTTTGTCGCCGTGTGTCAACTTTTCTTTTGAAAATATCGCATTCCTACGGTGGGAGGAAGGTCGTGTGAAACCGATATAGCTAGCTCACAGCCTTTCACAAAATTGGTCTGTAGGGGGACGGTATGGGGCCGCTACGTAAGCTGATGCAGCTGGTCGTGTGAAGTTAAATAATGCTAGTTGGATGCCCTTCACAGACTGACCTATGCACGGGTTCTGGTGTTAGATTATTCTCTCCGCTGTCGCCTTTGATGCATGGCATATAGCAGTGGTGCTAAGATTTTACGGTACACTATCGACGTAACGAACTTGATGGGTCGCAATCCTACGATTGGTGCGAGAACTCGATAATATGGCAATTTTTGCCAAACAGATATGAAGGCATCGACACCAATAATTACGCTACCATCTGACCGTGCATGGATTTGCTGTGTCGCTTGATCTGGCGTTAGCCCCCAATCAGCGGCTGACTGCTCCGTGATTTTGACAAACTCGACGGTATCATCAGATAAGCCAGCATAATGCTTGATCTCTCGACGACAAATTGGGCAGTCATCGTTGTATAACACTTCCAGCTTTGCCATCAGACCTGTTCCTTGATGCTGTTGTAAGGGAGGTAGCTCGATTGGGTTGATGGTCGAGCAGTAAGGTGCTGCCACATTCCTTCCGTGGAGTAGGTGGGCTCACCTGCCTGAAGTTGGCATGCAGGTCGTGTGAAGTTGAATATTGCTAGTTGGATGGCCTTCACAAATTATTCTGAAAGGTTTGGGAATGGTAGCGTAATCCCACGGCTCTCCCAAACCACCCACCAGTAACCAAGCAGAAGCCACTGGCTTTGGAGATCACGCTGATGGCTTTGATCGCAGATAGAGGCCTACTGGTCTACCCTCATTATTATGATTTGTCGTTGTCCCAATAGTTCCTAGCGGCAGAAATCGTACGCCTTCTGGTATCTAACGACAGGCCCTCTTCAACACCAAGTGTTACATTTACCCAGTCTATGCCCTGCAATCGTGTCGCTTCATGTGCATAGGCGCTGACGTCAGGCGGGGGGTAGCTTCGACGGAATTGATTGTTAGGGCATTGCAACATCCCCTCTGTGAAACAGGCGGCTCAAATTTCCCTGATCACTCATTTTTCATCTGCTTGATCCACGTCAAGGTGGCAACCTTTTAATGCTGGAGGAATTTAACAACGCATATTTATCAAAGATTTCCAGAGTTTCATCACGAAACTTTAATTGCATAGGGAAAAATGCTATGGTGAAAAATGAACTTAAGGAATTTCAGGGTGATGGAACTCAGGAATGTGAGTGGTGCCTCTCGGGTGTACCTCAATTATTCTTGCATGAGGCTAGCAATACCTATTGGCACTATGGATGCTTCATGGGTATCAACGAAAACCCTCTTTACGAGCTTGATCTTGAACCTAGCTGTGATCCAAATCTAATCCGCATCATAATGGCCTCATCGGCCGTAAAAGAATAGATTTTCACGACCCAGATTGTTGTCGATATGTGTTCTACTGAATGGTCATCTGGAGGATGGTGAACCAGAAGGCTTGCCACGGGCGACATGAGCGCCATCCAGAGGAAATTTCAGGAGCCTTCCTTTGTGATGATATTGAGGTACTTCTGCTTTATTAATGGTCGAGGAATTGGGTTCTGCCGCATTCCGTCGGTGAATCAGGTGGCTCAAATTCCTACGGTGGGTGTGAAGGTCGTGTGAAGTTAGAGAAAGCTAGTTGGATGGCTTTCACACGGGCGCACGATAACACAAAGCAAAACTGGCCTGTGATGGCTATTTCCCCCGTAGGGAGTGAATCTGGTTAGTGGTGGATGCTAGGCGAGACCCAACTTTGGTAGCATTTCCCCATTGGAGTGGGGGCAAGGAAAATGCCAACGCTCATGCTGTCAACGCTTCAACGCTGGGCCTCTATTTTATCATCGGAGCATACATCAGCTTTTGCAACAAAGTATTTGTAAGCGGCTATAAACTCGAGAAAGAAAATTCCGCATCTGCGGAAAAGTCGTCTAATTCTTCCTGAGTTTGGCGGACTGTTACCCTGACACTATCGTGTGAAGGCGACATAACTAGCTGTCTGACGGTCACAGAGGGTCAGCGTAACAATTCCCCTAGAGTAGCAACATGGGGTGTAGGGTATTGGTTCTGTCACTGTC
>CBFHTU010000085.1:0-2767 GCA_965658825.1 Yoonia sp.
AGGCGCCATGGCGATTTTCCCCGCCTTTGGGCGCGCGCGCATGTTGCGCATGTGGGGCGGGATCATGGATATGTCGATGGACGGCTCGCCCATCATCGACCGCACCCATATCGACGGGCTCTATTTCAATGGCGGCTGGTGCTATGGCGGGTTTAAGGCGACGCCCGCATCAGGGTTCTGCTTTGCGCATTTGTTGACCCATGATGCCCCGCATCCCACGGCTAAAGCCTACCGCTTTAACCGTTTTGAAAAGGGTCTGATGATCGACGAAAAAGGGGTGGGCAATCAGCCCAACCTGCATTGATCGCTCGGGACAGGACATAAAAAGATGATTATCAACCACCCGCTTCTTGGCCCGCGCGACAGTGCCGAATTTACCTATCTTGGCGATGCAAAGCTGATCGATAGACCTGATGCGACCTCCGAGAATGCCGCACAAGAATTTTACGAATACGCCTATCTGCGCGACAATCCCGCAGGCTGGCACGAAGAGTTGTGGTTTCACGAAGCTGGCGACAGATCGTGGCTGGTCGTGACCCGCAACACCCTCACGCACGAGATTTCCAAGGTCGAACTCGCCCGCGATGTGGCACGCAGCAGGGGGCGCAGCAAATGAGCCAAATCAATCGTCTCAGCGGCGGTCAGGTGAATGCCGACCAGCCGCTCAAATTCAAATTTGACGGCAAGTCCTTTACGGGCCAACAGGGCGACACGCTCGCTTCTGCCCTGCTCGCAAACGGCGTTCGCCTGATGGGGCGTTCGTTTAAATACCACCGCCCGCGCGGTGTTTTGACTGCGGGATCGGAAGAGCCAAACGCGCTTGTCGAACTGCGTGACGGCGCACGGCAAGAACCGAACTCACGCGCGACGACTATTGAACTTTTCGATGGATTAACCGCCAAAAGCCAGAACCGTTTGGGGCCACTACAATTCGATCTACTTGCGATCAACGACAGGTTTTCAAATTTTCTGACGGCTGGTTTTTACTACAAGACCTTCATGTGGCCCGCCGCGTTTTGGGAAAAAATCTACGAGCCGATCATTCGCCATGCGGCTGGTCTCGGTTCCCTTTCGTTGCAAGAAGACCCCGACGTTTACGACAAGGGCTTCCTGCATTGTGATCTGCTGATCATCGGCGCGGGGCCTGCGGGGCTTGCCGCCGCGTTGACCGCTGGGCGCAGTGGCGCACAGGTCATTCTTGCCGACGAAGATTTCCGTATTGGCGGACGCCTTAATTGCGAAACCTTTGTACTCGGCGATCAGTCTGGGGCAGATTGGGCCGACAGCGTGATTGCCGAACTCGCGAGCCTGCCCAACGTCCGTGTTATGCCGCGCACCACAATTATCGGCGCATTTGACCACGGCATCTATGGCGCAGTTGAGCGTGTCAGTGACCACAAACTCGTGCCAGACGCGGGCAAACCGCGCCAGATCCTTTGGCGCATTTATACCAAACGCACGGTTCTTGCCGCAGGGGCCATCGAGCGCCCGATTGCATTTGAAAACAATGACCGTCCGGGGATCATGCTGGCCTCCGCTATCCGCACCTATGCCAACCGTTTTGCCGTTGCCGCCGATCAGCGCGTCGCGATTTTCACCAACAACGATGACGGGCACCGCACCGCGCAAGACCTATACGCAAAGGGCGTGAAGATTAGCGCCGTTGTCGACGTGCGTCCCGACGCGCCGCGCAGCATGGATTACGAGGTCTTGAGCGGCGAGGTTATCGACACCAAGGGTCGGCTCGGCCTGACATTCGCCGAAGTGCGCCTTGCGGATGGATCATTGCGCACCCTTGAATGTGGCGCACTTGGCGTCTCTGGCGGTTGGAACCCCAACGTTCATATGACGTGCCATCAGCGCGGACGTCCGACTTGGAACGACAGCCTCGCGGCCTTTGTGCCCGGCGGAACATTGCCCCCAGGCATGACCGTTGCGGGTGCGGCAAAAGGCGATATGACCACCACAGGTGCGCTGAAAACAGGTGCCGCCGCCGCGCGTGCCGCGTTGAAGGATCTGGGCCTCCCTGCTAAAATGATCAAACTGCCTCAGGCCGAGGACACCCCCGTCGCGATCAAACCCTTCTGGTATGTTGCAGGGTGCAGCCGTGCGTGGCTCGACCAGCAAAACGATGTGACCGTCAAGGACGTGAAGTTGAGCCACCAAGAGGGCTTCCGCTCGGTCGAACACCTTAAGCGCTACACGACGCTTGGCATGGCCACCGATCAGGGCAAAACCTCGAACATGGGTGGCCTTGCGATCATGGCGGAACTCGCCGGCAAAACCATCCCGGAAGTTGGCACCACGATCTTCCGCCCCCCCTATACGCCTACATCAATCGGCGTGCTTGCGGGGCGGCATCGGGGCCAAGAGTTCCATCCAAAACGCCTGACACCCTCACATAAATGGGCAACCGAACAGGGTGCTGTTTTTGTCGAGGTCGGCAATTGGTTGCGCGCCCAATGGTTCCCGCGTGCGGGCGAAACCACATGGCGTCAAAGCGTGGACCGCGAGGTTTTGGCAACGCGCAAATCCGTAGGGGTCTGCGATGTGACAACGCTGGGCAAGGTTGACGTGCAAGGCACCGATGCGGCGGCATTCCTGAACAAAATCTACTGCAACGCTTTCGCGAAACTAGAGGTCGGGAAAACACGCTATGGCCTGATGCTGCGCGAGGATGGCATCGCCAAGGATGATGGCACAGCCGCGCGTTTAGCCGAGGATCATTTCGTCGTGACAACCACGACCGCCAACGCCCTGCCCGTCT
>CBFHTU010000086.1:0-2706 GCA_965658825.1 Yoonia sp.
ACACCGCCTTCCACTCACCCGTGATCTTGTCCTGATTGGTGGCGGCCATACCCATGCGCTTGTGCTGCGTAAATGGGGGATGAACCCGCTTGCGGGTGTGCGGGTCACTGTGATCAATCCGGGTCCGACCGCGCCTTATTCGGGGATGCTGCCGGGCTTTGTGGCAGGGCATTACAGCCGAGAGGAGCTCGACATTGATCTGGTCAAGCTCGCGCGGTTTGCGGGGGCTCGCATTGTGATCGGGGCGGCAACGGCGGTCGACCGCACAGCGCGGGTCGTGCATGTCGCGGGGCGTCCCCCCATTGCGTTTGACGCGCTGAGCATCGACGTGGGGATTACCTCGACAATGCCAGACCTGAAGGGTTTCCCCGAATTTGGTGTGCCTGCCAAACCGCTTGGCACCTTCGCGAGCCGCTGGGACGCTGTGCGCAATGCAGGCGACATCACGCAGATCGCGGTGATCGGTGGCGGCGTGGCGGGCGCGGAACTGGCGATGGCAATGCAGTTTGCGATGCGGGGCAAAGCGGAGGTCACACTCATCGACAAAGGCCCCGTTCTCAAGGATCTGGACGGCACCGCGCGGACAAAGATGTTGGGCGCATTGGCCCAAAACAAGGTTACTTTGTGTGAGAATGCAGAAGTTTTATCGGTCGATAGTGCAGGCGTGCACCTTGCCGGCGGGCGCATCGTGGCCGCGCGATTTGTGACGGGGGCTGCGGGCGCGCGTGCGCATGGTTGGCAAGCGCGGATCGGTCTGGAGATGCACGACGGTTTCATCAAGGTGAACCCGCAGTTGCAATCCTCGGACGCTGCCATCTTTGCCGTCGGTGACTGTGCGCATATGACCGCCACGCCAAGACCCAAGGCGGGCGTGTTTGCCGTGCGCCAAGCGCCCGTGCTGTTTGACAATTTGCGCGCCGTCCTGTCGGGGGGCAAATTGCGCGATTACCGACCCCAACGGGATTATCTGAAACTCATATCGCAAGGACGGAAATCCGCCCTTGCAGAAAAGCTCGGCACGGCCTTTCAAGGGCCGCTCTTATGGCGGTGGAAAGATCATATCGACCGCAAGTTCATGAACCAATTTAACGCGCTGCCACGGATGGAAAATGCGCCACTCCCGAAGGACATGGCAAGCGGCCTGCGTGAGGCCGTGGGTGACAAGCCGATGTGCGGCGGGTGCGGTGCGAAGGTTGGGCGCGGCGCCTTGCGGGCGGTCTTGGCGGCATTGCCTGCCTCAGGCCGCGCCGATGTGCGCAGCGTGGCTGGCGATGATGCGGCGATTTTGAGGACAGGTGGGGTGACGCAAATCATCACCACAGATCATTTGCGCAGCTTCTTTGCGGACCCCGTCGTGATGACGCGGATCGCCGCCATTCATGCGCTGGGCGATGCTTGGGCGATGGGCGCCGCGCCGCAGGCAGTGACGGCGAACCTGATTTTGCCGCGCATGTCGCCCGAGATGCAGACCCGCACGCTGTCGGAAATCATGCAAGCAGCGCAAGGCGTGATGTCTGACGCGGGTGCCGCGATTGTTGGCGGGCATTCGTCGCTCGGGGATGAATTGACCATTGGTTTCACCGTCACGGGGCTATCTGAGGCTGCGCCGATCACGATTGCAGGGGCCAAGGCGGGGGATGTTTTGATTCTGACCAAACCGATTGGCAGCGGCGTGATCATGGCCGCTGAAATGGCGGGTGAGGCTGCGGGCGATGTCGTGGCAAAAGCGCTGGAGACGATGATGATCGGGCAGGGGGCCGCATCTGATATTTTGGGCGCGGCCCATGCGATGACCGATGTGACGGGCTTTGGTTTGGCGGGACATTTGAGCGGCATTTGCGAGGCGTCGGGGGTGGCTGCGGTGCTCGATCTCGGTGCGATCCCGTTCATGGAGGGGGCCGTTGAACTGGCCACGCAAGGCACAAAATCGAGCCTGTTTGAGGATAACCGGAGTGGCGCTGGGCCCGTGTTCGGAGCAGATGGCCCGAAGGGCGATTTGCTCTTTGATCCGCAAACAGCGGGCGGCTTGTTGGCGGCGGTTGATGCGGCTGCGGCAAAGGATATTTTGGCCGCATTGATCGTGGCGGGATACCCTGCGGCGCGGGTCGGGACGCTCGCGGCAGGTGCGCCTGTTGTGCGCGTTATCTGATCACGTTGAGGATCGCGTCGGCGAGCGTATTTTGGCCAGCCTCATCAAGCGTGTCCGACGAGAGTTCCGCCAAGATTTCGTGCTCATCCGCGCCGCGCGACTTGGCGTAGGCCGCATCGTAATGCTGCTCCATGAGTGCCGCCGCAAGAGCGCGAAAATCGCCCGCGTTCATTAACGCTAACCAACCGTCAACGACCGCATGACCGCGAATATTGCGCAGCGGGGCGAGCCGTTTTGCGAGGTCGGCAGGGTTTGAAATCACGTCTGCATAGGCCGTTTCCAGAAACGCGGCGCGGGCGTCAATGGGTGCGGAGACCATGATTTTGGGTGCAAAAATCATCGCAGACCATAGTTGCTTTGGCAGATTGATCTTGCCGATCTTGGAGCTTTCCGCCTCGATGATCACAGGGCGGTTCGGGTCGAGGTTGGCGAAGGCCACGGCGAGGGCAGTCTCAAACCCTTTTTGGTCGGGTTGCCCGCCTGCGGTGCGCCCCAAAAGCGAACCACGATGGCCTGCCAGTCCTTCGAGGTCGATGACCTGCGCGCCGCGCTCGGCC
>CBFHTU010000087.1:0-2243 GCA_965658825.1 Yoonia sp.
CATGCAACGATATCTAGTCTGAGAGGGTCTGAAAGTTATACCGCTTTTACTTCAAAACCCGAAAGTTCTTGTGGATAATGACGCTGACGCTGAAGTTGACGGACACCTTGCTGCAGAAATTCATCCATTCCTTCGGAATGGTTTTACGCGCGAACGCAAAGATGGCGTCGGCGAATGATTATGATGAACAATGCAACGGTGGCATGCCAGCGTCAAATGGCGGCTGGTTCGTTATGCGTAGCCACATTTCGCAAGATGGTGAGAGAATTTCGCTTCTGGTGCGATTTTGTTTGATGTAATAGCTAGCCTCTGTATTCTTGATGTTAAATATTTATTCCGCTCATGCAACTTTGCGTGATTAGGGGGAGCTAATGCTAGACAATTATCAAACGGTAAGATCCGGTCCACCTAAACCAAGTAGGATTATGCAGCCGCAAGTTTTCTCACTACCGCCGGGCACTGAGCGTTATGTCGTGCAAGGGCAGGGCGCCGTGCTGATCCCGATTGATACAGGCGACCAGATCACGATCATCAATGATGAAGGCGGGCAGAACTGTGAGGTTGTGGTTTGTGACCCTAAGGGGCGTAGCGATGCGGGCATTATTGGTGCCACTGCCACGGCTGGTGCGGGAGGGCTACAGGCGCTTTTGACCAGTAACGATCAGTCGTTGCGCGGGATGCGCATGGGGCTGGATGCGCGCAAGGTTGATCTGGTGAAGGCGCAAGCCGTGCATTTGTTCGAGGCGACTACTCCTGCGAAAACCGAGGCGAAGTTTACGGCCACGCGCGAGGGCGTCGTGATTATCGCGGCCCCTGCGGCAGCGATGAATATCGAGGCGCAAGATACCGCCACGTCGCTGACAGTGATGATCAAACGTGCGGTCATCAAAAGCCATGTGAAGTTTGAATTGCCCGATCCGTTGGCCGATATTGTGTCGGACATTCGTGTGCATACCCAGACCGCTGAATCGTTTTTCGTCAAGGCAGGGGATTACATCCAGATCATTGATGTGGATGGCCGACAGTGTTCGGATTTCCAGTGTTTCTCGGCACGCAAGCTCGACCAAGGGATCGAGCACGCGCTTGATGTGACCACGACCCGCACCTTGATGGGCCACGCCTATCCGATGCCCGGTTTGCATGCGAAGTATTATGACCAAGAGATGTTGCCGCTAGTCGAAGTGATCCAAGACACCTGCGGGCGACATGATGCGTTCGCGATGGCCTGCGCCGAGAAGTATTATAATGACACTGGTTATCCGGGCCATGTGAATTGCTCGACGAATTTCAACGTCGCCTTGCAGGATTCTGGGGTGGCGCCGCGGCCTGGCTGGATGGCGATCAACTTTTTCTTCAACACGTTTCTTGATGACCACGGAGTGATGTATTCGGATGAGCCTTGGTCGCGCCCCGGAGACTATGTGCTGTTGCGCGCGCTCACGGATATTGTCTGCGTGAGCTCGGCCTGTCCTGACGATACGACCTCTGCCAACGGGTGGAATCCGACCGATATTCATGTGCGCACGTATAGCGGAAAAGAAACATTTCAGCGGTCAATCGCGATCCGCACGACCCCAGATTCGGAGCCGAAAATGACCAAGCAAACAGGTTTTCACGAGAGCTTTGCCAAATATACCCGTAACTTTATCGAGTATAACGGGTATTGGTTGCCAAGCCGCTTTTCGGCGACGGGGCCGATTGAGGAATATCATGCCTGCCGTCAAAAGGCGGTAATCTTGGATTTGTCGCCGCTGCGCAAGTTCGAGATTATGGGTCCAGACGCCGAGGCGCTGTGCCAATATGCATTTACCCGCAACATGAAAACGCTAGCTCAGGGCGCCGTGGTTTATACCGCGATGTGTTATGAGCATGGCGGTATGATCGACGATGGCACTGTGTTCCGTCTGGGCAAGGATAACTTCCGCTGGATTGGCGGGTCCGATTACGGCGGTGTCTGGCTGCGCGAATTGGCTGAAAAGCTGGGGCTGAAGGTGCTTGTGCGGTCTTCGACGGATCAGCTGCATAACGTTGCTGTGCAAGGCCCCGAGAGCCGCGATTTGCTGCGCAAGATTGTCTGGACCGCACCGCATAACCCAACGTTTGACGAGCTGGGTTGGTTCCGCTTTACGCCTGCGCGTTTGAACAACGAGGCGGGTGCGCCGTTTGTGTTGTCGCGCACGGGTTATACAGGCGAGCTTGGCTATGAGGTCATGTGCCACCCCAAAGATTGTGTCGAGATTTTC
>CBFHTU010000088.1:0-2172 GCA_965658825.1 Yoonia sp.
TGGGCGTTTTGAGCAGACCACCGTGCCAGCAAAGCGCGGGTTTGCGTGAATAACGCTATGGCGCTTTTTGGGCGGCAAATAATTCCAACGCACTAGGTAAGCGTGCCACGCCTGCGGATATATATTCAGCAGATGCCAAATCAGTGCGTCCTGACCTTTGAAGGGGAGATTGCTGCAAACCCAATCAGGTTTGATGGATCCGTCCAGCGCCTCGATCGGCGTGCCGGTTTGGATGTCCGTTTCGATGACGCCCGAAACGTCTGGCAACTTGGCCAGTTCGCGGGTCAGATGGCCGCCGCCAGCGGCAGGTTCGTGGACGCGTCCAGAGACTGGAAAGAATTGGTTCAAGAGTGGCACAAGCCGATCAGCTTCGATTGTGAAGTAGGAATCGCCAGCGATGCGATCGTAGTCGTGTAATTTTGCGTTGCTCATTGTTGAGCCCTCAATTGGGCCGCCGCTTGCAAGATTGTGCGAAAGTCAGTATAAAGTGCCTGGGTATAAGCACCACAACATCAGGCCCCGTCGCATCTTAATCTCCTGCGGCGGGGTTTGTTATTTAAGTAGATCAGCGGTGATGCGCTTTGACTTGGTCTCATAGACCGAGAGCAAAGCGTCGCTTTCAAACCACTCCATCACATCGACGTAACGGTAGAGGCGCACCTTGCCTCGCGACAGGTATGGGGGCATCTGACCGCGCCCGCGCCGGGCTTCCAGCGTGCTGTCGGTCCAGTTCATCAGAGCCTGCAAATCGGCTTCTGGAAGTAGTTCGTTTTTGAGTAGAAAGGTATTGAGATGGGTAGACATAAAGCACCAATGGCGGACTTTGCCGCAAAAGAAGGGTCTCCGTGCTCTTGCTACTGGGTGGGCGCGGCGGTAGCTGCCTTTTCTATGACGCCCTCGTTCCATTTCTGGAACTGCTGTTTTGATTTGCTCAACCTGCCGTTAGCGTGCTCACAGGTATCTTTGCAACGGTTCAGCCTTCCGTCCGTTCCTCCTAAATGACGTTAAAGGAAGGTTCAGTCAACCTGACTGCGCGCTTTATTTAACGCTTTATGGAAATCATTTGGCGACAGGTTCACATATCTGGATAGGGATTTGAGATCGGTGTGACCGCTGACAGCCCGCAAAAGTGGTGTACTGAGGCCCAGCGCGGCCAATCTTGTTAGCGCCAGGTGCCTGAGGTCGTGAAACCGCACCTCTGGCGTTATACGGGCGGCTTTGCAGGCTCTGCGCCACGCTGTCGATACGCTGCGCGGATCATATGGCCAGACGGGTCCGCTGGATCTATCGCCGACGACCTGCCGCAGAATGTCCATGCCTTCGGGCGGCACTGGGATAAGCTGGTCGTTCCGATCTTTCCTGGTTGGATGCTTTCTTGCGACCAGGAAAACCGCGCCCTCGTTCCAGCGGATATTCTCAATCTGGATGCCGGTTATCTCTGCAAGCCGCATTGCGCTGATAGCTGCGAACCTGGCGATCTGCGCGACAGGGATGATTTGGCGCGGGTTGTCTTCAAGGGTGGCATATATGCGGGCCAGTTCGTCATCGGTCGGTATGCGGTCACGCTCTTTCGATCGGGTGCTAATACGGCGGGATGTCAGCCCAGCCCTCGCGTCGGCTGCTATATTGGCAGGGATGTCCAATTGCTTCACCGTAGAGGCCCATTTTAGCGCGCTAGAGAGGATTGATAGGTCTCCGGCGAGTGTTGCGCCCGTAATGCCTTCTGAGAGGCGCATATCAACGTATTTTGTCATCGTAACGCCCGACAGGTTCTTGATGCTGGTGTCGCCAATGATGGCCTTGATTCGGGTTAGGTTGAACTTGGCTGTGCGCCCGATCGGAACCTGCTCAACGTAAGCGTCGATTACGTCTGCCAACGTCATCGATGCTGGCGGGGTGATCTTGCCGATTGTTGTGCCGACGGCGCTTTCCATCCCTGCCGCCCAGGCTTGTGCGTCTAGCTTGCGGGCGAAGGTTGCAGACTTGCTAACACCACGTCTGCGCACTTGGGCGCGATAGGTTCCAGCGGGGGTTCTAACTATCGTTGCCATCCGTTCAATATCCGTGCAGATTAATGTTCGGGCCATATTAACCAGACATTCAGCGAAAGTGGAATAAACGTGCAATTAGTCTCTAAAAACAAGGAAATAGGCACTATTCATTTTTGGATTG
>CBFHTU010000089.1:0-1951 GCA_965658825.1 Yoonia sp.
GTGATGCGCGGAGGCCGCGTGTTTGAGAAGGTTGGTGTAAATATTTCAACAGTCTATGGCACGCTCGGCAGCCGTGCTCAGGCGGCGATGGCCGCGCGCAAGGGTCTTGCGGGTATGGCGGAAGATCCGCGTTTCTGGGCTGCGGGGATCAGCCTTGTGGCGCATATGCAGAACCCGCATAGCCCCGCAGTTCACATGAATACGCGCATGTTCTGGACCCCGCATGGCTGGTGGTTTGGTGGCGGATCAGACCTGAACCCCTGTATCGAATATGCCGAGGACACGGCGCATTTTCATGCTGTGCAAAAAGAACATTGCGACAAGCATGGAAGCGAGCATTATCCGCGGCTCAAGGCGTGGGCGGACGAGTATTTTTATATCCCGCACCGCAACCGCGCACGGGGCGTGGGTGGCATTTTCCTTGATGATCACAACACGGGCGATTGGGCCAAGGACTTTGCCTTCATTCAGGATGTTGGCCGCGCGTTTCTGCCTGCCTTTGTGCCGTTGACGGAAAAGCGCATGGCGCAGCCTTGGGGTGAGGTCGAGAAAGATAAGCAGTTGGTACACCGCGGGCTCTATGCGGAGTACAACCTTGTTTATGATCGAGGCACGAAGTTTGGCCTTGAAACAGGGCATGATGCGAATGCCGTTTTGATGAGCCTGCCGCCGATGGCGAAGTGGGTATGAGCCGCAAAACAGCGCTTGTCACCGGTGCGGCGCGCGGTATCGGTCTGGCGACGACCAAGCTTTTTCTGGCCGAGGGCTGGCAAGTTGCGATGGTTGATCGCGACTGTGAGGAACTGGCGCAGGCGTCTGAAGGGCTTGAGAACGTCAAGACGATCTGCCGCGACGTTTCGCAGGCTGGTGACGTTGAGGCGATGATCACGGAGGTCATCGACTGGTCAGGCGAGCTCGACGCATTGGTGAATAACGCGGGTGTGGCCGACTTCGGGCCGATTGACGAGACAGACTTTGCCCGCTGGCGCACGGTCATGGAGACCAACCTTGATGGCGTGTTTCTCATGTCTCAGGCGGCGGCTCCGCTCTTGCAAAAGGCGCGTGGTGCGGTTGTGAATATTGCCTCGATCAGCGGTCTGCGCGCTTCGACCCTTCGAGTGGCTTACGGCACATCAAAGGCAGGTGTCATGCACCTGTCGCAGCAGCAGGCGGCTGAGTGGGGGGAGCATGGTGTGAGGGTGAATTGCATTTGCCCTGGGCCTGTGCGCACCAAGCTTGCAATGGCCGTGCACACTCAGGATATCATTGATGCCTATCATGACGCGATCCCGCTGGGCCGCTATGGCAGCGAGGAAGAGATCGGCAATGTCATCACCTTCCTGTGCTCGGAAAAGGCGAGCTATGTCACAGGACAGGTGATTTCTGTGGACGGGGGCTTCCAGAGCACGGGGATCGGCTTGCCAAGCTTGCGCGGCTAGGATCAAGAGCCGTTGCAGGCTGTTACGCAACTGTCGCAAAACGGTGTTTTTCGCGGTCATGCAGCTTAGAACTGATCTAAGTCATACTTCGCCATGGGGGCTGTCTTTAGACTGAGGGTATTCGGATTCGCGTAAATTCTGAAACCATATGGCTTTAGGAGGCCACCGATGAAACCATTTCACCTGATGACCGCAACTGCATTGAGCCTGTCCCTCGCGGGCGCCGCGACAGCAAACGAGCTGCGCAACGAAGCGCTGGAGCTTTTCGCGCCGCTGCCTTCCACGATCCCTGCATTGAATGCGAACCCTGTCACGCCCGAGAAGATTGATCTTGGGAAAGCGCTCTTCTTTGATCCGCGCATGTCAGCGTCTGGTGTTTTCTCCTGCAACTCTTGCCACAACCTCGCCACCGGCGGAGACGACAATATGCCAACCTCTGTTGGCCACGGCTGGCAGAAAGGCCCGCGTAACTCGCCCACCGTGTTGAACTCTGTCTTCAACGAAGCCCAGTT
>CBFHTU010000090.1:0-1943 GCA_965658825.1 Yoonia sp.
GGGGACAAACTCATCGGGAAACCCGAAAGAGACATTCGTCAGGCGTGTCTGGCCGATGTTGAACGAGACAGGATGATGGGTGTGCCCGAACAGCCACCTGTCGGGTTGGTGTTTCAGAATAAGTGTGCGCGATACGTGAACTGCGGCTCTTGTTGGGCTCAGGGTAGGGGTGTCATCGCATTTCCTCCATCAACTTTTCGCGGAAGACTTCGGCGGGTGTTTTCCGTCCCAAGCATTTGCGAGGTGTGTTATTGAGGCGATCGCAAATCGCTTTCATGTCCTGATCTGTCATCGAGCGGATGTCACGTCTTCTAGGCAACCAGCGCCGAGCTCGTCGATTGGTGTTCTCAACCGTTCCTTTCTGCCAGGGTGAGGAGGGATCACAGAACCACGTTTGGGTCCCAATCTCAGCCTGAAGATGTGGCCCGTTCATGAACGCGCTACCACGATCAAAGGTGAGTGACGTGCTGGATGGGGCAGGTCTTTGATCGCTTTGATGATCTTTTCCATCACAGGTTTGGTGCGACGGTTCGGGTTCTTCAGGATCACCGTGAACCGGCTGGCGCGTTCGACCAGCGAGGTCACGCTTGTTTATCCAAGCTTCTGTTTAAACAGCATTAAATCGCCTTCCCGGTGACCAAACTGACGGCGGTGCGCCGCGGCCTGCGCGCGACACGATGCGTGGGCAAGTACCACCACAGATCATTGGCCATGCCTTCGCGTGAGTAGATGTCGCGATAGACCGTTTCTTGGCAGACCCGCAGCGGCGCTTGTTCCTGGATCATCCGGTTGCCGATCTGCTCGGGCGTCCAGCCGTCCTTGATCCGTTCGATCACAGGTTTGCACAGTTCAGGGGATTTGATCAGCTTGCGATCTCGTGCGCGTCGATCCGCCTGCATGAGATGCGCAGCGGCACCGTAGTATCCGTCGTGTTTGGGCATGCTCTCATCACTGAAATGATTGCGCTTCAGCTCGCGAAAGATCGTCGACCTGCAGCGTTTCAGGACACGCGCCATCTCATCAACTGGGACCTTTGCGTGTCTCCAGCGTTCTATTCTGCGTCGTTCTGTGATACTCAGTTGACTATAAATGGTTCCCATAACGATTCCTCTCATCAGATAAACGACTGTTTTCTAACAAGAACCGCAGTTGGGGGTAGCGCGCGCGCCTGGAATCTCAAGGCACGTTGCGACAGGTTCCGCTATCTCAGTTTCATCAGTTCTTCCCTGAATGCTTCAGTTGGTGTGCGCCATCCCAGACACTTTCGTGGCGTGCCGTTTAAGCGGTCGCAAATCGCCTTCATATCGCGATTTGAGCGCGCGGCTACAGGCGCATCGCGTGGCAAATATCGCCGTGCGCGTTTGTTCAAATTCTCGACAGACCCTTTCTGCCACGGCGCTTGCGGATCGCAGAACCACGCCTCCGTTCCGATCCCTGGCTTTAACTTGCGCCAGTTCCTAAACTCGATGCCACGATCAAAGGTGATCGATTTACGCGCCGGTTGGGGCAGGGGTTCCATCACGCTCATCAGCTTGTTCATCAGATGCGTTGTGCTGCGGTCGTTGTTGCGGAACAGAACGGCAAAGCGGGTCTTCCGCTCAACCAGAGAGGCGACGTTGGTCTTGCCCTGCGCATGTTCAAAGATCATCAGATCGCCTTCCCATTCGCCAAATGTCTCACGTGTCTTAAAGTAGTCTGGCCGTTCATGGATTGACCGATCGGGCGGGAAAACGAGGCCACGCGACGTGCGTCTACGCCGAGGTTGCCGTTTTTTTGCGGCGATGCGGCAGGTGACGCGCCAGTTCTTCGGACTGGCCATCTGGGCCGTAAACGTAGGCATAGATTGTCTCGTGGCTGACGCGCAAAGATTGACCGTCATATTGTAGGCGGCCGGCAATCTGTTCCGGTGACCATCCGGCCTCCAGCTGCGTGATCACGTGCTT
>CBFHTU010000091.1:0-1916 GCA_965658825.1 Yoonia sp.
GGCCTTATGGCCAAGGCCGCAGCAACTGATGTTGCGCGCTATTGGGCGGCGTTAGATATGGCTCCCGAACATACAGTTCTGCGCAGCCCCGAGATTGGTGGCGTCATGGTGCGGGGCCGTGCAGGGGCTGTTGGCGCGGCCTTCAATCTAGGCGAGATGAGCGTCACCCGCGCCTCGGTCAAGCTGGCTGATGGGACGGTTGGACACGGCTATGTGCAGGGCAGAAGCAAGGATCACGCCCTGACGGCGGCCTTGGTCGATGCGCTGATGCAGACCGATGCCGCGGATAGGGTCGAGGCGGGTCTGTTGACCCCATTGCGTAAAGGCATGACAGCCCACAAATCCGAGCGTGCGGCGAAAGCCGCCGCAACCAAGGTCGATTTTTTCACGATTGTGCGGGGGGAAGATTGATGCCGGCTCAAGCCCTAGAGGGTGGTTTTGCTAATCTACCCATTGACGCATCCTTCGCATTTCGCGCGGTGATGACCGCAATGGCGCGCCCCGGCGACATTGTTGAAGTGCGCGGCGCAAAGCCCCCGTCACCCATGAGCATAGCGGCAGGTGTTGTGGTCCTGACGTTATGTGATCCCGAGACGCCGATCCATTTGGCGTTCAGCCACGACACGCCGCATGTGCGCGACTGGATCACATTTCACACAGGCGCACCCTTTGTGGCCGCTCAAGACGCCATGTTTGCGCTTGGTGTTTGGAACGCGCTGTCGTTGGCAGAGTTGCCGCTTGGGACAGCCGAATACCCCGACAGGTCGGCCACAGTAATCGTCGAACACCAAACCCTATCTAATGACGGCGCAGGTCTGCGTGGGCCGGGGATCAAGGAAAAGACCACCTTGTCCTTACCCGACAGCCGGGCATTCGAAACCAACGCAGCCCTGTTTCCACTTGGGCTGGACTTCATTTTCACTTGCGACAATCGCCTTGCGGCGCTGCCGCGCACAACGAGGGTTGGCTGATGTATGTAGCCGTAAAAGGTGGCGAACGCGCCATTGATAACGCTCACGCTTGGCTGGCAGAGGAACGTCGCGGCGACACCTCCGTTCCAGAACTGAGCGTTGCGCAAATTCGCACGCAGATGACGCTCGCCGTGAACCGCGTCATGGCCGAAGGCTCGCTATATGATCCGGACCTTGCCGCCTTGGCGATCAAGCAGGCACGCGGTGATCTGATCGAGGCAATCTTTTTGATCCGCGCCTACCGGACCACCTTGCCGCGCTTTGGCGGATCAAATCCAATAGATACCGAAGACATGGCCTGCGACAGGCGCATCTCTGCGACGTTCAAGGACGCGCCAGGTGGTCAGGTCCTTGGGCCGACGTTTGACTACACCCACCGTTTGCTGGATTTTAAGCTGGCGGCTGATGGCGAGGTAAGCGACGTGCCGATTGCCGCGCCACAAAACACGGCGACCCCGCATATCATGTCCTTTTTGGACCGCGAAGATTTGATCCAGAGCGAGCCTGCGGGCGATGACGTGCCTGACGACTTGACCCGCACTCCGTTGGAATTGCCTGCCAGTCGCGCCTTGCGGCTTCAATCACTGACGCGTGGCGATGAGGGCTTTATCCTCGGCTTAGCCTATTCCACCCAGCGTGGATATGCGCGCAACCACGCCTTTGTGGCCGAGCTTCGGATCGGGACCGTGGCCGTCGAGATGGATATCCCCGAGCTTGGCTTTGCGATCGAGATTGGCGCGATCACGGTGACAGAATGTGAGACCGTCAACCAGTTTCAAGGCTCCAAAACGCAACCGCCACAGTTCACGCGCGGGTATGGGCTCGTGTTTGGAATGACTGAGCGCAAAGCGATTTCGATGGCCTTGGTCGACCGCGCCTTGCGCTGGAAAGAACTGGGCGAAGATGACCTTGGCGCCCCCGCGCAGGATGAGGAATTCGTTTTGT
>CBFHTU010000092.1:0-1844 GCA_965658825.1 Yoonia sp.
TCTTCGCGTGCGACGCGGTCGATGACATCTGCGGCCATGGTTTTGCGGTCGGGCAGGGTGATGCGGTCCATGATCACGTCGCGAATCCACCATGCCTGCGCGTCGAACATGTTGAAGGTGAACCACTGGTCCTGCATCCCGATGTAGAACAGGGCAGGCTCGTCGAGGTACGCGACGCCTTTGTAGAGATCGGCGGTGGCCAACCGATTGGCGGTTTTGAGGCGCAATTCGTCGGGCAAGAAAGGGAAGTGGTGTTTGTAACCTGTGCACAAGATCACCGCATCAACCTCGCGGCTGGAGCCATCCTTGAAATGCGCGGTGTTGCCGTCAACATGTGTGAGCAGCGGCACTTCGGCCCAGTTGTCAGGCCAGTCATAGCCCATGGCCGCGGTGCGGTGGCTGACGGTGATCGATTTTGCGCCGTATTTCCAGCACTGCGAGCCAATGTCCTCGGCGGAGTAGGAGGTGCCGACGATGAGGATGTCTTTGTCTTTGAACTCCATCGCGTCGCGGAAATCATGGGCGTGTAAGACGCGCCCTTTGAAGTTTTCAAACCCTTTGAACTCTGGCACGTTGGGCGTGCTGAAGTGGCCTGAACAGACGATCACATTGTCGAAGACCTCGGTGTAGGTGTGATCTTCGGGCAGGTTGCAAACGGTGACGTTGAATTTGTCACCGTCTTTTTCGACCCAGCGCACGGCGGTCTCGAACCTGATCAGATCGCGCACGCCTGCCTTCTCAACGCGCCCTTGGATGTAATCAAAAAGAACCGCACGAGGTGGGTAGCTTGCGATCTGTTTGCCGAAGTGTTCCTCAAAGGAGTAGTCGGCGAATTCCAAGCCCTCTTTTGGGCCGTTTGACCACAGGTAGCGGTACATCGAGCCGTGCACAGGTTCGCCGTATTGGTCGAGCCCTGTGCGCCATGCGTAGTTCCACAAACCGCCCCAATTGGCTTGCTTTTCAAAGCAGACGATTTCGGGGATGTCCGCGCCCTTGGCTTGGGCCGATTGGAAGGCGCGAAGCTGCGCCAGACCAGAAGGTCCCGCGCCGATGATTGCGATGCGTTTGGCCATATGAGCCTCTTTTGGTTTGAATACGGTTAGATATCGAGCGTGTTCGCCATTTCCCAGGCTGAGAAGTGACCGCAGTAATCGTTCCATTCTTGATGTTTCATTTTGAGGTAAGCGGCCGAGAATTCTTCGCCCATCGCGGCCTTCAGCCCCGCGTCGGCGTCATAGGCACGCAGCGCGTCGAGCATGTTGAGCGGCAGGAGCGGTGCGCCTTTGACGGTGTGACCTTGGGCATACATATCAATGTCATGGCGTGGACCCGGATCGGCCTTGGACCTGACACCTGAGAGGCCCGCCGCTATGATCACGGCCTGCAACAGATAGGGGTTCGCGGCCCCGTCGGGGAGGCGCAATTCAAAGCGACCGGGACCCGGAACGCGGACCATATGGGTGCGGTTGTTGCCTGTCCACGTGACGGTATTTGGCGCCCAAGTGGCCCCAGAGGTGGTGCGCGGCGCGTTGATCCGCTTGTAGCTGTTTACGGTCGGGTTGGTGATCGCGGCGAGCGCACTGGCGTGTTTCATAATGCCGCCGAGGAAGTGTTTGCCGCGCTCGGAGAGGCCCACTTCGCCTGTTTGCCCTTCGCCCTTGCCCGCAAAAACGTTCACCTTGGAGTCCGCTCCAGGTGCATCCCAGACCGAGATATGCGCGTGGCAGCCGTTGCCTGTCAGGCCCTTGAGCGGCTTTGGCATGAAGGTGACGCGGTAGCCATGTTTTTCAGCGACGCATTTCGCCATGAATTTGAAAAAGCTGTGCTTGTCGGCTGTCTTGAGG
>CBFHTU010000093.1:0-1699 GCA_965658825.1 Yoonia sp.
GCAGGTGCGCGTCAGGGCGCGTTAAGTTCGCATCAGGCTTGGCAGATCCCCCGAAAGGCCTGCTGCCTCGCGGATAAAACCGCGCCGCAACGGGGCGGCGCCGTTCACCAGCCCCATGCCAATATCGCGCGCGGCCCTCAGGATGGGGTTATCGTTTGAAAACAGTCTGTTAAATGTGTCTGTCGCAATCGCGAGGGTCGTGATGTCGAACCGCCGCCACTGTTGGTAGCGCGCAAGGGTTTGCGGGCCGCCGATATCTTCGCCGCGCCCGCGTGCCTCTGTCAGCACATCCAGCAGTGCCGCGACATCGCGCAGCCCAGCATTAAGGCCTTGCCCGGCAATCGGATGGACACCGTGGGCCGCGTCTCCGATCAGCGCGACGCGCTCCGCGATAAAGCTTTGGGCGAGTGTGAGGCCAAGCGGATAGGTAAAGCGGCTACCCGTGAGGTGAATATCACCAAGAAAGCTGCCAAAAGCGGGGCGCAGGGCTTTGAGGAACCCTTCGTCGTCCAGCGTCATAATTTCTGCGGCGCGGGCCGTCGTCTCGGACCAGACGATCGACGACCGATTGCCGGTCAGCGGCAAGATCGCGAGCGGTCCGTTTGGCATGAAGAACTGATGCGCGATACCGCCATGTGGTTTTTCGTGACCGACGGCGCAGACGATTGCAGTTTGATCGTAACCCCAGCCCGTGCGGTTGATCCCCGCCCGCTTTGCCGTACCGCTTTGCCGTCCGTCCGATCCGATCAGCAAATGACCGGAAACAGTTTTGCCCGAGGCGAGGGTGACAGTCACACCCGCCGCATCAACCGATTGTGCAACGACAGTCTCGCCATTAATCTGCGTAATGCCGTCCTGCGCGTCCATGGCGTCGAGGAATGCCAGCCGCAAATGACGGTCTTCCAGCATAAAGCCCATCGGCCCTTCTTCGATTTCGGCATGGTCGAAATGCATCATCCAAGGGGCGGCTCCTTCGCCTGCGCGTCCATCGGTGACCTTGATTTCCAACATGGGCTGCGCGGCGGCACTGACCGCGCCCCAGACGCCGATCCCGCGCAAAAGCCGCTGACTGGCGAGCGCCAGCGCATAAGACCGCCCGTCAAAGTCGCGCATTTTGCGTGCCGCTTTCGGCAGGCTGTCAATCACGGTCACGCGAAATCCGGCGCGTGCCGCAGCGATGGCAAGGGCCGGGCCGTTCAACCCTCCGCCTACAATGATCAGATCCGTTTTCATAGCGCTCAATATGGGCAGCGCGTCGGGATTGTCCATGCGCTGCGGTGTCGCTAGGGTACGATAAACCGCAAAAGGATGAGCGCAATGCAAGAGTGGCTATGGATGACGGCGGCGGATTTGGGGCGTGGCATCGGTGCGGGTGAGATTGACCCGATAACCCTGACCGAGACCTACCTCGCCGCGATTGACGCACACCCTGACGCCCACCGCATCTATGCCCGCGTCACCCATGATCGCGCCCGCGCCGAAGCGAAAGCCGCCAGTGCGCGGGTGGCGTCAGGGCATCGGCTGAGCGCCTTGGACGGTGTGCCGGTATCTTGGAAAGACCTCTTTGATACCGCAGGTATCGTCACCGAAGCGGGCACGAAATTGCTGGAGGGGCGCGTGCCGGATCAGGATGCCGAAGTGCTTCAGGCAGCGACCGCCGCCGGCCTCGTTTGCCTTGGCAAAACGCATATGTCCGAAA
>CBFHTU010000094.1:0-1680 GCA_965658825.1 Yoonia sp.
CTCGATCGGGATCGACATCACAAAGAACACAGCCGTCACCACCAAAGGATACCAGATATCCGCGACCGGTGAGACATAGCCAAGGAAATAGGCTTCGCGCACCAGTTCGGTCACATGTAACAAGGGGCTGTACCAAAGAACATCGCGAAGCGTTTCTGACAATTCGGTCGCCGTATAGAAAATGCCCGAGAGCCAAAACAGTGGTCGTAATATCAACGGCACGGCCCGCGCAAAGCTATCGCTTAGCATGCCGACTGCCGCCACAAAGCGCCCGACCCCGCAGCCCAAACCCCATGCGAGCGCAAAGCTTAGGATCAGGTTGCTTGTAGAGACGGGGAGTTGCGAGCCGAAGAGCACGGTTATGCCGCCCAAGATAAGGGTCACCGTGATCAAAAAGTTGTAGCCTTCAAGCAACATCGTCGCTGTGAGGATATCGTTATTCGCAACAGGTTGGATATATCGCAAGTAGCGCTGAGCCGGGATCGAGCGGCTTAACGCAGAAATCGATTGGCGAAAGATCATATAGGGCAGGATACCCGTCGCCACAAAGATCGCCGGACCCACATAGATCGGCGGCGACCGGTCCAGCATCCAGAACAACAGGACGACAAAACCGATCCAGACCACTGGCGTGATATAGGTCCAGACATAGCCAACCTTACCACCCGCAAAGCGGGTCCGGCTTTCCCGTTCAAGCAGGATACCAATCCGCCGAAGCGTGCCTGGTGCTTGGATATGATGAGGTCCGGCGATCACTGTCAGACCTGATAGTATTCGCGATACCACTGGACAAACTGTCTGATACCGTCGCGCACAGGCGTGTTCGGGCGGTAGCCAGTGAGCGCCTCCAGCAGATCAGTATTTGCCCATGTGTCGGGCACGTCGCCCATCTGCATGTCCATCATGTTCTTTTTGATCGGCTGCCCCAGCGCCACTTCAATCTCCGTGATAAAATCCATCAAAGGCACGGAGGCGCCATTGCCGATGTTCATGGTCCGGAACGGTGCAACGGGGCTCAGGCTGTCGCCCGGAATTTCCGGAGCATCTGCCGTCGGCAGTGGCGGCGGTGTGTCGATCAGCAAGCGGATCGCATGCACCAGATCGTTGACGTAAGTAAAGTCCCGCGACATCTGGCCATGATTGTAGACATCAATCGCTTCACCCGCGAGGGCCGCGCGCACAAATTTGAACAAGGCCAGGTCAGGGCGCCCGTAGGGTCCGTAAACGGTAAAAAAGCGGAACATTGTCGTGGGAATATGCCACAGGTGCGCATAGGAATGGGCCATGGCCTCATTCGCCTTTTTGGTCGCAGCATAAAGCGTCAGCGGCAGCTCTGTCTTTTGGGTTTCCTCAAACGGCATTTGGGTGTTGCCGCCGTAAACTGATGACGTCGAGGCCATCAACAGGTGGTCAACTTTCTGGATACGTGCGGTCTCCATCAGGTTGAACGTGCCTGTCAGGTTCGTATCGACATAGGCGCGCGGGTTTTCGAGGCTGTAGCGGACCCCTGCTTGCGCTGCGAGGTGAACGATCACATCCGGATTTACGTCAGCCACGATCTTTGCGAGGGCGTCATAGTCTTCCAGCATCGCGATATGTGCGGTGAAATTGGGGTTGTGCTCCAGCATCTTGTGACGCGATTTTTTCAGCTCCACGTCGTAATAGTCGGTGAGCCCGTCA
>CBFHTU010000095.1:0-1602 GCA_965658825.1 Yoonia sp.
ACCGCTGTATTGCAGCTCTGACGGCGTGCGTGGTCGTGGCGCTCCCGTGACAGGTCCATAATGCGTCCTTCCATTCCTGAGAAAGGATCGCACCATCAAGCCATGCGATCAAACACCTAAAAGAATGGTGTCAAATCAGGGCAAACTTCGCGTGAAAGCGGGGTGCCGAAAATCCGCGCGCTCATAGCGCGCAACCGCGCGAAGCACAGAATCTGACAAATTTCGGGAGTACAGGTGCCGCGGCTCGCGCGACTGGCGTTGCGAGACGACAAGCAAAGCGCCAAAATCGCCCCATCCCGAAGAATGAGGCGACCTTCGGCAAATTGGCCTTAGCAGTCTTTACAAGTCTTCACGCCAATCAGGCGGTAAAGCGGGCAAAAGTTGAGAAACGCTGTGGCGAGCAAAATGAGGCCAATCCAGCCCCAAGCGCCGATTGTGCCTGTCAGGGCCAAAACAACCAACAGCGCACCCAAGATCAAGCGTGCCAACCGATCAGCGCCGCCCATGTTTTTCGAAATATTCATGATAAGTCTCCTTTTCTTCTGGAATCATTATAACAGATTAACCTTCTGAGTCTGTGACATAGTCACCCAATCCAGTCCGTACTGCGGCTCCGGGACGGGCGAATGCCCTTTTTCATTGTGTTTTCGCATTGAAATGCACTAGTTATCGCCAAAGTTAGCGTTAACAATTGCATGCATTACCCAAAAGCTTTGCACCTTACCGAAAGTCGTCACATGTCAAAACGCGCCAATGCAATCGACCCCCTTGTGGCCGCACCGCCGCAAGACATTGTAGCGGCGCTGCTGGATGGCCGCCTCGCCGAGCCATTCCAATACCTTGGGCTTCGCGAGCTGACTGCGGGCTTTGGCCTCACGGTCTTTGCGCCTGGCGCAGAAACCCTCACCTGCCTGACTGGTAAATCGACAAAGACCCCGATGACCGCTGTGCCGCACGCCGACGGTCTTTTCTGCACGGTATTGGATAAGGCACAGGCCTACCAACTATCCGCGACACGGGGGGCCGAAAGTTGGACATTTGAGGACCCTTACCGCTTTGACCCCGTCTTGACTGACCACGATCTGTATTTCCTTGGCGAAGGGTCTCTGAAGCGGGTTTGGAACGCACTTGGCGCACAAGTCATGACACATCAAGGCGTGCGCGGCACACATTTCGCGGTCTGGGCCCCGAATGCACAGCGTGTCGCGGTTGTCGGCGATTTCAATGTTTGGGACAAAAGGCGGCACGGCATGCGCCGTTTGGGCAATTCCGGCATTTGGGAAATCTTCCTGCCAGACATTGCGGAAGGCACCGTCTATAAATTCGCGATACGCGGGCCGCAGGGACAAGAGCTCCCGCTGCGGTCTGATCCGATCGGCTTTGGCTCTGAGCACCCGCCACGCACAGGGTCGATTGTGCGTGATCTGGAGGGGCACGTTTGGACCGACGACACATGGATGAAATCCCGCGCCAAGGCGCAAAACATTGATGCGCCGATATCGATCTATGAGGTCAACCTTGCCAGCTGGAAACGCGCCGAGGGCAATCGGCCCTTGTCCTACACCGAACTTGCGACCGATCTTGTCGATTACGCAGCCGACA
>CBFHTU010000096.1:0-1580 GCA_965658825.1 Yoonia sp.
GGCAAGGTTGCACATGGGTCAATTCTCAGTGACAATTCTGACCTCTACCGGGTCAGTTTTAAGTGACATTCAACACCTCTCGTGCATCATAATGCAACGAACCACAGCATCGTAGAGTCCGTGTGGGGGCACCATTTTTCATAATAAAAACAATAAGTTAAGTGATAATCGCCTCACTGTGTTTTTGCTGTGTTTGGGAAATCAGACATATAGCAGACATTGTGCGCGGTATGTCTGACAGCCCTTTGGAATCAGCGGCATAGCATCCACAGGGGTGGAATGCCCCCACTGAAGTGGTCCACCAATTGGGATATGATTATCCCGTTTTAGGAGGACTAAACGATGGCTGGAAAACGAGAAAAACCAGAAGATATTGTGCTAAAGCTTCGGCAATTTGAAGTTTTGCAAGGGCAGGGAAAGTCAGTTTCCGAGGCTGTTCGGCAAATTGGCGTAACAATTCAGACCTACTATCGATGGCGCAAAGAACGAGCCATGTCCGCCATTGGTCCGAGGACAACGGCGAGTGCGGCATGAGCCGCGATCAGCTCAAACGGCTGAAAGAGCTTGAGACTGAAAACCAACGTCTCAAGCGCGTCGTGGCAGATCTGTCCTTGGACAAGATGATCCTCACCGAGGCCGCACGGGGAAACTACTAAGCCCTTCCCGTCGCCGTTTGTGTATTGATCATGTGCGGCAAACTCTCAGCGGCAAGTTCATTGAGGCGCCATTGGTTCAAGCCCAATGGACGGCGAACGCAGGGTCTGCCGCACACTCGGCCAACATCGTTCGACGCAGCGCAAGGTGCCATGTGGCTTGCCTGATGAAGAGCGATTGACCGAGGATATTGTCGCGCTGACGAAAGAGTTCGGACGATACGGCTATCGTATGGTCGACATTGTTGCGCCATTGGTCCGAGCGACAATGGCGACGGGCATGCTGAATAACAGCGGCTGGCACGTAAATCATAAGCGCGTAGAACGGATTTGGCGACGGGAGGGGCTTAAAGTTCCACAAAAACAGCCCAAGAAGGGTCGGCTTTGGCTGAACGACGGCTCCTGCGTGCGATTGCGGGCCGAGCGACCAAACCATGTTTGGTCCTACGACTTCGTTCAGGATCGCACTCATGACGGGCGTGTCTTTCGCACGCTGAATATTATCGATGAGTTCACGAGGGAGGCGCTGGTGATTAGAGTTAAACGCAGGCTCAATTCAACGGATGTGGTCGACGCTTTGACCGACCTCTTCATCCTTCGAGGCTCGCCCGAGTTCATAAGGTCCGACAATGGCGCGGAATTTATTGCCAAGAAGGTGCGTGCCTGGATTGGGGCTGTCGGCGCCAAAACCGCGTTCATCGCCCCAGGATCACCATGGGAAAACGGCTACTGTGAGAGTTTCAATTCCCGCTTCCGCGACGAGCTGCTTAACGGCGAGGTATTCTATACGTTACGCGAAGCTCAGATCCTGATCGAGCGTTGGCGGCGCCACTTCAACACAGTCAGACCGCATAGCGCGCTGCGCTACCGCCCGCCCGCGCCAGAAAGCATGATGCCGATAGACCAGAGGTCGACCATGCATTAACA
>CBFHTU010000097.1:0-1551 GCA_965658825.1 Yoonia sp.
CGCTCGGAGAACGCCGCCGGAGAATTTCCACCACTTTCGAGACACAACCGATTGCGCGTCGGCGTCACTCTCAAGGCCATAGGGCCTGCGCGACACGATCGCCCGCCTGGCCAGTATTGACATCTGCGAGGGTACGATAAAATGTTGGTTGGCAGTTCTCTCCGGAGGCGTAGGTGGATTGGATGCCGAGGTTGGCGCCCTTGGGGCTCCGCCCCGTCATAAATGTGTTGGGAATTACAGTGACTGAATTAACGTGCTTCAAGGCCTACGACATACGTGGAGAAATCGGCGTCGACATCGACGAGGCGGTCGCCTACCGGGTTGGGCGCGCCGTGGCGCAGCACTTCGGCGCGAGTGCCATTGTCATTGGCTTTGACGCCCGCGCGACCAGTCCCGCATTCGCGCGCGCGGCCGCGCGTGGCGCGATGGACGCGGGTGCGGACGTCTTGGACATTGGCATGGCGGGCACCGAGGAGATGTACTGGGCCGTCACGCAGTTTGGTGCCTGCGCGGGCGTCGAGGTGACTGCGTCGCACAACCCGATCAATTATAACGGCATGAAGATTGTGAAGTCGGGCTCACGGCCGCTGCATGACGTCGGCGACTTTCAGGCCATTAGGGCGCTCGCGGGCTCTCAGGCTTGGACTGAAGCCCTGCGGGAGGGTGCCTTGCGCGACGTGGCAGCGGAGGCGCGCGGCGCCTATGTCAGGCAAGTCCTTAGCTTTGTCGACGTGGACCGGCTGCGGCCCCTGAGGGTGGTGATCAATTCGGGCAACGGCGCCGCCGGACCGACGGTTGACGCAATTATCCGTGCGCTGGACGCGCGCGGCGCGCGCATTGAGTTCATTCGCGTCCACCACGCGCCTGACGGCTCCTTCCCGAATGGCATACCAAACCCACTGCTCCCGGAAAATCATGCGGCGACGGCTGATGTCGTGGTCCGGGAGGGCGCGGACATGGGGGTGGCATTCGACGGCGACTTTGACCGCTGCTTCTTCTTCGACGGGTCGGGGCAATTCGTGCCGGGGGAATATGTCGTAGGCCTGCTCGCCGAGATCTTCCTCGAGAGGGAGGCGGGCGGCAAGATAGTTCACGACCCACGCGTGATATGGAACACGCAGGACATTGTCGCGCGTGGGGGCGGCGTCGCAGTCCAGTCCAGGACGGGGCACGCATTCATCAAGCAGACGATGCGGGATCACGCCGCAGTCTACGGCGGAGAGATGTCGGCGCACCACTACTTCCGGGACTTTGCTTACTGCGACAGCGGCATGGTTCCGTGGCTTATCGTGGCTGAGCTTGTGTCGAAGTCTGGCCGCCCGCTGGGTGATTGGGTCCGCGACAGATTTGTGTCGTTCCCGAGTTCGGGGGAGATAAACTTCCGCGTGTCGGACGCGGGCGCCGCAATCGCGGGTGTCTTGTCCGCCTACGAGCCAGCCTCACAGTCCGTTGACACGACGGACGGCGTGAGCCTGGCGTTTGGGGACTGGCGGTTTAATTTGCGGCGCTCTAATACTGAGCCCCTGGTGAGGCTCAACGTCGAGGGCAGGG
>CBFHTU010000098.1:0-1548 GCA_965658825.1 Yoonia sp.
CGGCAGATTTCACCGAACTGGGCACCGAAGTTGAAGTCGTCACCAATGAGGGCACAATGCATGCCACCGTCGTGGAGCGTCCTTTCTACGATCCGAAAAAGAAAATTGCGGCGGCCTAAGCGCCCCGTTACCAGAGAGGCTTAAGACTATGTCCGATCTTGCAATCGAGCTGCACTGGCAGCGCGCTGAGTCAAACTTGCAGCCGGGTAAATACTCTGCCGAACACACTGTGCGTTATAACAACAGTTATGACGTGCAGGTGGATGCCGCCCCCGATTGGGGCGGCAAGGCCGAGAATACCAATCCTGAACAGGCCCTCGCGTCGGCCCTGTCCAGCTGCCACATGATGACGTTTTTGGCCTTGTCGGCCAAAGCAGGCTGGCCCGTCGCCAGCTATCACGACTATGCCGAAGCCCACCTTGGCAAGAACGCCAAAGGCCAGATGTCGGTGACCCGCATTGATCTGCATCCTGTGGTGCGTTTTGATACTGGCTTTGACGTCGATCCTGCTGAATTGGAGCAAATGCAAGAGCGCGCACACCGCTATTGCTTTATTGCCAATACACTGGCCGATAGTGTGGAAATCAACATTCTGTAACGCCGAAAGAGGGTATGATCCGTGCAAAAGAGTGACATTCTACTGAGCGATCTGGACAGCGACGGCATTTTGCGCCTGACGCTGAATGACAGCGGGCGGCGCAATGCCTTGTCCGAGGCGATGCTGGCGACCTTGGGCGCGGCATTTGCCGAAGCAGGGACAAACCCATCGGTCAGGGTTATCATTCTGGCGGCCAATGGTCCCGCCTTTTGCGCGGGTCACGATCTGAAGGAAATGACTGCTGGTCGTGAGGGTGCGGATCGGGGCAGGGCCTATTTCACGAAAGTCATGGCGCTGTGTTCGGGTGTCATGCAAGGCATCGTCAATTGCCCCAAGCCCGTTATTGCCGAAGTCACAGGCATCGCGACTGCGGCTGGCTGTCAACTGGTGGCAAGCTGCGATCTTGCCATTGCGGCAGACACAGCGCAGTTCAGCACGCCTGGTGTGCATATCGGTCTGTTCTGCTCGACGCCGATGGTGGCGCTGTCGCGGAACGTATCGGCCAAACATGCTATGGAAATGCTGCTGACAGGCGATATGACGTCGGCGGACCGTGCGGCCGAGATCGGCTTGGTCAACCGCGCCGTGGCTCCCGACGTCCTGCGCGACGCGACTATGACCATGGCCCGCAAAATCGCGTCCAAGTCCTCGATGACTCTGGCCACGGGCAAGGGGGCGTTCTACGCGCAACGCGAAATGACTTTGACAGAAGCCTATGATTATGCCTCGCAGGTCATGGTCGACAATATGCTCGCCCGCGATGCCGAAGAAGGCATCGGCGCTTTTATCGCCAAGCGCGCGCCTCAGTGGAAGGACATCTGATCTCATGAGCACGAACCCTTACAACACGGGGCTGGATCGCAATCCGGCAAACTACCAGCCGCTGACACCACTGACCTTTCTGGAGCGCGCGGCCAGCGTTTTCCCCAATCACACCGCGATGGTGCACG
>CBFHTU010000099.1:0-1525 GCA_965658825.1 Yoonia sp.
TGCTGTCGCCGGTTGACTATGAAGTCAAACAAAGGAAAATGAAAGAGGCAGGTGTCTAGAAAACTAGGGGCACCTCAGACCTCACTCTTCCTCAATTCCTTGAGGTTTCCATGCGGTCTCGTGCAGAGACACCGGAAGCCAAGGAACTTGCCGAAGATATTCTCGTGAGTGCGCGTAAAAGCATCGCCGATCAGCTGGACGCCATTGCGCTTGAACACAAGCTTGGACGCTCGTTTATGACGTCAGCCGAGGCGGAAGCAAAAGCAAAAGTCATCCGCAGCGGCCTGCATAGTTATGCGAAGCGGGAAGACATCAAAGGAACTGTCGCTCCAGGTTCGGTTGGGAAAGTGTCCTCACACAACGAAGTAAGAAAAGTCGGTAAGGGCCACAAGCCGGCAATTGATCACATCCCCACAGCCACTCCGGAAATCGCCCCAGACGAAAAACGGCTCCCCGTGCCCAACTACAAAGGTAAGTTGAAATGAGTTTTGTTAACATGAATGCGGCGAACATTTTCGCCAATCTAAAAGAAGCCCATCACGAGTTTCCGCGCAGCAATTTGCTGCGCGACGCCTTGGGCGAAACCGTGACAGAGCACTTTGCCAAAGCCAACCTTAAAAAGACTTTTGAAACCCGTGGCCTCTTGGTCACGGGCCCCTCTCGAACCGGAAAATCCACCGAGATTTCAAGACAACTTTCGGAACTCAACAACGGCTCGACGTTGATGCCTGACGGTCGCCCAGCAAGTTTGTATCCGTCGTCCTCAAGGGTCATATGACTTGGAAAGATCTTGGGCTGCATACTTTTAATGCGGGATCGGGTATCCTGCTGCCCGGATGACATGTCGCGATGCCTGGGCATACTGTGGAATTCCAAGCCGAGGGACAGGGGGTAGTTGGGATTCACTATGATGAATGCCAGCATATATTCAGCAAGCATAATCCGACAGCAAACGCGATCATTCTTGATAGCTTCAAAGCCTTACTAAAACAGATCAATTGGCCAATCATGTTGATCCTTTCCGGTTTTGATGAACTTGCAGATTACGTGGCTCAGGAAGAACAGCTGAACCACCTCTTACGCCCAATCGCTTTCGGCGAAATTGCGGTCAGGAAAGCTGAAGATCGCGACGAGTTGGCGGCGCTTTGTTTTGGTTTTGCTGACCGCGCCAATATCTCTTTCGTAAATCTCCACACCGAGGACTTTTATCGTCGATTAGCTTTTGCGTCTGTAGATCGGTGGGGCCTCGCCATTGAGTTGATTATCGACGCTATGAAAATTGCACGGCAAGCAAATCAGTCTGAAGTGACTATCGATGATTTCAGTTTGGCTTACAGTCATTCGACTGGAGGTAGAGCTGATTGAAAAGACTAAACGGAAGTAGCTTTCGTCCTAAACTTGACGGTCAAAAATTACCCGCGCTGGTCGCGGGTTTTTTGTGCCTGAAGGCCGGACCATAAGCATGCGAAAACGCGAATTTTGGTTTCGCACATTTATGGCATTCCCTCGCATGCTTATGGATTCC
>CBFHTU010000100.1:0-1455 GCA_965658825.1 Yoonia sp.
TGCGGCGTGCCAGTCACACCGTAGGAGGCCAGCGTGTTGGCCCCGCCCAGCCGTGGGTTAATCCAGGAGATGTTGGACTTGACTTTTGGGTCGTGTTCTTTGGCAGATGTCACGTAGTCGCAGAACATGCGGTCGTGATTGCCCATCAGAAAGGTCCAGTTGCGCCCTGCATTTTTGCCTGCGATCAGGGTTTCGATGACGGCGCGGCTATCGGGGCCACGGTCGGTATAGTCACCGATGAAGACGATATGTGCGTCAGCCCCGCCATCTGCCGCGATCAGGGCGAGTGCGTGGTCAAGCATGGCCTTTTGGCCGTGGATGTCGCCGATCGCATAAATTGGCATGAATTGCCTTCTTTGATGGTGGGTGTCGCTGTTGTCCGTTCCGGCCAATGCGCCCCACCCGCCATCCCATAAGGAGAGCGGATGGGGCAAGTGGTTTAGACCTCAAAAGTCAGTGGTTTGACCTGTTGGAAGAGACCTGTGGCGTCGAGTGCTTTGATCGCATCGGCTGGCACCGGCTCGTCGACATAGAGCAGTGCGATGGCCTCGCCTTTTGCTGCAGCACGACCGAGGGTAAAGTTCGCGATGTTCACACGGTGGCTGCCCATTGTCTGTCCCAAGGTCCCGATGATGCCGGGCACATCTTCGTTTGTGGTGTAGAGCATGTGTGCACCGACTTCTGCGTCGACGTTGATGCCCTTGATCTGGATGAAGCGTGGCTTGCCGTCGCTGAACACGGTGCCCGCAACAGAGCGCTCGCGCTTGGCTGTCACGACGGTTACTTTCATGTAGCCTTCGAAGGAGCCGGACTGATCCTGTTTGGTGGTCGAGATCTGGATGCCGCGCTCTTTGGCAATCACGGGGGCGGAGACCATGTTGGTGTCAGGGTTCGCCTTTTTCATGATGCCCGCGATGGTGGCAGCAGTCAGCGCCTTGAGGTTCATCTCGGAGACGACGCCGTCAAACAGGATGTTGATCGCAGTGATCGGCTCGTCGGTCATTTGACCGATGAAATTGCCCAAGTGCCCAGAGAGCTTGATCCATGGACCCATAACCTTTGCCTCTTCGGCGGTCACGGATGGCATGTTAAGCGCGTTGGTCACGGCCCCAGTGAGCAGATAGTCGGACATTTGTTCGGCCACTTGCAGGGCGACGTTTTCTTGTGCTTCGGTCGTTGCGGCGCCAAGGTGCGGTGTGCAGACCACGTTTGGCAGGTTGAACAGCGGGCTGTCGGTTGCAGGTTCGACGGCGAAAACGTCGAAGGCGGCGCCAGCGACGTGGCCGGATTTGATGGCCTCGGCCAGTGCTTCCTCGTCAACCAGCCCGCCGCGCGCGCAGTTGATGATGCGCACACCCTTTTTGGTTTTGGCGATGTTTTCGGCCGACAGGATATTGGCGGTTTGCTCTGTGAATGGCACATGTAGGGTGATGAAATCAGCATTCGCCAGCAGTT
>CBFHTU010000101.1:0-1437 GCA_965658825.1 Yoonia sp.
GCGTCATACCGCCGTCGCCTGTGGTCGTCGAAGTGCCAGCGGCAGATGCGCCACGGCCCAAGGCCTCTTTGGCAGGGCCAGATAACGCGCCAAAAGACATGCCTGCGATGGTGATGGGGATGTCGAGGTGGATCGGGTTTTCGGCATGCAGCCCGCCGATTGTTACCGAGGTATCGCATTTCTCGCGGTAGCCTTCGAGCGGGTAGCGCGAGATTGACGCACCCATAAAGAGCAAATCGTCGAACGTCGGCAGCTTGCGTTTGGCACCGCCACCACGAATGTCGTAGATGCCTGTGGCTGCGGCGCGGCGAATATCGCTGTTCACATCTCGGCTAAAGGTTGCGGACTGGCGCGGCGTTGTGCGCGGAATACCTTTGGAGCGGTCGTTGGTCATATCTGGTATCCCTTAATACGCTGCAGCGTTATCGACGTCGAAGTTATAAAGTTTGCGGGCGGAGCCGTAGCGGGTGAACTCTTCGGGCTTGGCGTCAAAACCAGCCTCTGCCAAAAGCTCGGTCAAAATGGCAATGTGCTCGGGGCGCATTTCCTTTTTCTCGCAATCCGCGCCAAGTGATTTCACTTTGCCGCGCACGAAAAAGCGCGCCTCGTAGCAGCTATCTCCGAGAGCATCACCTGCGTCACCGCAGACCACAAGATTGCCTGACTGCCCCATGAAGGCAGACATGTGACCGATGTTGCCTTGCACGACGATATTCACGCCTTTCATAGAAATCCCGCAGCGCGACGATGCGTTGCCTTTCACGACGATCAACCCGCCGTGACCTGTGGCACCCAAATATTGGCTCGCATCACCTTCGATGACGATCTTGCCAGACATGATGTTTTCGCCCGTACCCGGACCTGCGGAGCCGTGAATGTTGATGGTCGCCTGCTGGTTCATGCCGCCGCAGTAATATCCTGTGGATCCTTTCACGGTGACCTCAATCGGGGCGTTGAGGCCGCAAGCAATCGCGTGCGAGCCCTTTGCGTTTTCAATCGTCCAGCTTGTCTGGTTGGTATCGGCGGTCTGAGCGTGCAGCGTTTTGTTGACGTCGCGCAGACCAAGTTTTGTCAGGTCGAGTGTTTGCATTATGCAGCCTTCTCAGATGATGTCGGGGCGGTGTCGTGGCTCCAGAAATAGACGGTTGCGGGCTCTGGTTCCCAGACGCGGGCGTTTTCAATGCCGGGCAGGTTGACCAGCGCGCGGTATTCAGAGCCGAACGCCACATATTGATCGGTTTCAGCCATCACGGCGGGTTTACAAGCGATTGGGTCGCGGACAACGCCAAATCCGTCTTTGGTGCCAACAACAAAGGTGAAGAAGCCGTCGAGATCATCTAGGCTGCTTGTCAGTGCCTCGCCCAATGTCGCGCCTTTTTGCATCTGCCACGTGAGGTAGGCCGCACCGACTTCGGTGTCGTTTTCGGTTTCGATATG
>CBFHTU010000102.1:0-1424 GCA_965658825.1 Yoonia sp.
CGCGGCGGCAAGCCCTCCTCAAACCAGTTCTTCAAGGGCGATGCCGCGCCCTTTGGCGGCGTCAGCTGGCAGTACTCGGACAAGTTGACGTTCAAGGCGGAATACTCCTCCGACGCCTACGTGCGCGAAAACGCCAACGGGACGATTGACACAAAATCGCCCATCAACGTCGGCCTGACCTACCACTGGAAGCCCGGGGTCACAGTCGATGCGGCCTACCTCTACGGGTCTGAACTGGCGGGGGGGCTCACCTTTGACCTGAACCCGCGGGAACGCGCGGCGGTCAGTGGCATGGAGACGGCCCCCGTGGCCATCAGGGGCCGCGGCCAGAGCCGCGCGGCAGTCGCGGGCTGGGGCGTCACGCAAGAGGCATCCGCATCCCAAGCCCTGCGGGCCGGCCTGCGCGCCGAAGGGATCCAACTGGCCGGGCTGGAGGTGACGGACGCGACGGCGCGGGTCCGATATACGAACACGCAATTCAGGTCCGAGGCCCAAGCGCTGGGCCGTGCGGCCCGCGTTTTGACCCAAGTCATGCCCGACAGCGTCACCCAATTCACGCTGGAGCCGATGCGGGCGGGCATTGCGCTCTCGGCGACCACAGTCAATCGGTCGGACCTGGAGGCGCTTGAGAACACTGCAGACGCCGCCGGGGCGCTCATGGCAAATGCTACATTTGGCGAGGCGGGTCAGAGTGCCGCCGCCCCAACAGAGCCAGACACGGCCAACCCAGCCTTCACCTGGGGCTTAGGCCCCTACGCGGCTTTGGTTGTCTTTAATGGAAACGCGCCGGCCCAAGTTGATCTTGGAGTGGAGTTGCGCGGCCGTTACGAAATAGTTCCAAGCCTTGTGATTAACGGCGGCGTCCGGCAGAGCGCACTCGGCAAACGTGAATTGGCCGACATTTTTGACAACCCAAACAGCTATCACAACGTGCGCACCGATGGCGGTGAATACGGCGTCGATGGCACGCCAGTCGTGACTGACCTCACCCTGTCGTACTTTGGGCGGCCCGCCGCAAACCTCTACAGCCGGACGACGGTCGGCTATTTGGAGCGCATGTACGGCGGCGTGTCCACCGAAGTTTTATGGAAGCCAGTGGATAGCCGCTTAGCACTTGGCGCGGAGCTGAACTACGCACGCCAGCGCAATTTTGACATGGGGTTTGGGTTCCAAGACTATGAAATGGTCACGGGCTACCTCAGCGCCTACTACAGCTTAGGGAATGGGTTCCACACGCAGGTGGACGCCGGACGCTACCTGGCGGGCGATTGGGGTGCAACATTTGCACTTGACCGGGAATTCGATAACGGATGGAAGGTCGGCGCATACGTCACGCTCACGGACATGCCATTCGAAGAATTCGGCGAGGGGTCGTTTGACAAGGGGATCCGGATCACGGTGCCAACGGACTTCTTCTTGGGGAC
>CBFHTU010000103.1:0-1364 GCA_965658825.1 Yoonia sp.
GCGGGGGCCCCTCAATTCTTAACTAACCCTAATTACAGGCCAGTGGACACGTCGATGGTGTTACCTTCATGAAGCGTAACATAGGCCTTCTTCACGTCTTTACGGGTGCCGAGTGAGCCGCGGAAGCGCTTCACTTTACCCTTGGTGATTGTCGTGTTGACCGCTTTGACCTTTACACCAAAGAGAGCTTCAACAGCTTCTTTGATCATTGGCTTGTTGGCGTCGATTGACACTTCAAAAACCACTGCGTTGTTTTCGGACGCTGTTGTGGCTTTCTCGGTGATGATCGGCTTACGGATCACGTCGTAGTGTTCTGCTTTCGCGCTCATGCTAAACGAGCCTCCAGTGCTTCAAGACCAGCCTTCGTGATGACAAGTGTGTCAGACTTCAGGATGTCATAAACGTTTGCGCCCATAGTTGGGAGAACGTTCAATGTTGCGATGTTGCGTGACGCTTGCAAGAAGTCGGCGTTCACTTCGGCACCGTCGATGATCAATGCACGCTTCCAACCCAAAGACCCGACCATTTTGGCCAGAGCAGAGGTTTTCGCGTCCTTGATGTTCACGGAATCGATGATCACCAGCTCGCCTGCTGCCACTTTCGCGGACAGAGCGTGCTTGAGGCCGAGTTTACGGAACTTCTTGGTCAGGTCGTGGCCGTGGCTACGTGGCTTTGGGCCTTTGTAGATACCACCCGAACGGAAGATCGGAGCACCGCGGGACCCGTGACGTGCGCCACCAGTGCCTTTTTGGCGGTAGATCTTCTTGGTCGAGTAGGACACTTCCGAACGACCAAGCGTGGAGTGTGTACCAGCTTGTGCGTTGTTACGCTGCCAACGGACAACACGGTGCAGAATGTCTGCGCGTGCTTCAAGACCGAAGATTGCGTCGTTCAGTTCGACGGAACCAGCGGATTTTCCGTCAAGATTGATTGCATCAGCCTTCATTGTTGTCGCCTCCTGCTGCTGGAGCTTCTGATTCCGAAGCTTCCATTGCGGCTTGTTCTGCTGCTGCGGCTGCTGCTGCTGCTTCTGCTTCGGCTGCTGCCGCTGCTGCTGCTGCTTCTTCAGCCAAACGCTGTGCTTCTTTGTTCAAAGACATCAAGCCAGCTGGGTACATTGTGTTTTCAGACGCCGGTTTCTTAACCGCATCTTTAACAGTCACCCAAGCACCCTTGGAGCCTGGGACCGCGCCCTTGATCATGATCAGACCACGGTCAGTATCTGTACGAACAACCTGAAGGTTCTGTGTTGTCACGCGAGCAGAGCCCATGTGACCAGCCATCTTCTTGCCCTTAAAGATCTTACCTGGATCCTGACACTGGCCTACGGAGCCGTGCGAACGGTGAGACACGGACACACCGTG
>CBFHTU010000104.1:0-1268 GCA_965658825.1 Yoonia sp.
AGTTGCGCTGCGAGGCACCGTTTCGGGCATCCGAGAGTGAAGCTGCATTTGTGAGGGTAACCGACAGCGGCGTGCCATTCGTGCACGATGTCGGCACCGGCACGACCTACACGCTAAGCAACGGCTCAACCATTGTGGCGCTGATCGACAACGAACGGGAAGACCGCGAGCAAGAGGCACCTGACCTACCCTTTCACAAACGGCTCGCACAACCTGCAAACGATCTGCGCACCGACCCGCCAAATTGCTTTGGGGAGCCAGACCATTTCGATGCCCGTGATTGGTGTTACGTCACCAGCCGCAACATCTTTGTGAATATGGAGAACAGCGCGGCTATGTCGCCAGAAGCCTTTGGCCGCGCATTCTCACGGTACACACCAGAGGTCATTGTTCTCAAGGCAACGCAATCCGGACTGAGGGATGTCGTTGTGCGCGTGCCGGCTGTAAAGTTTGCGCTCGACTTTGTCGGCATCGTCACCGCAGATGACCTCGCCTATATTCCATCGATCGGGGAAGACCGCAGGGCGCTCATTAGCGACCGCTGGGTGCTCAACACGTTCAGGCCCAAAAGCGTGCCGCAGGCGCAGCCTGATTGGGAAAGCCATGAGGCTTGGGCGCTATGGGATGCTCACATCAAAAACATCCTGCCCGACGGGCACGAAGAATTACTGCAATGGTGCGCGTGGACCGTCCAGAACCTTGGCAAAAAAGTGCGCTGGGCACCCATCATCAAAGGCACCCCAGGCGATGGAAAGACATCCATTGGCCAGATGTTGGGCACAGTGATCGGGCAAGAGAACGTCCGCATCGTTACACCACAGGAAGTGAACGCCGACTTCAACGCCTGGGCCGCCGGGTCTGCACTGGCCGTGATTGAAGAAATACGGGCGTCAGGTCAAAACAGGTTTGCTGTGATGGATAGGCTCAAGCCGCTGATCACGAACGACTTGATCTCTGTCGTCGGGAAAGGCCGTGATGGTATCACCCTGCCGAACACTCAGAACTATCTGGCACTCACAAACCACGAAGACGCTCTGGCAATTGATGCCGATGATCGGCGCTGGTTTGTTTGCTTCACCCGCTTCCACACGCAAGAGCAGGTGCAGGCCGAGCTTGGTCAAGAATATTTCGACAAGCTGTATAAGTCATTGCAAGACCACCCTGGCGTTATTCGCAGCTGGCTTCTGAGTGTCGACACGTCAGGTTTCAAGTATAACTCCGCACCGCGCACGACAGCCGCCAAGGCTGTGATGATTGAAAACAGCAGG
>CBFHTU010000105.1:0-1075 GCA_965658825.1 Yoonia sp.
GTAATCCCCCCATTTTTAATGGGGGCCAGCCGTAGAATTCAGGCGGCTGTTTTTAGTTTCATAGCGGGTGTGATGCCGCCGATGCCCATGTTGGGTCGCTCGTTGTTGTAAGTCCAGAGCCATTCCGTTGCCTGGTCCTGTGCCTCCTCGATGGTTTCAAATATGTATTGGCTCAACCATTCACCGCGAACGGTGCGGTTGTGACGCTCGATGTAGGCATTCTGCTGGGGCTTGCCTGGCTGGATGTGCTCCAGCCTGACGCCCTGCTTCCCAGCCCATTCCATCAACTTTCCACTGATATATTCGGGACCGTTATCAACGCGAATGGTGTTTGGTTTGCCCCGCCATTCGATGATCTGATTTAGGCTGCGAACGACGCGTTCAGCAGGTAGCGAAAAGTCTACCTCGATGCACAGACCCTCGCGGTTGAAGTCATCCAGGACGTTCAGTGTTCGGATTGATCGACCATCCGCGAGCTGATCTGCCATGAAGTCCATCAACCACATCTCATTTGGCCGATCAGGCACGGCCAGCGGTTCGGGTTTGTCCCGCTTCAAGCGTTTCTTGGGTTTGATCCGCAGGTTCAGCTCCAGTTCGCAGTAGATCCGGTAAACCCGTTTATGGTTCCAGCCATAGCCTTGCACGTTGCGCAGATACAAAAAGCATAACCCAAAGCCCCAGGAGCGCTTGTTGGCCGTCAAACGTTCGAGCCAATCCGCAATCTCTTCATTCTCATCGTTCAACAAAGGGCTGTACCGGTAGCACGTCTCACTGATTTGGAATGTGCGGCAGGCCAAGGCTATGCCCACCCCGTGTCGTGTGACCGCATTCATGGCCATCTCTCGTCGCAGAGATGGCCTTAGCGCGCGCCATTGTCGCTCGGACCAATGGCGCAACAAATGGCGCTTCCGAGGGCTTCCTTTAACAAGTCGTTTTGCATGATCAACTCGGCATACATCTTCTTGAGCCTGCGGTTTTGTTCGGCCATGTCCTTCATCTCAGTGATCAAAGACGCATCCATCCCGCCAAACTTGGCCCGCCACTTGTAGAAACTGGCGCTGCTCATCCCATGCTC
>CBFHTU010000106.1:0-291 GCA_965658825.1 Yoonia sp.
CACACATGCCGCCATCACGCCAATTGCGCGAGAAATTTTCAAAATCATACCTACAGCCTCCAAGCTGTCCTTGCCTCTGGATGCCCCCATTTCCGTGGTGCATCTTAATGGCACCTTTTCTTGTGGCGGGAACTGTTTCAACTCGATACCGGAGATGGTAGCAAAAAACCGCTTGGTTGGGAAAGCCCTGATTTGCTCAGGCCGCAACATCCCGCCCGTTAGGAAAGGAATACTTATGGAAAACCCTGTTGATCTGGTCGAAATCTGGCGCAACGACTTGTTGGAGTCTGT
>CBFHTU010000106.1:301-1004 GCA_965658825.1 Yoonia sp.
TGAAGCAGGCGAGATTGTCCATGCATGGGGCCATCCTGCGGCGGTGATTTTCCCGCGCTCGTCGTGCAAGATGATTCAGGCGCTCCCCTTGCTGGAAAGCGGCGCAGGCGCGCATCTGACCACAGAGCAGTTGGCGCTCTCTTGCGCATCGCATCAAGGGGCGAAAATCCATACCGATCGCGTGAGCGCATGGCTGAAGGATCTGGGCCTGACAGACGACGATTTCCGCTGCGGTCCGCAAACGCCCAACGATAAAGACGCCCGCGAAGACCTGATCCGCGCAGGCGAGCAGCCTTGCCAGATGCATAACAATTGTTCGGGCAAACATTCGGGGTTTCTGACGCTTAACAAGCACATCAAGGGCCACGCCGATTACGAGAAAGTCGACCACCCTGTGCAGATGATGGGTAAGGCGGCGTTTGAAGAAACGACCCAAGAGACCAGTCCGACCTACGGGATCGACGGCTGTTCCGCCCCGAACCACGCCTGCACGGTGCACGGCCTCGCGCGGTCGATGGCTTTCTTTGCGAGTGCAAAGGAAACGGGCGATCTGCGCGCGCAAGCGGCGGTGAAGCTGCGCAACGCGATGATGACCTACCCCGAACTGGTCGCGGGCGAGACACGGGCCTGCACGGATCTGATGCGTGCGATGGACCATAAGGTCGCGATCAAGACGGGGGCCGAAGGCGTGTTCGTGGCGATC